>CAZFNS010000004.1:0-113493 GCA_964520475.1 uncultured Enterobacterales bacterium
CCTTTTTGCCGGATTTTCCGCCGGGAGCCGGATTTTTGTTCATTTTTTGTGCGATTTGCCGCCGCGCGCCCGGTTCCGCCCGCGGCGCCCCCGTTAAGGCGCGACCGTCATTTTCTGGTCTTGCGGCGCACCGGCGCGTCCGGGGAATTGCCGTTTATGTCCGCGAGCGCGACGGCGAAACTCCACAGGTCCTTGTACACGCCCGCCGCCGCGGCTTCGTCCTCCGGCGTCAGGGCGTGTCCGGAGCGCACCAGGAAGCAGCGCGGGATGCCGGCGTTCCGGCCGCACCGCACGTCCGAAATTTTATCCCCGACCATGACGGATTTCCCGAGATCGATGCCCAGCCTCTCCGCGGCCTCGAGGATAAGACCCGGCTTGGGCTTGCGGCAGTCGCAGTCCTTCCGGTAGGCGCCCGCGCCCTCGGTCGGGTGGTGCGGGCAGTAGTAGACGCCGTCGAGCGTGACCCCCCGGTCCTGCAGGCACCAGTCCATCCACTCGGTGAGTTTCAGAAAATCCTCCTCGGTGTAGTACCCCCGGGCGATGCCGGACTGGTTCGTCACCACGACCAGCGCGTATCCCTTGTCCTGCAGCAGTTTGAGCGCGTCGATGCTGTGCTCGACGAATTCGAAGTCGTCGATTTTGTACACGTAATCCTTTTCGACGTTGATTACGCCGTCCCTGTCCAGAAATACCGCCGCTCTGCCCATGATGCAATCCTCAGATAAAAGTCCCGATATGATGATAGAATAAAAGTGACGCCGCTTCCTTAATTATATCAGCGGCTGACGCGTTTTTGTCCTTCCCGGTGCCGCGGCGGGCCGCATGATCTCCAGAACCGTAATATTTATCGACACCTCCGCGTCCACCCGCGGAACCGGCGCCGTCCTCCGGGCGGCGCTCGCGGATCTCGCCGCGGCCGGATACGCCGGGCCGCTGAGCCCGGTCGTCTTCGCGGAGGGCCCGCTCCCGGAAAATGCCCCCGCGGGCGCGCGGCGCGTCTCTCTTAACAATATCTACCTCCGTCTCGGCGCGTCTTACGGCTGCGTCGTCGTCTGCCAGCGCCGCTTCAACGCGAACCACTTGTACGCCGCGTTCGGCGCGCTCGCGGGCGGGGGCGCGCTGGTGGCGATAACCCCGGTGCCCGCCGCGCTCGCGGGCGTGTTCGCGGAACAGGCGCGGGATCAGTTTTTCCGCCTGATCGCGGCGGACGACGCGGCCGGCGGGGCGGGCCTCGCGCCGCCCCCGCCCCCCGAGATCCCCGGGGAACCCGCCCGGATCGTCCCGGATCCGGAGCAGCGGGAGTTCATCGCCGCCGCCGCGGCCCTCGCCCGGGGGAAGGAACCTTTCGCGCTGCACCTCGCCGGCGAGCGCGGCGCCGGCAAGACCGCGGCGGCGGCCGCGCTCGCCGGGGTCCTGGCGGCGGAAGGAATCCGGTGCGGCGTGCTCTGCGCCGGGTCGCGGGAGGTCATGCGCCGCTTCCCCGCCGATCCCCGCGTCGTCCCTCTCACGCTCGAGAACTGCCGGGCGCGCGCCGGCGAAGTCGACCTGCTGATCGCGGACGAAGCCGCGGCCCTGCCGGTGGCGGCGCTCGACCGCGTGCTGGCCGCGTTCGCGAAAGCCGTCCTCGTCACCACGGACTCGGGGTGCGAGGGCTCCGGGAGGGGCCTCGCCAACCGGCTTTACGCCAAATACGCCATCCGCCGGATCGAACTGACCGGGCGGCGCCGGGCCCCGTACGACGCGGCGGCCGCGCGTCTCGACGCCGTCTTCTTCAACGCGCCGCCGGATCTCCCGCCCGCGGGCGTCTTTCCCGGGAACGGGACGGTTCTGCCCGGGAAGGCGGCGGCGTTCCGCCGCGGCGTCGTCCTCCGCCCCGATCCCTCCCCGGCCGCCGGCGCCGCCCCGGAACCCTCCCGCGGCCGGACGATCCCGGAGGCGGTTCTTTACGCCGCCGTCCTCGACAAGCGCGCCCTCACGGGCGGCGCCCGCGGCAGGTTCCTCCTCTGCGCCCTGACCCGGCTCCTCAGGGAGAACCATTACGAGGAAACGCCCCAGGATCCGATAAGGTGGCTGGAGCAGCCCGGGTCGTTCTTCGCCGCGGCCCTGCTGGCGCTGCCCAGGGACGACCCGGCCGCCGCCCGCGCCCTGCCGTTTCCGCCGGGCCCGGACTTCCCGGCGGAGGACGGCGGGAAGCGCGCCCTCCTGCTCGCGGGGGCGGCGGTCGCCACCGAAGAGGGGCCGCTCGGCGCGGAGCTCGCCCGCGGGGTCATGCTCGGGACGAGGCAGCCGAAAAACAATCTGCTCCCCCAGACCCTGATCGCGCAGCTCGGCGCCGCGGAGGCGGGCGGGTACCGCTATCTGCGCGTCGAGCGGATCGCCGTGGCCCCCGCGTTCCGGAGAAACGGCGCGGCCTCGGCCATGGCCGCCGCGCTCGTGAGGCTCGCGCAGGAACGGGGCGCCGCTTTCGCCGGCGTGTCCTTCGCGGCCTCCCGGGACACGGCGGCGTTCTGGACCTCCCTGGGTTTCCTGCCGGTGAACGTCGGGCTCACCCGCGACAACGCGAGCGGCCGGCGCTCCCTCGTCATGATGGCCGACGCGGCGCCCCGCCCGGACGGCGGGTTCGGCGCCGCGTCGGCCTGCCGGTATTTTTACGCCAAGCTCCCCCACCTCGCCGGGCCTTTCGGCCTCGGCGAGGAGCTCGAGATCCTCGCCGAAATCTCCCGCGGCGCGGCCGCCCGGCCGTTCGCCCCCGGAGACGGCGGCCCCGGCGGGTTCGCCCGCGCCCTGCTTTCCCGAAAATCCGCACTGGATCAAAAAATCGGGCGGAATTTTTCCGCAACGCCCGCCCCGATCATCAATAATAAGGAACGGGACGGGACGGCGGACGCGCTTATCCCGGATCCTCTCGCGGAAAAATATTTCCCGGCCGTGGCGGAGAGCGTCGCCCGCGGCCGCCACAGCCTCGCGCACGCCGTTTACGAGATAAAGCTCCTCTGCGCGGCGGCGCCCGGCGCACGGGACCTGCCGGAAGAGGAAAAAGCCGCGCTGCTCGCCTTCTTCGCCGCGGGGCCCCGGGCGAAGGACCGGCTGCGGGAACTCCTGGGCGTCCGCGGGGAAAAGGCCGCGCTGGAGCGGCTCAGAACAATCATCGCCAAACTCTGGACTGCATACAATGACGGAAACGGTTAACATTCTGGTCGTGGACGATCACCCCGACATCAGGGAGCTCATCAAGCGCTTCCTGGATCGGAACCGCATGCGCACCTTCACGGCGTGCGACGGGGACGAGATGCGCGCGGCGCTCGCGGAGCACCAGATCGATCTGGTGGTGCTCGATCTCATGCTGCCCGGGGAGGACGGCCTCACCCTGTGCCGCCGGCTGCGGGAGGAGGGCAACAACGTTCCCATCATCATGCTGACGGCCATGATCGCCGAAACGGACCGGATCATCGGCCTCGAGCTCGGCGCCGACGACTACCTCACCAAGCCCTTCAACCCGCGGGAACTGCTCGCCCGCATCAAGGCGGTGCTCCGCCGGACCGAGGCCTCCCCGAAAGCCGAGCCCAGCCGCAAGAAATCCGTCCGGCGCTACTATTTCGACGGCTGGGCCCTCGACGTGCTCAAGCGGGAGCTCATCGATCCGGACCGGACCGTCATCTCGCTCTCGACCGCCGAGTACGAGCTGCTCATAACCTTCCTGCAGCACCCCCAGGAGACCCTCTCCCGGGATCAGCTGCTCGACCTCGCGCGGGGCCGGGAGGCGCAGGTGTTCGACCGCTCCATCGACACCCTGATCAGCCGGCTGCGCAAGAAACTCAAACGCGACGCCGATCCCCACGAGATGATCAAAACGGTCTGGGGCGGCGGGTACCGCTTTATAGCCGAGGTGTCAGATGACCGCGACAGGTAGGCTTTTCCCGAAGACCCTGACGGGCCGGCTGATCATCACGTCGGTAATCGTGCTGCTCGCGATCCAGTTCATCGTCATCACCGTGTACATGATCGACCTGCACCGGAATTTCGGGCGGTACAACGCCCGGCTGACGCTGCTGCGGCTGGCGAGCACCGTGAAGGTCCTCGACCACAACGATCCCTCCATCTACCACGATTTCATCAGAACCAGGCTGAGCCGCAACCTCTTCGTGAACATCTCGGGGAACCCGGTCGTTCCCGCGGCGCGCAGCGCGAAATTCGAGGAGCTCATAAAGACGGAGCTCGAAGACGGGGAGCGCGAAGTTTTCGTCACCGCGACCCCCGACTTCGATCTTTCCGGAGCCGGCGCGGAAATTCCCCGCGACGGCGACGGTTCCGGCTTCCGCCCCCTCGGCGCGAACCGGGATCCCGCCCCCCGCGCGGACCGGCCCGCGCTCCCCGCGGAGGTCCTGAGCGACATCCCCGTCATCCGGAACAACAACCCCTTCGACGGCGTCATCCTTCCCGCCGAGGATCCGAGCGGCATGACCCCGATGGCCTACGGCTCCGTCCGCCTCGCGTCGGGCTGCTACCTGACCTTCGTGAACTACAAGAACAACATTCTCCTGCCGCGCATGTCCTACCTGACCCTGTACTTCATCACTTTCACCGCCGTGGCGGGCACGCTGCTCTTCTACTGGCTGTTCACCAGAATGACCAGGCCCCTCAAGGATCTCATGCGCCAGGCCGAGAAACTGAGCTCGGACTACAAAACGGCGCCTCTTAAGGCCGCCGGCCCGAAGGAGATCCAGGATCTGCAGCACTCGTTCAACCGGATGCAGGAAAACCTGGTCAGCTTCATCGACGACCGGACCAGGATCCTCGCCTCGATCTCCCACGATCTCAAGACCCCCCTCACGAGCCTGCGGCTCCGCACGGAGTTTCTCGAGGACAGCGAGGACACCCGTAAAATCCGGGACACCGTGGACGTCATGACCCGGATGGTGAAGGCCACCCTGCTGTTCGCCCGCGGGGACGAGCAGACGGAGGAGGCCCGGGAGATCCATCTGCCCAGTCTGGTCGAAAGCATCTGCAGCAACTACCTGGACGCGGGCCGGGACATCGCCTACGCCGAAAAGGGCGACGTCAGAAACGCCCGCTCTTTCTTCTGCAGTTCCACCGACATGCACCGCATCCTGCAGAACCTCATCGACAACGCCTTCCAGCACGGGCGCAAGGTGACGGTGACCCTGGCGGAGACCCCGGAAAAGATTACCCTGAGCGTGGCCGACGACGGCCCGGGCATCCCGGAGGACAAACTGGAGGAAGTGTTCGCGCCGTTCACCCGTCTCGACCAGGCGCGGAATACCGAGAACGCCCACGTGGGGCTCGGGCTGTCCATCGTCAGGAACACCGTCCTGAAGCAGGGCGGCTCCATCGTCCTGCGGAACGTCGCGCCGCACGGGCTGGAAGCGCTGATCACGTACGACAACAAAAAATTGTAAACGGCCCGAGGAGAACCGAAACATGCCCCTTGTCTTTCTGCTTGCCCTCGCCGAGGCGCTCGTCCTCACCGCGGCGGGTCTCGCGCTGTTGCCGTCGGGACCGGAACTCTCCCCGCCCGGTCTCTACCTCGCCGCCGCCGGCTTCTCCAACACCGCGCTGATCTGCCTGGCCGTCAACCTGGTTCTGACGTACCCCCTCGTCCGCCTCGGCAAACGGAAGGCGGCCGGGATCGCCGCGGCCGCCGCCTTCGCGCTGCTGTTCACGGCGGCGTTCGTCGATTTCAAGGTTTACTCGATCTACCGGTTCCACCTGAACTTCCCCATGCTCGATCTCTTCCTCAACGCGGGCGGGGACGTCATCGCCTTCTCCGGAACCATGTGGCTGACCATCGCCGCCTGCTGCGCGGTCATCGCCCTGATCTGCGCGGCGACGGTCGCCGCCGCCTTCGGGATCGCCCGGCGGATCCCGCGCCGGCTGCCGGGGGCCCTCATGGCGCTCACCCTGCTCCTGTTCCTCGCCTGCAACCTGATCCACGCCTGGAGCGTGGGCAGAAACGTGCCGCGGATCTACCGCAAATCCGAGGAGATCCCGCTGTACTACCCCCTCACCTCCTCGAAGCTCTTCCCGCGATCCGGGGAGGACGCCGCGCCGGCGTTCGCGGACGCGGACGACGGCGGCGTCATGAACTATCCCCTCGAGCCGCTCAGGTACGCCGGGGCGCCGGACGCGAAGCTCCCCAGCATCTACCTGATCCTCATAGACAGCCTGCGCGCCGACGCGGTCAACCCGGACAACATGCCCAATCTCAGCGCGATCGCCGCGGAGAATCTCGTGTTTGCCAACCACCGCTCCGGGGGCAACGCCACCCGGAACGGCGTCTTCACCCTGTTCTACGGGCTGCCCGGGAGCTACTGGCAGCGGGTGCTCGCCGCCGGCCGGCAGTCGGCGCTGATCACGGCGCTCCAGGACCGGAACTACCTGATCGGCGCCTTCGCCGGGGCGCAGCTTTACAAGCCGGAGTTCAACCGGACCGTGTTCGCCGACGTCAAGGATCTGCGCCTCGAGTCGCGGGGCGGCACCGTCTCGGAGAAGGACCGGGACGCCGTCCGGGACTTCAGGGAGTTCGTGCGCGCGAACCCCGGCCGCCCGAAATTCGCCCTGCTGTTCCTCGACAAGCTCCACGCCATGGAATTCACCCCGGAAGACGGGAAATTCCGCAAATACCCGACGCCGTGGACGTCGCCCAACTACGTGGAAATCGACAAGGACTTCGACCGCTCGATCATCTACAACCTGTACCGGAACACGGCCCTGGCCGTCGACGCCCAGATTGGGGAGATCGCGGCGTTCCTGCGGGAGAGCGGGGAATGGGACGACAGCATCGTCGTCATCTCCTCGGATCACGGCAACGAATTCGACGACAACGGACTGGGCTTCTACGGGCACAATTCGAACTTCACGGACGCCCAGATAAAAATCCCCCTGATCGTCGCCTGGCCGGGACGGGGGCACGAAGTGTACGGGCACGAGACCTCTTCCTACGATCTGACCGCCACCCTGCTGCCCGAGGCGCTGGGCGCGCTCGGGGACGTTTCCTCCTACACCGTCGGCAAGTCGCTCTTCGACCCGTCCCCGCGGGACATCGTGATCAGTTCGAGCTATCTGGAGGACGCCGTCGTCAGGCCGGGGCGGATCATCGTGATGAGCCGGCTGAGCGGCATAACGCTGCGGGACGGGAATTACCGCGAGCTGGACGAGAAACTCTCGGAGGAAGACAAGAAGCTGATCGCCCTGAAAATGGAGATCGACCGGAAATACGTGAAGCACTGACGCGCCGGGCGGGACGGCGCCGCCCGGAGAGCCGTCAGCCGGAGGGTTCCTCCCCCTCTTCTTCGTCGCCATCGCCGGGACTGCCCGTGCCCCAGCCGTCGTAGGCGATCCGGTAGCGGTTGCACAGTTTCACCAGTTTCTCGATTTCCCCGTACACGGCCCCGGCGTCGAGGCGGGGGTGGACCCGGGTCATGGACACGCTGAAAAAGACCTCATGGTGCCTGTCGTCGGCGCATTCCTCCGGATCGTCGATGAAGACGTCCCCGCCGAAGAGGTTGTTGACCTCGACCGCGAATTTTTCGAGATCGGCGAAATTGAGGGAACTGAAATAATGGATGATCTCATACTCCTCGTCGACGGGGTTGCCGTCCGCGATGATCTCGCCGAGGATCTGGTCGGTCAGGTTGTAGAGGGCGTCCAGATCGTTGTATTTCCCGTAATCCGCTATGGCGGACAGCGGGCCGTCCTCATCCCGTTCTGCGGACATGCTGCCTCCTCGCGGCGCTTAAGCGCCTTTGCTATCTGAGTTCGCCGGCGGCGATTTTGGCGAGCGTCGCGTCGTCGAGGGCGAGGTCGCCGTTTTTGTTGATCGTCACGCCCCGCTCCAGCACGGACCGCGCGATGTCCCTGGCCTCGGCCAGGCTGTGGTACTCCCAGGAGCCGCACTGGAAGCGGTTCGCCTCGGGAACGGCTTCGTCCGGGGCGGCGGCGATGTCGCCGCACGCCGCGAGCATGGCCTCGCGCACCGGCTCCTCGCCGGGGTCGCCGATGACCGACATGTAAAAGCCCGTGCGGCAGCCCATCGGGGAGATGTCGATGACCTCCGCGCCCGCGAGGCGCCGGCGCATGGCCCCCGCGAACAGGTGCTCGAAGGTGTGCATGCCCCGGGGCGGCAGCATGCCGGTGTTCGGCCTGACGAAGCGCAGATCGAAAACGCTGATCCGATCCCCGCCCGGGGTCGTCATGACCTTGGCCAGGCGCACGGACGGCGCGTTCATTCTCGTGTGGTCTACCTTAAAGCTTTCCAAAAGTGGCATAATCCGTTCTCCTGTGTCCGGCGGCCTCCGCCGCTAAAGATCGCACTGCCGGAGCTGTTTCGCGTAGGCGCTCGCCGTGCTCGCCACGGCGCTCGCCTTCTTCAGCAGCGACTTCTTGCTCTTGTAGGTCTTCTTCCGGTACCCGCCCCACCCCTCGTGGTAATTCAGGTACTGGTTGTAAACGTCGTTGATTTTGACCTTGTTGATTTTGTTGGTCCTGAGAATGTACCAGCTGACGAAATCGAGGGCGTCGTAAAAATCGTCCCGGGACGCGAAATAGGCCGCGTCGTCGTCTTCGAGGTACTCCTCCCAGACCGGATCCTGCGCCTGCGGGTAGCCGTACGCGGAGCTGCCCCGGCCGATCGGGATGAACAGGAACCAGCGCATCGGCGGGCGGGCGTCCTCGACGTATCCCGACTCGTGGTAGATGAAGGCCATGGCGATGTTTATCGGCACGCCGCGGCGCCCGTAAACCTCCTGCGCGTCGTCGAACCAGCCGCTCTTTTCCCTGAAGATTTCGCAGAGGTTCTTGGGTTTGGCGGGAGGGGTCGTGCTGCAGGCGCACAGATTCATGGCCAGGAACAAAATAAGCACGCTGAACGCAAATTTACGCATCGGCAGGATCCCGCCGCGCGGCGTCCCGGGGGAAAATCCGCCGGCCGCCGGCAAAAAAAAATAAATAAAAATAAAAAAGCGAACGGACGCCCGCGGAAACCGCGCCGCCCCGTCCGGTCAGCGATCCCCCGGGGAGTTAAACGGCCTCGTCGTTCTCCTCGCCGGTGCGGATGCGCACGACGCGATCCACGGCGGTGACGAAGATCTTGCCGTCGCCGATCTTGCCGGTGTGCGCGCCCTGCGTGATGGCTTCGATGCAGTTCTCCACGTCGTCGTCGCTGACGACGATCTCCAGCTTGCATTTGGGCAGGAAATCGACCACGTACTCGGCGCCCCGGTAAAGCTCGGTGTGGCCTTTCTGCCGGCCGAAGCCCTTGACTTCGGTAACGGTCATGCCGGAGATGCCCTTCGCGCTTAACGATTCCCTGACGTCGTCGAGTTTGAAGGGTTTGATGACGGCTGTTATCTTTTTCATGGCTTGCCCCTTAAGTTCCGCTTCTTTCTAGATTATACTTTGCCGCCCGGAAAAAATAAACATGATTTGACCCGGGCGCCCGCGGGCGTCCCGGACGCGGGAAAAAGAACCGCCCGCCGGGAGACCCGGCGGGCGGTTTCGTTCAAGCGGGGCCGGATGACCGGCCGCGGGTTTTACTCGATGACGTTGGCCACCACGCCGGCGCCCACGGTGCGGCCGCCCTCGCGGATCGCGAAGCGCAGACCCTGCTCCATGGCGATCGGGTGAATCAGCGTTACGATCATCTTCACGTTGTCGCCCGGCATTACCATCTCGGCGCCGCCCTCAAGCTCGATCGTGCCCGTGATGTCCGTCGTCCGGAAGTAGAACTGCGGACGGTACCCCTTAACGAACGGAGTGTGACGGCCGCCTTCTTCCTTGGTCAGCACGTACACTTCCGACTCGAACTTGGTGTGCGGAGTGATCGAACCCGGCTTCGCCACAACCTGCCCGCGCTCGACTTCCTCTCTCTTCGTGCCGCGCAGCAGTATGCCCACGTTGTCGCCCGCGCGTCCCTCGTCCAGCAGCTTGCGGAACATCTCGACGCCCGTGCAGGTCGTCTTGCTCGTCGGCCTGATGCCCACGATTTCGATTTCGTCGCCCACGTGGATAACGCCGCGCTCGACGCGACCCGTCACCACGGTGCCGCGGCCGGAAATCGAGAACACGTCCTCAATCGGCAGCAGGAACGGATGGTCGACGTCGCGAACCGGGTCCGGAATGTACGAGTCGAGCACGTCCGCCAGCTCGGTGATCTTCTCTTCCCACTGCGCCTCGCCGTTCAGCGCGCCCAGCGCCGAACCGCGGATGATCGGGGTGTCGTCGCCCGGGAACTCGTACTCGGTCAGCAGGTCGCGGACTTCCATCTCAACCAGGTCCAGCAGCTCCTCGTCGTCCACCATGTCGCACTTGTTCAGAAACACCACGATGTACGGAACGCCTACCTGACGCGCCAGCAGAATGTGCTCGCGGGTCTGCGGCATCGGTCCGTCCGTCGCCGCGACCACCAGAATCGCCCCGTCCATCTGCGCGGCGCCCGTGATCATGTTCTTCACGTAGTCCGCGTGGCCCGGGCAGTCGACGTGCGCGTAGTGACGCGTCTTCGTCGCGTACTCCACGTGCGACGTGTTGATCGTGATGCCGCGGCTCTTCTCTTCCGGAGCGTTGTCAATCTGGTCAAACGCCTTCGCCTCGCCACCGTACTTCTTCGCCAGCACCGTGGTGATGGCGGCCGTCAGGGTGGTCTTCCCATGGTCTACGTGACCGATTGTACCTACGTTCACGTTAGTCTTTGTACGTTCAAATTTTTCCTTTGACACGATTTTATTCCTTAAAAAGTAAATTCATCAATTCGTTAACACGTCCCCGCCGCTCCGCGGCGGGGACCGCCCGGCGCCGGCCGTCAGCGGCTGGTGCGGGCCTCGATGACCGAGTCGGCGATGTTCTTCGGGGTCTCGGCGTAGCGGCCGAACTCCATGACGTACGAGGCGCGTCCCTGCGTCTGGGAGCGCAGGTCCGTCGCGTAGCCGAACATCTCGGCGAGCGGCACCAGGGCGCGGACGATCTTGCCCGTGGGGCCGTCCTCCATGCCCTCGACGATGCCGCGCCGGCGGTTCAGGTCGCCGATGACGTCGCCCATGTAATCCTCGGGGGTTTCGACCTCGACCTTCATCAGCGGTTCCAGCAGGATCGGGCTCGCCTTCATGAAGCCGGCCTTAAAGGCCATGGAACCGGCGATTTTGAACGCCATTTCCGAGGAGTCGACTTCATGGAACGAACCGTCGTAGCAGGTTACCTTGACGTCCACCACCGGGTAGCCGGCGAGCACGCCGTTGGCGATCTGCTCCTGGACGCCCTTGTCCACCGCGGGGATGTATTCCTTCGGGATCACGCCGCCCACGATCGCGTTGACGAACTCGTAACCCTGACCCTGCTCGAGCGGCTCGAGACGCAGCCAGCAGTGGCCGTACTGGCCGCGGCCGCCGGACTGGCGGATGAACTTGCCTTCGACTTCGGCGGAGGAGCGGATGGTCTCGCGGTAAGCCACCTGGGGCTTGCCGACGTTGCACTCGACCTTAAACTCGCGGCGCATGCGGTCCACGATGATGTCGAGGTGCAGCTCGCCCATGCCGGAGATGATGGTCTGGCCCGATTCCTCGTCGGTGCGCACCCGGAAGGACGGGTCCTCCTGGGCGAGGCGCTGCAGGGCGAGGGCCATCTTTTCCTGGTCGGCCTTGGTCTTCGGCTCCACGGCCACGGAAATCACCGGCTCCGGGAACTCCATGCGCTCGAGGACGATCGGCGAGTTCTCGTCGCAGAGGGTGTCGCCGGTGGTGACGTCCTTGAGGCCGATGGCGGCGGCGATGTCGCCGGCCAGCACTTCCTTGATCTCGTTGCGCTTGTCGGCGTGCATCTGCACGATGCGGCCCAGGCGCTCGCGCTTGCCCTTCGCCGCGTTGAGGACGAAGTCACCGGAGTTGATCACGCCGGAGTAGCAGCGGATGAAGGTCAGGTTGCCCACGAACGGGTCGGTGGCGATCTTGAAGGCCAGGGCGGAGAAAGACTCGCTGTCGCTGGTCTTGCGCACCGCGGCCTCGCCGTTCGGCAGCTCGCCCCTGACGGGCGGGATGTCCAGCGGCGACGGCAGGAAGTCGACGACCGCGTCGAGCATCTTCTGCACGCCCTTGTTCTTGAACGCGGAGCCGCAGGTCACCGGCACGATCTCGCAGTTGATGGTGCGCTTGCGCAGGGCCCCGACGATTTCCTCCTCGGTCAGCTCCTCGCCGCCGAAGAACTTGTCGAGCAGCTCCTCGTCGGCCTCGGCGGCGGCCTCGACCATCTTGCCGCGCCATTCCTCGACCTCGGCTTCCATTTCCGGCGGGATTTCCGCGTACCGGAAGGTCACGCCCTGGTCCTCGGTGTTCCAGTCGATGGCTTTGCGCTTAATCAGGTCCACGACGCCGATGAAGTTGTCCTCGGAGCCGATGGGCAGCACGACCGGAACGGGGTTGCCCTTGAGCCTGGTGCCGATCTGCTCGACGGCGCGGAAAAAGTTGGCGCCCGTGCGGTCCATCTTGTTGATGAAGGCGATGCGCGGAACGTGGTACTTGTTGGCCTGGCGCCACACGGTCTCGGACTGGGGCTGCACCCCGCCGACCGCGCAGTAAACCATGACCGCCCCGTCCAGAACGCGCATGGAGCGCTCGACCTCGATGGTGAAGTCGACGTGGCCCGGGGTGTCGATGATGTTGAAGCGGTGCTTCTTGTACTGATGGTCCATGCCGTCCCAGAAACAGGTGGTGGCGGCCGAAGTGATGGTGATGCCGCGCTCCTGCTCCTGTTCCATCCAGTCCATGGTGGCGGCGCCATCGTGCACCTCGCCGATCTTGTGGTTCACGCCGGTGTAAAACAGAATGCGCTCTGTGGTGGTGGTCTTGCCGGCGTCGATGTGAGCCGAAATACCGATGTTGCGGTAGAGCTCAATTGGTGTTTGACGAGCCAAAATAAAAATCCTCTCAATTCGTCCGGATCGCGGACGGAATAACTAATGCGACGGAAGGCCGCGCCGGAGCGCGGCCCGGGGATCCTACCAGCGGTAGTGGGCGAACGCCTTGTTCGCCTCCGCCATGCGGTGAATGTCTTCACGCTTCTTAACGGCGGCCCCTTTGTTGTCGGCGGCGTCCAGCAGCTCGCCGGCCAGGCGCTGGGCCATGGATTTTTCGCCGCGGGAGCGGGCGGCGTCGACCAGCCAGCGCATCGCCAGAGCGTTGCGGCGCACCGGGCGCACTTCCACCGGAACCTGATAGGTTGAACCGCCGACGCGGCGGGATTTGACTTCAACCGAAGGACGGATGTGATCGAGCGCCTCTTCGAAAATAACCAGATGCTCCTTGCCGCTCTTCTGGGCGATGATGTCAAGGGCACCGTAAACGATGCTTTCCGATACTGACTTCTTACCGTCTACCATGACGATATTGATGAATTTAGCCAGCAATTCCGAACCGAACTTGGGATCAGGCAGAATCTTGCGCTGTCCCGCGACACGACGTCTAGGCATTTAAAAAATTCCTCGTATTTTCAGGGTTTACCCAAAACCATATGTAAAATTCAGTTAAAAACGCAAGTTTGGCCTTACTTAACGGGGAATCCGTCAGGCCTTGGGCCTTTTCACGCCGTACTTGGAACGGCCCTGCTTGCGATCCTTCACGCCCGCGCAGTCCAGCGCGCCGCGGATGGTATGATAGCGCACGCCCGGCAGATCCTTGACGCGGCCGCCCCTGATGAGCACCACGGAGTGCTCCTGCAGGTTGTGACCCTCGCCGCCGATGTATGAGGAAACCTCAAAACCGTTGGTCAAACGCACGCGACATACCTTCCGAATGGCCGAGTTGGGCTTCTTCGGGGTAGTGGTGTACACACGGGTGCATACGCCGCGTTTCTGCGGGCAGGCTTCAAGGGCGGGAACCTTGTTCTTGACGACCTGCTTGACACGGGGCTTGCGCACCAGCTGATTGATTGTAGCCATTTACGCTCCCAAAATTATCTGCAAAAAATACCGGCCGGACGAATCCGGTCGCGCTGCGGTTTCCCCTCTTTTCGCAGCCGGCGAAAAAAAACGGGAAAACAGTCAGCGAATTATACATTTACGCGAAGCAAAATTCAACAAAAGCCCGCGGATAAAGCGAAATTATTTCCACACCAGCGGGCTGCCGCCCGCGGCGATCAGGGCGGCGATGTCCCGGCGGTCCGCCGCGGGGACGCCGCGCCCGGCCGCCTCGGCGGCCAGGCCGAAGGCTCTCAGGGAATCCCCGTCGGCCAGGACGCGGACCCCGGGAGGAAAATCCTCCCCGAGGAAGGACACCCCCCGGCCGGCGAGGACGACGGCGTCCCCCGGGGAGGCCAGCGCCAGGCAGGCGCGGAAAGACGCGGCGTCGCCGCCGGCGACCAGATGGATCATGACGGCCTCACAAGGTAAAAAAATGGTCGCACTCCGCCGCGAGGGCGGCGCAGCCCGCGGCGTCGAGGGGCCGCGCCAGCCGGACGAAGGCGGCGCACCGCCCGTCGTCCTTCACCGCGTCGAAATACGCGGCGAGGGCGCGGTCCGGGGCGTCGAGATAAAAAACGCGGGTGACGTCGTAAAGCTCCAGCATGCCGAGGGTTCTGACGAAATCGCGCTCCCCCGCGCCCTCCGGGGCAAGCTCGGCGAGGCGGCGGAGCAGCGGGAGGGATCCCCCCGCGAACAGCACGCGCGTGTCCGCGTTGAAGGCGCTCACGCCCAGAATGAAATCGAGCGCCTCCCTGAATCTTCCCGGCGTCGGGGCGGTCACGACGCATAAAATCTTCTTCACAGCGAAATCACCCTGTCCGCCTCCGCGGCGAGCCCGGAAAGCTCGCCGAGCCCCGCCGGCCGGAAGGCGGGATGGCACGCCGCGGCCGTCACCCCGCGCCTCAGCCCGGCGGCCTCGCAGTAAAAAACGTCCGCCGCCGCGGCGATGCGCTTCAGCTGCGCGAGGGGGTCGTACTCGTCGGACGCGGGCGAAACGGCGCTCAGCGCGTTGTAAACGCCGTCGCCGTACAGGAACAGGCTCAGCCGGTGGCCGAGCCCGACGACGGCCTCGGCGAGATCGAGCGCCAGCTTGAGCGCGGGATCGCCGTAAGGCGGGGCGGTGACGACAATCAGAAATTTCACGGCGGGAACCATCCGGCCGGGAGCGGGCGGGGGAGCCGCGTCCCGGATCATGCGGCGGGGAGCCGGCCGCGGGCGGCCGGGATCTCCCCGTCCTTATTTATTAATGACGAAAAAGCCCCGCCGGAGCGGGGCCGCGGCGTCCGCGCGCGGGGTTTTCCCCGCGGGAGCCGCCTACTCCTTCCAGGCGACGAGCTCGACCTCGCACCGGACGTCCTTCGGGAGCCTCGCCACCTCCACGCACGATCTCGCGGGCGCGGACTTGCCGAAATACTCGGCGTAGACTTCGTTGAACGCCGCGAAATCGTTCATGTCGCTGATGAAGCAGGTCGTCTTGACCACGTCGGCAGGCTCGTAACCCGCGCTCGCCAGGATGGCGAGGAGATTTTTGCACGCCTGGCGGGCCTGATCCTTCACGTCGCCGGCCACCAGGGCGCCGGTGTGCGGATCCAGCGGGATCTGCCCCGAAGTGAACAGAAAATTGCCGGCTTTTACGGCCTGAACGTACGGGCCGATGGCTGCCGGAGCCTCTGATGTGTAGATAACGGTTTTGGTCATGATGTCCTATCCTCCGCGGCGTTCCGCCGGAATTGCCGGGGCCCTCCATACAGCAAACAGTCCCCCGCCTTTACAGGAGAGGGACCGGATGCGCGGGAAGGCCGCGCCGTTACTTGAGCTCGACCTTGGCGCCGGCGTCCTCGAGAGACTTCTTGAGGGCTTCGGCCTCGGCCTTGGCGATGGCTTCCTTGATCTTGGCCGGAGCGGACTCGACCAGTTCCTTGGCCTCCTTGAGGCCCAGGCCGGTGGCGGCGCGCACGGCTTTGATTACGTTGATCTTGTTGGCTCCGAAGTCGGCGAGGATGACGTCGAACTCGGTCTTCTCCTCGACCGGGGCGGCGGCGGCCGGGCCGGCGACCACGGCGGCCGCGGCGGAAACGCCGAACTTCTCTTCCATGGCGGCGACGAGATCCACAACCTCGACCACGGTCATCTTGGCAATCGCATCTAAAATTTCTTCTTTAGTCATTTGATTATTTCCTAAACTTGGTAAAAGCTGAAACTGTAATTAAGCCGCTTCCTTGAGCTTGTCGGCGTACGCGGCCAGGGTACGGACGAGTTTGCCCGCGGCGGCTTCCTTCATGGTAGCCATGAGACGGGCGATCGCTTCGTCGTAGGTCGGCAGCGTGGCCAGAAGATCAATGTCGTCGGCCGGAATGAATTTGCCTTCGAACGCGGCGCCTTTAATGGTGAAATTCTTGTTCTGCTTCGCGAATTCCTTGAACAGGCGGGCGGCGGCGCCCGGATGATCGAAGGAGAAAGCGACAAGAGTCGGCCCGGTAAAGGTCTCGGCCATGCACTCGTACTCGGTGCCCTTGACGGCGCGGCCGAGCAGTGAGTTGCGCACCACGCGGGCGTCCACCTGGTTGTCGCGGCACAGCTTGCGCAAGGCAGTCATGTCGGCGGCGGCGACGCCGCGGGAATCCGCGGTCACGGCTGATTTAGCGTTCTTGGCAAGTTCGGCGACTTCGGCTACTATAGCTTTCTTGTCGTTGATTAATAATGCCATTTAGCATAACTCCTGGAAAAAACCCGGCTCGCGCCGGAACAACCCTTATTCAGGGACTTCGGAAATATCCAGAAAAAAGAAGCTTTTCTCTGAGTCGTTTCCGTCTGCGCAGGAAATTAAGGTTACCCGCCTGCGGTCTCGGACGGGAGATGGACTCCCGAACATTCTGGGGCGCGCGCCGGCGGCGCGCGCCCGTAATCAGGTTCAGTCGGCGAGAGTGCTCTTGTCGAGAGCCACGCCCGCGCCCATCGTCGACGACAGGAACACCTTGGTGATGTACTGTCCCTTCGACGCGGCCGGCTTGGCCTTCTTGATCGCGGAGATCAGAGCGTTGATGTTCTCGATGATCGCCTCGTCGGTAAAGCTGACTTTGCCCACCGCGGACTGGATGTTGCCCTGCTTGTCGTTGCGGTAGCGCACCTGGCCGGCGATGGCGTTCTTCACGGCCTCGGCGACGTTGGGGGTCACGGTGCCGACCTTCGGGTTCGGCATCAGGCCGCGGGGACCGAGGATCTGGCCCAGCTGGCCGACCACGCGCATCGCGTCCGGAGAGGCGATGACCACGTCGAAGGCGATTTCGCCGCTCTTGACCTGCTGCGCGAGGTCTTCCATGCCGACGTACTGCGCCCCGGCGGCTCTGGCCTCGTCGGCCCTGGCCCCCTGGGTGAACACGGCGACGCGCACGGTCTTGCCGGTGCCGTTGGGCAGAACCACCGAGCCGCGCACGGTCTGATCCGACTTGCGCGGATCGATGCCGAGGTGCACGGCCACGTCGACGGACTCGTCGAACTTGCAGGTGGCGAACTTGCGGATTATCGCGACCGCCTCGGCGACCGGATACTCGCGGGATCTGTCGAGGCCTTCCCTGATTGCCTTCACGCGCTTAGATAATTTAGCCATCCGTCAATCCTCCACCTGAATGCCCATGGAACGCGCGGTGCCGGCGATCGAGCGGGCCGACGCCTCGGCGTCCGCTCCCGTCATGTCGCCTTCCTTCTTGCCCGCGATCTCGAGGAGCTGAGCCTTGGTAATCCTGCCCACGGACTCCGAGCCCGGCTTGTGGGAGCCGGTTTCGATGCCGAGGGTCTTCTTGATGAGGTAGGAAGCCGGCGGGGTCCTGGTGATGAAAGTGAACGATTTGTCGGAATATACGGTAATGACGACCGGTACGGGCGAGCCCTTGTCCATCTTTTCGGTTCTGGCGTTGAACGCCTTGCAGAACTCCATGATGTTCACGCCGTGCTGACCGAGGGCCGGTCCGACCGGAGGGGCCGGATTGGCCATGCCGGCCTTTACCTGAAGCTTGACATAAGCCTGAACTTTCTTAGCCATATTTATGTGTGCCTCACGGGTGCGAACGCGCGCGCCGGGCGCGCGCTCCCCATTGATTGAAAAGAATAACGCCTCCGCGGAACGGAGGTGTTGAGATTATACCCAATTTCCGCCGCGAGTCAACAGAATTATGCGCCAAAACAAAAAGGCTTCCCGCGGAAGCCTTTTTCGCCGGGCGTGAACCGCCCGGGACGGATCCCCGTCAGAGATCCTTTTCCACCTGCGAGAAATCCAGGTCGACCGGGGTGTCGCGCCCGAAAATGGAGATCGAGACGGTGACGCGGTTTTTCTCGTAATCGACCTCCTCGACGATGCCGGTGAAGTCCTTGAAGGCGCCGTCCTTGGCCCTGACCTTCTCCCCGACCTCGAACTTGGTCTTCTGGGTGGGGGCGTTCTCGGTCTCCTTGAGCCGGCCGAGGATCTTTTCGGCCTCTTCGTCGGTGATCGGCATGGGGTGGTCGATGTTGCCGCCCACGAAGCCCAGCACCCGGTCCGTGTAGCGCACGAACAGCCACGACTTTTCGGTCATCGCCATATGGATGAGCACGTAGCCGGGGAAGAACTTGCGCTGGGACTCCTTCTTCTTGCCGTCCTTATATTCCTTGACCCTTTCCATGGGAACCAGGACATCGTCGATCAGCTCCTTCATCTCCTCGTTGTTTTCGAGGCTCTGGAGCAGATTCTCCTTAACCCGCAGCTCGTATCCGGAGAAAGCCTGAATGACGTACCATCTCTTCCTGGGCTGCTGATTCGCGTTGTCTGTCGTCATAGCCGTGTCCCCGCGCGTCAAATGGAGTTGATTTTATCCAGAATAAACATAAAGATCATGTCGAAGACCCAGAGCATCGCGGCTATGAGCACCGCGATGAAGCCGACCATTATGGTCACCTGCTTGGTCTTCTGGGCGTCGGGCCACACGACCTTCCGCACCTCGATGTAAGACTCCCTGGCGAAGGACAGGCCCTGCCGGCCCTTGTTGGTGAACAGCGCGACCACGACCGCCAGCAGCACGACGACGACCACGCCGACGCCTTTGAGCAGCGCGTTGACGCTGTCGGCGAACACGTCGCCGTATTCCTTGTTCAGATAGTAGTTGCCGAAAACGGCGGCCGCGCACAGCAGCACCGATAAAAACCAGAGAAAGGCGTTCGCGGCGCCGGAGATCTGGGTGTTCAGAAAACCGTCCGCGCTCCGGGAAGCCGTGCTAACCGGATTTTTGTTCTCAGCCTTGGGAGCCATTGCGTAAAATCCTTAAAACCGGTCTGTGTTCGCCGCGGACCGGCTCCGCCGGTTTTAAACGGAGCCGGTCCGGTGTTGGTATCTAAAAAAACCCCGTCGTCCGGCGGGGTTTTCGTCCGGCGTCGGGCTTTTACTCGATGACGTTGGCCACCACGCCGGCGCCCACGGTGCGGCCGCCCTCGCGGATCGCGAAGCGCAGACCCTGCTCCATGGCGATCGGGTGAATCAGCGTTACGATCATCTTCACGTTGTCGCCCGGCATTACCATCTCGGCGCCGCCCTCAAGCTCGATCGTGCCCGTGATGTCCGTCGTCCGGAAGTAGAACTGCGGACGGTACCCCTTAACGAACGGAGTGTGACGGCCGCCTTCTTCCTTGGTCAGCACGTACACTTCCGACTCGAACTTGGTGTGCGGAGTGATCGAACCCGGCTTCGCCACAACCTGCCCGCGCTCGACTTCCTCTCTCTTCGTGCCGCGCAGCAGTATGCCCACGTTGTCGCCCGCGCGTCCCTCGTCCAGCAGCTTGCGGAACATCTCGACGCCCGTGCAGGTCGTCTTGCTCGTCGGCCTGATGCCCACGATTTCGATTTCGTCGCCCACGTGGATAACGCCGCGCTCGACGCGACCCGTCACCACGGTGCCGCGGCCGGAAATCGAGAACACGTCCTCAATCGGCAGCAGGAACGGATGGTCGACGTCGCGAACCGGGTCCGGAATGTACGAGTCGAGCACGTCCGCCAGCTCGGTGATCTTCTCTTCCCACTGCGCCTCGCCGTTCAGCGCGCCCAGCGCCGAACCGCGGATGATCGGGGTGTCGTCGCCCGGGAACTCGTACTCGGTCAGCAGGTCGCGGACTTCCATCTCAACCAGGTCCAGCAGCTCCTCGTCGTCCACCATGTCGCACTTGTTCAGAAACACCACGATGTACGGAACGCCTACCTGACGCGCCAGCAGAATGTGCTCGCGGGTCTGCGGCATCGGTCCGTCCGTCGCCGCGACCACCAGAATCGCCCCGTCCATCTGCGCGGCGCCCGTGATCATGTTCTTCACGTAGTCCGCGTGGCCCGGGCAGTCGACGTGCGCGTAGTGACGCGTCTTCGTCGCGTACTCCACGTGCGACGTGTTGATCGTGATGCCGCGGCTCTTCTCTTCCGGAGCGTTGTCAATCTGGTCAAACGCCTTCGCCTCGCCACCGTACTTCTTCGCCAGCACCGTGGTGATGGCGGCCGTCAGGGTGGTCTTCCCATGGTCTACGTGACCGATTGTACCTACGTTCACGTTAGTCTTTGTACGTTCAAATTTTTCCTTTGACATACTTAGTTCCTCTAATTAAGCGATCACTGCAGGCTCAATCGCCACAGTTTCTGACAATGTGAAAAAAATGGATCTTAAACACCTGGAGCGGGCAGCGGGAATCGAACCCGCATCACAAGCTTGGAAGGCTTGGGTAAGAACCATTATACGATGCCCGCCCTTATCGTATACAAGCCGTGAATGGTGGAGGGGGAAGGATTCGAACCTTCGAAGACGGAGTCGGCAGATTTACAGTCTGATCCCTTTGACCGCTCGGGAACCCCTCCAGTCAGGCTATGCTCCGGTGACTTCTCAGCCACCCTGTGAGAGCGCATATTACATTAAAAAAGAATCGCGTGCAACATGTATTTGTGATTAAATGCCAATTTCGGTCCGGCGGAGCCGCGCGTTAATTAAGGTAAAAAACGCCCGCCGCGCGGGGCCCGCGGACGCTTTTCCGCGCGCCCCGGAACGGCGTCCCGGGGCGCCGGAGGGGTGCCGCCCGGACGGCGGATTTAAGGTATAATGGTATCCGCGGGGTGCGGGAGGACGCTTATCATGCCTGGTTTCGAAGATTTCGGCGGGTACCGCCGCGTTTACGCCGGCCCGTCCCCCGCGGACGATCCGCTGACCGCGCCCCTGGACGCGCTGATCGCGGCTTCCGGTTTGGCGGGCGCCCTCGCGGACGGCCGCCGCGCCGTCGCGGGCATCGCCGGCCCGGTGGCCGCGGGGAAGACGACCGCGGCCCGGGCCCTCAAAAAAGCGCTGGAAAGGGCGCTGCCCGGCGCCGGGGCGGAAATTCTCTCCACCGACGGCTTCCTGTACCCCGCCGCCGCACTCAGGCGCGCCGGCGTCATGGACCTCAAGGGCTTCCCGGTTTCCTACGACTACCCCGCCCTTTTCGCCTTCCTCCGCGCCTTCCGGGCCGGGGGGAAGAACCTCGCCCACCCCGTCTACTCGCACGAGCTTTACGACGTCCTGCCGGAGCCCGCGGTGCTCAGAGACTGCCGGATCCTCATCATCGAGGGAGTCAACGTGCTGTGCGACGCCCCGGGTCCGGCGGGCGGGCCCGAAATCCGGGATTTTCTCGATTTGTCCGTGTACCTGCACGCCGGGCGCCGGGATCTCCGCCGCTGGTTCGAGGCGCGGTTCGCGCGGCTCGTCGCGGCCGCGGGGGACTCCCCCGGCTCGGCGTTCGCGCGTTTCGCGGCCCTGCCCGCCGCGGAGGTGCGGCGGGAGATGGACCGCCGCTGGTTCGGCATCAACCTCAGGAACCTGGAGGAGCACATCGGGCCGTCCGCCCGGCACGCCGGGTTCGTCGTCCGCAAAAACGGCGATCACACCGTGGCCGAGGTTCTGCGCAGAGAGCCGGGGGATCCCGCCGGGTCAGTCCTCGCCGGGTCTTAAGCTCATGTCGCCGGCGCGGACGAGCACGATTTCCCCGTCGTCCGTCTCCAGCCTGAGCGAGCCGTCGGAAGCCACGCCGCGGTCGGTGCCGCGCAGGCGCCTCCGCCCGTCCGAAAGCACGACCCGCCGGTTCAGGCTGATGTCGAGGGCGCCGAAGAGCTCCGCGAAACCCGCGAGCCCGCTTTCCCGGAAGGCCGCCGCCGTCCGGTCCAGGCTCCGGCACAGGGCGAGGAGGAGGGCGGCCCGGCCCCGGCCGTCCGCGCCGGCCGCGCGCGTGAAGCCCGGCTCGCGGCCGACGGCTTCCCGGATCCCGGGGGCGCGGGCGAATTCGGCGGAGGTGTTGAGACCGACGCCCGTGACGGCGAGCACCCCGCCGGGCCGCGCGGCGGTCTCGACGAGGATGCCGGCGGCTTTGCGCCCGTCCACGTAAACGTCGTTCGGCCACTTGAGGCGGACGTTCTTTTCCCCGGCCCGCGCGAGGGTCCCGGCGACGGCGACCCCGGCGGCTATGCTCAGCCCGCTCGCCCCGCCCAGGCCGGGGAAAACGGCGGCGTGGCTGAACGTGATCTGGGCGCCGAAGGCGGAAACGAAGGACCGGCCCCGGCGCCCCCGCCCCGCGGTCTGGAAGTCGGCCGCGACCACCGTGCCCTCGGGGAGGAAGCTTTTCGCGAGCAGGTATTGGTTGGTGGACGCCACGGAATCGAAGTAAATGAGATTGGGGCGGGTCTTGAGGAGTTCCCGGTCGTACGGCGCCGGCGCGTAGCGCAGCCGGTACCCGCCGCCGGGCGCGGCGTCGACCGGCAGGCCGTTTTCCGCGAGGACGCCGGCGATTTCCGCCGCGCTCCCGCTCACGCCGGGAAGCGCCTCCAGTTCGGCCGCGCCGTGGCTCTCCCCGTCGGAAAGGAGCCGCAGGACGGCCCGCTCCCCCTCGGTGAACATTTTCGCGCCGCAGACGTCTACAACCCGCATTCGCCCGTCCTGCCGTAGATCCTGACTTCCGGCTCCAGTAAGACCCCGAACTTCGCGAAGACCTTGCCGCGCACGAGCTGCGCGACCAGCACGATTTCCGCCGGCGCGGCGCCGCCGTAGTTCACCACGACGAGCGCCTGCTTCGCGCTGGTGCCGGCGTTGCCGACGCGCATGCCCCGGCAGCCGGCCCGGTCGATGAGCCAGCCCGCGGCGAGCTTGACTTTGCCGTCCTCTCCGGCGGGATAGGCGGGGACGGACGGGTACGTCCCGAGCAGCATGTCGTAAACGGCCGCGTCCACGACGGGATTCTTGAAGAAGCTCCCGGCGTTGCCCAGCTCCCGCGGATCCGGCAGTCTGTCCCGGCGCAGCGCCGCGATATGGCGGTAAATGTCCCAGGCTTCCGCCCCCTCCAGGCCGGCGAGGCTCTCGTAGCCCAGGTTGGGGGTCCAGGCTTTGGGGATCTTGAGCTCCACCGCGGTTATGATGTACCGCGCGGCGTTCTCCGGCTTTTTGAAAATGCTGGTCCGGTAGCCGAAGCCGCAGTCGGCGGCCCCGATCCGGTCCAAGCGGCCGGTCGCGAGATCCAGGACCTCGACGTAGCGGCAGAAATCGGCGAACGAGGCCCCGTACGCCCCGATGTTCTGCACCGGGGCCGCGCCGGCCGTGCCGGGAATGAGCGCCAGGTTCTCGAGGCCGCGGATCCCGCGGGCGAGGCACGTCCGGATCGCCTCGTCGAAATCCTCCCCGGCCTGGATCTTCACGTAGTGGAAGTCCCGGTCCTCGTTGAACTCGAAGCCTTTGAGGGCGTTTATCAGCGCCACGCCCCCGAAGTCTTCGGTGAACAGCACGTCCGAGCCCCGGCCGAGCACGAGGAACGGCAGCCCCGAACCGGCGATTTTTTCCAGCGCCGGGGCGAACATGGCGAAATCGCCGATCACGTACCCGTGCGCCGCCCGCACGTCGAGGCCGAAGGTGTTGTGATTTTTCAGGCTGAAACTCATGCGCAGCTTTCTCCGGTAAAAAAGCGGGCGCCGCCGGCCCGGCCGGCGGCGCGGATTAAAGGCTTCCCGCGGCCGTCAGGAGATCCGTTCGATGGATCCGCCCAGGGCCCGGAACTTTTCCTCGATCTTCTCGTAGCCGCGGTCCATGTGGTAGATGCGGTCCACCACGGTCGTGCCCTCGGCGATCAGGCCGGCGATGACGAGCGAGGCGCTCGCCCGCAGATCCGTGGCCATGACCTGGGCCCCGCTGAGCCCGTCGCAGTCGAGGCAGACGGCCCGGTTGCCCTGCAGCTCGATGTTGGCCCCCATCCGGTTCAGCTCGGGCACGTGCATGAACCTGTTCTCGAAGATCGTCTCGGTGACGATGCCCGTGCCCTTGGCCACGGCGTTGAGCAGGGTGAACTGCGCCTGCATGTCCGTGGGGAAGGCGGGGTACGGGGCGGTGGTTATGTCCACGGGCCGCAGCGTCCGGCCGCGCATGTCGAGCCTGACGGTGTCCTTCCCGCACTCCACCAGGGCTCCGGCCTCCTCGAGCTTCGCGAGCACCGCGTCCAGGGCCGCGGGATCGGTCTTGTGGCAGGTGACGCAGCCGCCGCTCACGGCCGCCGCCACCAGGAACGTCCCGGTCTCGATGCGGTCGGGCTGGACCGTGTACTCGCCGCCGCGCAGCTTTTCCGCGCCGCGGACGGTGATGACGCCCGTCCCCTCGCCCGCGACGTCGGCGCCGAGGACCCTGAGGAATTTCACGAGGTCGGCCACCTCCGGCTCCCGGGCGGCGTTGCCGATGCGGGTCACGCCCCGGGCGAGAACCGCGGCGGCCACCAGGTTTTCCGTGCCGGTCACCGAGATCATGTCCATGCCGATATGGCAGCCCTTAAGCCCTCCGGGAGCCCTGGCCCTGATGTATCCGCCCGAGATGGAGACCTCCGCGCCCATCTGCCGGAGGCCCTGGATGTGCAGGTTGACGGGGCGCGCGCCGATGGCGCACCCGCCCGGGAGGGAAACGTCGGCGGCGCCGTTCTTCGCGGTCAGGGGCCCGAGGGCCAGCACGGACGCCCGCATGGTTTTGACGAGGTCGTACGGAGCCTCGGAGTTGACGGCCCGGCCCCCGATCTCGTAGCCGTCCGGGGCGATTCTCCGGACGGTTTTGCCGGCGGTCTCCAGCAGCTTGAACGCGGTCCGCACGTCCCTGAGGTCCGGCACGTTGCGCAGGACGGTCTTTTCGTCGGTTAGGATGGTCGAAAGGATGATGGGGAGCGCGGCGTTCTTGGCCCCGGAGATCACCACGTCTCCGATGAGGGGATTGCCGCCCTGGATCTTAAACTTTTGCATATCTGGCACGCCTGACGGGGTATAAGGGAAGGCGGGTCCGCCGGAACGGCCCCGGACGCGGAAACGGGCGGGCCGCGCCCGCCCGGACGGTTCGGCCCGCGCCTTTTTTTATAGCAGATCCGCCCTCTCAAGTCAACATGAGCGGGGCCGCGGCGGGCGGGCCGCCGGCCCGGGCGGAAAGCCCGCGCGGGGCGTCAGGAGCCCTTTTCCTCCGCGGCGTTGCCGCCGGCCGTTTCCTCGACGGCGAACATGCCGCCGAGCCTGAACAGGGAAATCAGGTTCTTCGCCTCCGCGGGCGGGTTGACGAGCGTGAGCTTGCGGTGCTTCGCCCAGACCACCAGGAAAGCCACCCCCGCCGAGTCGATTTTGTCGACCGCGCTCATGTCGGCGACGCCGTCGGAAAAAATCTCGGCGCGCTTCTTCCACAGCCGCTCCACGCGGCCGTAGTCCAAAGATCCTTCCAAAATCATCCGTCAGTCCTTTTTATCCGGCTCGGCCGGGGCCTGTTTTTTGGCCGTCGCCCTGACATGCTCGTTCAGCTGCGCGGTCACCGCATCGATGCCCTTGTCGCGGATGAGCCCGCCGAGCTCCGACTGCTTCGCGCTCAGCAGGCTGATGCCCTCGGCGACCATGTCGTAAATCTTCCACAGGCCGGTCTTGGTGTTTTTGCGCAGTTTGAAAACGACCTCGATGTCCGGGGCCCCTTCCTCCCTGACCAGCACCTTAATCGAGGTGAATCCCTCGTCGGCGGCGATTTTGCCGGGAGGAACGACCGAGGCGGTCTGCGTGGTGTATTTTTTGAGGGCGTCGGCGTAGGTCGCGATGATGTACTCGGTGAAGGCGTCCGTGAACCGCGCGCGCTGCTCGGCGTTGGTGTTCTTGAGGTTCTGGTTGATGACCTTGAGGGCCGTGTACTTGTTGTCCACGTAGGGCAGCAGCTCGTCCCGGATGATCCCCCGCGACACTTCGGTGTCGCCGAGCTTGCCGCTGTTGGCCTTGATCGCGGCGAAGGTGTTGTCCGCGAGGACCTGCATCATCTTGTAGGGATCGGACGAGTCCACCGGCTCCCCCGCCGCCGCGCCGGCGGCGCAAAAAAGCAGCGCCGCGGCCGCGCACGCCGCGAAAAACTTCTTAAGCATTTGCATCTCCTGTATTTCCCTGTTTTTTATGTTTATGTTATGTTTCGCGCTCGCCGCGCCGCGGCGGCCCGGGGAGCGTCACTCTCCCGGCTCGGCGGATTTTTCCCCGCCGTCCTTGTTCACGGAGTAAAGGAACTTGCCGATCAGATCCTCGAGGACCACCGCCGAGCCCGTGTCGTTGATGCGGTCGCCGTCCTTGAGGTAGGTGGTCCCGAGATCCTCGTCGTAGAACCCCGGGGTGATCCCGACGTACTGCTCGCCGATGAGGCCCGCGGTCAGAATCGCGGCTTTGCTCTCGCTCGAAAGGTTGTCGTACTCCTTGTCGATCTCCATCACCACCACCGGGGTCATCTTTTCCCGGTCGACGTAGATGCTCTCCACCCTGCCGATGAGCACCCCGCCGATCTTCACCGGGGCCCGGAGCTTCAGGGAGCCGACGTTGTCGAAATAGCCGTACACTTTATAGGTGCTGCCCTTAAAGTCGAAGGTCAGCCCCGCGACGTTCAGCGCGAGCATGACGCCGCAGAAAATGGCTCCTATCACAAAGCAGCCGACCGTAAATTCAATTTTGCTAAACTTCATTTCCCATCCTCAAAACATTACGGCAGTTAAAACAAAGTCAAGACCGAGAACAGCCAGGGAGGACTGCACCACCGTGCTGGTGGTGGCCTTGCTGATGCCCACCGAGGTCGGCACCAGATCGTATCCGTTGAAAAGCGCGATCCACGTGACCGTGACCGCGAAGACGACGCTCTTGATGGCGCACATCATCAGGTCGTCCCAGAAATCTATGTTGCTCTGCATGCCGCTCCAGAAGATGCCGTCGTCGACGCCGAGCCAGTCGACCCCGACCAGCTTGCCGCCGTAGATGCCGACGAGCGTAAAGATCACGGTGAGCAGGGGCAGGGATATCACCCCGGCCCAGAAGCGCGGGGCGATCACCCGGCGCAGCGGGTCCACGGCCATCATCTCCATGGACGAGAGCTGCTCGGTGGCCTTCTTGAGGCCTATTTCCGCGGTGAGCGCGGAGCCCGCCCGGCCGGCGAAGAGCAGCGCGGCCACCACGGGGCCGAGCTCCCTGATGATGGCGAGCGCCACCATCTGCCCGAGGGCGCCCTCCGCCATGAAATCGACGAGGATGTTGAACCCCTGCAGCCCGAGGACCATGCCGATGAAGAGGCCCGACACCACGATGATGCTGACGGACTGCACCCCGACGACGTAGATCTGCCTGATGAGCTGCGGGAAATTCTTCCGGAACTGGGGCTTGCCGAACAGGGAATAGCCCAGCATGACGGTCGCGGCGCCTATGGCCGAGATCCTGCGCACGCCCCGCCGCCCGAGGCCCTGGATAATATTCAGTAACATCATAAATCCTGTAAATAGCCGGTTTCCGCCGGATAGTTGAACGGCACCGGACCGTCGTACTCGCCGTTTATGAACTGCCGGACGCGCGGATCCGGGGAACGCCTCAGCTCCTCCGGGGTGCCCTCGGCGACGACCTTCGCCCCGGCGAGGATATAGGCGCGGTCGGCGATGCTCAGGATCTCGGCGACGTCGTGGGTCACCACCACGGAGGTCAGGCCGAGGGTGCGGTTGAGCACCTTGATGAGCCTGACCAGGACGGCCATGGTGATCGGATCCTGCCCGGTGAACGGCTCGTCGTACATCACCAGCTCCGGGTCCAGGGCGATCGAGCGCGCGAGCGCCGCCCGGCGCGCCATGCCGCCCGAAAGCTCGTGGGGCATCAGGCGGGCCGCGCCCCGGAGCCCCACCGCCTCGAGCTTCATCAGCACGATGTCGCGGATGATCTCCTCGGGCAGTTTGGTGTGCTCCCGCAGGGGATAGGCCACGTTGTCGTACACGTTTATGTCCGTGAACAGGGCGCCGCTCTGGAAGAGCATGCTCATGCGCCGGCGCAGGCGGTAGAGCTCGGCGCGCCTGAGCCTGTGGACGTCGATGCCGTCGTACGTGACGGTGCCGGACTGCGGGGCCAGCTGGCCGCCGATGAGCCGGAGCAGGGTGGTCTTGCCCGTGCCGCTCGGCCCCATGATCGCCGTGATTTTCCCCTTCGGTATGGTCAGGGTCACATCGCTGTAGATGTTCCTGGCGCCGTACGAAAAGGTAAGATTCTTGATTTCAATCAGATTGCCCATATGCCCCCGGTTCTCAACCCCCGGCGTCCCTCTCCCGGAGAATCTCCGGCTGAATAATCCGCCGCGTTGTGCTAATATTTTCAAAGCGGCCGGGCCCGGAACGCCGCTCCCCGCGCGGTACGGATACGCCCAATCCGCCGTATGGGATAATTGTAAAGAATTAATGACGGTTTACCTAAATTTATTTTTCATTTTTTAGAATGCCGTGTCAGTAACTCCGGGGCGGGCGCCGCCGGGCGGCCGGAACGTTTTTCCGGCGAACTTCTTTAAGGGATCAGGACAGATGAAAACCACAAACCAGGACACCATGAACCGGACCGCGGGCGCCGCGGAACTCGAGGCGGAAATTTCCCCCGTTCTGAACTTCGCTCTGTGCCGCCGCGGGCTTCCTCTCGCGAAAAACATAACGGTCGCGGGCGGCGGCCCGGGGGATCTCACGCTCGAGGTCCGCGCCGGCGGCGGCTCCGGGGAAGTTTCCGCGCGGTGCGCCGCCGCGGTCGCCGCGGACGGCGCGGCCGCCGTTTCCGGCGTCCCCCTGCCGGAGGACGGCTTCAGGATCTTCCCGCCCGAGAAGGCGGAGACGGCCGGGGTCGGTCTCCGGGTCCTGGCGGCGGACGGGAAAGAGATCGCCGCCCTGGCCGGGAAAGCCGAAATCCAGCCCTTCGACTTCTGGCCCGGCTACGCCCTCAGCCCCGAGATAATCGCCTCCTTCGTCGTCCCCGGCGACCCCGGAGCCGCCGAAATAACGGCCCGGGCGGAGAAAATCCTGTCCGGGTCCGCGGGAGGCGGCTTCGACGGCTTCGGGAGCGGCGACCCCGCCCGCGCCGAAAAGCAGGCCGAGGCGCTGTTCGAGGCCGTCCGGGAGCTCAAAATCGCGGGCTCCCCCGCCCCGTCCGGGTTCGTCGAGCGCGGCCAGCGCGTCCGCTCCCCGGAGGCGGTCCTGGCCGCCCGGCGGGCGGACAGCCTCGAGGCCGCCTGCCTGTTCGCGTCCCTTCTGGAGCGCGCCGGCCTCAATCCGGTGGTCGCGTTCACCGACCGCCGGGCGCTCGCGGGATTCCGGACCGCCGACCGGATCCTGCCGGACGCGCTCACGGACAGCCGCCAGAGCGTGACCGGCGACGATATCGTTCTCTTCGACGGCCTGGGCGCGGCCGCGGGCGGCGGGGACTTCGCCGCCGCCCGCGGGGAGGCCGCCCGCGCCCTCGCCGGGGAAAGCTTCGTCATGGCGGCGGACGTGCGCCGGTGCCGGCTCGCGGGCATCCGCCCGCTCCCGCGGCTCGAGGGGAGCGGCGCGGCGGCGAAAATAACCGAGTACGAAGCCCCCGCCGCGGCCGCCCCGGCCGGGGACGTCCTGGAAAGCGGCATCGCCGCGCGGAACGGCCAGAAGATCACCCGCCTCCAGTCCTGGGAAAACAAGCTGCTCGACCTCAGCCTGCGCAACCGCCTGCTCAACGTGAAATACGGGCGGGGATGCGTCCCGGTGATCCCCGCCTCGCTCTCCGGGTTCGAGGACAACCTGGCCTCGGGCGGAACCTGCGTCATAGAGCCGCTCCCGGAAAAGCTCTGCGACCAATGCGCGGCGAACGAGTACCGGGCGGACGCCGAGACCGCCGAGTTCCTGCGCGGGGAGGCGAAGCCGGACGCGGTGCTGCGCAGCCCCGTGAAAAACCCGGAGGAACTCGGCTCCCTGCTCCAGAAGTTTTACCGGGAGGCGCAGAACTCCTACAGCGAAAACGGCTCCAACTCGTTCTTCCTGACCGCCGGCATGCTCAAATGGTACGAGTCGGAAGCCGCCCGCACCCCCAAATACGCCCCGATCATCCTGATCCCGGTGGAGCTGTCCCGCAAAAACGTGCGCTCTCCCTTCACGCTGTCCGGGAAAGACGAGGAAAGCATCGTCAACTTCTCCCTGCTCGAGATGCTGCGGCAGTTTTTCCGGATTGAAATCACCGGGCTGGATCCCCTGCCGCACGACGAGAAGGGCGTCGACGTGAACCTCATCCTCGCGACCGTGCGGAACGCCGTCAAAGACATGCCGAACTGGGAGGTGCTCGAGACCTCGGTCATCGGCAACTTCTCCTTCAGCAAGTTCGTCATGTGGAAGGACCTGACGTCGAACGCGGACATCCTGAGCCGAAGCCCCGTGTTCGCGGCGCTGTGCCGCGGCGAGGCCGGGGCCGCCGCGGCTTCCGGGAGCGGGGACGGCGCGGACGGGGAACGGTCCGTGGACGGGCGCTTCTCCTACGGCAGGCTCTGCCAGCCCATCATGGCCGACACCAGCCAGATGGACGCCCTGCTCATGTCCGACGCCGGGGAGAGTTTCGTCCTGCAGGGCCCTCCCGGCACCGGCAAGTCCCAGACCATCACCAACATCATCGTGAACGCGCTCGCCCACAAGAAGAAAGTGCTGTTCGTGGCCGAAAAGATGGCCGCCCTCAGCGTCGTGCAGCAGCGCCTCGCCAAAATCGGCCTCGATCCCTTCTGCCTGGAACTGCACTCGAACAAGGTCAAGAAGACGGCCGTGCTCGAACGGCTCGACGCGGCCGTCGCCGCGGATTCGGCCAGCCCGCTCGAGGAATCGGCGAAAATCTGCGCGGAGCTGAACGCCCAGCGCGAGGAAATCGCCGGGCAGATCGCCGCCATGCACGAAAAAAGGCTGGCGGGTCTCAGCGTGTACGACGCGATGTGCCTGTGCGCCTCCGCGGACGCGGAGCTCCGGGATCTGGCCGCGGACGCCGGCGCCGCGGAAGGGATGACCGAGGAAAAGCTCAAAACGGCCGGCCTCGCCCTGCGGGAAATCGCCGTGCTGTCCGAGAACCGGCGGCTGCTGTCCGAATACCCCCTGCGCTTCGCGCATCCCGCCGGCGCGGGCGGGGCGGCGCCCGAGGATCTCAAGGAATACGCGGGCGCGGCCGGCGCCTGCCGGGACGCCCTGGCGGCGCTCGGCGCCAAACTCGGTTTCGACGCCGGCAAAGTGACCGCGGGTCCGGGGCTTAAGGCCCTCGCGGATCTCTGCCGGGCCGCCGGCGCGGAGAACCTCGACGCGGCCCTGATCGCCTCGGGGGCCCTGTCCGGGGAAACGGAGGTCCTCGGCGCCCTGCGGCAAAAGACCGCCCGGCGGGCGGAACTCGCGGCGGAGCTCGGGGAGAACGCCGCGGACTTAAAGGATCTGGACGTGCACGCCCTGCTTAAGAAATGGGAGCTCGACGACCGGAAGTTCGTCCTGTTCCGCAAGCTGTCCCACGGCGGCGCCGTCAAGACCCTGCAGAACGCGCTCGGGGCGGCGGTCACGGTCACTCCCGAGAACTTCCCCGATCTCGCGCGCAAGGCCGAGGAATTCAAGAACCTCCTCGCCGGCATCGAAAGCGACGTCGCCCGCGTGGAAAAGCTCAACCCGGAGCTGGGCGCCGAGCTGCGCGCGTCCCCGGACGCGGCGTCCGGGCGGATCGGCGTGACCCTTAAATTCCTCGAGGCGGCCCGGGCCGCCGAGGCCGCGGTTCCCGGAGCCGCCGTGCTCGCGGGCGCCCGCGAGGCGCTGCGCGACCCCGCGGCGGGCCTGGCCGCGCTCAGGACCCTGGCCGCGGACTGCCTCGCGAAAACCGAAAAATTCGCGGCCCTGTCCGCCGCCGCGGAGGAATTTTTCCGGACGGATCCCGCCGAGCTCCCCGAGTCCCTGGACGAGCGCGCCGCGGCCGTGGGGGCCATGGCCGCGGCGGCCGGCGACCTGCCCGAATGGGAGGCGATAAGCTCGCGGCTCGACGCCCTCGCCGCGTGCGGCTTCGCCGATCTCGCCCGCAAACTGCGCCTCGGCCTGGTCTCCGCCAAAATCGGCGAGGACGCGGCCGCCCGAATCTTCGCGCGCTCGATGTGCGATTACTTCATCGCCCGGGAGCCGGCCCTCGGCTCGTTCCGGGGCATCCTCTTCGAGGACCGCATGCTCCGCTTCAACGAGAACAACGAAAAATTCCGCGAGCTGTGCAAACGGAGCGCGGCCTACCTGCTCGCGAGCCTCCGGAGCATCGCGCAGAACCGGCCCGACCTCGCCGCGGAGCAGACGTACCTCATCAAGGCCGTCAAGAGCAAAGGACGCAAGCAGAGCATCCGCGGCATCTTCGACAACATCTCCGGGCTGCTGCGCGAGATGTGCCCGTGCATGCTCATGAGCCCCCTGTCGGCCGCGCAGTACCTGTCGCCCGACAAGTACGTCTTCGACCTGGTGATCTTCGACGAGGCCTCGCAGCTGCCCACCTCCGAGGCCGCCGGGGCGATCGGCCGGGGTAAGCAGGTCATCGTCGCGGGCGACTCCAAGCAGATGCCCCCGACCGATTTCTTCTCCGCGAAGCAGAACGACGAGGAAGACGAGACCGCCGATCTCGAAAGCCTCCTCGACGACTGCATCGCCCTGAGGATGCCGGTCAAAACGCTCAGCTGGCATTACCGGAGCACCCACGAAAGCCTCATCTCCTTCAGCAACGCCCTGTACTACGGCGGCGGGCTGTACACCTTCCCGTCCCCGGACGACCGGGCCTCGCGGATCGAGTACCGCCCCGTGAAAGGGATCTACGACCGCGGCGGCAGCGGCCGGAACAAGGAGGAAAGCGCGGCGGTGATCTCCTGCCTGGCCGATTATCTCGCCAATCCGGACAACCTGTCCTCGTCCGTGGGCATCCTCACCTTCAACACCAAGCAGCAGACGCTGCTCGAGGAGGATCTGGAAAAGCTCTTCCGGGATCGCCCCGAACTCGAGGACGCCTCCCGCAAGCTTCCGGAGCCGCTGTTCGTCAAGAACCTCGAAAACGTCCAGGGCGACGAGCGGGACGTCATGCTGTTCTCCATCGGCTTCGGCCCCGACAAGACCGGGCGGGTCACGCTGAACTTCGGGCCCCTCAACCGGGCCGGCGGGGAAAGGCGCCTCAACGTCGCCGTCACCCGCTCGAAGAAACGGATGGTGATCTTCTCGTCGCTCGAGCCCGACGCCATGCACGTCTCGGACGTTTCCCCGCAGGGCGTGAAAGACCTCAAGGCCTTCCTCGCGTACGCCAAGAAGGGCGGCGGGGTCCTGCCGGCCGGGAAGGGCGCCGGCCCGGCCCGGGCGGACGCCCTGACGGCGGAAATCGCCGCCGCGCTCGGGAAGGCGGGCTACGAGTGCGACGCGAACGTCGGCGCCTCGCGGTTCAAAATCGATCTCGCGGTCCGGGATCCGCGGCGGCCGGACGTTTACCTGGCCTGCGTCCTGACCGACGGCCGGGGTTTCGGCTCCGACTGCATGATCGCGGACAAAACCGGCGGCCAGCCGGCGGCGCTCCGCCAGCTCGGCTGGAACATCGTCCGGGTGTGGAGCTGCGAATGGTACAAGAACCGGGACAAGGCGGCCGAACAGCTCGCCGGGCGGCTGCGCGAGCTCGGGGAGGGGCGGTAAAAAACCCCGCCCCGCGCCCCCAAGGCCCGATAATTTTGCTACAATATGCGTAAAAGCGCCCGGCGCGGCCGGAACGCGGATAATAAGTATACGATCGGACTTGCGAAGAAAAAATGGATGACATAGCGGCCCTCACCTGCCCGACCCCCTACGGACCGGTCCCGGCGGAGCTGATGCGGCGCGTCGGGAAGATCAGACTGCTGCTCAGCGACGTCGACGGAGTGCTCTCCGACGGCCGGATCTATCTGTCGAACAGCGGCGAGGAAATCAAGAATTTCAACGCTAAAGACGGCTTCGGCATCGTGGCCGTGCAGAAGCGCGGCGTGGATTTCGGGGTCATCACCGGCCGGAAGTCCGCGATCGTCGAGAACCGCCTGAAGTCGCTCGGGGCCCGGTACATCCGCCAGGGGGCGGAAGACAAAACCGCCGTTCTCGCGGAAATCATGAACGCCGCGGGCCTCGCCCGGGAAGAGGTGGCCTACATCGGCGACGACGTGATCGACGTTACCGTGTTCGCCCGCTGCGGGCTGGCCTTCTGTCCCGCCGACGCCCACCCCACCGTGCGCGCCATAGCGGATTACGTGTGCCGGCTCCGCGGCGGCGACGGCGCCGTCAGGGAAGTGTGCGATCTCATTCTCGCGGCGCGGGGCGCCCTCGGCGCCGTGGGGGCGAGCGTATAGCCATGATGAGACTGATAATCCGGATCCTGCCTTTCGCCGTCCTCGCGGCGTGCTCGTATTTCTTCTACGACTGGGCCGACACGCGGGACCGGCAGGAGCGCGCGGACGTGAGCGAGACGACCCCGGTGTTTTACGCGCGCAACGTCACCACCAAGCATTTCAACCCGGACGGCGTCCTGTACGGAACCGTCGCGGCCGGCGAGGCGGAGTATTTCCAGAACTCCGACAAGACGGTCTTCACCATGCCCACGGTGACGTACGTTCCCGCCCTGGACCCCAACAACAAGGAAGCCGCCCGCGTGAACAACCGGAACGTCTGGATGATCAAGGCCGACCGGGGAACCATGGCCGGCTCGGACACCATCTTCCTTAAGGGCGGCGTGGTGGCCTCTTCGGCCGGCGGCGGCGAATCGCCCGTCCGGGAGATAAAAACCTCATACCTCGAAATAGATCTGGGCGCGGAGGAAATCAGGACCCCGGAGGTCGTGACCATCAGCGGGGATCATTTCACCAACAGCGGCAAAAATCTCACCGGCCGGCTGGCTTCGAAATATTTTGAACTTTCAGAGGATTGCCATGCGACATATTTCGGCTCCACTTTCGCCAAATAGACTGCTCGCCGCGGTTCTGGCGGCCGCGCTGCTCGCGCCGGCCGCGGCCCTCGCGAAGCAGAGCGATTTCAAAGAGCCCATCAGCGTAGACTCGGGCAGGCAGACGGCCGAGCTCGAAAGCAACAGGATAACCTTCACCGAAGACGTGATCATCCGGCAGGGCACCATCAAGATCACCGCCGACCGGGTCGAAATCCTCAGAACGCCCGAGGGGCAGATTAAAAGCGCCACGGCCACCGGCGCCCCGGCCACGTTTTTCCAGATCCTCGACAACGGCAAGCCCGTCCGCGCCGAGGGCCGCGCCATCGCCTACTACCCGGGCGCCCAGACCGTGGAGCTCAGGGACGGCGCCTCGATTGAGCAGGGACACTCGAAAATCGCCGGCGACACCATCACCTACAACATCGCCAAGGAAAGGATGGAAGCCACGGGCAGCGAAACCAAGGAGGGCAAAAGCGGCCGGGTGACCACGGTGTTCATCCCCGAGGAACTGAAGCGTCAGATCGACGAAAGCAAAGGTTCCCGGAACAAGCGTTAGCGGGAACCGGAGAAAGGCACATGAGCGAACTGAGAGCGGAACACCTGTTCAAGCAATTCAAAGCCCGGGTCGTGGTCAACGACGTATCCCTCAAGGTAAGCCGGGGCGAGACCGTGGGCCTCCTCGGCCCCAACGGCGCCGGCAAGACCACGTCCTTCTACATGATCGTCGGCATCCTCAAGGCCGACGACGGCCACGTGTTCATCGACGATCAGGAAATCACCCACAAGCCCATGGACAAAAGAGCGGCCTACGGGCTCGGCTACCTGCCCCAGGAAGCGTCGATCTGGCGGCGGCTGACCGTCCGGGAAAATCTTATGGGGGCGCTGGAGCTCAACAAAAAAATCCCCGCGAAAAACCGGCGCCTCGCCCGCATGGAGCAGCTGCTCGCCGAGTTCCGCATCGAGCACATCGCGGACAGCCTGGGCATGAGCCTGTCCGGCGGCGAGAGAAGACGCGTGGAAATAGCGCGGGCGCTGGCCTCCGACCCGCAGTTCATCCTGCTCGACGAGCCCTTCGCCGGGGTGGATCCGATAAGCGTCGGGGAAATCAAAGGCATCATCGAACAGCTCCGGGGCAAGGGCATCGGGGTGCTGATTACCGACCACAACGTCCGCGAGACGCTGGACGTGTGCGCGCGGGCCTATATCGTGAACCAGGGCAACATCATCGCCGCCGGCGCGCCCGAGGACATTCTCAGGAACGAGACCGTCAAGCAGGTGTACCTCGGCAAAGACTTCACCATCTGACGCGGGCGCGGGCGTAACCCCCGCGCCGGCCGGATTATTTAACGACAAAAATTACATAAGGTTACGCCCGCCGGCGCAAACGCCGGCTTTGAAGGTTATTTATGAAGACCGGCCTGAATTTACGCCAAACCGGGGTGCAGACCCTGACCATGACGCCGCAGCTGCAGCAGGCCATCCGGCTGCTGCAGCTGTCCGCGGCCGAGCTGCGGCAGGAAATTCAGAATAACCTCGACAAGAACCCCTTTCTCGAAGCCGACGAAAGCGACGGCGACGCCGGCATCACCACATCGCTCGAGGCCATCAGCGAGAGCGAGTACAGCCGGGAAGTCAGCCCCGAAGACATCTCCCCCTTCAACGACGACACGACCCTGTCCCTCGACAACGCCCCGTACGCGGGCGGCGACAGCGACGGCGGGTACGCCGCGCTCGGCGGGGAGAACTCCCGCGACGGCAGCATTTCCCACGAAAGCGCCAACATCCAGAACGACGAGGTCGAGTACTGGCAGGACAACGGCGGAACCGGGCGCACCCCGCGGGGGAACGGCGTCCGCGGCGAGGACATCGGCGATTTTCAGGGCGCGGCGCCCCGGGGGCTCGCCGATTACCTCAAGTGGCAGCTTAACCTGACCCCCATGCCCGACGCCGACCGGCTGATCGCCGAGGCGGTGATCGACGGCGTCAATGAATCGGGCTACCTGACCGAAACGACCGGGGACATCCTCCTCGCGGTCCGCGGGGATCTGCCGGCAGCCTCCGAAGCGGACGTGGAGCGGGTCCTCAAAACGGTGCAGCGCTTCGATCCCCCCGGCATAGCCTCGCGGTCGGTCCGGGAGTCCCTGCTCCTGCAGCTCGAGCAGTTCGACGCGGCGGACCCCGCCGTCGTCCTGGCCCGGAAAATCATCGCGGATCATCTCGAACTGCTCGGGAAGAAGGACTTCCGCGCCCTGGCGCGGAACCTCGAGCTCAAGGACCGGGACGCGGGCCTCCTCCGGGAGGCGGTCAAGGTCATCACCGGCCTCGAGCCGCGGCCGGGCAACTGCATCCCCCAGGAAAAAAGCGAGTACATCATTCCCGACGTCGCCGCGCGCAAGCGCGGCGGCAGGTGGATCGCGGAGCTGAACCCGAGCGCCGTCCCCAAGATCCGCCTCAACGAAAAATACTGCGAGCTGTGCAGCTCCGTCCGGACCCCGCGCGAATCGAGCTACATCAAGACGCACATCCAGGAGGCCAGCTCATTCCTCCAGAGCGTCCGGAAAAGAAACGAAACGCTCTTCAAAGTGGCTTCCTGCATCGTGGAGCACCAGCAGGACTTCTTCGAGCGCGGCGCCCAGTTCATGCGGCCCCTGGTCCTCAACGACATCGCCGCCGAAACCGGCTTCCACGAGTCCACCATCTCCCGGGTGACCACGGAAAAATACATCCTCACCCCGCGGGGCACCTTCGAGCTGAAATATTTCTTCAGCAGCCACGTCAGCTCCGACAGCGGGGACGAGCTGTCGTCGACGGCCATCCGGGCCAAGATCAAGGAGCTCATCGGCGCGGAGAACGCCCAAAAGCCCCTTTCGGACAGCCGGCTGTCCCGGATCCTGGCGGAAAGCGGGATCGTCGTGGCCCGGCGGACGATCGCCAAGTACCGCGAAGCGCTGAACATCCCGCCGTCGAACCTGCGCAAATCCATCTGACGCCCGCCCGGGAGGCGTCCGGACGGGGCCCGCCGGCGCCGGCGGGCCGGCGCCAAAACCTCGTCTCCAGTCACTATTCTAAGGTTTCGCGGTGGATATTAATCAGGGCGGAATATAGAATTAGATCAGGCGGAGGGCCGGACCGGGCTCTCCCCCCGCGGGCCGCGCGCGGCCGGAACGCCGCGGATTCCCGTAAAAAACGCCGGCGGGAACGGCTTGCGCCTTTATTTTAAATGTAATCATCCTATCGTTAAGGAGTATGCCTATGCAGATTACTATCGTCGGCCACCACATCGAGGTGACCGAATCTCTTCGCGATTACGTTCTTACCAAAATGGATCATCTCAAACGGCTCGAAGACTACGTCAAATCCATTCACGTGACCCTCAGCATCGAAAACCAGCAGCTTCACAAGGCGACCGCCAAAGTAAACGTCACCGGCAACGATCTCTACGCCGAATCGACGGCGGAATCGATGTACGCCTCCATCGACGTTCTCGCCGACAAGCTCGAGCGCCAGCTGGTCAAATACAAGGAAAAGCTGCCCAAATAGCCGATGCCCAACATTATCGGAACACTACTGGAAAAGGACAGCGTGCTAAGCCCTGTCCTTTGTTTCAGCAAGAAAAAAACCTACGAAGTCATCGCGGACGCGGCGGGCAAAAAAACGGGGCTGTCCGCGCCCGAACTCCTCAAGCTGCTCAACGAGCGGGAAAATCTCGGCAGCACCTACATAGCCAACGGTTTCGTGATGCCCCACGCGCTCGTCCCCGCCGAGTGCCGGGAAACGGCCGTGCTGGTGCTGCTCGACCGGCCGGTGAACTACAGCACTCCCGACAATCTCTGGGCCGACGTATTCCTCGCGCTGTTCATCCGCGCCGAATCCGTCGCGAAATACAAGGACGACGTCGCGGAGCTGTGCCGCGAATTCGGCGATCAGGCCAAGATCAGGCAGCTCCGCACCATCAGGAACATCTCGTCGCACGTGTACAACTCGGTGATCAGGCATTTCGAGAACGCGGACGGGGAACCCGGCGAATAGAAACGAAAGGGCCCGAACCCGCCGCGGCGGATTCGGGCCCGGTTTTTCCCGGTCCGGGGGCTCCCGCGGCTCAGTCCGCGGCGGCGCCCTCCGGCGCGACCGGATCCATGGCCGCCTTTATCCTGTTCATGGCGGCCTTCTCCAGCTGCCGGACCCTTTCGAGGGAAACGCCCAGTTCGGCGGCGAGGTCGCTCAGCGTGGCCTTGTCGTCGTCGAGCCAGCGCCTTTTGATGATGCGGTAGGACCGGTCGTCGAGCTTGCCGAGCACCCGGTTCAGCACCAGCAGCTTCGCCCGGCCGTCGTCGGCGTTCTCATACCTGCGGCTGAAATCCGACGTGCGGTCGACCAGATAGTTGGCGGGGACGTTCTCGTCCTCGGCGTCGGGCGCGCTCCCGTCGTACGACACGTCGTTCGAGTTCAGGCGCAGCTCCATTTCGTTCACGTCCGCGGCCTTGACGCCCAGCTCGCGGGCCACCCTTTCGGCATCGCTCATGCTCAGCCAGCCCACGGTTTTCTTCGTGGCCTGGCGCAGTTTGAAGAACAGCTTCCGCTGGGCTTTGGTGGTGGCCACCTTGACGAGGCGCCAGTTCCTGATCACGTAATCGTGGATCTCCGCCTTGATCCAGTGCACGGCGAAGGCCGCCAGCCTGACTCCCTGGGAGACGTCGAAACGCTTGACCGCCTTCATCAGCCCCACGGAGCCCTCCTGGATGAGGTCCGCGAGCGGCAGCCCGTAGCCGATGTAGCCCCGGGCGATGCTCACGACGAACCTGAGATGGGCGAGCACCAGCTTGCGGGCCGCCTCGATGTTGCCGTTCGCGCGGAAGTCGACCGCCAGATCGTGCTCCTCGCGGGCGGTAAGCAAAGGAATGGCGCTCACCGCCCGGATATATCCTTCGATGTTGCTGCTGGGAACAAGCATCAAAGATTCCTGATTCCGATACATTGCCGTTATTCCTTCCCTGTTACCTTTCCGGCGCGCCCCGCGGGCGCGTCCCGGCGATACCGTGACGGGTATCACACTAACCGCCTATATGATAGATCATTTCGGCGGAAATTTGTGAATTATTTGAAGATTTCGTCCGCGACGGCTCCGACCCGCGCATTCGTCTCATTCCCACCTATAACAATATAATAGCATTTTATTATATATTTATCCATATATAGCATAAATATATATAAAATTCTCCGGGAAAACGCCGGGCCGGGCCCGGCTGTTTCCCCGGAGAGAAAAATTCCCCTACTGCGCCCTGATCTTCGCGATGCCGCTTTTGGCCGCGAAAAACGCCGTGATCATGCACAGGGACACCACGAACAGCAGGACGACGCAGAGCTCGGTCCCGCTCAGCCCGGTCACGGTCAGGCGCATGTCGTACTCGGCGGCTATCCCGGCGAGGTACTTCTCCGTCGCGAAAACCACGATCGTGCCAAGCCACAGCGCGCCCAGGCACCCGAGCAGGCCGAGCCACATGCCGAGGTACATGTAGGGGACCACGATGTAGTTGTCCGTCGCCCCGACGAGTTTCATGACCTCGATTTCCTCGCGGTGGAACAGCACCCGCCCCGAGACGGAGCTGATGACGGTCAGCGCCAGGGAAAAGAGCAGCGCGGCGGAGACCGCGGCCGTCACGAAGCGGAGCGCGTCCGCCACGGAGCGGACCTTCCGGAGCCAGTCCCGGTCCATGCGGACCGTCTCCACGTTTTTGTCGAGCCTCAGGCGCTTCGCCAGGACCTCGAGCCCGCGCCCGTCGCGCTCCGCCGCGTCGGACGGCACGAGCACGACGGCGTGCGGCAGCGGGTTCACCTCGTCGGCGAGGGCCTCCTTCTCGTCGATGCCGAGCGCGGCCGAAAAGGATTTGAGCCCCTCGCTCTTGGTAATCAGCACGGCCTCCCTGATCAGGGGATCCCTGAGGAGATCGTTCCGGATCCGGGCGGCCTCCGCGGGATCCAGCTCGCTTTTCAGGTACACGGTTATGCCGCGCCCCATGGCCATGTCGGTGGTGTTCGCCCGGAAAGTCTGCAGGAAGATGTAAAACAGGCAGGGAATGGTCAGGGTGGCCGCGATGGCCGCGATGGTGAGCAGGGTGCTCCCGAAATTCACCCGCACCATGGCGTTGTAGGTGTAGGCGATGTCCCGGACGTTTCTCCCCAGAAGATTAAAAAAACTGCCGCTCATATCTCGTCTTCCCCGCCGTCACCGCCCGCCGGCCCCGTCCCGGGCGAAAGCCCCGTCGTACACGAGGCGCCCCTGCCTGACCTCGATCAGCCGCCGCGGTATCGTCGCGAGCAGATCCATGTCGTGGCTCGCCATGATGACGGTGGCGCCGTCCGCGTTCAGGCCCGCGAACAGTTCCAGAATGTCCAGGGACAGCTTTTTGTCCAGGTTCCCCGTCGGCTCGTCCGCGAGCAGGATGTCGGGCCTGGCGGCCAGAGCCCTGGCGATGCCCACCCGCTGCTGCTCCCCGGCGCTCAGGAACGCGGGATAATCGTCTTCCCGGTTGAACAGCCCGACCCGGCCGAGCGCCTCCCGGACCCGCGCCGCGGTCTCGGCGGGATCGGCGTTCCGGATGCGCAGGGGCAGGGCCACGTTCTCCGCCACCGTGCGGTTCATCATCAGGTGGTGGTCCTGGAAGATCATCCCCACCCGCCGGCGGTAAAAGGGCACCTCTTTGGCGGGCATGTCCGTGACGTCGGCCCCGTTGAACAGGATGTTCCCCATGCTGACTTTTTCGATCAGGGCGATCAGGTGCAGCACGGTGGTCTTGCCGGCGCCGGAATGGCCCGTCAGGTAGACGAATTCCCCGGCGTCCACCGCGAAGCTGATGTTCTGCAGCGCCTTGCGCCCCTGGCCGTATATCTTGCTGACGGACTTGAATTCGATCATGGCGGTCATCGCGGTCGCTCCTTCCGTCACCCGTCCCCGAAGAGGGCCCGCACGAAATCTTCGGCGTCGAACTCCCTCAGATCGTCGATCCCCTCGCCGATGCCGATGTAGCGGATGGGGATGCCGAACCGGTCGGCGATGTTGAAGATGACCCCGCCCTTGGCCGTGCCGTCGAGTTTGGTCAGGGTTATGCCGGTCACGGGAACCGCCTCGCCGAACAGCTTCGCCTGGCTCACGGCGTTCTGCCCGGTGCCGGCGTCGAGCGTCAGCATCACCTCGTGCGGCGCGGTCGGATCGAGCTTGCGCATCACCCGGACGATCTTCCGCAGCTCGTTCATCAGGTTGGTCTTGTTCTGCAGGCGGCCCGCCGTGTCGGCGATCAGCACGTCGGCGCCCCGCGCGCGGGCGCTCGCCAGGGCGTCGTAGATTACCGAAGCGCTGTCGGCTCCCTCGTCCTGCGCCACGACCGGCACGTTGTTCCGCCGGCCCCAGACCCGCAGCTGCTCCACGGCGGCCGCCCTGAAGGTGTCGCCGGCCGCGAGCATGACCTTCAGGCCCCGGGCCTCGAACCGCTTCGCCAGCTTGCCGATCGTGGTGGTCTTGCCGGCGCCGTTCACGCCGACCATGAGGATGACGAACGGCTTTTTCGCGGGATCCGGCGCGAGGGGCCGGGAGACCCGGAGCAGGATGTCCCGGAGCTCGGCGCTCAGCCGGTCCGTGAGGCTCTCGGCGTCCCGGAGCTCGCGCAGCGACGCTTCTTTGGTCAGCTTGCCGATCAGCCTGCCGGCGGTTTCGACGCCGACGTCGGCCGTGATTAATTTCGTCTCCAGTTCCTCGAAGAGATCGTCGTCGATTTTCCGGCCCTTGAACAGCGCCCTGATCCCGAGCCCGAGGTTCTCCCGGGTGCGGGTCAGCCCGCCGAACAGGCGCCGGAAGAACCCGGGCCGGTCCTCCTCAGGCGCGCCCGCGGGTTCCGCGGCCCCGCCGTCCGCCGCGTCCGCGCCGTCCGGAACGGGTTCCTCCCGCCCGGCTCCCGCGCTTTCCGCCCCGCCGTCCGCGGCGGCGGGGGCGTTTTCCCCCGCGGTCGCCGCCGCGCCGGCGCTCCCGGCGCCGTCTTCCTCTCCGGGCGCGTCCGCGCCGGCCCCGTCCTCCGGGGCCCCGGGCTCACCGTCGCGGCCGAACCAGGGGAACCAGCCTTTGTTTGCCATAATCTGTCACTTGTCTTTTGTGAATGGTTGTGAATAGTCAACGGATCGCGGCGCGGATCCGCCGGCCGCGCGCCCGCTAAAAACCGGGCGCGGATCGCCGCCGCGCCCGCGAAAACATTATCATTTTAGCGGAATCGGGTTTCAAAATACACAGGTTTATCCTTTTTGCCGGTAGAACCGCGCGCCCGGAGCTTGACCGGGCCGGGGGAAGACTGCTATATTGCGGCCGTGCCGGCGGGAGGCGCGCCGGCGGGGACGCGAGGAGCCATGAGCAAAAACCGAAAGAGCCCCGCCCCGGGCGGGACGGTCAGAATCATCGCGGGAGCGCACCGGGGGCGGAGACTGCCCGTCCCGGACGTCCCCGGCCTGCGGCCCACCTCGGACCGGGTCAGGGAGACGCTTTTCAACTGGCTCATGTTCCGGATCCGGGGGAAAAAGGTCCTCGACGCCTTCGCCGGGGCGGGATCGCTCGGGTTCGAGGCCCAGTCGCGGGGCGCCCTGGAGGTGACCATGCTCGAGCTGAACCCGGCGGTGTGCGCCCGGCTCAGGGCCGGCGCCGCCGCGCTCGGCTGCGCCAACGTGAACGTAATCGCGACCGACGCGCGCGCGTTCCTGAGAAGCCGCCGCGAGCCTTTCGACGTTATCTTCCTGGATCCCCCGTTCCGGACCGGCCTCCTGGAGGAGTGCCTCCCGCTCCTGACCCCCGCGATCGCCCCGGCCGGGACCCTGCTGTACCTCGAGCACGAAAAGGAAAGCGCCCCGGTCCCGCCGGGCCGCTTCAGGCCGCTCAGGGAGATGACGGCGGGACAGACGGCCTGTCGTCTTTACGAGGCGGGGCCCGGCCCCGCCGGGGGAACTGCCTAAAGATCCATGAGCACGTCGTCTTCCGCGCCGGCGTCGCCGAGCATGGCGAGGTATTTGACGGCCATGGCCTGGCTGTTCTTCAGATCGCGCGGGTTCATCAGGGACAGGAGGCTGACCTTGAAGTTGGCGGCTTCCCTGAAGGCGCTGTCCAGCGACAGGCAGACGAGCGTCCACACGTAGGCGTCGACGACGCTTTTTCCGACCCCGAGCCCGTCCCGGTACATCTTGGCGAGCTCGAGCTGCGCGGCGCAGTCGCCGCACTTGGCCGCCGTCAGCAGCAGTTCGGCCGCCCGGGAGTAATTGATCTCGCAGCCCAGCCCGTACCGGTACAGGATCCCCAGTTTAGTCGCGGATTTGAGGTGGTACTTCTCCGCCGCGCGCTGCAGGTAGCCCAGGGCCCGGCCGTAATCGTTCCTGTAGTATTTGCCGTCGATGTACATGCAGGCGAGATAGTAGAGCGCCTCGGGATAGCCGCGGTCCGCGGCCTCGTTGACCAGCTTCAGCCCGTATTCGGCGGAGCTGTTCCTCAGCTTCTCCTCGATGTGCAGGATGCCGAGCCGGTAGGCGCACTCAGGGATGTTTTTCTTCGCCCCGATGTACAGCCACTTCTCGGCCTCGTCGTAGTTGATCCGCGAGTTCGAATCCTCCCGCAGGTACATGTTGGCGAGCAGCAGATAGGCCCGGCCGCAGTTGTCGTTGACCAGGATGCGGTAGTAGTGCGCCGCCTCGTCGGGATCGCACGCGCAGCCGATCCCCTTCTCGTACATCCGGCCCAGGGCGTAATAGGCCTTCTGGTAGCCGAGCTCGCCCGCCTTCCTGAAATACTCGAGGGCCTCCCAGGGCTTCGAAACGATGCCGATGCCCTTGTAGCAGCACACGCCCATCATGTAGAGCGACTTCAGGTAATTTTTGTCGGCCGAGGCCTTGAAATGGGTCAGCGCCTTGCGGAAGTCCCGCTCCGCGAATTTGCCCTCCAGGTAAATCATGCCGAGCTCGTAGAGGGCCTCCCGGCTGCCGCCGTCCGCGAGTTTCTTAAGCAGCCCGAGGCCGGCCTCGGGATCCCGGGCGGGGCCGTCCTCCTGCAGGTACAGCCGGCTCAGGACCAGCATGCTGCGGCTGTGGCCGAGCCCGACGCCCTTTTTCAGGAACTCGAGCGCCTTCGCGATGCTGTACACCGCGCTGTCCGGCGACAGGTACAGCGAGGCGAGCAGATCCACCGCCCTGCCGCTGCCGAGGGCCGCGGCCTTCAGCAGGTGCTTTTCGGCCAGTTTCTCGTTTTTGTCGCAGCCGGTCCCGTTCATGTAGCAGGACGCCAGATCCTCGAGGGCCGGCAGGTAGCCGCTCTCCGCGGCCCGGGCGTAGAGCCGGTACGCCTTTTTCGGGTCCTTTTCCACCCCGCGGCCTTCCGAGTACATTTTGCCGAGCCGGTAGGAAGCCGCCTCGTTGCCGCTCTCGGAGGCCTGCCGGTACCACTCCGCCGACTTCTGCAGGTTCACCGCGGGGACGTTGCCCTTGTCGTAAATCTCCGCCATGTGCATGCGGGCTTCCATGTTCCCCCGGTTCGCCGCCTTTTCCGACCAGTCGGCGGATTTGGCGAAGTCCTGCTTGGTCCCCTCGCCGCTCGCGTACATCTGCGAGACCATGTACTGGGCCCGCGAATCGCCCCCGAGCGAAGCCTTCATCAGGTACTCGAACGCCTCGCGGTACTTCGGGTCGCCGCCGTTTTCCTTCGGCTCCCCGCCGTTCTCCGGGGCCGCGGCCGCCGGCGCGCCGCCCGCCGCGGGGGCTCCCGCCGCTTCCGGGGCGCGGCCCGCGGCCTCCTCGTCGGCCCGCTTTTTCAGGAGGCACCCGTACTCGTACATCGCCCCGGCGTGCTCCTGCTCGGCGGCTTTCCGGTACCATTCGCCGGCGGCGTCCGCGTCGCCCTCGCGCGCGTAGATGCCCCCGAGGGTGTACTGCGCCTCGGCGTGGCCGAGCTCGGCCGCCTCGCGGTACAGATCCAGCGCCTTGCGCGCCAGATCCTCCGGGCTGCCTTCCGGCCCGGCGGCTTCCCCGTCCGGAGCCGGCTCTTCCTTCCGTTCCCCGGCTTCGGCCGGATCCGCGGGCTGGTCGGCGGCGCTCAGTTTTTCGTATATGACCCCGAGGAGATAGACGGCCTCGCCGTCCCCGCGCTCCGCCGCGTGCCTGAGCAGGGGCAGCGCCTCCAGGGGCTTCCGCTCGTTCATGAGGAGCCTCGCGATCTCCACGTACGACTCCGGCACGCCCGCCGCCCGGGCCCGGCCGAGATAATCGCGGGCCTTGTCCATGTCGCGTTCCACGATCTCGCCGCGGAGGTAGATCCGGGCCAGCATCATGTACGCCTCGGGGCACAGTTCCTTGACCCGGTCGAGGAGTTTCACCCCCTCGCGGGGCGCGTAGAACCGGCTCTTCTTGTCGGTGTACACGCCGGCGAGGCTGCAGTAGGCCCCGTACACGCCCCGGTCCATGGCCCGCCCGAGCCACAGCACGGCCGACAGCTCGTCCCGGGCCGCGCCCTTCTCCCGGAGGCACAGCCGGCCGAGCTCGTACTGGGCGAGCGGGTGGCCCTGGCGCGCGGCCCTTTCGAGCCAGAAGGCGCCCTCCCCGGCGTCCGGGCCGCCGCGCCCCAGGCACGCCATGCCGTGCGCGTACATCGCGCCGGCGGAACCCTGGCCGGCGTAATACCGGTCGGGCCCGCCGCGGTCCGCGCCGGCCTCCGGGGCCTCCGCCTCCGGGGTTTCGCCCGCGGCGCCGTCCCCGCCGGGCGCCGGGGCGGACGCGCCCGCGAAAAAGCCGCCGCTCCGGTAGCGCGCCGGCAGGAAGCCGAGCTCCGCGCTCTTTTTGAGGAGCTCGCCCCCGTCCTCCCCCGCCGCCGGGGAAACGTTGTGATCCAGAATCATGCTGCCGAGGAAAAACATGGCCTCCGCGGCATCCGCGCCGCGGCACTCCCTGAAGCACCCGGCCGCCTCGTCGTACCTGCCGGAACGATACAGTTCCCTGCCCCGGCTCAGCCCGGATCTGTCTTCCGCTGGTTGGTTCTCCATAATGATGATTTCCCCGTGGCCAAAACACCGGCCCGCCGCCCCTTTCCCCGGCGAGGCCGGTTCGGGCGGCAAAGCCCCTTTTGCCATGTTAGCACGACTCGGGCGCGGCCACGCCGTCCGGTGCCGATTTTATGAGCTTCATAACCTAAAAAAGATTCGGAACGGAACCCGCGCCGGCCGGCCCGCCCGCGGGTCCGTAGACGTCGAAACGGTGATTTTCCGTAAAAACGGCCGCCGCGCGGTTTTTTTCGTCGAGCGCGGGGGCCCATTTGGGATTCTTCATGACGACCCGGCGGACGGCGAGCCCGCGCGCCAGTTCCAGCAGCCGGCCGCGGTCGGCGTCGGGCCCGATCAGGAAACGGAACAGCCGCATTTCCTTTTTGACCAGGGCGGTTTTGCGCCGCGGGGGGTACATCGGATCGAGGTAGACGGCGTCGGGGCGCGCATCCCCCGCGTAGTCCCCGATCGTCGGGGCGTCGTCGAGGATCAGCCGGGTCGCGAAAAAGCCGGAGGAATCGGCGGCCCGCGCCCGGTCCAGGCCGTTCCGGAGCAGGAGCCGCGCCGCCGGGTTGCGCTCGAACAGGCGCACCGTGGCGCCGAGACGGGCGCAGACGAAGGCGTCCCGGCCGAGCCCGGCCGTCGCGTCGAAGATCAGGGGATGCGCCTGGTTCCCGAAACACGCCCGCGCCACCGCCTCGTCCCGGCGGGAGACGCCGGGACGGCCCCGGCGCGCGAGGGCCCCGCCGGCGAAGTCGGCCGTGACCGGGCCCTGGCGGGGCAGATCCGCCGACCCGAGCCCGACCGTCCCGTCCGCGAGCCGGAGGAACAGCGGGGCGGAGCAGGTCAGGGCGCGGCAGCGCTCGAGATCCTCCGCGTACCTCCCGGCGAGTTCCCGGTCCTCGACGCGGATCTCGAGTCCGTAAACGCCCTCAGCCATGTCGGCCTTCGCGCCGGAGGGCGTCGCGCAGCGCCGCGAGGACCGCGCCGGCGTCCGGCTCGACGCCCCGCCACAGCTTGAAGCTCAGGGCGGCCTGGCCGACGAGCATGCCGAGCCCGTCGGCCGCGCCCGCGGCGCCGAGCTCGAGCGCGCGGCGGGTGAACACGGTGCCGCCGGTCCGTCCGTACATCAGGTCGTAGGCCAGGGCCCCCTCGTACAGATCGTCCGGGAGATCCGGCAGCCGGCCCGCCAGGCTCAGGGAAGTGGCGTTCACGACGACGTCGTAGCGGCCGCGGCCCCGCAGCCCTTCGTAGGAGGAAACGGCGGCGGCGCCGCCGGTCAGATCCCGCAAAGCCTCAGCTTTGGCGAGGGTCCGGTTCGCGATCGTCAGCTCCGCGGGCTTTTCGGCGAGAATGAAGCCGGCGACGCCCCGCGCCGCGCCGCCCGCGCCGAGCAGCAGCGTTCTTTTGCCGGCGAGGCTCCAACCGAGGCGCCGCAAATCGAAAATGAAACCCGCCCCGTCGGTGTTGTCGCCCGTCGCCCGCCCGTCCGGGCCGAACGCCAGGGTGTTGACCGCCCCGGCCCTTTCGGCCCGCTCCGTGAGCTCGTCGGCGTAGGCGAAAGCGTCCTCCTTGAACGGCACCGTCACGTTAAGCCCCCGGCCGCCGGCCGCCCGGAAGGCGCCGGCGGTCCGGGCGAACCCGCCGGGCGGGCAGAGCACCCGATCGTAAACCATGCGCTGGCCGGTCCGCTCCGCGAACATGGCGTGAATGAACGGCGAGAGACTGTGCTCCACCGGATTGCCGAGAACCGCGTATCTATCCATCTTTCAAACAACCTCTCAGGACCCGCCCCGTCAGGCCGTCCACGATTACGCTCGGGGAATTCCGGCCGTCCGTGGGGCCGCGCACCGTCAGATCGACGGCGCCGCCGAACCGCGCGGCCGCCTGCCCGTACTCCCCGGCCGGGGGCTCCCCGCTGACGTTGAGGCTCGTGGACACCAGGGCGCCGCCGAAGGCCGCGCACAGGGCCCGCACCACGGGATGGGCGCTTACCCGGCAGGCTATCGAGTCCCGGCCGCCGGTGAGCAGATCCGGGAGTCCGGCCCGCGCCGGCAGGACGATGGTGACGGGGCCGGGCCAGTACCGGGCGGCGAGCTCCCGGCAGCGCCGGTTGAACCTCGTCTCGTCCGCGTAGGGCCGCAGCTGCTCCGCCGCCGCGGCGACCAGGATGAGCCCCTTTTCCGGGGCCCGGTTCTTAAGCCGCAGGATCCGCGCCAGGGCGCCGGCGTCCGCGGGATCGCACCCCAGGCCGTAAACCGATTCCGTGGGATAGGCGACGACCCCGCCGCGGCGCAGCGCCCCGGCGGCCGCGGCGATCTCGGCGGCGTCCACGGCCGGTCAGTCCCCGCCCCTCAGAGCCCGGTCCTTGGCCCGGACGCCCTCGGCCGCCTTAAGGCGCTGCTCCCGGATCCGCCCGGCGAGCTCCGGATCGGACACAGCCAGAATCTGCGCGGCGAGGAAACCCGCGTTCTTCGCCCCGGCCTTGCCGACGGCCACGGCGGCGACCGGGATCCCGGCGGGCATCATTACCGTCGAGTACAGCGCGTCGACGCCGTTCAGCGGGCCGCAGTCGACGGGAACGCCGATCACGGGCTTCACGGTCAGGGCGGCCACGGCCCCGGCGAGATGGGCGGCGAGGCCGGCGACGCAGACGAACACCCCGCAGCCGCGCCGCTCGGCGTCGGCCACGTAGGCGCGCGTGTCGTCGGGGGTGCGGTGCGCCGAGGTGATCTTCAGCTCGGCGCCGACGCCGAATTCCCCGAGCACGTCCGCCGCGCTCCGCGCGAGCGGCAGATCCGAATCCGAACCCATTAAAATCGCAACAAAATTGTCAGACATTTCCAGGCACCTGTCGTTAAGGGAACAAAAAAGGCCGCCGCGCCGGACCGCGGCGGCTCACGCCAATTCTAGCACAAAACGGTGCCCCGGCGGGGCGCCGCCCGGGAAAAAGCGCGCGAAAAAAAGGACGCACCGCGGTGCGTCCTTTCCGGTTGTTTCTTACGTCCGGCCGGCCGGATTACCGGGGCTTGACGGCCAGGAACCCTTCGTGAACCGAAGCGTTGCACTTCATGATCACGGCCAGGGACACCTCGTCGAAGGTGCGGTACACGAGCACCTGCCCGATGTTGTCGTCCGGCAGCACGTTGTCCGAGGAGGCGATCAGTTTCCTGCCGACGGAAGCCATGCCGTAGTACTCGACGCTGTCACCGTCGTTGCCGACCAGTCTGGCGCCGTTGCGGGCCACGGTGAACACGTCGCCGACCGAAACGCCGGTCTTGCTGCCCTTGCCGAGAACGACCGTGTCATACTGACCCGCGACGCCCTGATTGTCATCGTTCCCGAGCGTCACGATGGCCGTGTCGACCGTGGCGGCCTTCGGCACGAAGTACAGGTTGTAGCCGCTGTCGTCGTTGAGGGGCATGATGTAGTCGCCGGTGGTGACCGCGCTCTTGGACTTCACCAGGTAGGCGTCGTTGAACTCGCCCTTCTGCTCGCCGCCGACCAGAACCCCGACGTACTCGGCGCGGTAGCCGACCTTGTCGCCGTTATCGTTTCTGATGACCTTGCCCTTGTGGTACACGCCGTACTGCTGGCCCTTGTTGAGGCTGCCCTTGACGAAGACGCCCCCGGTCTCGGCGAAGATGCGGCGCTCCTCGTTGTTGCCGGCGACGAACGGCAGGCTGTCGAGCGCGTCCGAGTCATACGGCAGCAGGAGGTCGTTTCTCAGGAACGTCTTGACGGTCTCGGCGTCGATGGTCGGAACGGGAGATTCCTTCTGAACCGTGGCCTCGCGCTTTACGTAAGGCTTGCCGTCGATCCATACCAGGGTGAGCACGTCGCCGGGATAAATCCAGTGCGGGTCGTCAATCTGGGGGTTGACATTCCAGATCTTGGGCCAGTACCAGGGTTTCTTCAGGAATTTTCCTGAAATGTCCCAAAGAGTATCGCCCTTCTGAACCACGTATTTGGTAGGATGATTCTCATTAACTTCCAAGGTATCGGCCATCGATGCTGCAGCTAACAGCGCTGAAGCAACAAAAATTCCTATTTTCTTAAGTATCATACGGATCCCTGCTACTTTTATTCAGTCCATGCCGCACAAATCATCATATCAGAATTTTGTGCGATTCTCTCTCCAGTCATCTGCATTCCGGCATTATTTCTGTCAATGTATGGCATCAACCCAATCCTGCAGGATCACTAAAATGACTCCAATTTAATCATAGTATTAATTAGATTAAGTTCTCACGGCGTTTGTAGCAATAAATACTAGTTTTTTTTAAATTGCTGATCACAATTTAACATCAAAAAGGCCGGGGGCCGGCGCGAGTTTTTTCGCGGCGCCCCCGCCGGGGCGCGGCGCGCCCGCGGGCGGAGGCCCCGCCCGCCCGCGCTCCCGGCCGCGCGCCGCGCCCGTTTATGGACGGTCCGGGGCCGGTTGTGCTAAAATGAAAGTTCCCGGAGCGCCGGCGGCGTTCCGGCGCCGCCGCGCGCGGATCCGCGGCGGCGGTCTCATTTAACCGAGGGAGCCCCGGCAGACTCATGGCCATAATGGAACTGTTATACTACCCCGACGACAGGCTGCGCCGCGTTGCCCGGCCCGTCGAAGAGTTCGGCGGCGCCCTGAAAACCCTGATCGCGGACATGTTCGAAACCATGTACGCCGACGAGGGCATCGGCCTGGCCGCCCCGCAGGTCGGCGTCCCGCTGCGGGCGGTGGTCGTCGACGTCGTCGGCGAGCGGCGCGAAACGGACATGCTCGCGCTCGTGAACCCCGAGATCGTCGCCCGCGAGGGCACGGCGGGCATCGACGAGGGCTGCCTGTCGGTCCCGGGGATCAAGGGGCACGTGGACCGCGCCGAAAAAATCACCGTCCGGGCCCGCGACGCGGACGGCAAAGCTGTTGAGATAAACGCGGACGGCCTCCTCGCGATCTGCCTGCAGCACGAACTCGATCATCTGGACGGCAGGCTGTTCATCGACTACCTCTCCCCCCTCAAAAGGAACATGTACCGCGCGAAGGCGAAGCGCCTCGCCCGGGAGCGGGAAAGGGAAAAGCCCGGGAACGGCCCCTCCCGCTGACATCGCCATGACAAGGAGCGCCGCGACATGAAGATAATTTTCGCCGGAACCCCCGATTTCGCCGCGGTTCACCTCGACGCGCTCATACGCCGCGGCGCCGACGTCCGCGCCGCGTTCACCCGGCCCGACCGCCCCCGGGGGCGCGGGCACCGCCCTTCCCCCTCCCCGGTGGCGGAGGCCGCGCTCGCCGCGGGCATCCCCGTTTACCGGCCCGCGACCCTGCGGAACAATCCCGAAGCCGTCCGGCTGATTAAGGACCTGGGCGCGGATCTGCTGATCGTGGTCGCCTACGGACTGATCCTGCCCGACGAAATCATCGCCGCCCCCCGCTTGGGGACGATCAACGTGCACGCGTCGCTCCTGCCGCGCTGGCGGGGCGCCGCGCCGATCCAGCGGGCGCTGTGGGCGGGCGACGAGCGCACGGGCGTGACCCTCATGAAGGTCGCCCGCGAGGTCGACGCCGGCGACGTCATCGCGGCGGCGGAGCTCGGGATCGAACCGGACGACACCGCGGAATCGCTTTCCCGCAAACTGGCCGAGCTCGGGGCCGGGCTCCTCGCGGACTCGCTGCCGGACATCGGAAACCTGATCGCGCGGGCCGTCCCGCAGGATCCGGCGCTCGCGACCGCGGCCGCCAAACTGACGCGGGAGGAGGCGTTCCTCGATTTTTCCCTGGAACCGCGCGTCCTCGCCCGGCGCGTGCGGGCCTACCTCCCCTGGCCGGTGGCGCGTTTCACGCTCGGCGGCGCGACCGTGCTGGTCCACGGGGCGGAGGATCCGGGCGTGCCCTGCCGCGTGCCCCCGGGCCTCATCGTGAAGGCGGACCGGGAAGGCCTCGACGTCGCCGCGGGCGGGGGGATCCTCCGGATCACCCGGGCGCAGCTGCCCGGCAAAAAAATCATGAGTTTCGGCGAGCTGCTCAACTCGCGGAAAGAAATGTTCGCCCCGGGCGGGAAGGCCGGCTCATGACCCGGGCCCGGAACCCGCGGGAGGCCGCGGCGGAGGTCCTGGCCGGGACGCTGGACGAAAGGCGCCCGCCCGGCCCCGCCCTGAAAAAGCTGGGCGGGGAGATGTCCCCCGAAGACGCGGCCTTCCTGCGGGAGCTGGTCTTCGGCGTGCTGCGCCGCCGCCTTTTCCTCGAGGGGATCGTCGGCGCCCTGGCCGCGCGCCCGCTCCGGCGGAAGGCGCTCCGGGCGCGGCTCGCGATCCTGGCGGGCCTTTATCAGATCGCCTTCCTCGGCACCCCCGCCCACGCGGCGGTCAGCGAAACGGTGAACGCGGTGGCCGGGCTGGGCTTCCCGGAGCTGCGGGGTTTCGCCAACGCGATCCTGCGCGGCTACCTGCGCGGCCGGGAGGAGATCGACCGGAAGCTCAACGCCTCGCCCGAAACCCGCTATTCCTTCCCCGGCTGGCTGATAAGCGACCTCGCGGAAGCGTGGGGAGACGAGCTCGAGCCGATCCTCGAGGCGTCGAACGCGCGGCCCCCCTTCACCGTCCGGGTGAACCCGCGCCTCTGCCCGCCGGAACGGTACGCCGCCCTGCTCGCGGCGCGGGGGCTTTCCGCCCGTCCCGTCCCCGGGGCGCCCGCGGCGCTCGTCGTGTCGCCGCCGGTAAACGCCGCGGAACTGCCGCTTTTCGCGGAGGGGGCCGTGTTCGTCCAGGACGCGGCGGCCCAGCTCGCCGCGCCCCTGCTCGATCCCCGGCCCGGGGAGGCGATCCTGGACGCCTGCGCGGCGCCCGGCGGCAAGACCACGCACATCCTCGAGCTGTGCCCCGGCGCGGACGTGGTCGCCGCGGACGCCGACGCGGACCGCCTCGCGCTTCTTTCCGCCAATCTGCGCCGGCTCGGACAGAAGGCGGAGGTCGTGAGGGCGGACGCGGCGGATCCCGATCTGTCCTGGAGCCCCCGCGCGGCCTACGACAAAATCCTGATCGACGCCCCCTGCTCGGCGACGGGGGTCATCAGGAGGCATCCCGACGTCAAATGGCTCAGAACCCCGGGGGAAATCGCCGCCATAGCCGGGGTCCAGCGGAAAATACTGGAAAACATGTGGCGTTTATTGAAGCCGGGTGGCATTATGATTTATGCGACGTGCTCGATTGAGCCCCGCGAGAACTCGCTGCAGATTGAAAATTTTCTGGCGCGGCACCCGGACTGCGCCCCCGTCCCCCTCGCCCCGGACGGCGCCCCCGCGCGCCCGGGGCTGCAGATTCTGCCGGGGCGGAACGGCATGGACGGCTTTTTCTACGCGAAGCTCGCCAAGTCCGTCCGGGATTTGAAACGGGAAGACAGCCTATGAAGATCATCATTTTGGGCGCGGGACAGGTCGGCTCCGGCCTGGTCGAGTACCTGGTCAACGAGAACAACGAAATCACCCTGGTCGACAACAAGTACGAGCGCCTCCAGCAGATCAAGAACCGGTTCGACATCAAGGTCGTGCAGGGCTGCGGCACCTACCCCGCCACGCTGCGGAGCGCCGACGCCGACAACGCGGATCTGATCGTGGCGGTGACGGACTCGGACGAGATCAACATGCTCGCCTGCCAGCTCGGCTACTCCCTGTTCAAAATCCCCCAGAAAATCGCCCGCATCCTCAACCACGACTACCTGGCCGACAAGGATCTGCTGTTCGCGGACCGGGCCATCCCGGTGGACAACATCATCGCCCCGGAGAACCTGGTGATGCTCGAGATCGAAAAGCTCATCGAGTACCCGGGGGTCACCCAGATCGCCGAGTTCGCCACCGGGAAGCTGTGCATGGCGGCGGCCGTCGCCTACTACGGCGGCACGCTGGTCGGCTACCCGGTGGGCGGGCTGAAGAAGTTCCTCGGCAGCGCCGTCGCCAAAATCGTGGCCGTCTACCGGCAGGGCCGGCTGATCTCCGTCACCGACAGCACGATCATCGAGGCGGACGACGAGGTCTACTTCATCGCGGCCAAGGGGCACGTGCGGCTGGTGATCTCGGCCCTGCAGAAGCTGGAGCTGCCGTACCGGCGGATCATGATCATCGGCGGGGACAACATCGGCAAGGAGCTGGCCCTCGCCGTCAGCGGCCGCTACAGCGTCAAGCTCATCGAAACGAGCCAGAAGCGCGCCAAGGCCCTCGCCGACGAGTTCGACAAGACCTCGGTGGAGGTGTACTGCTCCGACCCGTCCGACCAGAACTTCCTGACGGAGGAGCACGTGGACATGATGGACCTCGTCATTTCCGTGACCGACAGCGACGAGACGAACGTGATGTCCGCCCTGCTCGCCAAGAAGCTCGGGGCCAAAAAGGCGATCGTCATGATCCAGAAGTACGCCTACATCAACCTGCTATCCAACAACGCCATCGACATTTACATCTCCCCGGGGGACGCCACCATCTCGGCGCTGCTCACCAACATCCGCCGCAACGGCATCACCAGCGTCAAAACGCTCAAGCACGGCCTCGCCGAGGCCCTGGAGATCAAACTCGCCGGCGACCGGGAGCACAGCAGCGTCATCGGCCGGAGCATCCGCGAGATCAGGCTCCCGGCCGGCATCACCCTCTGCGCCCTCGCCCGGGGCGACGAGGTGATCGTCCCCGACGACCGGACCGTGCTGCAGAGCGGCGACACGGCGGTGTTTTTCGTGTCGGAGAAGAGAAACATCAGGGATCTGATAAAGCTCACCGCCCCGAAGGCGACTTACTTCGGCGGCGCGGAGCGCGGGGAAGACTGACCTCCCGGGGCTGACGGAGCGGGATCAAGGGGATTACGGCCATGATGATCAATTACAAAATTATCCTATCGTTCCTCGGCAACACCATCATACTGCTGTCCGCCTTCATGCTCATACCCCTGGTGTACGCGTTCACCACCGTGACCCGGGGCAGCGCGGAGTTCCTCGCGAGCGCCGCGATCGCCCTGGTCGCGGGCCTGCTGCTCAAGCATTTCTCGCGGAACCACACCCTGACCATGACCATCAAGGACATGTTCCTGTTCACCACCCTGCTCTGGCTGACCATCATCGTCTTCGCGGCGGTGCCCATCAGCCTGATCATGCGCGCCGACATCCTGACGTCGTGCGTGGAGACGGCGGCGGCCGTTTCCACGTCGGGCAACACGGTCATCGGCAACGTGGATCTCATTCCCGGATCGGTGCTGCTCTGGCGCTCCATCCTGCAGTACCTCGGGGGCATCGGCTTCATCGCGGTGGGCATCGCGATCCTCCCGAACCTGAACGTGGGCGGCATGAAGCTGTTCAGCACCGAAAGCTCCAAGGAATCGACCGACCGGGTCATGCCCAAGTCGAAGTCGCTGGCGACGGGCATGCTCTTCACCTATCTCGGGCTCACCGCCCTCGCGTACGTGGTCTACTACCTGGTGGGCATGAGCTCCTTCGACGCTTTCAACCACGCGCTCACGTCGCTCTCGACCGGGGGCATGAGCACGCATCAGAACTCCATGAACTATTTCCCCGCGTCCATCCACTGGGCGGTCATCGTCTTCATGTTCCTGGGGGCGCTGCCGTTCCCGCTGGTGTTCGCGGCCGTGCACGGGCACGCCCGGGATCTGATCGGGGACGCGCAGGTGCGGGCCTTCGTGTGGCTCATCGCCGGGGTTTCCGCGGTTACCGCCCTGAGCCTCGTGTTCGCCGAAAACTACCCCGTCGCCGACGCGCTCCGGCTCTCCCTGTTCAACACGGTGAGCGTGCTCTCGACCACCGGGTACGCGCTGAGCGACTACAGCGCCTACAACGATTTCATCACCCTGCTGTTCTTCTTCATCATCCCGCTCGGCGCCTGCTCGGGATCGACCTCGGGGGGCCTCAAGATCTTCCGCCTCCAGATCGGGCTCACGCTCTTCAAACGCCAGATCCGGCAGCTCATGCACCCGGCGGCCATCTTCCCGCAGCGCTACAACAACCAGCCCGTCACCGACGTCATCATCCGCTCCATCATCACCTTCTTCTGCGCGGGCATCATCATCACCGTCGCGAGCTCCCTGCTGCTGTGCCTGAGCGGCTTCGGCATGATCGACGCCCTGTCGGCCACGCTCGCCTGCCTGTCGAACCTCGGCATCGGCATCGGCCCGAACGTCGGCCCGAACGGCGATTTCAGCGTGCTTTCAAACTGGCAGAAGATCATCCTCTGTTTCGACATGATTACCGGCCGGCTCGAAGTGCTGACGGTCATCATCTGCTTCATGCCCGGCTTCTGGAAGGTATAGCTGCAGGCGGATCTCCCCGTCCCCGAGAAAATCCGCCGGCGCGAAGGCCCGGACGGGCGCGCCGGTGCGGGGATGGGGGAACGAGAGGAAAAACGCGTGGAGCTCGAGACGCCCGGTTCCCGGGGTTCCGTACAGCGCGTCGCCGCGCACCGGGTGCCCGAATTCCCGCAGATGGACGCGGATCTGGTGGGTCCGGCCCGTGCGCGGCTCGAGCACGACGACGGTGTGGCCCCCGGCGCGGTCCCTTTCGACGACCCTGAACAGGGTGAGCGCTTTTTTCCCGCCCGCGTAATCCACCCGCTGCACCGGGGCCCCGCGCAGCGCCGACGCGGGCAGATCGCGGCTCAGGGGGTAGTCCAGCGCCCCGCGGTCCGCCGCGACGACGCCCTCGGCGCGGGCGACGTAAAGCTTCGCCGCCCGCCCGTCCCGGAAAGACGCGCACAGGCGCGCCGCGGCCTCCCGGTTCCTGGCGAACAGGACGATCCCCGAGGTCGCCTCGTCCAGGCGGTGCGCGGGGACGACGTACGGGCGGCCCGCCCGGAGCCGCTCCGTCAGGGAATCGGAGGAGCGTTTGCCGGGAACCGTGAGCAGGCCCGCGGGCTTGCCGGCGATCAGGATGTCCCCGTCCTCGTAAAGGACGGCCGGCGCGCCGGCCGGGGGACGGTAAACGTACGTATGCTGCCGATCTGACATGGCGGTCCGCGTCTTCCGCAAAAACAAAAAACCGGGGTTAAGGAAAGAGGAAAGGCCCGCGCCGGCGCGGCGCGGGCCCGTTTTACGCGCCCGGGCGCTTCGCGCCGCTCGCGAGCATCCGGTTGCGCCGCGTTCTCCGGTCGGCCCTGACCCGGCTCAGCCAGTAGATGAAGGTGCAGACGGACACGATGAACACGATGATGGTGGCCAGCGCGTTGATTTCGGGGTTGAGCCCCCTCCTGACCTTGGAGAACACCAGCACCGGCAGGGTCGAGGAATTCGGGCCGGACACGAACTGGGTGATGACCAGATCGTCCATGGACAGCGTCAGCGCCAGGAGCCAGCCGGAAACGATCGCCGGCATGAGCGACGGCAGGATGATGTAGAAGAAGGTCTTGATGGGCCCCGCCCCCAGGTCGAGGGCCGCCTCCTCGATCGAGGTGTCGAGCGCCACCATGCGCGAGCGGACGACCACCGTCACGTAGGAGGACGTGAGGGTCACCATGGAGATCCAGATGGTGATCATGCCCTTCTCCGGCCACCCCAGCAGATTCACCATGGCCACGAACAGCAGCAGCATGGACAGGCCGATGATGACGTCGGGCAGAACCATCGGGGCCGTGATGAACAGCGCGAACATCGTCTCCCCCCGGAACCGGCCGATCTTGACCAGCGCGATGGCGGCGAGGGTGCCGATGACCACGGACGTGGTGGCGGAGCTGAAGGCGATGATGAGCGAGTTGAGCACCGCGTCGATCATCTGGCGGTCCGCCAGCAGCTCGAAGTACCATTTGACCGAGAAGCCGCTCCAGATCGTGACCAGCTTCGACTCGTTGAAGGAAAACACGATCAGCGAGACGATGGGCAGGTACAGGAAGGACAGCCCGAAAAAGAGAAAAACGGTCCTCAGAACGCCGGCGCGCGTGAAGAAGCGCCGCCGCGCGCGGACGGCGGCCGGGACGACCGCCACGTTGTTTTCCGTCATTGTCTCGCCCCCCGCGCCGCGGCCCGGCGCTGGTTACGGTAGAACATCATAATCGGGATGACCAGGATGAGCAGCATGATGGTCGCGAGCGCCGCGGCCAGCGGCCAGTCCCGGTTCATGAAGTATTCGTTCCAGATGGTGCGGCCGATGAGGTTCGACCCCGGCCCGCCCAGGAGCTCCGGGATGACGTACTCGCCCACGGCCGGGATGAACACCAGCATGGAGCCGGCGACGATCCCGCTGTAGGTCTGCGGCACGAACAGCCTGAAGAAGCAGGCGGCCGGCCGGCACCCGAGGTCGTAGCCCGCCTCGATGAGGGTGTAGTCCACCCGGATGATCGCCGTGTAGAGCGGCAGGATCATGAACGGCAGGTAGGCGTACACTATGCCCACGTACACCGCGAAATCCGTGTGCAGGAGCTGGAGCGGCTCGTCGATCGCCCCGATGTACTGCAGGAAGTTGTTGAGATAGCCCTCGGGCTTGAGGATGCCCATCCACGCGTAGATGCGGATGAGGAAAGACGTCCAGCTCGGCAGCACGATCAGCATGAGCAGGACGTTCCGGGCCGCCCGGCCGAAGCTCGCGATCGCCCACGCCATCGGGTAGCCGATCGCGAGGCACAAAAGCGTCGAGATCAGGGCTATCTTGACCGACTTCAGGTACGAGTACAGGTAGGAGGAATCCTCGAAAATGCTCTGGTAGTTGCCGAGGTACAGCTCCAGGTTCAGCTTGAGCTCCTCTTTGTCGAAGGAGAGCAGCGAGGTGTACGGCGGGATGCTGTCGTCCAGGCTCTCGGCCAGGCTTATTTTCAGGATGATGAGGAAAGGCACGAAGAAAAACAGGGACATCCACAGGTACGGCAGGGCGATGACCGCGTATTTCCGCCATCCCCCGATCCTTTTAAGATGCCTCCTGCGGTTTCCCGGGCCGGACTGTCGCTTCATTTCCGCGCCTCCGTCAGAAGGTTAACGTCACGCAGGACTCGGGATCCCAGCTGAGGAACACCCGGTCGTCCCAAGTCGGCAGGCCCTGGTTGAACCGGTCGACGTTCGGCAGCGTGGTGATGACCACCTTGCCCGAGGGCAGCCTGACGTGGTAAATCGAGATGTCGCCCATGTAGGCGATTTCGGTGACCGTGCCCTCGGCGCAGTTGTACTCCCGCGCCGCCGCGCCGCCGGCCGCCTGGGGGATCTTCTCGATGTAGATCTTTTCCGGCCTGATGGCCACGGTGACCTCCATGCCGTCGTCGAGGTCGACGTCCAGGTCGAGATGGATGTCCCGCTCCAGATCCGGGCAGCGGATCCGCGAGCCGATATCCGGCCCCGAGGTGACCAGGGTGGATTCGAACATGTTCACGGAGCCGATGAACTCCGCCGCGAAGCAGCAGTTCGGGTTCTCGTAGATCTGCCGGGGCGGACCGACCTGGATGAACTCGCCGCGGTTCATGATGGCGATCCTTTCGGCCATGGTCATGGCCTCTTCCTGGTCGTGGGTGACCATGATGCAGGTTACGTCCACGCTGTCGATGATGTTCACGAGCTCGAGGCGCATCTGCTCCCTGAGTTTCTTGTCGAGGGCTCCCATCGGCTCGTCGAGGAGCAGGAGCTTCGGCTCCTTCGCGAGGGAGCGCGCGAGCGCGACGCGCTGGCGCTGCCCGCCCGACAGCTGATCGGGCTTGCGGTCCGCGAACTCCTCCATGTGCACGAGCTTCAGCATCTTGTCCACGCGCGCGGCGACGACGTCCTTGGCCAGGCGCTCCTGCTTGAGGCCGAAGGCGATGTTCTGCTTCACCGTCATGTGCGGGAACAGCGCGTACGACTGGAACATCATGTTGAGCGGGCGCCGGTACGGCGGGATGCCGGTGAGATCCTGCCCGTCGAGGACGATGGTGCCGCTCGTGGGGTTCTCGAAGCCGGCGATCATGCGCAGCAGCGTGGACTTCCCGCACCCCGAGGAGCCGAGCAGCGCGAAAATCTCCCCTTCGTAAATGGTCAGGTCGACGTTGTCGACGGCCGTGATCTCCCCGAACTTCTTGGTGACGCCTTTGATCTCGAGAAAAGGACGGCGCGCCTTCTTCACCGGCTCGCGGGGCTTGCCGCCGCCCGCGCCGGCCCGCTCGTTTGCCTTAGCTGCTTCTGTCAAGATGTCTTCTCCTAAAAAAAGAGAATTAAGGGAGCCCGCTCCCTTAATTCATCGGTGTCAGCGAATTGTGCCAGCCATGTTAAGCCCTGCGCGCCAGCGCGGCCGCCCCGGAGGGGGTCAGCTCGACTTGACGCGGTTCCAGATCTTGTTCATCTCTTTGGTGATCTTGCGCGGATGAACCTCCGGAACCCACATCTTGCGCAGCAGATCGTCGGGGATGTAGATGTTGGGATTGTTCCTCACCTTGTCTATGACCATCGGCTCGGCCGCCTTGTTGGCGTTGTTGTACGAAACGTACGAGGCGTTCTTCGCGGCGACGTCCGGGCGCATGATGAAATCCATGAACTTGTAGGCGTTCTCGATGTGCTCCGCGTCCTTCGGGATGGCGAACATGTCGTAGAACATGTGCGCGCCCTCGCGCGGGACCAGATACTCGATCTCGACGCCGTTCTGGGCCTCCACGGCCCGGTCCGCGGCCTGGAGCACGTCCCCGGACCAGCCGAGGGTGATGCAGATGTCGCCGTTGGCGAGGTCGTTGATGTTCTGCGAGGAGTGGAAGTACGTGACGTTCGGCCGCATCTTCATGAGCAGCTCCTCGGCCTTCTTATAGTCGGCGAGGTTGGTGGAGTTCGGGTTGAGGCCGAGGTAGTTGAGCGCGGTCGGGATGACCTCGGTCGGCGCGTTCAGCACCGCGACGCCGCAGTCCTTGAGCTTGGACAGCAGCTCCGGCTTGAAAATGACGTCCCAGGTCTTCATGTCGAAGTCCGGGCCGAGCCGCTCGGCGATCATCTTCTTGTTGTAGGCGATGCCCGCGGTGCCCACGAAATACGGGATGCTGTGGGCGTTGTCCGGGTCGAGCTTGGCGATGAACTCGAGCTGCACCGGATCGATGTTCTTCAAGTTGGGCAGCTTCGACTTGTCGAGCTCGAGGTAGACGCCCGTCTTGATCTGCCTCGCCAGAAAATCGAGCCCCGGAGCCACGATGTCGTAGTTGGTCTTGCCGGAGAGGATTTTGGCGTCCAGCACCTCGTTGCTGTCGAACACGTCGTAAACCACCTTAATGCCGGTTTCCTTCTCAAACATCGGAATTATTTCGGGGTCGATGTAGTCGCTCCAGTTATAGATGTTAAGCACTTTTTCCTCTTCCGCGCCGGCCGGGCCGAAACCGCCCAGCAGGGCGAGCGCGACCGCCGCGAAAGTCAGAGTTTTCTTGAACATTATTCGGGTTCCTCAAAATAAACGGGTTAAGGAAAAAACCTGTCCGGGGGCGCCGTGCCGGCGTGCCTTTTCGGATATGTGCATTGTAATTTAAATCGCCTAAAATTTCGCTTTCTTTTTTAATTTTTTTGCCCGCGGCCGGCGGGCGGGAGCGGGTTCGGGAAAACCCGGGGAAACGCGCGGCGGGAGGGCCGCGCCGGGGCGGGCCCCGGCCTCAGCCCGCGGACGGGGCGGGCCGCTCCGCCGGGGCCTCTTCCGCCCGGGGTTTGGCTTCCCGGTTGTGCAGCTCGTAGGATTTGCTGTAGGAGACGTAGAACTGGGACACTTTACGCACGTACCGGACCGTCTCGACGGCGTCGTGCCGGGCCGCGATCTTTTCGACGTTGTTGAACCAGACGTCGGGATCGAGGCCCTCGAGCCGCGCCTCCTTGCGGAACCGCATGATCCGCGCCGGGCCGCTGTTGTACGACGCCAGGGCGAACAGCAGGCGGTCGCTGCCGCTGATGGACTCGTCGCTGAAATAGCTGTCGATCATGTAGCGCATGTACTTGGTCCCGGCGTGCACGTTGTTGTCGAGGTCGGTCACGCTGTTCAGATTTATGTAGCGCTCGCGGGCGGTGCGGGGCAGGACCTGCATGATGCCCACGGCGCCGCGCTTGGAGACGGCCGCGGGATTGAGCGTCGACTCCTGGTAGGCCTGCGCCATCAGGAGCTTCCAGTCGATGTCGTACTTGGCGCCGTATTTCCGGAAAATCCTTATGAACCGCTTCAGACTGTCCGGCGTGATGCCGAGCCAGTGTTTCCGCTTCGCGTACCGCGACTCGTAGGCGGGCGCCGTTCTCATGTAGCGGTCGTACACGGGCGTCCCCTGCGGCGTGCCGTCGCGGAACTTCCGCAGGAAGAGGTTGATCGTCCGGTAGAGTTCGGGGGAGTCGTGGCGCACGGCCCACACGAGCGTGCCGTTGACCCTGATGGGCACGTCGGCGGCGAAGTTCACGTTCCCGAACAGGCGCTTCCACACGACGAGCTTGGCGTTGCTGGTGATCGTGCCCTTGATCTCGCCCCGGTCGACCATGTCCACCAGATCGGCGTCCGTCACGTACTCGTCGGCGTAAACCGCCACGGCCGGGGGCAGGTTCATGGCCTTGAGGTACGTGTTGAGATTGTTCAGGCTCTCGGCGTAGTCCGAGCTCTTCCTGATCGTGAAGTACCGGCCGGAGAAGTCCCGGATGTCCCGGATGGGCGGCTGGTTCCGGCCGGTGACGGCGATTTCCTTGATCCACAGCTTCTCGGGAACGGTGACGTCGACGTATCTCTTGAGGTCCGGGGTCGCCTGCAGGCCCACGGCGATGTCGCCGTAGCCGTCCATCACGTATTTGACGGCCTGGTCCTGGCGCACCGGGATGAAATAAATGCGGAGATTTTTCGCCTCCGCGTCCAGGGACGCGAGGAAATCGCCGAATTTCTGGAAAAGGGCGACGTAAAGCCCGTCGGGCCTGCCCTTGTTGAAGTAAAAGCCCACCTGATCGTAGGCGACGACCACCCGCAGGGCCTTCTGCCCGATCAGGGCGGGCAGATCGCCCAGCCTCTTCTCGGTGCCGCCCTCGTCCATGAGAACGCCCGCCGCCGGAGCCGGAAGAAAGAACAGCGCGGCGCACAGAGCGAGCAGGAGCGCCGCCGCGCGCGCGCGGAAACCGAGCGCGCCCGGCGCGGGCTCTACTTTATCCTCAGCTGGAAGATGATATTTTCCGCGGTGCATGAAAACTCGATCTTTACTTTTCTGACCAGCTCCGCGCCCTCGCCGGAGTCCTCGAAGCTCGCCTTGGCGGCGGCGGAGACCTTCTCCGCCTCGCCGGCGAGGCGCCGGTACTCTTCTTCGACTTTCTCGGGGGTTCCGGACAGCTCGCAGGTGAAAACCTGATCGTCATCGTGGATGACGGCGCCCATTTCCATGGTGCACCCGCATTCGTAGCCGCAGTCCTTAAGCACTTCGTCAGACATAAATCACCTCCCGTCGACACAGACCATACTTTCATGGTAACACACGGAGCGCGGGGTTTCCCGCGGAAAGCCCGAAAACGGCGCAGAATTGCGAATCGAGTCCTGATCCTGAGCAAATTTTAACCGGTAAGGAGCCGGGCGGCCCGCCGGGACTCAGAGCAGACACGCGGCGGCGACGGTCAGGTTGACGAGGGCCGCCCCCAGCGAGGTCCGCTTCAGCATGGGATCCAGCGCCGCGCCGGTGTTCCCGGGCCGGACGCAGAACAGGGCCGCGCGGGCGATCGGGATCAGGGAAAGGAGCGCGAGCGCCCTTGCGGGGGAACCGTTCCCCAGGACGGCCCCGGCCGCGCAGAGCGCCGCCCCGGCCAGCAGCAGGGCGTGGTAGATCTTGCCGTTCCGCACGCCCATGAGCACCACCAGGGATCTCTTGCCGCAGGCCCGGTCGCTCTCGAAGTCCCTGAGGTTGTTGACGTTGAGGACCATCACGGCCATGAACCCCGCCGCCGCCCCGAGGCAGACGCACGGCCGGGAGAGGGTCCCGGTTATCATGAAATAGCTGCCGAGCACGGCCATGAGCCCGAAAAAGACGAACACGGCGGCGTCGCCCAAGCCCTTGTAACCGTAGACCAGGCCGACGGTGTAGGTTATCGCGGCGGCTATCGAGAGCGCCCCGAACAGGGCGAAAAGCAGGAAGCCCGCGGGATCGCCCGGGAAGGCGAGCGCGAGGGCGGCCGTGCCGGAAACGAGCGCCGCCGCCGTCACGGCGAAGAGGCCGCGCCGCATCTCCGCCATGGTCATCTCCCCGGACTGGAGGGCGCGGCGCGGCCCGACGCGGGTTTCGCCGTCCGCGCCCGACAGGGCGTCGCCGTAGTCGTTGGCGAAATTGGACAGGATCTGCAGGAACACGGCCGTTACCGGGATGGCGGCGGCGAGGAGCGCGGTCCGGAGGCCGGATCCGCCGGCGTCGCCGATCCCCAGGAGACAGCCCGCGAGCACGGCCGAGAGCGACAGCGGCAGCGTGCGCAGCCGCGCGGCGACAATCCACTTCCCGAGGTTCATACGCGTCTTTCCTTACGGCTGGGCCCGGCCGGGCGGGGCTCAGAGTTTCCCGTCGAGTTCCCCGATGACGGCGCGGGTCGCGTCGACTTCGGCGATCCGCACCCGGACCGTCATGCCGAGCCGCAGCGCCGCGGCGTTCTGATCGAGGTACATCTCGCCCTTCGCGACGTTCGCGGTCAGCCTGCCCCGGCCCGGGCAGATCATGGCGCAGGGCACGAAGACCCGGGCCCCGTTCGCCGCCAGCGTCACCTTGACGCCGCCCCGCGAGACGTCGGAGACCTCGCCCTCGAACACGGTCTTTTTCGCGATCTCCGGCCGCAGATAGTCCGCGTACAGCCAGTCCCGGACCATCCTTTCGGCGGAGCGGTTCCGCTTTTTCGCCCGGTTCATCCGCGCGATGACGTCCTCCCCGGGCACGCGCGGGCGCGGGCCGCCGGTGAGGAAACTCTTGATGATGCGGTGATTCACCATGTCGCCGTACTTCCGGATCGGGGAAGTCCAGGTGGCGTAGCGCTCGAGGCCCAGGCCGAAGTGGGGCCCCGGGACCGCGGACATTTCGGCGTAGGCGGTGCAGCGCAGGATCCGGGCGTCCAGGTACGGCGTGCCGTTGTCGTAAAGCCAGCGCCTCAGCCGGCAGTACCCCTCCAGCTCCCCGACGGTTTCGAGCCCGTCCTCCGGGTACCCGGCCGACCGGAGCGCCTCGCGCGCCTCGGCGAGCCGGTCGGGCTCGATGCCGGCGTGGACGTTGAAAATCCCGGCGCCGCACTTTTCGGCCAGGAATTTGCCGGCGCGGCCGTTCGCGAGGATCATCGCCTCCTCCACTATGGCGTTGCCGGGGCGCCGGACCGCGATCCTGATTTCCTTGAGGCCGCCCCGCTCGTTCAGGACGAACTCGTACTCGGGCTTCTCCCTGAACACGGAGGAGGTGTTTTTGCGGTACTCCCACCGCGCGAGGCTGAAATCGCGCAGCGTCTCGAGCTGCCCGCGGATCGCCGGATCGGGGGCGAAGGAGGTTTCCTTCCCCTCCAGGAGGTCGGACACGTCGTCGTAGGCCAGTTTGCCCCGGGATCTGATGTCGGCCGTCATGAACTCGACGTCCGAGGCGGGGCTCCCGTCCGGATTGACGGCGATCCGGCCCGCGAGGACGTGGCGGGGCTCGTTTTCCCGGAGCGAGCACAGGTCGTCGCTCAGCGTTCTGGTCAGCATGGGGATGTCCATGCCGGGAAGGTAGATGGAAAAGGCCCGGTCCGCCGCGTAGGCGTCCAGGGCGTCGTCCTCCCCGATGTAGCCCGTGGGGTCGGCGATCGCCACCCACAGGTCCCAGCCCCCGCCGGGACGCTTTTCGACGAAGAGGGCGTCGTCCATGTCCCGGGTCTTGGCGGAGTCTATGGTGACGAAGGGCAGGTCCCCGAGGTCGGCCCGCGCCGCGCCCGCGCCCGTCCAGACGTATCCGGGCAAATCCTCCGGGGCGCTCCGGGGCAGATCCAGGCCGCGGAGGACCACCCACCACGGGGTCTGCTCGTCGCCGGCGGCCGCGACGAACTCCCTTATCTCGGCCCGGTGGCCGCGCCCGCCGGTCATGGCGTGCTCCGTCAGGACGGCTATGACCCAGTCGCCCTCCCGCAGCCTGCGGCCGCCCGGGACGCGGTTGTCGGCGTTGATGTTGAGCCCGATGTCGGGATGATCCGGAACCACGGTCAGCCTGCCCCCGACGTAGGCCACCCGGGCGACGAACCGGGACAGGAACGGCTGCACCAGGCTTATGCCGGTGACCCTGCTCCGGCCGTCCCGCGTCACCACCGTGCCGGAGATCCGGTCGCCGTGCATCAGTCTGGTCATTTCCCTGGGGGAGATGAAGAAGCTTTCCCGGGAATCGGTCTCGAGGAAGCCGAAGCCCCGCTCGTTGGCCCGGACGGTTCCCTGCTCGACGGTTCCGGCCCCGGCCGCGGCGGCCGCCGGCGCGGCGGGTTCCCCGCGCGGCCGCGCGCCGTCCCCGCCGGGACGCCCCTCGCCGGGCGCGCCGGCGCTTTTTTCGCCGGCCCCGTCCCCCGCCGCCGCGCTCTGCCGCTGCTTGAGCATCAGCAGGACGGGATTGTCTTTAAGTGACCCCATACTTTGTTCCGCCGTTGTTTCGATGTGCCCGCTTTTATAGCAGATTTGCCCCGGCAAGTCAACACGGGCCGGGCGGGCGGGACGCCCGGAAAAAAAGGGGTTCCCGCGGCGGCGGGAACCCCTCCGGCCCGGGCCGTCCCGGGGCCTAGGGGGCGATGCCCGAGTGGCGCAGCAGGGCCTCGGCCGAGGGTTCCCGGCCGCGGAACTCCCTGAACAGCTCCATGAAGTCCCGGGAGCCGCCGCTGCCGAGGATGATCCGCGCGAAATCCCGCCCGGCCGCGGGGCTGAGGATCCCTTCCTCCTCGAATCTGCCGAACGCGTCGGCGGACAGCACCTCGGCCCACTTGTAGCTGTAGTAGCCGGCGGAGTAGCCGCCCGCGAAGATATGCAGGAAGCTGTCCTGGAAGCGGTTGAACGGCGCGACGGGAACGACGCTCACGTCGCGGCGGACCTCGTCGAGGATCTCCTGCGGCGTCTTGCCGTTGCCGCGCTCGAGGAAGCACCTGAAGTCGAACAGGGCGAACTCGATCTGCCTGAGCATCGCCATGGCCGAATGGTAGTTCCGCGAGGCGACGAGTTTGCCGAGCGTCTCCTCCGGCAGGGGCTCGCCGGTGTCGACGTGCCCCGAGATCATGGCGAGGACCTCGGGCTGCCAGGTGAAGTTCTCCATGAACTGGCTCGGCACCTCGACGGCGTCCCAGGGGACGCGGTTTATCCCGGCCAGCTGGCCCGTGTCGACGGCGGTCAGCACGTGATGGAGGGCGTGGCCGAACTCGTGGAACAGGGTCTCGACCTCGTCGTGGCTCAGGAGGGCCGGCTTGTCCCCCACCGGCGGCTTGAAATTGGCCACGACGCAGGCGACGGGCAGCTGCAGCGCGCCGCCGGGCCGGACGCGCCGGCCGGAGCAGCCCTCCATCCACGCGCCGCCGCGCTTTTTCTCGCGGGCGTAGAGGTCGGTGTAGAAACCCCCGGCGCGGACGCCGTCCCGGTACACGTCGTAATACGCCGCGTCGGGGTGCCAGACGGGAACCCCCGCGCGGGGGCGGATCTCCGCCCCGAACAGCGCGCGCGCGAGCCCGAACAGGCCGTCCAAGACCTTGGGCAGCGGGAAATAGGGCCGGATCTCCTCGTCGGTGACGGCGTATCTTTCCTTTTTGAGCTTTTCGCTCAGGTAAGTCAGATCCCAGGGCTCCGGCTCGTAAGTCACGCGCAGCTTCTTCGCGTACGCGTAAATTTCGGCGGCTTCCCGCCGGCCCTGCTCCCGGCACCGGGCCGCGAGGCCTTCGAGGAACTCCGTGACCTCGGCGGGCGACCGCGCCATTTTCCGCGCGAGCGACAGGTGCGCCGCCGTGGGGAAGCCGAGCAGTTCGGCCCGCCGGGCGGCGAGGTCGAGCTCCCGCTCTATGATCCCCGCGTTGTCGAATTTGCCCGCGTCCGGGCCCAGCTCGGAGGCCCGGGTCACGTACGCCTCGTACATCTCCCGGCGCAGCGCCCGGCAGTCCGCGTGCTTCATGACCGCGAGGTACGACGGCAGCTGCAGCGTCAGGACGTAGCCGCCGAGCCCCCGGCTCCGCGCCTCCCGCTCCGCGAGGGCGAGATCGGAGGCGGGCAGGCCGGCCAGCTCCGCCGCGTCGGTCACGTGCCTGACGAACGAGCCGGTGGCGTCGAGCACGTTGTTGCTGAATTTCGAGGAAAGCTCGGCGAGCTCCGCGTCGATGCCGGCGAGGATCTCGCGCTGCTCCGCGGGCAGGGACACCCCGCTCAGCTCGAAATCCTTGAGCTCCTCTGCCACGGCCCGCCGCCGCTCGGGGGAGAGCCGCGCGAAGCCCTCCGACCGGCTCAGCCTCAGGTAGGCCCCGTACAGATCCCGGTTCTGCCCGAGCCAGGTGTAGAAAGCGGCGACTTCGGGCAGCAGCTCGTCGTGGATCCGGCGCAGCTCGTCGCCGCTCGTCACGCTGTTCAGGAGCCCTACCGCGTCCCACGCCCGGGAGAGCCCGTCCAGGCTTTCCTCGATCGGGTCGACCAGGGACTCCCAGGTCGGATCGGCGTCCCCGGCGTTCAGCCCGGCGACCCGGGTCACCGTGTCCCGGCACTCCCCCAGCAGCCGTCTGATCGCGGGCCCGACGCCCGCGGGATTTATCCTGTCGTATTCCGGAAGCGTTTTCATGTCAAGCAGCGGATCGGTCATGCGTTTCTCCTCCCAAATGTAAGGCCGCGCCGGGCGGCGGCGTTACCGATTATAGCAAACGGGCGCCCGGCGCAAGCGATTTTCGCGGGACCGGGAAGTTTTTCGCGCGAAACTGTGACGGGCGGCGGCCGCGGGTTCCGCGCCGGAGGGTCAAATATGTTTTGACACAAAACGCGCTTGTGCCTTATTATCACCTCAGAGCCCGCCGCCGCGGCGGACCGGGCGGCGCGGCGCGCGCAAAAACAACGGAGCCCCGCCGTCAGTATTGATTTTCCATCGGTAATTTTACGGAGGATAAGATTAACATGAAAAAGAAAAACATCGCCCTGCTCCTCGCCGGAGCCCTCGCTCTGTCCCTCGCGGGCGCGGCCGACGCCGCTTCCCTCCACTGGTACGAGCAGATCAACCTCAAGGTCGACTTCGACTGGGACGACGGGCAGCTCGACGTCGATCTCGAGGGCCCGCTCTCGCAGTTCGTCTCCTTCGACGGCGTGCCGCAGAGCAACGAGCAGAACGGCGAGCTGACGGCCGCCCAGAACACGCTCTACAACCCGGCGAACATTTTCTCGCTCAACCCGGAGGCCCAGTGCACCGTGACCGACATGGAGGTCAAGCCCGACTTCCACTACGGCAAGCGCTTCCACAAGCCTTCCGAGATGGAAGCCGACGTCGAGCTGGCCTGCCGCGATCTTTCCGCCGTCAAGCGCCTCAACGTGGAGCTGTTCAAGCACTTCCCCGGCATCAAGCAGGTCAACGTGATCGTGGAGGGCACTTTCGGCAACAAGCTGCTCACCGTCACTCCCCAGAGCAGTTCGGTGGACTTCTAGCGAACCGCCCGAACCCCGCCGCCCGGACGCCGTCCGCGGCGGCTTTTTTCCCCGCCGGACGCCGCGCGCGCCCGGCTCCTTTCCTTTACAGAGAAGCACCGGTATGAACGACGATCAGAACTACAGCGATCAGAACGGCCCGGAAACCGGCGCGTCGGACTCTCTGCACTACAGCCGCCTGGACCGGCTGAGACAGCAGCTCCGCCGCGCGGATCTGGCGGCGCTGATCATCAGCCACGACGACGAGCACCTGAGCGAGCGGCTCCCGCCCGGGCGCGAGCGCCTCGCGTTCATATCGGGCTTCACCGGCTCGGCGGGCGCCGCCGTCGTGCTCGCCGACGAATACGCCATCGGGAAGCTCAGGGACAAAACCGCGGAAACCGACGACGGCCCGGCCGCCCTCGCCGCGCCCGCCGCGCTCTTCACGGACGGCAGGTACACGGCGCAGGCGCGCATCCAGACCGACCCGAAGCTCTTCGACGTTTTCCATTCCGGCCGGGTGAAGATCTCCGCCTGGCTCGCCGCCGTGCTCGGCCCCGGCTCGAACGTGGGCGTCGACGCCAGATGCGTGAGCTACAGCGCCTTCAGGAAGACGGCCGCCGAGCTGAAGAGCCGCGGCCTCAATCTCACGCCCACCGCGGCCAACCTGGTCGACGAGATCTGGACCGACCGCCCCGATCCCGGCCGGCTGCCGGCGCGGATTTTCGACGATCGCCGCAACGGCAACCCCAGCATCGAGAAAAGAACCATGATCGCGCGGCTGCTCAAGGAGCGCGGCGCCGACGTCACCGTAATCGCCGGCAGCGAGTCGGTGAACTGGCTGCTGAACGTGCGCGGGCGGGACGTGCCCGGGCTGCCCGTGGTCAACTCCTTCGCGGCGGTCTACAGCTGCGAGGAGGTCGAGTGGTACGTCGACCTGCGGAAGATTCCCGAGGAGAAGATCTCCGATTTCCAGCACCATTTCGGGCACGTCACCTACATGGAGGAGAGCAGCCTGAAGGACCTGTTCGCCCGCCTGGCCAAAAACAAATACACCGTGTACATCGACGACCGCTCGACCAACGCCTGGATCATCTCCAGCCTGATCGACGCGGGGGTGCCGGTGATCTTCGGCCCCGACCTGTGCGAGCTGCCCAAGGCCCGCAAGAACCCCGCGGAGCTCCGGGGCATGAAGCGCTGCCACCACCGCGACGCGGTGGCCGTGTGCCGCTTCCTCGCCTGGTTCGACCATCTTACGGAAGGCCTGATCTCGGGGGACATCAAACCCAAGGCCGAGGAGATCGTCCGCTCCCACAACGAGGCGACGCTCAGCGAGCAGCTGTTCCGGTTCCGCTCGGAGCAGGACGGGTTCATCGAGAACAGCTTCGACACCATTTCCGCGCTCGGCCCGGACGCGGCGATCATCCACTACAACCACGCCACCCTGAACCGCCCCCGCGGCCTGGGCCGGGATCCGCTCTACCTCGTGGACAGCGGCGGGCAGTACGACGACGGCACCACCGACATAACGCGGACCGTGCTGGCCGGCCCGGGGCTGACCGAGGACATGAAGACGACCTTCACCCTGGTGCTCAAGGGCATGATCGCCCTCCACCGCGTGAAATTCCCCCGGGGAACCTTCGGCGGGGCCCTGGACAGCCTGGCCCGGGCCCCGCTGTGGCAGCACGGGCTCAACTACGATCACGGCACGGGCCACGGCGTGGGCCACTGCCTCAACGTGCACGAGGGCCCGCAGTCCATCTCCTGGCGCGCCGGCCAGACCCCGCTCGAGGAGGGGATGGTCACGTCCATCGAACCGGGCTGCTACGTCGAAAACGAATACGGCGTCAGATGCGAGAATCTCTGCGTGGTGGAAAACGTGCAGGACAGTCAAATTCACGCCGATATGCTTGCTTTTATCCCCCTCACTTATGTACCATTTGACATCAGGCTCATAAGGAAGGATCTGCTTACCGACGGGGAAAGGAACTGGATAAACGACTACCACCTGAAGGTAAGGGAAATCGTTAGGGAACATCTGAGCGACATGGAAATAAACTGGCTGCTCAAGGCGACGGCGGCGATTTGACGATGAAGATACTGAAAAAGATAACCCGGCAGCCCGGCCCGGCCGGATCCCCGCTCGACGCTCTGCCCGGGATCCCCGTGGACGCCGGCGGCTACGCGATTCTCGAGGATCCGCGGCTGTTCCGGGAAAGGCTGCTGGCGCTCATCGGCGGCGCGACGACCCGCGTCTGCATCTGCGCCCTGTACTGGCAGAACGACGAAACGGGCCGGGAGGTCATGGACGCGCTGCGCGCGGCCATGCGGCGCAATCCCGATCTGGCCGTGCGCGTCTTCGTGGACTACCACCGCGCGCGGAGGGGTCTGATCGGCAAGTCCGGGCAGGCCGTGAACAGCGACTGGTACCGGGAGCTGGCGGCGGACGGCGGCGTCCGCGCGCCCGTCTTCGGCGTGCCCGTCAAAACGCGCGAGGTGTTCGGGGTGTTCCACCTCAAGGGCTTCGTCATCGACGACACCGTGCTTTACAGCGGCGCCAGCATCAACAACGTTTATCTGCACCGCGGCGACCGCTACCGCATCGACCGCTACCACGAGATCCGGTCGCGCGAGCTGGCCGACGCCATGTACGGCTACTGCCTGGGCGTGCTGGGGCGCGACCGCGCCGTCCGCGATTTCGCGGCGGGCGATCTCCCCGGGGGCAAGGAGTTCCGGCAGGAAATCAGAAAGAACCGCCGCGGCCTGAGCGGCGCCGCGTACCGCTTCGCGGGCGGCGTTCCGGGCGCCGGCCAGGTGACCGTCACCCCGCTCGCGGGTCTCGGCAAGAAAAACAACCTCCTGAACGAGACCGTCATCGACCTCATCGAGTCGGCGCGGGAAGAGCTCACCGTCTTCACCCCGTACTTCAACTTCCCCGGCCGGATCCTCAAAGCCATAAACCGGGCGCTGAAGCGGGGCGTGCGCGTCACCGTCACGGCCGGCGACAAAACCGCCAACGACTTCTACATCCGCGAAGGCGAGGAGTACAACAAGATCGGGGCGGTGCCGTACATTTACGAAATGAACCTGGCCGCCTTCACCGCCGCCCATCAGCAGGAGATCGGCGAGGGCCTGCTGACGGTCAGGCTGTGGAAGGACGGCCTGAACACCTTCCACGTCAAAGGCTTGTCCGCGGACGGGCGCCGCCACCTCATCACCGGAAACAACCTGAACCCGCGGGCCTGGGGCCTCGATCTGGAAAACGGCCTGCTCGTCCGCGACCCGGACCGCCTGCTGCTGGACAAAATCGTCCATGAGCGGAACCGGCTCTACGAGCACACCGCGACGCTGACCGGGCCGGACCAGCTGCAGTCGCTCGCCGACTACCCCGAGGAATACCGCAAGGTAATCGTCAAAATCAAGAAATTCGGGGCCCAGTGGCTGCTAAGGAAGCTTTTGTAGACCGGCCGGAGACGGCTCCGGCGGACGGTCGCGCGCGCGTATGGACATATCTCAGATCCCGGTAAGCGCCATCAGGGGCGTCACCTCCAGGCAGGTCGCCGCGCTGCGGAAGACCGGCGTCCTGACGGTCATGGACCTGCTGCTCCGCTTCCCCGTTTCCTACCTCGACCGGACCAGGCTCACCCCCATGGGGGAGCTGGCGCCGGATCGCGTCGCCAGCGTCCGGGGGATCATAGTTTCCCGGCGCCAGGGCCGGAACAGCCAGCTTTACCTGACCCTGGCCGACGACACGGGCCGCCTCAACGTGACCATGTTCAACTGCCCGGTCTTCATGAGCCGGGAGCTCGCGCCGGGCGCCGTCGTCACCTGCCACGGCAGGGTCGGCGTTTTCCAGAACGCCCTGCAGATGGCCAACCCCGAGCTCGACTTCAAAAATTCCCCGCCCCCCGCGGGCTACACCCCTAACTACCGGCTCACCCGGGGCATCAGCATGCAGTCCATGCGCAACCTGGTCGCGAAGGCGCTCGATCTCGCCGCCGCCGCGGATGCCTGCGCCGAGCTCGTCCCCGCCGAGCTCAACGAAACCGGCCTCACCCTCGCCGAGGCGCTCCGGAAGGTCCACGCCCCGGATCTGGACACCCCGCTCGACGAGCTCGCGCGCTGCGAGGCCCCCGCGCAGCAGCGGGTGATCCGCGAGGAGCTGATCGCCCAGCAGCTGTCCGTCCTGACCCTCAAGGAGCAGAACCGCCGGCTGAACGGCATCCCGCTCCCCCCGGCGCCGGACCTGACCGCGAAATTAATCGCCTCCCTGCCCTTCGAGCCGACCGGCGCGCAGCTGCGCGTTTTCGGCGAGATCAGCCGGGACATGTCCGGAGCCCGGCCCATGAGCCGGCTGGTGCAGGGCGACGTCGGCTGCGGCAAAACCCTGGTGGCGGTGCTCGCGGCGCTGCAGGCGGCGGCCGCCGGCTTCCAGACCGCCATCATGGCCCCGACCGGCATCCTCGCCGAGCAGCACTACGCGGGCGTCAAAGACCTGCTCGCGCCCCTCGGCGTCGGCGCGGCCCTGCTCACGGGGGGCCAGAAGGCCGCCGAAAAGAAGCGGCAGCTCAAACTGATCGCGGACGGGGAAGCCCTGATCGCGGTCGGCACCCACGCGATCTTCCAGGAGGCGGTCGCCTTCGCCAATCTGGGCCTCGTCGTCATCGACGAGCAGCACCGCTTCGGCGTGGAGCAGCGGATGAGGCTGCGGGACAAGCGCGCCGCCGGCGGCCGGATGCCGCACATCCTGGCCATGACCGCCACCCCCATCCCGCGCACCCTGGCGCAGACGATCTACGCGGACATGAGCGTGTCGGTGATCGACGAGATGCCGCGGGGCCGGATCCCGGTCACTACCTACCGGCTGGACGAGAGCTACCGGGACAAGACCATCGACCAGATCGGCGCGCGGTGCGCGGAACCCGGCGGGAAGCAGGTCTACTGGATCTGCCCCCTGGTGAGCGAATCGGATTTCATGGAGTCGCAGGACGCCGTCAACGCCCGGGATTACATCGCGCGGCGGCTGCCCCGCCTGAAAGTCGGGCTGATGCACGGGCAGATGAAGGCGGCGGAAAAAGACGAGGTGATGCGCGCCTTCAGGAACGGGGAGATCCAGGTGCTGGTCGCCACCTCGGTCATCGAGGTGGGCGTCGACGTGCCCAACGCCTACCTGATCGTCATCGAAAACGCCGAAAGATACGGCCTCGCGCAGCTCCACCAGCTGCGGGGACGGGTGGGCCGGGGCTCCATCCCCTCCTTCTGCGAGCTGCTCCACTCCAAAAACATCAGCCCGGTCGGCGCCGAGCGTCTCGACACGCTGTGCCGCAGCACCGACGGCTTCGTCATAGCGCAGAAGGATCTCGAGCTCCGCGGCCCCGGCGATCTGCTCGGCACCCGGCAGACGGGCGCGGTCAGCTACCGGGTGGCCGATCCGGTGCGGGACTTCCCGTGCCTGGATCGGTGCGCCGCGGCGGCCGGCGAAATCTACGCGAGCCGCCCGGAGCTCCGGGACCGCCTCATCCGGAGATGGTTCCCCGACTGCGGGGACGCCGGCGCCATGTAGCGCCCGGCCGCCGCGCCCTCCGGGGTCAGTCCCCGCCGTTCTTCCCTTTTTTGTACATGGAGAGCCCCGCCGAGATCTCGGCGCCCAGCAGCACTATGTACCAGTTCACGTACGTCCACACCATCAGGAGCGGCAGGGCCGCGACGGCGCCGTAAATGATGGTGTAGCTGGTGAAGTTCGTGATGTAGTAGGTGAAGCACCGCCGGATGACTTCCTGGATCGCCGCCGAGAACAGCGCCCCCGCCGCGGCGTGGCCGAAGTTGACCTTGGTGCACGGCACCGCCGTGAACAGCAGGGTGAAGATGACGAAGGACAGGAAGCACGGGATCATCTTCATGCCCATGCTGTTCACCCACAGGGCGGCCGAGCTGTGGCCCAGGAAGTTCGAGGCGAGGATCGAGGACGACACCGCGATGCTGACCCCGAGCAGGATCGGGCCCAGCGTCAGCACCGTCCAGTACACCGAAAACGTGGTGATCAGCGACCGGGTCACGTTCAGGTGCCAGATCTGGTTGAGCGTTATGTCGATCCGCCGGATCAGGGCCACGGCGATCACGATCAGCGTCAGCACCCCCAGGGCGGTGGTCTTGGAGGCGTTCGCCACGAAGGAGTCGATGTTCTCCTTCAGGACGTCGCCGATCTGGGGCACCATGTTCTTGAGGATATAATCCATGATCTGGTCGCGGTAGGAGCTGAAGCTCGGCGACAGGGAAAAGACGCTGAGCAGCACGGCCAGCACCGGGATCAGGGACATGATGGTGGTGTAGGACAGCGAGGAGGCCAGGACGTCGATGCCGTCGTCTTTGATTTTCGCGGACAGGAAGCGGATGAAGCCCGTCCGGCGCGCTACCGCGTCTTTGGCGCGCCCCGCGCCGTTCCTTATTCTCCGGAAAAGGGAAACCTTCTCCGCCGCGGGGGGCGGCTCTTCCCCGTTCTGCTTGAAATCTGTCATGGTCTGAACCCTTTTTGCCGGCCGAAAACGGACGTCCCGCCGCGCGGGCGCCGCCCCGAAAACCGCCCGGCGGGCGGAACGGCGGGGGCGGCGCGGCGCTCCTCCCCCGCCCGGGGATCTACCGCTTCCCCAGCTTCGCGGCGATCGCGCCGCGGAGGAAGCCGCTCATGGTTTCCCCGTGATGCTCGAGCATTTTCGGGAACATGGAGATCGGGGTCATGCCCGGGAAGGTGTTGATCTCGTTGAGCAGCACCCGGCCGTCCTCCGCGAGGAAGAAGTCGATCCGGGACAGATCCCTGAGCTTGAGCGCCAGGAAGGCCTTCCGGGCGTATTCCCTGATCTCCGCGCGGACGGATTCCGGGAGATCGGCCTCGACGACCGTGACCGACTGCGACCCCGCGGCGTACTTCTCCTCGTAGGTGTAGAAGCCGCTGTCCGGCGTGATGATTTCCCCGGGATTCGTAACGACGAGCTCCCCGCCGTACTCGTAAGCGGCGACCTCGAGTTCCCTGGGCTTTTCGGCCTTCTCGATCAGCACGTCGGCGCTGTAGCCGAACGCCTTGGCCACGGCCTCGTCCAGCCCGCTTTCGTCGCCGACCCGGTAGCAGCCCACCGAGGAGCCCTGCGAGGCGGCTTTGACGAACACGGCCCCGTGCTCCGCGAAAAACGCGTGCGCCCGGCGCAGGCTTTCCGCGCCGGCGCCGTAAAGGAAGCACCAGGGCGTGTTCGGGATGCCCAGGGCGTCGAACCACAGTTTGGCGGTAACCTTGTTGAAGCAGATCATGCTGGCCTCGGGGCCGCACCCGACGTAGGGGACGCCCGCGAGTTCGAGCACGGACTGGATATCCCCCGTCTCGCCGGGGAAACCGTGGAGGCACGGCACGGCGCAGTCGATTTTGACGTCGCCCGCCGCCCCGCGCAGCCGGCCGTCCGCGGTCAGGGCGCACCGGCCGCCGGCCCCGTCCGTCCAGCCGTCCCGGCGGATCACGGCCCTGATCACGCCGAACCCGGGAACGGTTTTCAGCTGCTGTTCGAGATAGGACGCGCTGACCAGGGAGATTTCGTGTTCGGAACCTTCCCCGCCGCACAGAAGAAGAATGTTGCACTGTTCCATTTTAATCACGCCGAAGGCGCCCGCGAAGCCCGGAAATACTTATGACATTATAAGTGCAACGGCGCGTCCGTGACAACGAACGGGCAAAAATAATGCGGAGACGCCCGCGCGTTCCCGCCTTATCCGAAAAAAAAGAAGCAAACGGCCGGAACCGTTCGCGATGGTGCGAATGAAGGGACTCGAACCCTTATGCCTCGCGGCACTAAGACCTGAACCTAGCGCGTCTACCAATTTCGCCACATTCGCTTCGTCACTCCCGACGGGAGTCGAACCCGTGACCCTCGCCTTCGGAGGGCGATACTCTATCCAACTGAGCTACGGAAGTAGATGACAGAGAGTATTATATCGGGTTAATTCAATATGTCAATACCCCGGAAGATTCTTTGCGCCGATCGCGCTAACGTTTCAGCGAGTCCAGGAGCTGTTCGAACAGATTGTCGATGTTTTCGCGCTTTTCCTCCTCCGTGCGGGTGTCCTTCAGCCGGGCCGGCCAGTGCAGATCCTCCGCCGGCAGCTCGAACAGGAAGCGGCTCGGCCGCGCGGGGACGCCCGTCCCTCTGCCGCGGCTTTTGCAGTACGTGAGGTACAGATCCCTTTTGGCCCTGGTTATGCCCACGTAGGCGAGGCGCCGCTCCTCCTCCACCGCGTTCTCGGCGACGCTGGTCTCGTGCGGCAGGATCCCCTCCTCCATGCCGACGAGGAAGACGCAGGGGAACTCCAGCCCCTTGGAGGCGTGCAGGGTCATCAGCTGGACCTCGTCGGGGCCGCCGTCCTCCCCGGTCCGGTCGAGCAGCTCCCTGACGCAGAGCCGGCCGACGGCCCCGCTCACCGGCCCGTCGGCCGCCGGATCGCCCTCGCCGTCCCTGACCGCGCCGATCACCCAGCCGATCAGGGTCCTGACGTTGGCGCGGCGGATCGCCGCGGCGCCGGGCTCGCCCCGGAGCGTGCCGAGCCAGGCCGAGTAGCCGAGCGTCTCCGGCAGCGCCCCGAGGCAGGCCTCCCAGCCCGGGCCCCGCAGCTCGCGCCGGACCGCGGCGATTTGATCGTGGAACTTCCGGAAGGTTCCCGCCGGGCGGGACTTCAGCTCCGCGGCCAGCGCGGGATGGCCGCAGGCGTCGAAGAGCGAGAGCCGGCGCCGGCCGGCGAACGCCCCGAGGGCGGCGAGGGAGGCCGGGCCGATCTCCCGGCGCGGGACGTTGATCACGCGCAGGAACGCCCGGTCGTCGTCCCCGTTGACGATGACGCGCAGATACCCCATGAAATCCCGGATTTCGGGCAGGGCGAAGAAGCTCGCGCCGCCCGCGACCCGGAAAGGTATGCCGCTCTCCCGGAGCGCCTTCTGGATCTCGGCGGACTGGTGGTTGCCGCGGTACAGCACCGCGTAATCGCGGTAGCGCGCGCGGTTCCGGAAACGGTGGGCGAGCAGCTCGGCCGCCACGGCCTTCGCCTCGCCCGCGGGGTCCGGGGCCTCCACGACGTTGATTTTGGGGCCGAAATCCAGCTCGGAGCGGAGCGTTTTGACGAAATCGTGGCTGTTCTCCGCGATCAGGCGGTTCGCGCATTTGAGGATGCGCCCGCAGGAGCGGTAGTTCTGCTCCAGCATGACGACTTTGAGATCGGGGAAGTCCCGCCGCAGCAGGCCGAGGTTCTCCGGCCGCGCGCCCCGCCAGGAGTAAATGGACTGGTCGTCGTCCCCCACCGCCGTGAAGCGGCGGCGCTGCTCCGCCAGCAGCCGGACGAGCCGGTACTGGGCGGCGTTGGTGTCCTGGTACTCGTCCACCAGCAGGTAGCGGATCCGGTTCTGCCACCGGAGCAGGACGGCGGGGTTCTCCTCGAACATCCGCACGGTCAGGCAGATGAGGTCGTCGAAATCCACGGCCCCCACGGCCCGGAGCGTCCGCTCGTACAGCCCGAGGATCTCCGCCCCGAGCCGGTCCGGGCCGGGCGCGGCGGGATCGCGCGCGCCGTCCGCCGTCAGATCGTTTTTGTACCCGCCGATCCTGTTCAGCCAGAAGCGGCACTCCTCCCCGGGGCGGTCCCCGTCGCCGCCCGCGGCCCCGGCTTCCCGCAGCACGTCCCGCATCACCGCCATCTGGTCGTATTCGTCGAACAGGGTGAAGTCGCGCCTGAGCCCCGCGGCGGCGTGCTCCCGGCGGAGGATGTCCAGGCCGAGGGCGTGGAAGGTGGACAGATGAACCCCCCGCGCCGCGCCGCCGAGGGCGGCGGCCGCGCGCTCCCGCATTTCCCGGGCGGCCTTGCCGGTGAAGGTGACCGCGTAAATGCCCTCCGGGGCGAAGCCGCAGTCGCGGATCAAATGGACGATCTTCGCGGTGATGACGGTGGTTTTGCCGGAACCGGCGCCCGCGAGGACCAGGCACGGGCCGCCGGTGTAGTCCACGGCCTCCCGCTGCCGCGAATTGAGCGCCACGGCGCTACTCCAGGCTTACGTAGAAGACGGCGTCCGGGGCGGCCACGCCGCGGGCCGTCACCCGGAAGTCGGTCACGTCGCACTCCGGCTCGTCCGCGTCGCCGGCGCCGCCGTCCGGCCTTACCGTGAACATCTGCCAGCAGAACTCGGCGACCGCCTCGCGGTTCTCCGCGGCGCAGAAGAAAATAATCGTGTGGCCGCAGCCGCGCAGTTCCGCCATGAGCAGGTTGGCGAGCCCCGCGACGTACGCGGCGGGGCTGTTCTGCAGATTGACGACCAGGGCGCCGCCGTCCTGCCGCTTTATTTTGCGGGAGGCGAACAGGTTCAGCATGTTCTCGGCGTCCTTCCGGAAGTCCCCCGTGTTCTCGGACATGCCGATGGTCGGCAGCAGGGAGTAGTAGGACCGGCGGGCGCCGCTGGTCACGGCCTCGAGCTCCGCGCTCAGGACGTTCCATTCCGCCATGCCGGTGTGGTAAATCAGGCCGGCCCCGTCCGGCGCGTCGATCACCCATTTCTCGAGCAGCCGGCGCTTGGTGAAGACGTCGCAGACGACGCCGTAGACCCCCCGCGCGCCGCAGAGGCCGGCGAAGGCGGCCTCGTCGGTCACCGTGTCGTAGGACTTTTTCGCGAGCAGCTTTTTCGGGGCGGCCGCCAGCAGCCTGCCGACGCCCGCCGCCCGCTCCCGGAACTTCTCGGGGGAAGACCGGATCAGATCGCTCACGGAACGGGCCGGGTAGGCCAGATCGACCGCGCGGCAGGTCTCCCCGCGCGCCCTGATTTCCCGGATGATCCCGGCGGCCAGGGGGCCGGACGGATCGCCGGTCAGGTAATACGAGCGCTTCCCGGTCTGCCGGGACAGGAAATACGCGAGATCGCCGAGCTGGCCCTCGCCGGTCACCGCCAGGGCGGGAACGCCGCACTGGGCCATGCAGACGGCGTCCAGGACGGAGTCGGCGATGAAGACGTTCTCCCCCGCCCCGCCGCAGTCGAGCATGGCTTCGCGGCCGCGGTAAAACACGCGCCCGCCGTCCTCGAAATCGGCCTCGGCGCCGACGGCCCAGAAGCCGCAGGGGCCGTTGGGCACGATCACGGCCGGGATCGGCCCGTCCCCGCCGGCCGGGAACTCGGGATCGTAGCCGAGGTTGAACCTGACGGCGGTCTCCGGGGTGATACCCGCCTCCGCGAAGAAATCCGTCTCCCCGATCCGGCCGGCGCACGCCCGGAAATAGGCGGTGTAGTCGGCGGGGGCGCCCGCCGTCTCCGCGGGCCCGGCGGCTCCGGCGGGAGCCTCCGCCCGGCCGGCGCTCAGTTCGTCCCGGAACAGCCCGGCGACCTTGTCCAGCTGATCCCGGAAATGCGGCAGGTTGTAGTCGAGTCCCGTCAGCGAGAAAATATCGTAGGTGCAGCCGCAGCCGTAGCAGTGCACGGTGTTGTCCTTGGGATTGAACCTCATGGTCCGGCCCGACCCCCGGTGGGCGGGGTTCAGGCAGTCGAAATACTCATCGGGGCTAACGCCCTTGTATCTTTCCAGGTAAAGCGTGAGGCAGGCCCTCAGCCTGCGCTTCGTTTCCTCGCGATCCATCCGTCACTTCCTCAGTATGTCCAGAACCAGCGCCGCGATGTTCAGCCCCACGGCCGCGGTCACGCACACGGCGGCCCCGAAGGCGGGCAGGTCGTCCGCGCCGTTCACCTCCCCGGCCAGTCTGCCCCGCTCGGCGCTGTACACGGCCGCGAGGCCCGTTTTCCGCCCCGGGGGCGGAAAGCCGTATTCCCGGCGGAGCTTCGCGCGGAGCCGCGCGAGCAGCCGGTCGTTCTCCGCCAGGGCCAGATCCCCCGTCCTGACCGCGCGCGGATCCGTTTTGCCCCCGGCGCCGCCCGACACCACGAGCGGGACGCCGAGCGAACGCGCGCAGGCGACGAACGCGGCCTTCGCCGCGAGATCGTCGATGGCGTCCACGTACGCGCCGGCGTTCACGGCGGCGAGGACGCCGGGGATGTTGTCCGGCGCGAGGCGCAGGGAAACGGCGTCCACCGCCGCGTCGGGATTGATGTCGAGCAGCCGGGCCTTCATGACCTCGGCCTTGAAGCGCCCGAGCGTGCTCCGCATGGTGTGGAGCTGCCGGTTGCTGTTCGATTCGTCGACCGTGTCGGCGTCGATGACGGTCACGCGCCCGACGCCGGTTCTGACGAGCGCCTCGGCCGCCCAGGAGCCCACGCCGCCCGCCCCGGCGACGCACACGTGGGCCCGCGCGAACCGCGCGAAGGCCTCTTCCCCGTAAAGGGCCCGGACGCCCCGGAATCTGTGCCTTAAGCCGGCCGTAATCTCCATGACGGAAAACCTCCCCCGCCGCCGCCCCGCCGGGGACGGCCGCGCGCCGGGCCTACACGCTTACGGCCAGCTCGCGCCCGTAAAAGTCCCGGCGGACTTTCAGGACGATCTTCTCGACCCGCCCGGGGACGCCGCCGGGGGCGCAGAGCGGCTTGTGGAGCTCGAGCGGCAGGAACACCGCGAAATCGCCCGGGTTCAGGTTCGCGTAATCGCACGGCAGATCCTCCTCGACGAAGCCGAGATCCCGGCTCTCGTCGAAAGTGTGCCGCGTCCCGCCCGCCTCGTCGAACCGGCGCGGCGCGAAGCCGACGGCCTCGCGGCCGGACCGGATCACGTGAATGTCCATGAACTCCCGGTGATACTCGAACCGGCGGTCCGCCGCCGGTTCGGTGAAGCTGACGTCGTAATTGGCGTAAACCAGATCCTTAACCAGCTCGGCGCGTCCCTCGCCCCCGGTCCTCACGGCTCTGAGGACCAGGCGGAAGAGCTCGTTCAGGTCTTCCTCGCCGGGCAGATCGTTCAAATTGCCCACGTACATGGCATCCTCCTCGCGGCCCGGGGAGCGCGCTCCCCGGGCGTTCGCAAAAAAACGGCGGCCGCCGGGCCGCTCCGGAAAAAACAAATCCCCTCCGTTCCGCGCGCCGCTCCGGCCGGCGGTAAGAGGGGATTGCCGCGGCGCGCGCCGCGGGAGATCCTATTCGCCGGCGCCGGCGAAGCACTCCGCCAGGGCGTCCCAGCGGTAATAATCGGCAACGGCCGCCGGGCACGTTTCCCTGATCCTGAGCGGTTCGCCGTTGTGGTTTATCCTCACCACGATCTCGCCGTCGCTGTTCCGGTAGAAATCCCAGATCACGATCGTGTTGAGCGGCGTCAGCCGGCTGACCTTGAAGCTGTCCCGGTTGTAGGAGTACGTTTCGGGGCCGGCCAGCGGCTTGTCGAGGCCCTCCCCCTCGAGCAGGGTCAGGAGCGAGAGCATCGCCCGCGGATCGACGAAGTAGAACTTGACCTGCTCGTCGGACGATTCCCGGTACTCCGTGATCGTCGCGGCGAGATCCGCGAAGATTTTCCGGCCGGGCTCCTCGGTCTGGGTCTGTCCCGCGACGCTCGGCCCGTAGCGGATGAAATTGGTGGCGTTGTCCACGGCGCTGAAAAAGCGCTTCTCGTCGTCCCTCATGACCTCGCCCATGAACGGGGCGAACTCGTCGGCGTCCTCGACGCTCAGGCTCGGCAGGTACTTGTAGAAATCGAACAGGTAGCCGACGATGTCGCGCGCCTCGATGCGCGAGTCGAGAATCAGGCTGTTGTGGTTGATGACGGTGATGAACTTCTTCTTGAAAATGCGCTGCAGGACGTTGTCGACGTAATTCCTGGTCTGGTTGGACTTGCTCTGGCCGTCCGCCGAGACCCCGTACTTGATCTGGCCGAGCTTGACGCGGGTGTCCGGATAGGAGCTCAGCCAGCGCCGGTAATCGAGGGACTCGTAGTAGGCGAGATCCGCGGACTCGTCCTGGGCGTACTCAATCTGGATCCGGTCGTTTTCAAAGCTTCTGATGAGCCCGAGCACGAACTGCTCGCCCGTTTTGAGGGAGACGTCGTTGCCGTCGTACGCGAACAGGATGTCGATGCTGTTGTCGTACATCTTGTGGCTGGCCATGAGGTTCCGGCGCGTCTCGCCGTAGCCCGCGCCGAGCTCGTTGACGGCGTTGATGCCCGCCACGGTGAGGTCGCTGTAGGAGTATTTCCGGATCTTGGGCTCCAGCCGCCTGATCGCCGCGTACAGCGCCACGCCCTCGGTCGTGAGCTGGTCTTCCTTCTCGGCCCTTTTGAGCACGGACGTCAGCTTGGAGAAATCGGAAAGGTTGTCGTAGCCCCAGGCTCCCTTGGTGACGAAGGCCGAGGTGAAGACGTAGTTGTAGCCGTCGACCGGCTTCTGGGCCAGCTGCTCCGCGGTCAGTCCCGAATTTAAGGTTCTGAGCCCGTAATCATCGCTCAGAGCCCAGGCGGCGCAGGGCAGGGCGGCCGACAGCAGGAAGGCCGGCAGCGCCGGCGCGTATTTCTTTAACTGAAAATTCATACCAGACCTTCAACGTTGCGGGTGAATCCTCCCGAATCCCCGGGACGCGGGGGCGGTTTCGGGACGCGGGGACGGCCGGCCGGCTCCGTCCGGGGGACGGCGGCGCGCCGGCTCCGCGCTCCGCTGATCTTTCCATGTTATAACAGCCGTCGCGCGTTGTCAATAATGCCGTCCGGCGCCCGGAGGGGCAAAAAAAAGGGAACGCCCGGAGCGTTCCCGCGGACGGCGCCCGGCCCGCGCGCGGCGGGCCGGGCCGCCCGCGGATCAGTCGTTCTGCTCCTTGCCGCCCGCGGCCCGGAAGGCCCTGCGGCGGTCGAGCTCGGTGAGGAGCTTCTTGCGCAGGCGGAGGCTCGAGGGCGTGACCTCGACCAGCTCGTCGTCGTTGATGAACTCGAGCGCCTGCTCGAGCGAAAGGCGCACCGGCGGCACCAGCGCGATGGCCTCGTCGGAGCCCGACGCGCGGACGTTGGTGAGCTTCTTGCCCCGCAGGCAGTTTACCGTCAGATCGTTCTCGCGGTTGTGGATGCCCACGATCTGGCCTTCGTACACTTCCTGGGCGTGCCCGATGAACATCCGGCCCCGGTCCTGGAGGTACCATATGGCGTAGCCGAGCGCCTTGCCCGTCTCGTTGGAAATCATGACGCCGTTCTTGCGCTGGCCGATGTTCCCGCCCCGCCATTCCCCGTAGGAGTCGAAAGTGTGGTACATGAGGCCGGTGCCCGAGGTGAGCGTCATGAACTCCGTCTGGAAGCCGATGAGCCCCCGCGACGGGATCAGGTAATCGAGCCTTACCCGGCCGGCGCCGTCGGGGGACATGTTCCTGAGCTCCCCCTTGCGCGCGCCGAGCTGCTCCATCACGGCGCCCTGGTGCTGCTCCTCGATGTCGACGGCCAGGTTCTCGAGCGGCTCCGTTTTTACGCCGCTGACTTCCTTGACGATGACCTCGGGACGGGACACCGCGAGCTCGTAGCCCTCGCGGCGCATGTTCTCGATCAGGATCGAGAGGTGCAGCTCCCCGCGGCCCGAGACCTTGAACTTGTCCGGGTCGGCGGTCTGCTCCACGCGCAGCGCCACGTTGTGCACGGCCTCGGTCTGCAGGCGCTCCCAGATGTTCCGGGAGGTGACGAACTTGCCTTCCCGCCCGGCGAACGGCGAGGTGTTGACCTGGAAGGTCATGGTCACGGTGGGCTCGTCCACGGACAGGGGCTCGAGGGCCTCCACCCGGTCGCTCGCGCACACCGTGTCGGATATCTTGAGCTCGCCGAGGCCGGTGATCGCGGCGATGTCGCCGGCCCGCGCCTCCGCTACTTCGGAGCGCCGCAGCCCCATGTACCCGAGGACCTGCCCGATCCGGCCGGCGCGGACGGAGCCGTCGGGGCCGACCACCGCGACGGGGGCGTTCGGCCGCGCGGTGCCGCGGTTGACGCGGCCCACCCCGATGACCCCCACGTAGGAGGTGTAGTCGAGCTGGGAGATCTGCATCTGGAAAGGCCCGTCCGGATCGGCGTCCGGCGGGTCGACGTTGTCGACGATGGCCTGGAACAGCGGGGTCATGTCCGCGGAGGGGACGTCGGGATCCAGCGTGGCGTACCCCTTCAGCGCGGAGGCGTACACCACGGGGAAGTCGAGCTGCCGGTCCGTCGCGCCGAGGCTGTCGAACAGGTCGAACACCTGATCGATCACCCAGTCGGGCCGCGCGCCCGGACGGTCGATCTTGTTGATCACCACGATCGGCCTGAGCCCCCGCCGGAACGCCTTCTGGGTCACGAAGCGGGTCTGGGGCATGGGGCCGTCCACGGCGTCCACGAGCAGCAGCACCGAGTCGACCATGTTCATGACGCGCTCCACCTCGCCGCCGAAGTCGGCGTGGCCCGGGGTGTCCACGATGTTGATCCGGTAGCCGTTCCATTCGATGGCGGTGTTCTTCGCCAGGATGGTAATGCCCCGTTCCCTCTCGATATCGCCGGAATCCATGATCCGCTCCTGCTCCTCGAGGGAGCGGTCGAGCGTCCCGGACTGGCGCAGCAGTTTGTCCACCAGCGTGGTCTTGCCATGGTCGACGTGGGCGATAATGGCGATATTGCGGAGTTTTTCCAACATGACAGCCTCTGCTATACTCGTTAAACGCCGCTATTTTACCTTTATTTATGTGATCTGTATAGCATAAAATATAATTTTTTATTATACGCGCGGCCCTTTCCCGGGCCGCGGCGGCGCCCGCCCGGGAGGCGCGCCCGCCTGAAGAATTCCGCGCCGTTATGCTATAATGACGTCATTTCCGGTGACAACAGTTCGGGAGTAACCACAGCATGATTATCATCAGGACCACCGCGGGAGACATCACCGTCGAGCTCGACGAGAAAAAGGCCCCCGCCACCGCGGAAAATTTCCTGCGGTACGCCAGGGAAGGTTTTTACGACGGCACCGTCTTCCACCGCGTCATCAAAAACTTCATGATCCAGGGCGGCGGACTGGTTTCCGGCCTCGTCCCCAAGCGCGGCGGGCACCCGCCGATCCGCAACGAGGCGGACAACGGGCTGAGCAACGTCAAATACAGCATCGCCATGGCCCGCACCCCGGATCCCCACTCGGCCACCTCGCAGTTCTTCATCAACACCCGGGACAACAAATTCCTGGATCACACCGCCAAGACCCCGGCGGGCTGGGGCTACTGCGTCTTCGGCCGGGTCACCGCCGGCTTCGAGACGGTCGACCGGATCGAGAATCTGAAAACCGGCAGCCGCGGCCGGTACGACGACGTGCCCGAGACGGAAGTGACGATTACCGAAGTGACGGTAAAGTGACCCGGTGACCGCGTACGTAATCGCCGATCTCCATCTGACGGCCGGCACGCCGGAACTGCTCGCGGCCTTCCGGAAATTCGCCGGGACGGTGGCGGGCGGGGACAGCCTTTATATCCTCGGGGATCTCTTCGGCTACTACGTGGGCCCCGACCCGCGCGACCCCGCCCAGGAGGCCGTCAGGGAAGTCGGCGCCGCCCTGGCGGCGCGCGGCGCCCGCGTTTACTTCCTGCGCGGCAACCGCGATTTCCTCATGTCGGAGCAAGACGCCGCCTATTTCGGGTTCGGGCTTCTCGACGACGTCACGACGGCGGACTTCGGCGGGACTTCCGTGCTCATGGTGCACGGCGACGAGCTGTGCGACGAAAAGTTAAGCTACCGGATCTTCCGGCGCGCGGGCCGGTGCAAACTGCTGCAAAAGCTGTTTTTCCTGTGCACCGCGCCCGAGGGGCGCGTCCGCGTCGCCGAGCGCCTGCGCGACCTCAGCATGAAAAGCTACGCGAAAAGCGGCGGCAAAAAAATACTGGTCAATCCGGAAAAAGCCGCCGCCGCGGCCCGGCGGCGCGCGGCGGCGGTGCTGATCCACGGCCACACCCATCACGCGGAGGAGATCCGCTCGGACGGCCTGACCGTTTTCGACACGGGGGACTGGCGGCCGGACTCCTACACCTACCTGAAAATAACGGCCGCCCCCGGCGGGGGCGGCCCCTCCTTTTCCCTCGTCCGCGTCGAAATCTGAGCGCGGGCGCGGTTGCCCGCTCAGTGGGCCAGCGGCACCCGCACGCTGCGGTCGCAGCGGTCGGCCGACGTCACGAAATCCGCCACGACTTTGCCGGAAGACGCGTCGTAGATCTTGTAGGCGTTCCCCACCCGGCGGTGCGCGAAATGGGTCGCGGCGCAGTCCTGCTCCGTGATCATCTCTTGCATTTTCATGGCGTAGTCCCCGGCCACCGCGGGGGTCCGCATCTCGTCGGGGATATGCAGTTCGAACAGGTAGACGAGCAGCAGCTTGTCCCGGTCGAACTCCACCTTTTTCAGGCTGATGACGTCGTTGGAATTTTTCGCGAGCTCTTCCGGCCGGTTTTCGAATTCCGCGAGATCCTCTATGTCCTTCATTCTCTCCTCGAGCGGCAGATTGAGCATCTCCTCGATCATCTCCTCCTGGTACTCCTCGTCGATCGACGGATCCGCCGCGGGATCGTCCGCGGCGGCCCCCGAGACGGAAACGGCCAAGCCGGCCGCGGCCAGAACCGGTAAAATCGTTCTTTTCAGCATAGTCAGTGCGCCTCACTCCAGTTTTTGCCGATACCCGCGCTCACTTCGAGGGGAATATCCAGCTGCATCACGGAACTCATTATAGCCGAAATCCGGGCGGCGTATTCCTCCGCGAACTCTTCCCGGACCTCGAAGATCAGCTCGTCGTGAACCTGCGACAGCATCCTGATCCGGCCCTCCGGCAGCGCGCTTATCCAGTCGTGGATCGCGATCATGGCCAGTTTGATGATCTCCGCCGCGCTGCCCTGCATGGGGGCGTTGATCGCCGCCCTTTCCATGCCCGCCACCGCCGCCTTCGGCGCGGTCCGGATCCCCGCGAAGTTCAGCCGCCGGCCGCTCACGGTCGTGACGTAGCCGAGCCGGTGCGCCTTCTCCTTCGTCTCCTCCATGTAGGTCCGGACCCCGGGGTAGCGCCGGAAATAGCTGTCGATCCAGAGCGCCGCCACGGCGGGAGGGATATGCAGCTGCTTCGCGAGCCCGAACCGGTTCATGCCGTACATCAGCCCGAAATTGATGGCCTTGGCCGCGCCGCGCATCTCCGGGGTCACCTCCGCGAGGGGGACGTCGTGAATGAGGGCGGCCGTGGACCGGTGGATGTCCAGCCCCTCGCGGAAGGCCCGCTGCATGTTCTTTTCCCCGGCTATGTGCGCCATGAGGCGCAGCTCGATCTGGGAATAGTCCGCGGACACGATAAGGTACCCTTTCTCCGCGGCGAAGCCGGCGCGCACCGCCCGCCCCTCGGGGGTCCTGACGGGGATGTTCTGCAGGTTGGGATCGCTCGACGACAGCCGGCCCGTGACCGTCCCGTCCTGGTGGAACAGGCCGTGGATCCGCCCGGTGGCCGGATCGGCCAGGCGCGGCAGCTTGTCCACGTAGGTGCCGATGAGCTTGGCGAGGAAGCGGTAGTCCAGGATCCGCCGCGCGATCTCGTAATCGCCGGCCAGGAGGCCGAGGGTTTCCTCGGACGTCGACGGCCGGCCGGTCGGGGTCTTTTTCGGGCACCTGATGCCGAGGCCGCCGTAGAGGACGTCCGCGATCTCGGCCGTGGAGTTGACGTTGAACTCCCGCCCCGCCAGCCGCCAGACGCTCGCGCGGGTCTCCTCGAGGCGCCGGTTCAGAAACGCGCTCTGGCGCGCGAACTCGTCCCGGTCGAGGTAAAAGCCGTTTTTCTCCATCGCGAAAAGCACGCGGACGAGGGGCAGCTCCTGCGCGGCGTACGCGGCCCGGTTCTCGGGCATGCCGGCCAGGATCGCGTCGAGGCGGGCGTCGAGGCGGCTTATGGCGTCGAGACGCCCGAAGGCGAAGGCCGCGGCCTCCCGGGGATCGGTCCCGGCGAGCGGGATCCGGCCCGTCACCTTGCCCGACTCCGAGCGGACGGCCGTGAGGGCGTCGTCGTCCCCGGCGTCGAGGTCCAGAAAAAGCCGCGCGAGCGTTTTGAGATCCGTGGCGGCCGCGGAATCGGCGCAGTGGGCCTTGAGCATGACGTCCTGGTACCGGACGGGGAGCCGCCCGCCGGCCGCGTCGAGCGCGTGCATCAGGGTCTTGACGTCGTAGCCGACGAACTCCTTTTCCCCGTCCGCGAAAAACCCGCCGAGCGCGGCCACGGCGTCAGACAGGGACGGCCGCGTCCCGCTTGCGAGACCCTCGTGGCCGAAAGGCAGGTAAAAATCGCAGCGCGCCGTCCGCACGGCCAGCCCGACCGGCGGGCCGTCCCGCTCCCCCAGGTGGAAAATCACGGGGCGCGCGGTCGCCTTCAGTTCGGCGGCCAGCATGCCGAGGGCGCCGGGGCCGTTCGCGATCACCTCGATGCGGCCCCCGTTCCCCGGCCCGGGCGCCTTTTCCCTTTCCGGGGCGGGGGACGCTCCGGCCGCCAGGGCGGCTTTTTCCGCGGCGGCGAACCCGGCGAACTCGCATTCGGTGAAGATCCGGAGGAGCCTCGCGTGGTCGGCCGGCTTCCTGACCAGTTCCTCCGGGGGAACCGGCAGCGGCACGTCGGTCCTCACGGCCGTGAGCCGGCGCGACAGTTCCACGGCGTCGCGCTCGCGCAGGAATTTTTCGGCGAAGGTCCCGGCGCCCCGGAAATTCAGCTCCTTCACCCGGCCGAGATTGGCGGCGATCCCGTCGATCCCGCCGAAGGCGTTCAGCAGGGCCGCCGCGGATTTGTCCCCGACGCCCGTCATGCCGGGAATGTTGTCGGCCGCGTCGCCCCGGAGGGCCAGGAAATCGCTGATGAGCTCGGGCGGCACCCCGAATTTCTCCCGCACCCCGGCGCGGTCCAGCACGGAGTCGTCCATGGTGTTGAGAATGAAGATATCGTCCCCGACCATCACGGCCAGATCCTTGTCCCCGGTGGCGATGTACACCGTGACGCCCCGCCCGGCCGCCCGCTTCGCGAGGGTCGCGAGCACGTCGTCGGCCTCGACCCCGGGCACGACGACGATCGGGATGCCCATGGCTTCCACGATCTCCCTGACCGTGCCCTCCTGGGCCCGCAGATCGTCCGGCATGGGCTTCCGCGTCGCCTTGTAGGCGGGGTAGATCTCATGCCGGAAACACGGGCCGCGCGCGTCGAAAACCACGGCGATCTCCGCGCCGGGGTAACCCTTCTCGATTTTCCGGATCATGGCGACGAAAACCCTGGTCGCCCCGGTGGGAACGCCCTTGCCGTTCGTCATCCCGGCCCGCATCGTGCTGTAGTAGGCCCGGTAAAGAAAGTTGTTGCCGTCGACCAGCACCAGCCGCGCTTTGTCCGTCATTGCCGCTCCGTCCCGAAAAAATTTTTCCCAAGCCGCCCGGGGGAACCGGGCGCGCGCGTCACCGGTTCTCCCTGATCTCGGTGAACCAGCCCATGTCCCGCTGCCGCTGGCATTCCTCCTTGAGCAGCGTGGCCCTCAGATAATGATCGTTCATCCACTCCGCGGTCGTCACCAGCTCGAGCCGGCTGCCCTCGCCCGCCTCGAAGGCGATGCCGCCGCCGAGATCCTCCGAGCTGCGGTTGACGCAGACGATGATCGCGAGGCGCAGGATCCTGGCCAGGGCGCACGCCTCCGCGAGCGGGACGGCGTTCTGCCGCCGCAGGGCCTCGGGGCTGTACGCGTCCCGCTGGTTGAGCAGCAGCGCGCCGAGGAGCAGCTTCTGGGAGTTGGTGAAACCCGGCATTTCGATGTTCTCGATGATGTACGCGGCGTGCCGGGGCGCGTTCTTGTATTCGATGCACAGGCCGATCTCGTACAGCATGCACGCGCATTTGAGGGCGATCTCCGACGAGGGGCTGACGAGGTTCCAGGGGCCCCTGACCCGGTCGAAGGCGCTCATGGCGACCCTCGCGACCCGCTCGGCCTGCTCCCGGTCGAGCTGGTACCTCGCGATGAGGCTCTCCACCGTCCGGGTCCGGATGTTCCCCGGCGTGTGGTTGCCGAACATCCGGTAGATGACCCCTTCCCGGAGCGCCCCTCCCGCGAGGGTCATGCCGGGGATGTTGAGCATTCTGAACACGGCGATCAGGATGGCGAGCCCGGGCGGGAACACCGGGATCCGCTCGGGGGCGAGCCCCGCGATGCTCAGCGTGGCCAGATTTCCCGCCGCGACGGTCTTGTCCCTCAGGGCGAGGAGCTTTTTCAGGGTGACGACTTCCGTCTCCCCGCTCGCGATCATGATTTCCTGCAGGGCCTGGATGGTGCCCGAGGCCCCCATGCAGGCGCCGAACCCCTCGCGCAGGTACTCGTCGGCGTAGGGGGACAGGATCTCCGTCGCCGCGGCCTCGGCTTTCTCGTAGATCGCGGCGGTTATCTCCCCGCCCGCGAAAAACCGGTTCAGCCAGGTCACGCACCCCATCGGCAGGCTGTGCAGGACCCGGACGTTCGGCCCGTTCCCGATGACGAGCTCGGTCGAGGCGCCGCCGATGTCGGCGACCAGCACGCTGCCGCGGCTCGAGGACGTGCTGATCACCCCGTAGTAAATGGTCCGCGCCTCCTCCTCCCCGGAGATTATCTCGATGCCGTGCCCGAGCATCCGCTCGGCGGGGCGGATGAAGTCGCCGGCGTTGCGGGCCATGCGCAGCGTGGCCGTCGCGACGATCCTGATGTTTTCCTTGGGGATGTCCCGCACCTGCTCGGCGAACATGCGGATGCAGTCGAGGCCCCGGGCGACGGCCTCGGCGGAAAGACGGCCGTCCGGGCCGAGGCCCCGGGCCAGGTTGACCTTTCGCTTCACGCGGGACACGGCCCGCACCGCTCCCGAAACGTTCCGCACCACCAGCATGTGGAAACTGTTCGATCCCAAATCAATGGCCGCGTACAGCGGCGACGAGCCGGACATGGCGCCAATCCTCGGCCGGGCGGAAGAAACGATGCGCCCGGCTCCCGCCGCCCCGGATCCCGGGCGCCGCTCATCTTAACAGTATACATTACCGGCGGGAACGTGACGCCGTTTTTTGGGGAGCCGCGGGATCGGCGCCCGGTCTTTCCCGCTCCGGCGCGGCGCCCCCGCGGCAAAAAATTCCCCCGGGCGGGACGGCAAATTTAACGCAACGGCCCGCCGTTGTGATATATTTACTCATGAAGGCAAAGACGAGGTGAAAGCTATGAGCGATTTGGTGAAAGAAATAGACGACGGGTCATTCGAGGAGCAGGTCCTGTTCAGCGGGAAGCCCGTCCTGGTGGATTTCTGGGCCCCGTGGTGCGGACCGTGCAAAATGCTCGCGCCGGCGGTGGCGGAGGTCGCCGCGGAACTGACGGAGGTGGACTTCGTCAAGGTGAACGTCGATCAGAGCCGCGATTACGCCTCGCGGTTCGGCGTCATGAACATCCCCACCCTGCTGCTCTTCAAGGACGGCGATCTCATCGCCAAGCAGGTGGGCGCGCTGAACAAGGCGAAACTCAAGGAATTCGTCGAGCAGGCGCTGGAACAGGCCGGCTGACCGGCCCGGCCGGATAAAAAAAACGCGCCCGCGGACGGCAACGCCCGCGGGCGTTTTCTTTGGCGGCGGCCCGGGCGCTAACGGCCGGCGCCGCCCCCGAATCCCATGCTCGCGTCGCGGATTTTTTTGATCGCGGCCTCGAAGCCGATCCGCCAGCCGCGTCTCACCTCGCGGTCGATCTTGCCGTACTCGTCCGGGGAGCAGAAACGGATGGTGTCGCTTATCCGCGCCTCGTTGCCCAGGATGGCCACCCATTTCGGGTTGTACTTGCGCTCGGTCATCTCGTCCCACTCGATCACCTTGCGCATGGTCCGCTCGAGATCGTCCGGATGGGCCAGGGCGTAGCGCCCGATAAGCTGGCCGTAGGCGAGGCTCAGGTTCGTCACCCCCTTCTGCACCGACTCGTCCTTCGACTTGTTGGCGTCGGACCGGGCCCTGAGCTGGGCCGTGTAGTACCAGAACATGGCCGTGTCGTACTGCCCGGCGTCGAACACCGCCGCGGCGTAGGCGAACAGCACGGGGGGCTCGTAGGCGTTCGGGTCGTTCATGACCTTTTTGATGGTGTCGATGTTCCCGTCGGTGATCTCCTGAACGATTCTCTCGGTCTCCCGGGTGTTCAGCTCGAGATATTCCCCCTTGACGCGGTCGAGGAGCCCCGCGACTTCCGCCGCGCCGGACTCTCCGTCCGTCCCGGCCCTGACCACCGGCTTCCCGTCGGCCGTCACCGTGGTCACGCAGCCCGCCGCGATCGGGCCCGCGAGCACGAGCGCGCATAAAAGATTTATTATTTTCATATTGTTCCCGTTAGGCAAACCCCCGGCGGAGCCGCCGCGCCGCGGCGCCCGGCCGCGCGCGGACGGCCTAGACGCCGTACTCGTAAAATTCCAGATTGTCCCTGTCCAGCTCGTCGCAGAACATGCTCGGGCCGCCCGAGTACACATCCCCCCGCAGGACCCGCTCGTTGGCGTAGGTGAGCACGAGGTTGTTCCGCGCGCGGGTGATGGCCACATAGGCGAGGCGTCTTTCCTCGTCGATCTTTTTGTCGGTTTCGGACGACAGGCAGCTCCGGTACGCGCAGTATCTGACGCCGAACGGCAGCAGGCCGTCCTCGAAGCCGGCGACGATCACGCAGGGAAACTCGAGGCCCTTGGCGCTGTGGATGGTCATGAGACTGACCTGGGTGTCGTCCCCGCCGGAATCCCCCCCGTCGGAGAATACGACCTCGTCGGGGTTGCCGTCCAGCGCCGCCGAGCGCACGAAAGCGCCGATGACGTCCTTCACGCCCGCGGGGGCGGCTTCCTCCCCGGGAGCGCCCGTTTCGTCCGTTTCCGGAAAATCACGGTCGGGGCCGTAATCTTCGGGATCGAACCGGGAAATCACCTCCATGAGCTCCCTGATGTTGGAGACGCGGCTCTCGTCTTCGCGGTTTTCGTTGGCGTCCTTCTCCCGGTAATAATCCGTCAGACCGGTCGCGTCCAGCAGATCGGCGACGTAGTTCACGGCGTCGCCGTCCGCCCCCTCCAGGGCCGCCCGCAGGGACAGGATGAGATCCACGAAGTCCGCGACGTTCCGTTTTTTGGGGTTGCTTTTCGCGAAGAGCCGGCAGGCCTCGAAGAGCGTGATCCCGTGCTCGGCGGCGAGGGTTTTCAGTTTGTCCACGGCGACCGGGCCGATCTTCCGGGACGGCACGTTGATGATTCTTTCGAGCGAGGCGTCGTCGTCCGGGTTCGTCACCAGGCCGAGATAGGCCATGACGTTGCGGATTTCCTCGCGCTCGTAGAAGCGCAGCCCGCCCACGATCCGGTGCGGGATCCGCGCCTCGGCGAAGGCCGCCTCGATGGCCCGGGACTGCATGTTCGTCCGGTACAGCACGGCGAAATCGCCGTTCGCGCAGCCGCGGCTTTCCTTGTAGTTTTTGATGATCTTGGCGATGATCTCCGCCTCGTAATTCTGGTTTCCGCAGGCGACGACGACCGCCTTCACGCCGTCCCGCCGGTCGGTGACCAGTTCCTTGTCCGAAAATCGCGTCTTGCTGAAGCCGATGAGCCGGTTCGCGTTGGCGAGAATGGCGCCGGTCGAGCGGTAATTCCTGACGAGCTTGTACACCCGCGCTCCGGGGAAGTCGTCGCTGAAGCGGTTCATGATGTTGGCGACCGCCCCCCGCCACCCGTATATGGACTGATCGTCGTCGCCCACGATCAGCACGTTGCCGCGCGGGCCGCTGTTGCTGCGCGGGCCGCTGACGAGTTTCAGCCATTCGTACTGGATCGCGTTCGTGTCCTGGAACTCGTCCACCAGGATCTGGACAAACCTGCCGCGCATGTAGCCGCGGACCTCCTCGGATCGCCTGAGGAGCTCCACCGCCCGGAGGATAAGTTCCCCGAAATCCAGCACCCCGGCCCGGTCGCACCGGGTCTGGTACAGGGCGTACAGATCCGCCGCGCGGGGGAGGCGGCACGCGCTCTCGACGTCGTCGTGGGGGCGCAGGCCGGCGTCTTTGAGTCTGGCTATCTGCTCGGCGTAATCCCTGGGCGTGTGATTGTTGTCCTTGGCGAGACCGAGCTCGGCGCAGCATTCCCTGACGAGCCGTGTCTGTTCCGCGGTGTCGATGATCTTAAAATCGCGGGGAAGGCCGGCGAGGTGGTGATAGTACCGCAGGATTTTGCAGCACGCCCCGTGGAAGGTGCCGCACCACATCTCCCGCGGGTCGCACCTCGCCCCGACGAACCGGCTGATGCGCGCGAACATCTCCCGGGCCGCCTTGTTGGTGAAGGTCACGGCGAGGATCCGCCGCGGGGGAATGCCGTAACGGGCGACGAGATACGCGAGGCGCCGCGCCAGGACGGTGGTCTTGCCCGTGCCCGCTCCCGCGATGATCAGCATGTCGGACAGGGGCGCGGTCACGGCCGCGCGCTGTTCCGGGTTGAGATCCCCGGTGATATCCTCGGTGAGCTGAGACGTCATCTGCATCGTTCCACATCAAAAATAAACGGCGGCGGAAAGTTATCATACCATCGCCGGCAAAAAATTAAAGCAGTATCCGGCGCAATTCGGAGATATGGCCGATCCGGACGTGGGGCAGGACCGTCAGCTCCTCCGCGGCCGCGCGGTACTGCGTCTGCCAGACGCACAGCGCGCCGGCGTTCACCGCCCCCAGGACGTCCGTGTAGCCGTCGTCGCCGATATGGCACAGTTCGGACACGTCGGCGCCGGCGCGCCGGGCGGCCAGCCTGAACATGTCCGGGGCGGGTTTCCGGGGCAGGCCGGCGCGGGCGCGGATCACCTCGTCGAAGAATTCCCCGCACCCCGCTAGATTCATGTCGGCGTTGCCGTTGCTGAGCCCGATGAGTGGATATTTTTTCCGCAGGTCGGCGAGCACGTCCAGAGTTTCGCGCGAAACGCGCATGCGTGACCTTACCCCGATGAAATCGCGCAGCAGCTCACCGGCGGCGCGCTCCCGCTCCTCCGCGGCGGGGACCGCTTCCCGGAGCAGCTCCAGGTAGACGCGGAAACGGAGCAGCGACACGTCGTCCGCGAGCTCCGGACGGGCGGCGAGCACCGCGCGGCGCGTCCTCTGGTAGGTTTCCCGATCCAGGGGGGAGCCCCCGAAATACAGGGAGCCTATCCTCCTCCGGATGTAGCGCTCGGCGAAGTCGATGACGGGAGCGTTGTCGTAAAGGGTGTCGTCGAGATCCACGGTGAGAACCTTCGGTCTCGTCCAGGCGCGGTAAAAAATCATGGCCGCCCGCCGCCTCAGCCGCTTCCCTTCGCGGCCAGGGGATGGCTCCGGTTGTACACTTCCTTGAGCCGGTCGATGTTGAGGTGCAGGTACACCTGGGTGACCGCGAGCGAGGTGTGGCCGAGGATCTCCTGCACGATCCTGATGTCGGCCCCGCCCGCGAGCATTTCCGTGGCGAAGGAGTGGCGGAGCTTGTGCGGGGTGATGCGGACGGGCACGCTGTTTTCGAGCCCGATCTTCCTGACGGCGGTCTGCACCGACCGCGTGGTGATCGGCCCGCCGAAGCGGTTCACGAACAGACGGTCGCAATCCGGGCCGGCCATCGTGTCGCGCACGGCCAGCCATTCCATGATGGCCTGCAGCGAGCAGCCGCCGAACGGCACGATCCTCTCCTTGTTTCCCTTGCCGAGGATCCTGATTTCCATGTTCGCGAAATCGATGTCCCGGAACCTGATGCCCACCAGTTCGGAAACGCGCACCCCGCTCGCGAAAATCAGCTCGATCATGGCCCGGTCGCGGATGTCCTTGGGGCCGGGATCGTCCGGCAGCCGGGCGATTTTTTCGAACTGCTCGTAGGTGAGGTACGCCGGCAGCGCGGGCGTGAATTTGGGGATTTTTATCTCCGCCATGGGGTTGGCCGGGATCTGGCCCCGGCCGGCCAGATATTTGTAGAAGCTCTTCAGGGTGCTCACCAGATGGGCCCGCGATCTGCTGCTGATGTTGTCCTTTTTCCCGTCGAGCGCCGCAACCGAGCGGATGCACAGCCTGAGGTCGCTGCCGTCGAGCTGGTCCCACGAGGTTATCTCCGGGATCGTCTCGTTGACGACGGCGATGAAATGGCGCAGCTCGCGCGCGTAGCTTTTAACCGTGTTGACGCTGTACCTCCGCTCGTTCGCGAGGTAGGACGCGAAGTCCTCCGCGCACTCGCGCAGCCCGTCGTATTTGCGATCGCTCATCGGCGTCTCCGGCCCTCCCTCCGGTCAGATCTCTATGATCCCGTCGTAGACGTGGACGGCGGAGGACTGCACGGACACCGCCGCGCCCTCCCCGCCCCAGGTCACCTTCATGTCCCCGCCGCGGCAGTGCACGGTGACCGGGGAATCGAGCTCGCCGCCGTTTATGCCGGTCACGGCCGCGGCGCAGGCCCCGCAGCCGCACGACATGGTCTCCCCGGAAATCAGCTCGCGCACCCTGAGCTTTATTTCGTGCCTGCCGACGATCTCCATGAAGCACACGTTGGTCTTTTCCGGGAAGCGGTCGTGATTCTCCATTTCCGCCCCGAGTCCCGCCACGTCGGCCCCCTCGGCGGAGGGAACCGTGACGACGCAGTACGGGGCGCCCACCGCGACCACCCCGCACAGAATGAAATTGCCCCCGGCGGGCAGGACGTACGTCGCGCTCCGCCCCTGGGCGCGGAAGGGGATCTTCGCCGGCTCGAAAACGGGGCTGGCCATGGTCACGGTCACGCCGTCGCCCTCGTTCAGGGTGAGCGCCATTTTCCCGTTCAGGGCGCTCGCGTTGATCGTCTTCCGGTTAATCAGGCCGCAGCGGGTGACGAAACCCGCGAGGCAGCAGGCGCCGTTCGCGCTCGCCTGCAGTTCCGCGCCGTCGGGCCGGAACATGCGGCAGTGGAAATCCATTTCGGGATCGTAGGGAGGCTCGACCAGCACCAGCTGGTCGAACCCCACGCCGTAATGACGGTCCGCCATGCTTTTGATTTTCGCCCCGGACAGAAAAACCTTCTGGGTGACGGCGTCGATGACCATGAAGTCGCTGCCGCATCCGTGCATTTTCGCGAAATTAATCTGCATAAGCGTCCGCGCGTCCCGTCAGAGTTTGTGCTCGTTGCGCCAGAGGTCGGCCGTCGTCTCGCGGTCGCGGATGACGCGCGCGGCGCTCCCGTCGACCAGGATCTCGGCCGCCCGCGGGCGCGAGTTGTAGTTCGACGACATGGCGAAGCCGTAGGCGCCGGCGCCGTACATGACCAGATAGTCCCCTTCCCCCACGGCGAGCTCGCGGTCCTTGCCCAGGAAATCGCCCGTTTCGCAGACCGGGCCCACGACGTTGTAGACCCGGCGTTCCCGGCCCGCGCGCTCGGCCTCGCCGATTCTCATCCAGGCCTCGTAGAGGGACGGCCTGATCATGTCGTTCATGGCCGCGTCGACGATGCAGAAATTGCATTCCTCGCCTTCCTTGACGTACTCGCACCGGGTGACCAGGACGCCCGCGTTCGCCACCATCGACCGGCCCGGCTCGCAGATGAGCCGGAGCCCCCGGCCGGACAGTTTGTCTTGCACGGCGCGCATGTAGGCGGCGACGGTCGGCGGGACCTCGTCCCGGTAGACGACCCCGAGGCCGCCTCCGACGTCGACGTGCTCAAGGGCCACGCCCGCCGCGGCGAGCCGCTCCGTCAGACTGAGGATCCGGTCGAGCGCGTCCGTGAAGGGAGCGAGGGAGGTGAGCTGCGAGCCGATGTGGCAGTCGATGCCCGTCACCCGCACGCCTGCCATCCCGGCGGCCCTGAGGTACAGATCGAAGGCTTTGCCGACGGGGACGCCGAATTTGTTCTTCTTGAGGCCCGTGGAAATGTAGGGATGGGTGCCGGCGTCGACGTCGGGATTGACGCGCACCGAGACGGGAGCCCGGGTTTTTTTCGCCAGGGCGACGGCGTTGATCCGCTCGAGCTCGGCGGGAGACTCCACGTTGAAGCACAGGATCCCGCTGTCGAGGGCGTAGGCTATCTCGCGGGCGGTTTTGGCGACGCCGGAATAGACGACCCGCCCGGGATCGCCGCCGGCCTCGATCACGCGCGCGAGCTCGCCGCCGGAAACGATGTCGAAGCCGGTGCCGAGCGAGGCCATGAGCTGCAGGATGGCGAGATTGCTGTTCGCCTTGACGGCGTAGCAGATCAGGCTGTCCGTTCCGGTGCACGCGTTCAGGTACGCGCCGAGATTTTCGGTCAGCTGCGCTTTTGAGTATATATAAAGGGGCGTGCCGTACTTTTGCGCGAGTTCCTTTACGGGCAGATCCTCGACGTACGCCGTCCCGTCTTCTTTAGTGTCAATGTAACTCATCGAAACTCCAAATTTTCAGTCATTCTTATTTACTCGACACGGGAAGATCCGGCAAAGCGCGGGCTTCCGCCGCGGCCGTCAGTCCCCGGCGGGCTCCCGCCCGCCGCTCTCGGCGGCGCCGCTCTCCGGGGCGGGAGCGTCCGCCTCCGGCGCGGCGGGATCCTTTTCCTCCGGCCCGCCGCTCTCCGCGGCGGGCTGCTCCCCGCCGTTTTCCCCGGGGAGGTAGAGCGACCCCTTCAGGCCGCAGCCCGTCAGCAGCAATCCCGCCAGCAGCGAAACCGTCAGAAAACCCGTCATGCTTGCTTTCATTGTTTCTCCCGATGCCGTAATAAATCCCTTGCAAAAATCAGGCCCGTTCGGAAGCGGGCGGCGCTATAAAGACTCGATCCGGTTGCGCAGGACGTCGACCATGAAAAACTGGGGCAGATTGAAATACAGCCGGTATTTCAGCCCCGATTTGTCCTGTTCGTCCGGCATCCGGCCCAGGCTGTGGGTGTAGTAGCCGGTTATGTCCAGAACCAGATCGCTCACCGACACCCTCAGGTCGTCGTAAATCCTGAGCTCCTTGTCTTCCATGGAATTGTATACCCGGTACGCGCCGTTGTCTTTCTTCACGAAGAAATACTGGATCAGCCCGTACATGCAGTTGGCCTCGATGATCGAGGGCACCAGATCGTTGTTGGCGTTGCTGCTGCCCATGACTTCGGCCTTGATCGGGTTCGGCTCCAGCACGTCCCAGCCGTGGATGATGTTCATGTTCCGGGAATTGAATCGCAGGAAGTACTCCTCCCCGGAGATCTCGATCCGCCGGCTCGTGAGGAGACGGTCGGACAGCGTCCGCAGGCACAGGCGGATCAGCTTCTCCACCGCCGGGCCGATCAGGGCGTCGCCCCCGCGCGCGCTGAAATCGACCACGCGCACGGCGTCGGGCCCGGGGGCGCCCGGCGTGAAGTAACGGCCCATGTCCCGCAGCAGATCCGCCACGGCGTCCGGCCCCTCGTAGCTGTTGCAGATCACCTCGTTCCACGAGTTGACCATGATCAGCGAAACCGAGCCGACGAGGCACACCTTGTCCGGCCCGTACGAAAACACGTTTGCCTCCGCTCCGGGGGCCGCGGCCGCGTCGCCGAGGATCCCGGTGGGATCCGCGGTGAGGTTGACCAGCGCCGTGAGCCGCCGCACGCGCGTAATCTCCAGGAGATCGGCGTTGTTCGCCTCGGCCGGGGCGGCGGCGACCTCCGGCGCGAGCTCGCGCCGGAGCCGGCGGATAAAATCCGGGGTGATGTGCGGGCGCGAACTGTGCACGCAGACGCGCGTGTCGTCGTCGATCAGGGAATTGAAGCAGCAGGTCGCCACCGCCCGCGCCAGATCCGCGAAGAAGAACACCGGCTGGCGGCCGATTATCGTCTCCGGATCGCCGAGGGCCTGGCGGTACACGTACCAGCCCTTGCGCAGCACCGTGGTCTCCCTGGCCTCGATGAAGCTGAGGGCTTTTTCGGCGGGATGCAGCTTGCTCATGGGCAGGTAGCGCTGGACCTTGCCCGGGAAGGAGTCGAAAACCACGAAAAGCTTGCGGGAAAGAACGCAGAGATCGCGGTAGCTTATCGCGTCGGCGACCCGGTACTTCGTGCCGAAGGCGAGCAGCGCGCGGTAGCTCGTCAGCATGACGTTGAACACGCGGTGGTACGTTCTGACGACGTCGACGATGTTCCAGGTGCCCGGGTTGTTGTATCTCCTGACCTCCTCTTCCGTCCATCCCCACGAGCCGACCAGCTCGGCGATCATGGCCTCGCGCGCCGCGCGGGCCGCCGGGTCGGAGATCCGCGCGACCCCCTCGCTGATCTTGAGGAAGAAGCAGATGCGCAGGTGCTCCAGTCTCTCGTAGTCGTTATGGCCGCGCAGGAAGGCGCTGATCTTGTCGAAAACCGCCCGGTAGCCGTCGAGTTTCGGGCCGTAGCCCTCGTTGTTGTGCATCCACTCCTTCATGCTCACGGAAACAAGCCCGGCATGCGGGTATTCGGCGCTGTAAATCTCCATGAGCAGGATCTTGATCGACGCCTTGAACGGGAAATCGATGCCCTTGTACATCAGCCACAGGGCCGTGCCGTAGTACTCGTTCGAGGGAATGTCGCCGACGGGCCCGAGATCGAGCCATTCGTCGCGGGAAATCACCCGTTGCCGGTAGAGCTCTTTGACGTACTCCGCGTAATCGCTCTCGTGCTCGCACGGCACGATCATCCAGACCGGCATTTTCCCGGCCACGCAGATGACGCTGCGGTAGAACTCGTCGAGCAGGAACCGGTGCAGGGCGGTGCCGCAGTCGTCCTCGTCGATGTTCGCCGCGCCGGGCTCCGGGGCGGTCCGGATCCCCGGGCCGGCCGCGGGGTTCCGTCTGAACCGGTCGGTTTTTACGATGAAAAAATTCACGTCGAGGCGGTACTCGTCCCCCGCCGCCATCTCCCGGACGCGCCGGCACTTCTTTTTGAGCAGGGCGATCCTTTCCTCGGGCATGTACTCGGAAACGCACACCCAGTAGTCGAAATCGGAGGAGGGGCTCTGCCCCGCGGAGGCGGTGCTGCCCATGCAGTAGAGGCCGAGAATCGATTCCTCGGCGGTCTGGACGCCGACGGGGGAGCCGTTCGCTTCCGCGTAGCCGTCCAGGATGCGGCGCTGGGCCTCGTTCGGCCGGAAATTGCAGATGCCGTGGGGAACGTCCCCGGTTTCCGCGCACGGCACGGCGTAGTTGTTCAGGTGCAGCATCAGCGGAACCAGATTGAAAAAGAACCGGCCTTTCTCATCCAGCAGTTCCTGCGCTTTGGCGAGCCGGTACTCGTTCAGTTCCCGGTACCTCTGCTCGTATAACTTGATCTTGCTAAACAAACCGAACCACCTTCCGTCCCGCCGCCCGGAGACGGCGATCGCGCGGCTGCGCCCGCCGCGGCCGGGGCGGCGGCCCGGTTTGGCGCGCCGCGCCCCGGCAATGCGCGATTATATGTAAAACGCCCGGCCCGGAGCCCCGGGGGCTCCGGGCCCGCGGCCGTCACGACCCGGCGGCCTGCCCGCTCTGCTCGGCCATCCGGTAGCAGAGCTCCGATTTCTGGAAGACCCCCAGCCGCTTGTAGCACTGCCCGAGCCTGCTGTAAAACTCGGGGCACGGAGCCCGGTCCGCGAGGTGCTCGTAAATCTTCGCCGCGCGCTCGTTGTCGTCGCCGTTCATGTACAGGTTGGCGAGCGCGGCGAGCAGATCGGCCGGGGCGGCGTCCATCGACCCGCCCCGCTCCGCGACGCGCTCGAGATAGCTCCTGACGTCCTCGTTGCCGGAGTCCCACCGGGCGATGTTCGCGTACATGCCCGAAGGATCGGGGAGCGACCGCAGCGTCTTCAGGACGATCTTGGCGGCCTTTTTCCCGTTGCCCATCCTGCCGTACGCGCAGGCGAAGGCGTTCGCCACGTCGGCGTTCCCCGCAATGTCCCCCGGCAGGCCCCGGTAAAGCCGGTCGAGGTCCCCGGGATCCTTCGCGGCGTTCACCCGGCCGATGATCCGGCCGGACACGTAGCGGTTGTACCCCGCGCCGTCCATGACGCCGGACGACAGGAATTCCTTACGGTTCTCGGCGATGGTTTCGGGCATGGACAGGGCTTCGAGGCACCGGTAGTAGAGAGCGGAAATCTCCCGCGTCGGACGGCGCTTCTTCCGGAGCGCCGTGATTTCGGCGAGGGCCTTTTCGTATTCGCGGCTCTCGAGGTACATCCTGGTCCGCAGGATGCTCACGGCGGCGGGATGGCCTTTGAATTCCCGCTCGATTTCGGCGAGGAGCCGGGCCCCGTCCCCGGGCTTGTTCCCTTTCATCCGCGCGGACAGGCCGATGAGGCCGTTCATGACCGGAACCTCGCTCCACTTGCGGCTTTTTTCGGACAGGCGGTACGCTTTTTCGTAATCGCCCTCGATGTAGCTCGCCGCGGCCTCGGCGAGAACCTTGCGCGACGATTTGACCCTGCTGTCCCCGTACCAGGTCTGCAGCCCGCTCTTCACCCGGAAGAACCGGACGAGGAGGGCGTACAGCAGATACAGCGCGGCGAGGAACAGAACCAGGATGATGCAGGCGGAAACCAGGCTGAGCTGAACCACGTAGCCGCCGGTGTCGATGTAAACGAACCCCCGGTTTTCGGCGATGAGGGGGGCGGCTGCCATCAGCCCGGCCGTCACGAGGATCAAAATAAGCAACTTTATCATGGCATTACCCGCTCATCCGCAAAATCTCTGATGAAATTCCTGACCTCGACCAGGCTCTCGAGATATTTGACCCCCTGCAGGGGAACCGGCGCACCGGCGACTTCCCTGATCCCTCCCAGGGTGTTGGCGACCACGGGGTCGCTCTCGTCGAAATACCGGGCGGTGAGTTCTTCCGCCCGGCCCAGGTACTGCGCGTACAGGTCGCTCTGGCGGTAGAAATAAGCTTTGGCGGCCAGAAGCAGGTAATTCTCCAGGTTGGCGCGCAGGAAGGCCTCGTTGTCCGGGGCGATCAGCGCGGCGTCCTGGACGTCCTTCCTCTTGATGACCAGAAATCTGTTCACGAAGGCGTTGAACGAGCCGGTGAGATTGCTCCACCAGTCCTTTACGTCGCCGGTAACCTCCTCGTTCTCCCCGGCGACGGTGATTTTTTCGAGCCCCTTGATCCTCATGTTCCGCACGTTGCCGATCAGCTCGTTGATATGCAGGAGCGTCTTTTCGACGTCGATATCCGGCAGATTGCCCAGGGCGTTCAGATCCGCGGCGATTTTTTCCCTGAGGGCGCGGGCGCGGGGATCACCCGTGGCGGCTACGGCCTCGTCGGCCTCCCGGAGCAGGGCGGCGGCCGTCACGAAGTCGCTGTCGATGACCGCCTTCCGGTTGGCGAGGGTCAGAAGATGGCGGACGTCCATGATGACGTAGCCGATCTTTTCCGCGGGCTTGCTTTCCCCGAGTTTGGCGTTCAATCCGGCCAGTTCCCTTTTAAGCGAGCCGATCTCCTCCTCCAGGGCGTCCATCCGCTCCTCGGCGGATCGTCTCGCCTCCGCCAGGGCGGACGCGTCCGGTTTGCTCCCCAGCCCGTTTTTCAGCTCTTCCCGCAGTTCGCCCTTCGCGGCGGACACGGCATCGCTCACGCCGGCAAGATCGCTCCGCAGGGCGGCGATGTCCGGGCCGTAATCGGCCGGTCCGGTGCCGGGACGGCCGATCTGGTATCCCGCGAATCCGAAAAACATCAGGGCGACGATCACGGTGAAAAAAGTGTTGCAGCCGAGTTTTCTCCCCAGCCGCTTAACGTCCCATTCCACGTCCTCGACGGAAACCCCGTTTTCCCCGGAGGCCGGCGCGGACCCGCCCGGGGCGGTTTCCCCGGGGACTTCCCGTCCGGGCTCTTCCGGCTCCCGCTCCGGCTCCGTCAGCTCCGGCCGCGCCGGCTGTTCCTCCAGCCCGGGATTTTCGTTAACATTTGACTCGTCGCTCATTTAATAACCTTAACGTATACGCGTGTGAAACTGTTTTTGCCATTATAGCATAGCGGCATACAGGAAAAAACGATCGGCCGGCCGGAGCGGCGGGAACGCCGCCCCGGCCGGGAAGCGGAGACCGGCCGCGGGGATCCGCGGCCGGGCGGGGAAGGAAGCCGGCTAAGGCTTCATGTACTGGATGTACGACAGGTCGTCCGACACTTCGTTGTACTCGTAGCCGAGGTCGTTGAGGTGGCGGTTGAGCTCGTCGACCTCGCTGTCGTCGACCTCGAAGGCGCAGAGCACGCTGCCGTACTCCATGCCGCGGGAACGGTAATGGAACATGGTGATGTTATATTCCGTGCCGACGGTTTCGAGGAATTTGAGCAGCGCGTCCCGCACCTCCGGGAACTCGAAGATGTAAGCCCGCTCGCTCACCTTGACCGGGGTGTGGCCGCCGATCATGTAGCGGACGTGGTTCTTCGCCACCACGTTGTCGGTCATGTCCGAAACCGCGTAGCCGGCGTTTTCGAGATTGCGGATGATCCCGTCCAGCTCCTCGCGGCCGTTGGTCAGGTGCACGGACACGAACACCCGCGCGGAATCGACGCGGGCGAAACGGTAGTTGAACTCGGTCACCGCGTTGCCGCCCAGCTTCTTGCAGAACTCGAGGAAGGCTCCCTTTCTCTCCGGGATCCGGACGGAAATGATGCCCTCGCCCATTTCGCCGATTTCGCAGCGCTCCGAGACGAAGCGCAGGGTGTGGAACTTGGTGTTGGCGCCGGACAGGATCGCCGCCATGGTGAGCGACTCGTCCCCCTTGAGCTCCGGATGGTACCGCACGTATTTCTTGAGGCCGGCGAGCGACAGCGCGCCGCTCGGCTCCGAAATCGCCCGGGTGTCCTCGAAAATATCCTTGATCGCCGCGCAGATCTCGTCGTTCGAGCAGGTGACGATGTCGTCGATGTTGTCCCGCAGGATCCTGAACGTTTCGTCGCCGATCCTCTTCACGGCCACGCCGTCGGCAAACAGGGAGACCCGGTCCAGGGTCACGGGCTCGCCCGCGTTCAGGGCCGCCTCGAGGCACGCGCTTCCGTCCGACTCGACGGCGATGATTTTGACTTCGGGCATGAGCTGCTTGATGTAGACGGCCATGCCGGCGGCGAGCCCGCCGCCGCCCACCTGGACGAACACGTGGGTTATGCGCGAATCCTGCTTTAAAATCTCCTGGGCCACCGTTCCCTGGCCGGCGATGACATCCGGATCGTCGTAGGGCGGGATCATGGTGTAGCCCTTGTCCCGGGCGAGCCGCATGCACTCGGCGTAAGCCTCGTCGAAATTGGCGCCGAAGAGAACGACGTTGCCGCCCATGCGCCTCACCGCGTCGACTTTGATGTCGGGCGTGGAGTTCGGCATGACTATGGTGGCCTTGATGCCCAGCTTTTTGCCGGTCAGAGCCACGCCCTGGGCGTGATTGCCCGCCGAGGCGGCGATGACGCCCTTGGCGAGCTGCTCCCGGGAAAGCCCGGCGATCTTGTTGTAGGCCCCGCGGAGCTTGAACGAATGAACGGACTGCAGATCCTCCCGCTTCAGGAGAACCTTTACGCCGATCTTTTCGCTGACTTTCTCCAGTCTCTGCAGCTGGGTTACCTTGGCGATATCGTATACGGGTGACAGCAGTATCTTCCTGAGATACTCCTCGTAAGTCGGGTGTTCCATTTTTTACATCCTGAATATCAATAATGGCGGCGGCCGTCCGGCCGCCGCCGGAAGGCCGGACCGTTAAAGTTTGCTCACGTCCCTGACGCCGCCCTTATCGGCGCTCGACGCCAGCGCGGCGTACGCCCTGAGGGCGCCGGAAACCTCGCGCTCGCGGCCGAGCGGCCTGAAGGCTTTGTTCCCGAGAGCCTCCATGGCGGCGCGGCGCTCCTCCAGCTCCCCGTCGCCGACGCGCAGGGAGATCGTCCGCGCCGGTATGTCGATGTCGATGATGTCGTTTTCCTTAACCAGGGCGATATTGCCGCCGTTCGCGGCCTCGGGGGAAACGTGTCCGATGGACAGGCCCGAGGTGCCGCCGGAGAAGCGGCCGTCGGTCACCAGGGCGCACTGCTTGCCGAGACCCACCGATTTGAGGTACGAGGTCGGGTAAAGCATTTCCTGCATGCCCGGGCCGCCCCTGGGGCCCTCGTATCTGATCACGACGACGTCGCCGGCTTTGACCTTGCCGCCCAGGATCCCCGCGACGGCGTCCTCCTGGCTCTCGAAAATGCGGGCGGGGCCGCTGAACCGGTAAATCGAGGGATCGACGCCGGCCGTCTTGACGATGCAGCCGTTAACGGCAAGATTGCCGTAAAGCACGGCGAGCCCGCCGTCCTGGCTGTAGGCGTGCTCGCGGGATCTGACGCAGCCCGCCGCGCGGTCGAGATCGGGCCCGGGATACGTCATGCTCTGGCTGAAGGGGCTGATGTTGACCGCTCCGCCCGGGGCGGCGAGGTACATCTTCTTCACTTCGTCGGAAGGATCGCGGTCGAGCGAGTATTTTGCGATTTCCTCGCCCATGGTCAGGCCGAGGCACGTGCGGACGTCCCGGTTGACGAGCCCGCAGTCGTCGAGCTGCCCGAGGATGGCCATGACGCCGCCGGCTCTGTGCACGTCCTCCATGTGGTAGACGGCGGTCGACGGGGCGACCTTGCAGATGTGCGGCACGCGCCGCGAGAGCCGGTCGATGTCCTTCATGGTGAAATCGACGCCGGCCTCCTGGGCCACCGCGAGGAGATGGAGCACGGTGTTGGTGGAACCGCCCATGGCGATGTCGAGGGTCATGGCGTTCTCGAAAGCCGCGAAGGTGGCTATGCTGCGCGGCAGCACGGACTCGTCGCCGTTCTCGTAGTAGTCTTTGGTCATCCGCACGATGCGCCGCGCCGCTTCCTGGAACAGATCCCGGCGGTACACGTGCGAGGCGAGGAGAGAGCCGTTGCCGGGGAGGGAGAGACCCAGAGCCTCGGTGAGGCAGTTCATGGAGTTGGCCGTAAACATGCCCGAGCACGAGCCGCAGGTCGGGCATCCGTAATTTTCGGCGAGGTTGATCTCCTCGTCCGTTACGTTCTTGTCGGCAGCCATGACCATGATGTCGATAAGGTCGAGCTTGGCGTGCCCGGCCACGGCCCGGCCGGCGTTGCCGGCCTCCATCGGCCCGCCCGACACGAAAATGGTCGGGATGTTCAGGCGCATGGCCGCGATCAGCATGCCCGGGGTGACCTTGTCGCAGTTCGAGATGCAGACCAGGGCGTCTGCTTTGTGCGCGTTGCAGGAGTACTCCACGCTGTCGGCGATAATCTCGCGGCTCGGGAGGGAATACAGCATGCCCGAGTGGCCCATGGCGATGCCGTCGTCCACCGCGATGGTGTTGAATTCCTTGGCTATGCCCCCGGCCTTCTCGATTTCCCTGACCACCAGCTGGCCGATGTCGTGCAGGTGCACGTGTCCGGGCGCGAACTGGGTGAACGAGTTGGCGACGGCGATAATCGGCTTGCCGAAATCACCGTCTTTGACGCCGGTGGCGCGCCACAGCGCCCTGGCGCCGGCCATGTTGCGGCCTTCGGTGGTCACAGAGGAACGATACTTAGGCATGATTTGCTCCATTTTTGTAAATTGCAATACGAAAGAAACCAAAAGCGCATCAGGAACGCACTTCCGGTTTCGGTGTCGATGTGTCGAATTATAAAATTATTTGTTAACCGGGTACAGCCAGTTCCACTTGTCCGGGGTCTTGCCGGTAAACAGACCGAAGAAAGCGTTCTGGAGTTTTTCGGTAACCGGGCCGCGCTCGCCGCCGCCCACCCGGATGCCGTCGACGCTGTTCACGGGGGTGATTTCGGCGGCGGATCCCGTCATGAAGATCTCGTCGGCGAGGTACAGGGCCTCCCGGGGGATCATTTCCACCCTCACCTCAAGCCCGAGTTCTTCGGCGAGCTTGATGACGCAGTCCCTCGTGATGCCGGGCAGCAGGCTGCAGGTGATGGGGGCGGTGTAGATCACGCCGTCCTTGATCAGGAACACGTTCTCTCCCGATCCCTCGGCCAGGTAGCCCTGGACGTCGAGAGCGATGCCCTCGGTGTAGCCGTTCTGCTTCGCCTCGTTGGAAATGAGCAGGGAAGACAGGTAGTTGCCGCCGGCCTTCGCGCCGGTGGGGATGGTGTTCGGGGCGAGCCTGTTCCAGGAGGAAACGCCGACGGCAACGCCCTTTCTCAGCCCTTCCTCGCCGAGGTAGGCGCCCCAGGGGATCACGCCGATGATGACCTCGATCTTGGCTCCCGCGGGGGGCTTGACGCCCAGGCCGACGTTGCCGATGAACGCCAGGGGACGGATATAACCGGACTCGATGCCGTTTTCTCTCACGGTTTTGCAGCAGGCCTCGCACAGCTCATCGAAAGTGTACGGGATCTCGATGCGGTAAATGCGGGCGGAGTTCAGGAGACGCTGCATGTGCTCGCGCAGCCTGAAAATGACCGTTCCGTTGGGAGTGCTGTAAAAACGAAGCCCTTCGAAAACCGAAGTGCCGTAATGAAGGGCGTGGGTCATGACATGAACCTTGGCGTCCTGCCACGGCACCATTTCACCGTTAAACCAAATGTATTTGGTCTCAGAGTTTACTGACATATATCCACCTAATATCCTTGAACGTTTGAATGCCGGTAAAACGTGAACATTCAGAAAATAATCAAACAGAAGTATTTTACATCAAGTGACGGGCAAATGTTACAGCAAAAACATGCCCGACAGAACAAAAATATTAAGAAATGTCAATGGACAACAAAAATTATCAATGAATCCGGATCCGGGCGCGGGCGAGCGTCCCGCGCGGGCGAAAAAAAATCCCGCGCGGCGCGCGGGAACCGGATCCGCCGGGCCGGCCGGCCCGGGCGGGAAAGCGTAAGCCGCCTACTTGGCGTAATGATCGTTGTCCAGGTTGAGCAGGTACGTCACGAGCGCGAAATACTCGTCCGTGCCTTTGATCTCCCCCGTGAGGATGCGGTACTTGTTGTTGACGGTGACGGTCGGCACGCCTTCGATCTTCGAGTCGTCGGCGAGCTGGTTGTACTGGCTGACGGCGCTCGTCACCGGGAAGGACTTGAACTGGTTCTCGAAAGTGTCCCTGGGCACCCCGATCTCCTCGAAAATGGCGGCCACTTCGTCGTGGTTCTTCGGGATCTTGTGCTTGTTGAAGACATTGTCGTCGACCTTCTCCACGAAAATTTCGGCGACGCGCAGATCCACGGCCGTGGCGTAGGCCTTCTGCATTTCCGGCCCCATGGGCCCGCCGAGGTACTTGACGTGGGAGCGCTGGAAGGAGACGTCTTCCGGCAGGGCCAGGCTTATCTGGTTGATGACCGGAAGGAACGCGTGGCAGTGGCCGCAGAAAAAGGAGAAAAATTCCCGGACTTCCTTCACTTCGGAAAGCCGGGCGTTTTCTATGACCTTGTAGTGGACGCCTTCCTTGAACTCGGTGGTTACCTTCCGCGAAGCCTCGACCAGGTCCTGAGGAGTGTCGTATGTGACGGCGGGAGCCGCGTGGGCGGCCAGAGACAGTGACAGCGAGAGCAGGCCGGCGGCGGCGAAAGCTCTCATTCCATTAAATTTAAACATATATAGCAACCTCGTCTGCGCGTTGTTCCCGGCGGCGCCGGCTTCCGGTGTCCCGCGTTTTTCGTATACAGATGTATACAACCTTGCCCCCGTCTTGTCAAGTTTTCGGGGGAGCCCCTCCCGGCCGGCGGGAAGGGGAAACGGCCGCCGCGGGAACGGGCTATTTCCAGAAGCTCACTTTTTTGCTGATTTCCCCGCAGTCGCGGAAAACGGGCACCATTTTGTCGCCGGAACACCTTTTGGTGATGAAATCGATGGCGTAGTTGCACCAGGCGAACAGCCTGAAGAACAGCATCAGCCTGCCGACCTCTTTCCTGGTCACTTTGATCTGCCCGGAATCGGTGAAGTTCGGGTTTTCGCTGATGTTCCGGAGCGTCATGACGGAAAGGGCGTTGGTCATGAGGCAGAAGCGCCTGATGCCCGTCTGGGTGAACGGCATCCTCTTGATGAAGTCCATGGACTGCAGGCAGTGGCCGTAGGCGATCGAAATGTACTCCTGCACCTTTTTGTCCCGGTCGGGATCGTCGTTTTTGATCGGCAGCCAGGTCACCCCGCGCTTAAGATCGTCCCAGACGTCCTTGAGGATGTTGGTGAGCTGCAGGGCCTCGCCGAAGCACACCGAGTACGGCAGCTGGGAAGCGAGAGTTTTTTTCATGGCCGGGCAATGCTCCGCGAAGAGGCTCACCAGGAGTTCTCCGACCACGCCGGCGACGCTGTAGCAGTAGTGATCGACCTCGTCGAGCGAATCGATTTTCTTCCAGCGCTCGATCTGGGACATGCCCTTGGCCATGATGGTGACGGTCCGGCGCAGAATCGCCTGAACGGCCGCCGGATACGAATAGTAGCGCGCCACCACCTGGGGAATGTCCCGCATCAGCTCGTTCTCGAATTCGTTGGACGAAGATCTGACCAGATCGCAGATTTCGTCGGTCCACTGCTCGAGGCCGATGGGAGAGGAAAGGAAGCGCGCGAACTTCCCCATGTGTTCTTTTTTCAAATCGTCGTCGAGGTTGACCGCGTCCTCGATGGTGTCAGTAATCCTGCACAGGAGGTAGGAATTGCCCACCCAGTCCTCCAGATCCGGAGGCAGAAGCGGTATCGTCAGGGCAAAAGTCCTCGAGACTCTCTGCAAAAAATACTGCTGTTTTTCCAATGTCAGCATATCGGTAAAATCCGGTAAAAATTCTCACGGAACAATAAAAACGCCAATAAGCGCAAAAACTGCGTAATTATAGCACTTATCGGCGGCTTGAAACAGGGACGGAACGGCGGCGCCCGCCCCGTAAAACGAAAGCGGGCCCCCCGGAGGGACCCGCAGTCTCATGAAGTGGCGGAACGGACGGGCCTCGAACCC
>CAZFNS010000005.1:0-47867 GCA_964520475.1 uncultured Enterobacterales bacterium
GGCTTGACGGTAGATGTGCATTTTAATGCTTTATTTTTTTTCGTCAATACCTTTTGCGGTATTTTTTGCGAAAATTTAAAAAAACCGTTTCCCCATGCGGTTTTCCGCCCGCCGTTTGAGTTTTAGGGGAATCGCGGGCTTTTGCCGGTTCCGCCGCCGCGCCCGGCACGCGTTTCACCCGAACGCCCGCAGGCTGGCGAAACCGAACTTCGCGAAGCTCCTTTGCAGCGCCGCGCTGATTTTGCCGCCGTCCGTGCAGAACGCCTCGCCGCGGGGCAGCCCCGCCGGCGCGCCGCTCCCGTCCGCCTCCGCCGGATCCGCCCCGAGCAGCGATTTGACCCTCCGCGCTATCGCGTCTCCCGAATCCACCAGCGCGCAGCCCGGGAGCGCCTCCTGGATTTCCGCCCTGAGGTGCGGGAAGTGGGTGCACCCGAGCACCACTGTGTCGGGCCTCGCGTCGCCCCGCCGCCACTCCTCGAGGACGTGGGCGATTATTTTGGCGTCGTACGGGAGCCCGACTATCTTTCTTTCGGCGATTTCCACCAGTTCCGAGCTGCCGATGCAGAGCACCCTCTTGCCGGCCGCGAACTCGTCGATCAGGTTGCGGGTGTACGGGCGCCGGACCGTCGCCGGCGTCGCGAGCAGGCCGATTATCCCGTTCCTGGTGATGCCGGCCGCCGGCTTGATCGCCGGGACGACGCCGACCACCGGAATGTCCACGGTTTCGCGCAGCCGGTCCAGGGCCACGGTGCTGGCGGTGTTGCAGGCCACGACCGCGAGGTCGACCCGCTCCGTCTCGGTGAATTTTTTGATCAGCGCGCACACCGTGCCGACCACGACCTCGTCGGGCTGAATGCCGTAGGGGAAATTCAGGTTGTCGAAAAGATACAGGGGCCGGATCCCGGGATTTTGCCGCGCCGTCTCAAGATATACCGACAGCCCGCCTATTCCCGAATCGAAGAACAAAACATTTTTCGTCATACGTCAAACCAAAAGCCGTTCGTTTGCGGCCGGCCGCCCTCGGCGCCGGCGCGGGGCGCGCCCTCGGAAGATCTTAACACAAAACGGACCGGGCACGGCCCGGGACGGCGCCCCTGCCGCGGAATTTTTAAACGACAAATCCCGCCGGTTTGCTATAATCAAACGGATTTTCCACAGAAGGGCGGGGTTTATTCATGAACTATTTCGCGAGTATCGACGCATCGGTCTACGAGGCCCAGCTGGCCGCCAAAACCGGGCCGCTGAGCGCTTCTTTCCGGCGGCTGTTCGGCGCCCCGGAGCCCGAAATCTTCCGCTCCGATCCGGTAAATTACCGGATGAGGGCGAAATTCGCCGTCCGGACGGACGGCGACCGGGTGAGGTACTGCATGACCGGCACGGAAGGGAACAGGAAAACGCGGATCTTCCTCGAGGCCTTTCCCGCGGGCTCGGAACTCATGAACCGGCTCATGCCCGTTCTGGCCGGGCTGCTGAGCGGAAACGAACCGCTTTGCGCCCGCCTTTTCGAAGCCGATTTCCTCACCACGCTGAGCGGCGAGGCGCTGATTACCCTGCAGTACCACAAAAAGCTCGGCGGGGACTGGATCGAAGCCGCCCGGGCCCTGCTCGCCGCCCTGCGCGGGGCGTTCCCGGACAACGCCGTCGACGTCGTCGGCAGGGCCCGCGGGCAGAAAATAGTCCTCGACAGGGATTTCGTCCGCGAACGCCTGACCGTGGACGGCGAACCGCTCCTCTACCGGCAGAACGAAAACAGTTTTACCCAGCCGAACGCGCGCGTCTGCGAAAAAATGCTCGCGTGGACGCGGCGGGGCGCGCGGGGACTGGAAGACTCGGATCTGCTGGAACTCTACTGCGGGAACGGCAATTTCTCCGTGGCGCTGGCCCGCCGCTTCAGAAAAATCCTCGCCACGGAAATTTCCCAGTCGGGCGCGGCGGCGGCGCGGATAAACGCCGCCCTCAACGGCGCGGACAATCTCAAGGTGGTCCGGATGAGCGCGGAGGAAATCGCCGCGGCCCTGAACGGCGCGCGGGAATTCAGGCGGATGAGGGAGGCCGGCGCGGATCCCGCGGACTACTCGTTCGGGGCGGCGCTCGTGGATCCGCCGCGGGCGGGGCTCGATCCCGCCACCGTCGGGCTCCTCGGGAGATTCGGCACGATCATTTACATATCGTGCTGCCCGGCCACGCTGACGGAAAATCTCAAAGAACTCGTCAAAACCCACCGCGTGGAAAAGATCGCCTTCTTCGATCAGTTCCCGTACACGGAAGAGCATATCGAAACGGGGGTCATCCTGAAAAGAAACGGGCGCTGACGCGCGCCCGGCAAAAAAAGCGGAATCCGGCCGGATTCCGCTTTTCCGTCTCAGCCGTCCCCGGGACGGGAGCGGCTTACTCGTTGTCCAGATAATGATCCGGCAGCGGGGCCCTGGCGGCGCCCGTTCTGACGGCCGCCTCGGCGACGGCCTTGGACACCCACAGGTACAGGCGGTGATCCACCGGCTTGGGCATGATGTAGTGCGGGCCGAACTCCAGATGCTCCTCGCCGCAGGCCTTGGCCACCTCGTCCGGCACCGGCTCCTGGGCCAGCAGGCGGATCGCGTTCATCGCGGCCTTCTTCATCTCGAGATTGATCTCGGTCGCCCTGACGTCGAGCGCGCCCCTGAACAGGAACGGGAAGCAGATTACGTTGTTGATCTGGTTGGGATAGTCGGATCTGCCCGTGCCGAAGATAATGTCCGGGCGGCATTCCTGAACCAGGGAAGGAGAAACTTCCGGATCGGGGTTCGAGCAGGCGAGGATGACGGCCTTCGGAGCCATGCTCATCACCTCTTCCTTGGTCACGAGATTCGGGCCGGAAACGCCGAGCAGCGCGTCCGCTCCCTCCATGGCCTCGGCCAGGGTCTTCGGACCGGAGTCGTTGACGAATTTCCTCTTGTGTTCGTTCAGATCGGTGCGTTCGGATCTGATCACGCCGTGGCGGTCGATCATGAAGAAGTTCTCGGGCTTGGCCCCGCACGCCTGCAGGAAGGTCGAGCAGGCGATGCCCGCCGCGCCGGCGCCGATGCACACCACCCGGCAGTCCTCAATCTTCTTGCCCTGCAGCTGCAGCGCGTTCAGCATGCCCGCGGTGGTGACGATGGCCGTGCCGTGCTGGTCGTCGTGGAAAACCGGGATGTTGCATCTTTTCTTGAGCTTCTCTTCGATCTCGAAGCATTCCGGAGCCTTGATATCCTCGAGGTTGATGCCTCCGAACGTGCAGGAGATGTTGGCGACGGTGTTGACGAAATCGTCGACGCCCTGGTGCTCGACCTCGATGTCGATGGAGTCGACGTTGGCGAAACGCTTGAACAGGAGGGACTTCCCTTCCATCACCGGCTTTGAGGCGAGGGGCCCGAGGTTGCCGAGTCCCAGGATCGCGGTGCCGTTGGTGATGACGGCGACCAGGTTGCCCTTGATGGTGTACTTGTAGGCATCTTCAGGGTTCTTGTATATTTCGCGCACCGGCTCCGCGACTCCCGGGGTGTAGGCCAGGGTCAGGTCGTGGGAGGTGTCGGCGGGTTTGGTCAGTTCAATCGAAATCTTGCCGGGAGTGGGTTTGGCATGGTATTCGAGCGCCGCGTCGTGTAAAGTCTTATCGGTCATGCGATATCTCCAAAATGCGGCGCCGCGGCCGGGGCCGGAACGCCGCTTCATCCTTGATGTGAACGTATGTGAGTATGTGAGTTAATCCGCTGCTGTTTTGTATATCCGTGTTACGGCGGCAAATATACAAACCTTTTTCAGTTTATCCGACAATTATAATTCAGTTCGTTCCCGCGCGCGCCCGAGCGGCGGTTTGAGTTGCGCAAAATTTCGGTTGCATTACATTTTTGGCGAAAATGAACGGAAAATGTGCGGATTGACGGCTGGGGCGCAGCCGGAAGACGCCCGGGCGGGAAGCCCAGGGCGGCGAAAGGCGCCGCGCGGACGCGCGGCGCCCTCAGCCGGCTACTTTTTCGCCGAAAGCATGGAAAAGCGCCTGTTGAAGCGCTCGACGCGGCCGCCGTTGTCGACGATCCTCTGCTTGCCGGTGTAGAACGGGTGGCAGACCGAGCAGACGTCGATGACGATGTCGTGACCCACGGTGGAGCGGGTCTGGAACGTGTTGCCGCACGAGCACTTGACGGTAATCGGCCCGTACGCGGGGTGGATGTTTTTCTTCATGGGAAACCTCTCTTGGGAGTTATATCGCCCTTCCGGCCGCTTGCGCGCCGGATACGATATAAAAAAGCAAACAAAAATATAAAAACGCATGCGAATGATATATGATTGAACAGTGTCGCGCAACATAAAGTTTGCGTTTTTTACTTTTATTTTCCCGTTCCGCGTTTCCACATGTATCTGCAGGTAGCCTTAAACGTCCCTTTCCGCCGCACTTTCGAGTACGAATGCAAAAACGACGCGGAACTCGCCCGCGGCGCGGCGGGGAGGCGCGTGCTGGTGGACTTCAACGGCAGGCAGGCCGTGGGGGTCGTGACGGGGAGCGCGGCGGCGCCGACGTACCGGGGCCGGATCAAGGAAATCGTCCGCCTGCTCGACCGGGAGCCGGTTTTCGACGCCTGCGTCATGCGGCTGCTGGCCTGGGCCGCGGACTACTACCACTACCCCGTGGGGGAGGTCCTTTACACGGCTCTGCCGGCGGCTCTCAAAAAACCCCGGGAAGATCCCCTGAAACCGGTGGATCTGTGGACGGCCGCGCCGGCCGCCGCCGAGCCCGGCGCCGCGGAAAAAGAACTCGGGCGGGCGAAGGCCTGCCTCAGGGCCCTCGAAATGATCCGGAAATCGCCGGGCACTACGCTCCAGCTGAAAGAGGCGGGCATCGGCGCGGCGGCGATCAGGAAGCTTCACGAAAAGGGACTGATTGAGAAAAGCAACCTGCGGGACCGCTTCCGCGAATGGACCGCGCTGAAACTCGAGGTAACCGGCGAGAAAATCCTGAACGAGGAGCAGGCGGACGCTTTCCGCGCCGTCGCGGCGTCCGAGGGGTACCGCGCCTTCGTCCTCAACGGGGTGACGGGCTCGGGAAAAACGGAAGTTTACCTGCGCCTCATCGCCGAATGCCTGAAGAAGGGCCGGCAGGCGCTCGTCCTGGTGCCGGAGATCAATCTTACCCCGCAGACCGTGGCCCGCTTTTACGAAAGGTTCAACGTGCCGATAGTCTGCATGCATTCCTCGATGAGCGACGGCGAAAGGTACGAATCGTTCATGATGATGCGCCGGAACGAGGCGGCGGTGCTCATCGGCACCAGAAGCGCGATCTTCGCCTGCGCCCCCGGCCTCGGCATCATCATCGTGGACGAGGAGCACGACGGCTCGTACCGGCAGGCGGACGGCTTCAGGTACCACGCCCGGGACTGCGCCGTCATGCTGGCGCTGTTCCGGGGGATCCCGATTGTGATGGGCACGGCGACCCCGTCGATGGAAACGCTCTGGAACATAAGGAAAGGGAAATACTCCGAAATCCGGCTCAGCCGCCGCGCGGGCAACGCGGCCGGGGCCGTTTTCGGCGTCATCGACATGCGCCGCCAGCCGGTCAGCCACGGCGTTTCCCGCGAACTCGCCCTCCGCGTCAACGAGGAGCTCGCGAAAGGCAACCAGGCGCTCCTGCTCCTCAACCGGCGGGGCTATTCGAACAAGCTGCTCTGCCACGGCTGCGGCTACGTGTTCATGTGCCGGAACTGCGACGCCAGCCTGACGTACCACGCCTCGGAGGGAAAACTCGTCTGCCACCACTGCGAAACGCGGTATCCCTTTCCGGACCGGTGCCCCGTGTGCGGGAGCCCGGAACTCGCCCTCACCGGCAACGGCACCGAGCAGATTATGGAATACGTCGGGGAGATCTTCCCCTCGGCGCGCCCGGTGCGCGTCGACAGGGACTCGACCGCCCGCAAGGGCAGCGTCAACGCCCTGCTCGAGGATATCAGAACCGGCAAATACAACGTCATCGTCGGCACCCAGATGCTCGCGAAGGGGCACCACTTCCCCGGCGTGACCCTGGTGGGCATCGTGGACATAGACTCCTATCTTTATTCCAACTATTTCCGGGCGGAGGAGCAGATGGCCCAGCTGGTCACCCAGGTGGCGGGCCGGTCCGGCCGGGGGGAGCGGCAGGGCTACGTGTACCTGCAGACCCACGCGCCCCGGCACCCGGCGCTGCAGTGCCTCGTCGGGGGCGGCTACGAGGCCTTCGCCGAGAAATGCCTCCGGGAAAGGTACGAGCTGGCGCTGCCTCCCGTCACCTGCCAGGCCATGCTCAAAGCCGACGGCGCCAGCCGGGACCGGACGATCGACTTCATCACGCGGGCGCACGATCTCCTCGCCGGCGCGGGAGCCCGGCGCCCCGGGGTGAAAATCTTCAGCCCCTGCTCGGCCTACATCACCCGCAAGCAGAACCGGTACGGCTACCACATCCTGGTGTCCGCCGCCACCCGGGGGGAACTCTCGGATTTCGCGGACGCGATCGTTTCCGGCGTGGAGGAACTGGCGGGAAAACTGGGAGTTCACGCCGTGCTCGAAATCGATCCCGCGGACGCGGACTGACCCCGGGGCGTCCGCAAATTATGTGGAAAAAAACGCGCTTACAGGGTAAAATTTACTGAATTTCGGCATTAAACGGACGACACTGACGGCGGACATGAAACAGAAGATTCGGAACATTCTGGAAGGCATCGTGCGGGATCTGAAGACGGAGGGACTGGTTCCCGGCGGCGCGGATCCGCGGTTCTCGGTCGAGGACTCCAAGGATAAAAAACACGGCGACTACGCCACCAACCTGGCCCTCACGCTCGCGAAGCCCCTCGGCAAAAAACCGCTCGACGCGGCCGCGCTGATCGCGGGAAAAATTCCCGCCCTCCCGGAAATCGCCCGGATCGAAATCGCCCCGCCCGGCTTCATCAACTTCTTCGTCGCCGCGGACAGCCTGGCCGCCCGGGCCGAGGCGATCGGGCGCGATCCCAAGCTCGGGGTGCAAATGCCGGCGAAAAGCCTGACCGTGGTCGTCGACTACTCCTCCCCCAACGTCGCCAAGGAAATGGCCGTGCACCACATCCGCTCCACCGTCATCGGCGACGCCGCGGTGCGGATCCTCGAATTCCTGGGGCACCGGGTCATCCGGGCCAACCACATCGGCGACTGGGGCACGCAGTTCGGCATGCTGATCGCCTACCTCGAGAAGAAGGAGAACGAGAACGCCGACAGCCTCGATCTGAACGACCTCGAGGCCTTCTACCGGGAGGCCAAAATCTGCTACGAAAGCGACGAGGCCTTCGCGGAAAAAGCCCGCGGGTACGTCGTGAAGCTGCAGGGCGGCGACGCGTACTGCCTGAAGATGTGGAAAAAGCTGGTCGACGTCACCATGACGCGGAACCAGGAAATCTACGACCGGCTGAACATCTCCCTCACCCCCGCGGACATCATGGGCGAGAGCCTTTACAACCCCATGCTCAAGCCCCTCGTGGAGGATCTCGAGCGCAAGAAGCTGGCCGTGGAAGACGACGGCGCCACGGTCGTGTACCTCAAGAATTTCCCGGACAGGAACGGCCGGCCCCGCGGGGTGATCGTCAGGAAAAAAGACGGCGGCTTCCTTTACGCCACCACGGACATCGCGTGCGCCAAATACCGCTGCGAGACCCTGCGCGCGGACCGGATAATCTGCTTCGCGGACAGCCGCCAGCACGAGCACCTCATGATGTCCTGGGAAATCGCCCGCCTCGCGGGATACGTGCCCGCGGGGGTGTCCCTCGAGCACGGCGCCTTCGGCATGATGCTCGGCAAGGACGGGAAACCGTTCAAGACCAGGGACGGCGGCACCGTGAAACTCAAGGATCTCCTCGACGAGGCCGAGACGCGGGCCGCCAGGCTCATCGGGGAGAGGAACTCCGGGCTGCCGGACGAACTCAGATCCGAAGTCGTGAAAACCGTCGCCGCGGGCGCCGTCAAGTACGCGGATCTCTCGAAGAACAGGACGACTGACTACGTTTTCGACTGGGACGCGATGCTCACCTTCGACGGCAACACCGCGCCGTACCTGCAGTACGCGTACAGCCGCATCTGCGCGATTTTCCGCAAGGCCGGCGACGCCCGGCCCGGCCCGGTGGAGATCGCCGCCCCCGAGGAGGAGGCCCTGGCGCGGAAGTTCGCGGGATTCGGCGACGCGGTGAACGCGGCGGCCGACAAGCTGGCCCCGCACCTCGTCTGCGGCTACCTGTACGATCTGGCCTGCCTGTTCATGAAGTTCTACGAGGCCTGCCCCGTCAACAGGACGGACGTTCCCCCGTCCCTGCGGGCCAGCCGGCTCTCGCTGTGCCGGACCGCCGCGGACATCCTCCGGACCGGCCTCGGCCTGCTGGGCATTAAAGTATTGGAAAGAATGTAATGGTTGCAACCGTAAGACCGCGCAAAAGAAGCGCCGCGAAAAGATCGTCCCGGAAAAAGGCCTCCGACTGGAAGAACCGGATCATCCTGCTGGCCGCGATTGTCATCGCGGTTCTGTTCGGCACGCTGATCTGGCAGCTGCAGAGCGCGCAGAACCGCATGGAGCGGGGCGCTCCCGCCGCGGCCGGGGCGCCGGCGCGGGCGGACGCCCCGAAAAAGGAAGCCGGGCGGGATCCCGACTTCCGCTACCACTACACCGAGATCCTCGAAAACCGGAGCGTGGACACCGGATCCGGCGTCACCGTGACCAGAAATTACGAGGCCGAGAAAATCGCCCGGGAAAACGCGCGCCGCCAGGAGCTGGCCGAGAAAAAGAAGCTCGAGGAGGAAAAGCGCCGGCTGGATCGGGAGAAAGCCCGGCTTGCCGAGGAAAAGCGCCGGTTCGCCGAGGAGAAACGGCAGGCGGCCCTGAAAGGCGCGAAGGCGCCGGCGCCCGCCGCCGCGGCTTCCGCCCCGGCCGCCCGGGATTCCGCTCCGGCGCGGACTGACGCGGCCGCCGGGATCCGGGTCGTGGAGCAGCTTTACGTCGAGTGCGCGAGCAACGTGTTCCGCACCGCCAAGGAAGCCGAAGCGCAGAAAGCCAAACTCGCCCTCGGCAACGGCAAAAATCCGGCGGTTTTACGCAAAAAGATCGGGGGAGGCTACGCCTTCGCCCTGCGGACGGGACCGTACGCGGCGCGCGCTGACGCGGAAAAGGCCAGGGCGGACATAATCAGGGCCGGGCTCGGCTCGAACTGCTCATTCACGAGATAGGGCGTCAGACCGGGGGGATAGCAATGACGACAATAGTATCGGTCCGCCGCGGCGGCAAGGTGGCGATCGGCGGGGACGGGCAGGTTTCTCTAGGGAACACCGTGCTCAAGGCGGACGCCCGGAAAGTCAGAAAAATCTGCGACGGCAAGGTCGTCGCCGGCTTCGCGGGGGCGACGGCCGACGCCTTCACGCTCCTCGACATCTTCGAGGAGCAGCTTAAAAAGGCGGGCGGCAATTTCGACCGGGGAGTAATCGCGTTCACCAAACTGTGGCGCACCGACAAGTCCCTCAGGAGGCTCGAGGCCATGATGGTGGTCGCCGACAAAAACAAATCGTTTCTGATAAGCGGAGCCGGGGACGTGGTCACCCGGGAGGACGACATCCTGGCCACCGGATCGGGCGGCAACTACGCGTACAGCGCGGCCAAAGCCCTGTGCGAGAACACGGATCTCGACGCCGAGACCATCGTGAGGAAGGCCCTGGAAATCGCGGCGGGGATCTGCGTCTTCACCAACGGCCATTTCACCGTCGAATCGATTTCCGAACAGGACGCGCAGCCGGTATGAACGAATTAACCCCCAGCGAGATAGTCAGGCAGCTGGACCGGCACATCGTCGGTCAGGACGCGGCCAAGCGGTCGGTGGCCATCGCCATGCGCAACAGGTGGCGGCGCATGCAGCTCGACGAGCGGTACCGGAGCGAAGTCACGCCGAAAAACATTCTGATGATCGGCCCCACCGGGGTCGGCAAAACCGAGATTGCGCGCCGCATCGCCAAGCTGACGGACGCGCCGTTCCTCAAGGTCGAGGCGACCAAGTTCACCGAAGTCGGCTACGTCGGCAAGGAAGTCGATTCAATCATCAAGGACCTCGCGAGCGCGGCCATGAAGATGCTGCGGGAAAAACAGTACCGGGAGCACCGCCCCGCCGCCGCCGAGAAGGCCGAGCGCCTGGTCCTGCAGGCCCTCATGAGGAAACTGAGCGAGGACGCCGACGCCGGCGGCCCGCCCCAGCCCTATTCCGAGGCGTACGTCCTCGCCGGCATGAAGGCGGGCATCTACGACGACACCGTCATAAAAATCAAATTCCCCCGCGTCTCCGAAGCCTCGTCCCTGCAGATCATGACCCCTCCCGGCATGGAGGAGATGGCCTTCCAGCTCGAGGAACTGTTCGAGCAGCTCAAGACCGGATCGTCCCGCCCCGTAAACGCCAGGGTAAAAGACGCGCTGAAAGCCATCACCGAAGACGAACTCGCCAAGCTCGTCAACGAGAACGACATCAAAAGATCGATGGTGTCGCTCGTGGAAAACCACGGCATCGTCTTCATCGACGAGATCGACAAAATCTGCGAGAACAAAAACGACCCGCAGACCCGGGTGTCGCGCGAGGGCGTGCAGCGGGACCTGCTCCCGCTCATCGAGGGCTGCGCGGTCAGGACCCAGTACGGCACGATCCGGACGGATCACATCCTGTTCATCACCTCGGGGGCGTTTCAGGTCTCCAAGCCGTCCGACCTGATCCCGGAGCTGCAGGGCCGGCTGCCCATCCGCGTCGAGCTCCAGCCGCTCACCGCCGGGGATTTCGCCCGGATCCTGACCGAGCCGCACGCCTCGCTCACCGAGCAGTGCGCGAAGCTGATGGCCACGGAGGGCGTGACCGTGAGCTTTACCCGCGACGGCATCGAGGCCATCGCCGAAGCCGCCTATTACGTCAACTCGGCCACGGAGAACATCGGGGCGCGGCGCCTGCACACCATAATGGAAAAGCTGACCGAGGACATATCCTTCCACGCCCCCGAATACAGCGGCAGAACATTCGTCATCGACAAGCGGTACGTGTCCGAGCACCTCGGCGCGCTCGTGGAGAACGTCGATCTGAGCAGGTACATACTCTAGGAGGGCTTATGAACGCAGCGGCGGCGCGGGACGAGATTCTCGCGGAGATAGAGGAAATTCGCCGGTCCCTGGCCGGGCTCCTGGCCGGCGTGGCCGACGGCGCCCGGGAACGGGAAGATCTCGGCCGGCGGCTCGCCGAATCCGAGGCGGAAACGCTGCGGCTGCGCAACGAAAACCGGACGCTCAGGGACAACACGGAAGCCTGGCGGCTCCGGATCGCGGGCTCCCTGAAAAACCTGGGCTAAGGCGCGGGGCCGAAGCGCTGATCCATCTCGACGCTCGGCATGTCGCATCTGCACCTGCCGACTTCTTTGGCGGGAACCCCGGCCACGCTCGCGTGCGCCTCGACGTCGTGCAGCACCACGCTGCCCGCTCCTATCTTGGCTCCCTCGCCCACGATGATGTTGCCGAGAACGCTGGCTCCGGCGCCGATCAGAACCCCGTCGCAGATCTTGGGGTGGCGGTCGCCGTGCTCGTGCCCGGTGCCCCCGAGGGTGACGTTGTGCAGGAAGGAGACGTTGTTCCCCACCACGGCCGTTTCCCCGATGACGATGCCCGTCGCGTGATCGAACATGACCCCCGAGCCGATCTTCGCGGCCGGATGGATGTCGACGCCGAATTTCTCGGAAATGAGGTTCTGCAGGAAGTAGGCGAACTCGTGCCGCTGGTCGAGCCACATCCGGTGGGCGATCCGGTAGGCCTGCAGCGCCTGGTAGCCCTTCAGGTACAGAATGGGGGTCGTGTAGTACAGAACGGCGGGATCCCGCGCCTTGACCGCCTCGAGATCGGCCGTCGCGGCCTTGACGATGCCGCCGTCCCCGGCCAGCACCCGGTCGAAGATCTCGCGCAGCACGATGGCGGGCATGACCTTGGAGCAGAGCCGGTTCGCCAGCTGGTAGCTCAGCGCCCCGGCAAAACTTTTCTGGTTCAGAATGGCCTGCAGGAAGAAGCTGCCGAGCAGCGGCTCCTTCTCCATCATCAGCGCCGCTTCCGTGTGGATAATTTCCCAAATCTGTTCTGTAATCACTTGAACGACCTTTACGCAATCAGACCCCGGCCGGGCCGGCGGGATCGGCATGGATTATTATATCAGCCTGCACATACCTGAACAATACGGCCTTTTTCGCTTCCGCCGCAATGGCGTGGGCCTCCCTGAGAGAAAGATTCCCGTCTATGCAGACGTGCGCCTGCACGAATATGGAGTTCCCCGTCCGCCTGGTCCGCAGGTCGTGCACGCCGACCACCCCGGGCGGGCTTTTGAGGAGCTCCTCGATGTCCCGGACCATTTTGCCCGGAAGCCTTTTGTCCAGGAGAATGTCGAGGGACTTCATCCCGACGGACGCCGCCCCCGAGGCTATGTACAGCGCGATGAGCGTCGCGAACGCGACGTCGGCCCAGGTCCAGCCGTACATGGACAGGGCCAGGGAAAGGATAATGGCCGCGTTCGAATACAGGTCGGACCGGCAGTGCAGCCGGTCGGCGGCGATAATCTGGCTGCCTGTTCTCCTCACCACGCTCGTCTGGTACGCGACCACCGCGGCGGTGAGCACGGTGGAAACCGCCATCACCCAGAGGCCCGCGTCCATGTTTTCGAGCGGCGCGGGGTTGAAAATCCGGTTGACGCTCTCGGCGATCAGGAACAGGGACGAGGCGGCGATGAACGCGCACTGGGCGAGCCCCGCCAGGGCCTCGGCCTTCGCGTGGCCGTAATTGTGGTCGCTGTCGGCCGGCTTGAGCGAGAATCTCAGCGCGAACCAGTTGATCAGCGAAGCGGCGAGATCCATCGCGGAGTCGGTCACCGACGCGAGGAGGGTCACGGAATTCGTGAACATCCAGACGTAAGTCTTGATCAGGATGAGCGCGGCGGCGAGGGCTATCGCGGCCGCCGACGCTCTCATGACCAGGCCGGCGTACCGCCGGCCGTCTAAAAATTCTGACATGCGCTTCCCGGGGGTTCGGCTGGTGAACGCTGCCCGGGGGTTCCCCTCCCCGCCGGGCGGTTTACATTATACAGCATTTTGCGCGGCGTCCGCACCGCGCGGGCCCTCCGGGGCGCGGGGACGGCTCCGGGGCGGGGCGATAGCGGCATTTGATTTAATATTGCCTTTGAAAATCACATAAAAAACGTCTTTTCGGGGCTAAAATACAATTAAGCGTTTCCGTCCGCGCCCGCGGAACCCGTCCGGAGTTCAATATGCTGTCGACCATCCTGCTCAGAGCCGTTTTTTATCTCCCCGTGAAAATTTTCGGGAGCTGTAACTACAAAAAGGAAAATCTCAAGTCGAGCATAAACCTGGACGACAGCAAACGCGTCTGCTACGTGATGCAGGCGAACTCCATCAGCGACATGCTGACCCTGGAAAAGCTGACCCGGGCCCAGCGCCTGCCCAACCCCTTCTCGCACATCTCGCACGAGGGCGAGAAGATCCCGCGCACCACCTACATGAAGAAAGTCAACTTCTTCTTCTCCGGGAAGGCGGCCGACTACGGCTTCGAAAAAACGTTCGCTCTGTGGCGGCAGTACGCCGAGGAAACCGGGGAGGATCTGCAGATTATTCCGGTGAGCATATTCTGGGGCAGGAACCCGGGGCACGTGGGCGAGCCGTACCGCGACCCCATCAACAGGCCCAAGAGCGCCTTCCGGAAATTCTTCCGCGTCCTTTTCCTCGGGGTCGACAATCTCACCGTCCTCTCCAAGCCGATCAGCATGCTCGGCCTCATCGAGACGTACGAGGGCGGCAGCCTGATCAACGAGCTCGCGCGCGCCACCCGGGCCGATTTCGAAAACAGGCACACGGAATTCATCGGCCCCCGGCTCCCGAACCGGCAGTACCTGATGCAGGAGCTGCTGCAGACGGAATACGTCAAAAGCACCATCAGGCAGATAAGCGCCGAAAGCGGCAGAAACTACTCGGAAATCGAATCCGGCGCCTACGCCATGCTCGACGAGATCCTCGCCGACATCTCGTACCCTTACCTGAAGTTCACCTCCGTGCTGCTGCACCTGGTGTGGAACAAACTGTACCAGGGCATCACCATCAAGGGCGCGGAAAAAGTCCACGAGCTCATCCAGCGGGAGCACGAGATAATTTACGTCCCCTGCCACCGCAGCCACATGGACTACCTGCTCCTCTTCTACGCGCTGTTCCACGAGTTCCTGGTGGTGCCGCACGTCGTCGCGGGCAACAACCTCAACTTTTTCCCCATCAGCCATTTCCTGAGATCCTGCGGGGCTTTCTTCATGAGAAGAAAGTTCAAGGGGGACAAACTGTACACGGCGGTGTTCCGGGAATACATCCACACCCTGTGCACGCGGGGCTACAGCATCGAGTTCTTCATCGAGGGCGGCCGCTCCCGCACGGGCAGGACCCTGCCGCCGCGCACCGGCCTCGTGTCCATGGCCGTGCAGAACCAGATCCTGAGCAGGCACCGGCCGATCACCTTCGTCCCGATCTATCTCGGCTACGAAAAGGTTCTCGAGGTCAACTCGTACATGAACGAGCTGACGGGAACGAAGAAAAAGGAAAAGGAAAGCTTCTGGCAGCTCTTCTACATCTACAAGCGCTTCAAGTACTACGGCAGGGGCTACATCAGCTTCGGCGAGCCGGTGACCATCCGCGACAGCCTCGATCAGAACGTCCCCGGCTGGGAACAGGAAACGCTCGGGGCGACCATGGGCAGCCTCAGGCCCGCCTGGCTGTTCGACACGGTTAACCAGATCTCCGACGAAATCGTCATGCACATGAACGCGTCGGCGGCGATCAACGGCCTCAATCTCTGCGCGCTGGCCATCCTGTCCGCCAAGGAGCACTCCCTGAGCATCGCCCGGCTGAGCGAGATCATGAATTTCTACATCAGGGTGCTCAAAAGCAGCCCCGCCATCAATCAGGAGAACATTCCGGGCATCACGGGACAGATGCTGCTCAGGCAGGCCATGGAGCTCCACCCCTTCCACACCGAGACCGTGAACGGCGAGCTGTACGCCAAGCCGTCCCGCCGGCAGATTATCTACCTCGCCTACTTCCGCAACAACATCCAGCACTTCTTCGTGCTGCCGGCGCTGATCGCCACCATCGTCCTGGTGCACCGGGAGATAAGCTCCGCCGACATCATAACGCACACCAGGAACGTGTTCTATTTCCTGCGGCACGAGCTGTTCGCCCCGATTCCCGAGGCGATTCTCGACCGGACGATCGACGAGTACCTCAAGTCGTTCAAGCTCGCCGAGTACTTCACGGGAGACTCCGAAAAGTACGCGGTAAGTCCGGCCGGCATGGATCTGATGCAAATCCTGAGCAGCTGCATCCATCTCAACCTGATAAGGTACCTGGTGGCGGTGAGCGTCGTCAACTCGCTGCCGGACAACACCGCCACGGTGCCGGAATTCATCGACATGTGCGTGGAGCGGTGCCGGCAGATCCCCGCCGAAATCACCGACAATTCCCCGGAGTTCGCGGATCCCGTAACGTTCCGGGTGATGAGCGAAACCTTGATCAGGCACAGCTACATCTTCGTCCGGCAGGCGCAGGAAGGCGAAACCGCGGGTAAGGGCGCGAAAGCGGGCGTGTTCAGCAAAAATCCGGTCAAGCTGCAGAAGCTCGAAAACGCCGTGGGCCCGCTCCTGCCGAACGAGTTCAGGCACACCGTGGCGTGACGCCCCCGGGCGCGCCGGGGATCAGCGCCGCGCCGGGCGCAGGTTGCTCCGGATCTCGGCCACGATCCCGGAAAAGCCCTGCCGGAGGCCGTACGCCCGCATGAGCCGCAGGTAGTCCGCGGCTCCGAAGGCGAGCCCCGCGAGCAGACCCGCGCCGTGCGCGTAAACGGCGATCCCGCCGTCCGCGAAATACTCGAAAACCCCGAAGAGGATATTGACCGCGAGCAGGCTCATCGCGAGTTTCAGGGCCCTCGGGCTCTTCGGGCAGAGCGACACCGCGGACCCGTACCCCGTCAGCCCCATCACGACGCCCGAAAGCCCCCCGAAGAAAACGCTCCCCGTGAAGAAGTACTGGCAGACGTTGCCCGCGGCGCCGGTCGCCGCCGTCAGCAGGATCAGGAAAAGATGTCCCCGGAATTTTTCGACGGCGCCCGCGAGGAAGCCGAAAATGGCCAGGTTGAACGCGATGTGGAGCAGGCCGAAGTGGATGAACGAGGGCGTCAGCAGCCGCCAGAACTGGTATTCGTCGGCGATGAGGAGCGGGTCGAAGAACAGCGCGTCCAGAACGGCGCCGCGCGTCAGGAGCGTGAGCGCGTAGATTACGACGCACAGCGCCGTGACCGCGCGCGCGACGTGCGGCCTCCGGCCGCCGGTGTCCGTCCGCATAAAATCGTGCCCTCCCGGAATTCGCCAATGTTTCGCGGGGAATTTGGCATATAATAACAGATATGTGCCCCGGCGAATAAGGAATATCGTTATGCGCGTTCTGGTAATAGCCCCGTCGTGGATCGGCGATCTGGTCATGTCGCAGTGCCTTTACAAAAAGATCCGGGCCCTGCATCCCGGCGCGCGGATCGACGTGATGGCCCCGAAATGGTGCCTCGGCGTGCTCGAGAGGATGCCGGAGGCGGACGGGAAGATCCTCATGCCCGTGGGCCACGGGAAACTCGCCCTCGGGGAAAGGTACCGCCTCGGCCGGGAACTCAGGGCGGCGAAGTACGACGCCGCGTACGTCCTGCCCAATTCGTTCAAGAGCGCCCTCATTCCGTTTTTCGCGAAGATCCCGGTGCGGCGCGGCTGGATCGGCGAGTCGCGCTACTTCGTCCTGACCAGTTACCGGAAAAACAAAAAGGACTTCCCGCTGCTCACCGCGCGCTACGCCTCGCTCGCCGTCTCCAACGACGAGGCCCCCCGCCAGGCGGATCTCGGCGAGATCCCGGATCCGGCGCTGATCACCCGCGAGCCCGATCCGGCCGCCGCTCGGGAGAAATTCGGCATCGACGCCGGCGCGCCCGCCCTGGGGCTCTGCCCGGGCGCCGAGTACGGCCCCGCGAAAAAATGGCCCCCGGAATATTACGCCGCGGTCGCCGCCCGCTACCTCGCGGGGGACGGGGCCCGGGAGGTCTGGATCTTCGGCTCCGAAAAAGACCGCCCGGCGGCGGCGGAAGTGACGAAGGCCCTGCCGGAGGAACTCCGCCCCCGCGCGCACACGCTGGCGGGGCTCACCTCGATCGCCGAGGCGGCGGATCTCCTCGCGAAGTGCCGGCTCGTGCTCTGCAACGACTCCGGCCTGATGCACGTGAGCGCGGCGGCCGGAGCCCGGGTCGCGGCCGTCTTCGGCTCGACCAGCACCGCCTACACCCCGCCCGCGGGGCGGAACGCGCTCCTCGTCGAATCGGCCGAGCCGTGCCACCCGTGCTTCAAAAAGCAGTGCCGGTACGGGACGTTCGCCTGCCTCCGGAACATAACCCCCGACGAGGTATGGGCGAAGATCACGGCAAGGTGGGAAGATCTGGCATGATAAGATTTCTGTACGGCGCCGTCATGACGCTGCTCGTCCCGCTCTTCTGGGTCTGCCTCAGATTTTCCGCGAAAGGCGGGGCTTACGGCGGCAGGATCGGGGAGCTGCTCGGCGGCGTCCCCGCGCGGGACTACGGACGCCCCGTGTGGTTCCACACCGTGAGCGTGGGCGAGTCGGCGGGGGCGCTGCCGCTCATCAGGAAATTCCGCGAGCTCCATCCCGGCGTGAGCATCCTGGTCACGACCTCCACCCCCACGGGCGCGGCCGTGTACAAAAACGCCGGTTTCGTCACCCATCTGTACGCCCCGCTGGACGCGCCGTTCTGCGTGAAGCGCTTCGTCGGGAGAACCGATCCCCGGGCGCTCGTCATCATGGAAACCGAGCTCTGGCCCGCCGCCCTGGGCGAGCTGCGCGCCCGGGGCGTCCCCGTGTGCCTGATAAACGCGCGGCTGTCCGAGCGGAGCAAGAACCGCTACAAAAAGGCGGGCCGGTTCTTCCGGAGCCTCATCGGGGACTGCCTGACCGGGATCGTCTGCCAGACGGAAAGCGACCGGGCCAACTTCGCGGAGCTCGGCGTCCCGCCCGGCGTCCTCAGCGTGTCCGGCTCGCTGAAGTTCGACGTCGAGCCGGAGCCGGATTCCGGCGGGGCGGCCGCCGCGCTCAGGGCGAGCTTCGGATCCCGGCCCGCGCTCTGCGCCGCGAGCACCCATCCCGGAGAAGACGAAATCGTCCTCGATATTTTCCGGAAGGCGCGGGAAAAAATTCCCGGCCTCCTGCTGATCCTGGTGCCGCGGCACCCCGAGGATTTCGCCCGGGCGCGCGACCTCGCCGTCCGGCGGGGTTTCGCGACCGCGTGCAAAAACGGCGGGAAAGTGACCGCGGACACGGACGTGCTCATCGGGAACACCATGGGGGAAATGCCCCTTTACTTCCGGGCCGCGGATCTCGTGCTCATGGCCGGGAGCCTGCTGGACGTCGGCGGGCACAACCCGCTCGAAGCGGTCGCCGCCGGGGTCCCCGTCGTGAGCGGCCCGCACGTCCGGAACTTCAAAAAGATCTACGGGGATCTCGCGGCCGCGGGAGGCTGCGTCGTCGCGGCGACCGAGGATCTGCCCGAAGTCGCGGCGCGGCTGCTCGCCGACGCCGGGGCCCGGGAAAAGCTCGCCGCCGGCGCGGCGGCGGCGCTCGGGAAAAACCGCGGCGCCACCGCGCGGACCCTCGCCCTGCTGCCGGGGATCATCGGGCTCTGACCCGGAAAAAAGCAGGCCGGATCCCGCGGGATCCGGCCTTCCTCTTTGAACTTGCTGGTTCGCCCGTCAGAAATCCTTCTCGCAGGAGCTCTTGATCGCGGGCATGAGCTTCGCGTAATCCTGCTCCGTCCAGTAGAAGGTTCCCTCGCCGTCCCGGTATTTGTCGAACGATCTCCTCAGCCGGGCGACCATCTTGCGGAACTTCTTTTTGCTGATGGTCTTCTGCTCGCACTTGTCGAAGTCCACGATCCACACCTTGCCGGCCCCGTCGAACAGGATGTTGTCGATATTGAGATCGCTGTGGTAAACCCCGGCCTTGAACAGGCCGCCGACGGCGTCGCCCACCTTGGCGATCTCCTCGACGGTGAGTTTTCTCGTCGTCAGGATCTCGCTTAAGTTCTTCGCTCCGGGGATTTCCTGAACGACGATGTCGTTCACGGTGAAGAGGAGCCCGCGCTTCTCCTTGGCGGCCACGGGCTTGGGCACCGCGAGCCCCATTTTGCGCAGGGTCTGCAGCAGATCGAACTCGCGGAAAGACCGGTGGGAGGAGGAGAAGAAGGAGACGAATTTGTCCCCGAGGATCCCGCCGATCATCCCGCCGCGCCAGTAGTGGCGGATGAAGACCCGGTTGTCGCGGAAGTCGCGGACGTGGTACGTCTCGCCCCGGCCCTTGCGGACGTCGATGACCCTGGCCGCGGTCTGGTATTTCTGCACGTCGAAATAGCCGATCACCTCGTCCGGATCGGTGTTTTCCGGGATGAACTCCGGGTTAGCCACAACCGAAACGTTCTTCTTCCTGACCAGAAATTTGTCTTTAATCGCCGCCATGCCGTCACCTTCCTGTCGTAAAAAAAATCACCGGCGCCAAACCCCGCGCCGCCCCGCCGCGCGGAAAGCCCTGCTGAAATTATAGCAACCGCCGCGCGTTTCAGGCAAAACAATTTTTCCCGCGCGGGCGGCCCGGGACCGGCCCCGGAGAGGGCGGAACCCCGCCCCGCGGCGGCGCCGCGCGGAAAACGAATCAACCTAACATTTTGCACAAAAATGACGATACATCCCCCGCGCTCGTTTTCTTTGCCTCCGTTCTACGTTATAATCGAATGTCGTACCTGTCCGGGATATCCATATGTCAAAAGAAACCGATCCGAAAAATATCTGCTGCCTGCGCCTTTCCTCCATAGGGGACTGCATCAGCGCCCTGGCCGTCGTCCAGATGATCGCCAGACAGCGCCCGGACGACCGCATCGCCTGGCTCATCGGCAAGGCCGAAAGCGCCCTGATGAAGGGCATTCCCGGCATAGAGTTCATCCCCTTCAGCAAAAAAGACGGGCTGAAGGCGTACCTCGAGGCGCGCAAGGCCCTCAAAGACCGGAAATTCGACTGCCTGCTCGACATGCAGAGCTCCCTCAAGGCCAGTTTTCTGTCCCTGCTGGTCAGGGCGCCCGTCAAATACGGCTTCGACGCCGAGCGCGCCATGGACATGCAGCAGCTGTTCACCACCGTCAAGGTGCCGTCGCCCGAATCGCCGCACGTGATCGACGGGTTCATGGCGTTCGCGGAGGCCATCGGCTGCAAGGCGGAGAAACCGACCTGGAACTTCTACCTCAAAGACAGGGAATACGAGCTCGCCCGCAAGTACGGCATAGACAAGAGAACGGTCGTCCTTTCGCCGTGCAGCTCCAAGGATTACAAGAACTGGAGCAACATCGGCTACATCGAGATCTGCCGCCACGCCGCGCTCCGGGGCTTCAAGATCGCGCTGTGCTCGGGCAGGTCGTCGAAGGAGCTGGCTCTGGTCCAGATCATCGAGGACGGGCTCGCCTCCATCAGGAACAGCGTCATAAACATCTCGGGGAAGACGAGCCTGCGCGAGATGCTGGCGGTGATCGACTCGTCGGCCCTGGTGATATCCCCGGACTCCGCCGCCGTGCACATGGCCAACGCCCTGAACGTCCCGGTCGTGGGCATATACGCGAACCACGACCCGAAGAGGGTCGGCCCGGTGAACTTCATGAAGTACGCGGTTTCGATTTACGACGAAGAGATCAAGAAGGAGCGCGGCGACGTCTCCTCCCTGAAATGGCGGACCCGCGTCAGGAACAAGCGCGCCATGCTCAGCATCACCTCGCAGCAGGTGAAAAGCGCCCTGGACCGGATCATCGAAGATTTTCATTTGCAGCAGGAGTGATATGCTCGCGGTATACCCCGGGACTTTCGACCCCTTCACAGTCGGACATCTGGACGTTCTCCGCCGGGCATCGCGGCTGTTCGGCAGGATTGTGGTCGCCGTCTGCAGCAGCCCGTCCAAGCACACCCTGTTCACCCTCGACGAGCGGGTGCTCATGATTGAGGAATGCCTCCGGGGATCTCCCGGAATCGAGGTCAGGGGATATTCCGGGCTGCTGGTCGATCTGCTGGCGGATCTCGACGCCGGTTTTCTCATCAGGGGGATAAGGAACGCCCGCGACTGCGAGTACGAGCTCGAGCTGACCGGCATGTACCGGGACTTCCTGCCCGCCCTCGAAATCGTGATGCTCCCGGCGGACATCAGGTACGCCCACATCTCCGCGACCCTCGTCCGGGAAATCTACCGGCACGGCGGGGACATCTCCCGATACGTGCCCGAAGAGATCCGCGAGAGCGTCCGCCGGACGCGCGACCGCGACCGCGACCGCCGGCCCTGACGCGGCGCCCCGGGGCCTCAGGACTTCTGGCAGCCGGGGCAGAAAAACGCGCGCCGCCCGCCCGCGACCGCGCTTCGGATCGTCCCGCCGCACCGCGGGCACTTCTCTCCTTCCCGGCCGTAAACGTTCAGCTTCAGCGCGAAATAACCGGGCCGCCCGTCCGCCCCGCTGAAATCGCGGATGGTCGTGCCGCCGCTCGCTACGGAATCCGCGAGGATCGCCCGGGCCGCCCGCGCGATCCCGTCGCAGCGCTCCCGGTCCAGAGCCCCCGCGGGCGTGCGCGGGTCGATCCCGCAGGCGAACAGGATCTCGCTCGCGTAGATGTTGCCGATGCCGGCGACGGCGTCCCCGTTCATCAGCGCCTGCCTTACCGAAACCTTCGGGTGCCGGCGGAAAGCGTCGTAAAGAACGCCGCCGCCGAAGCCTTCGCCGAGCGGCTCGGGCCCGAGCCGCGCCAGATATTTGCTCCCGAAGACGTCCGCGTCTTTCCCGAACCACAGGAACAGGCCGAACCGGCGCGCGTCGTTGAGCCGCACGGCCCGGCCGTCCCCGAGGCGGATCTCCGCCCGGTCGTGCTTTCTGAGGGGATCGCCCGCGCCGCACACCCGGAGATTGCCGGTCATGCCCAGATGAATGAGGACGCTGCCCCGGTCGGTCGCGACCACGATGTACTTGCCGCGCCGCTTAAGCCCCGTGACCCGCAAATCCCGCAGCGCGGCGAACTCGGGGCTTATGTCCTCGCGCAGTTTGGGATCGAAGATCCCGAAATCCGTGATTAACGCGCCGGAGAGCGCGGGGGCCACGCCCCTGAGGGTCACCTCGACTTCCGGAAGCTCAGGCATTTTTCACGCTCCGTAAAAAAACCCGGGAGCGCGTCCCGGGTTTGTCCTTTCCGAATACCGAATGCAAGGCGCGGCTACTTGATCTTGCCTTCCTTGTAAATCACGTGCTTGCGCACGACCGGGTCGTATTTCTTGATTTCCATCTTTTCCGGCATGGTGCGCTTGTTCTTGGTGGTGGTGTAGAAATGACCGGTACCGGCCGTGGAATTTAAGCGAATCTTTTCGCGTCCGCCTTTTGCAGCCATCTTTATGCTCCTCCGTTATCCGTTATACCGCGGCGCCCTGGGCGCGCATGTCGGCGAGAACCTTGTCGATGCCCACCTTGTCGATGGTGCGCATCGCTTTCGCGGTTAAGCGCAGTCTCACAAACCTGTTTTCCGATTCCACCCAGAACCTGTGCGTCTGAAGATTCGGGAGGAAACGCCGGCGCGTGGCGTTTTTCGCGTGGGAACGGTTGTTACCCACCGCGGGACGCTTTCCCGTAACCTGGCATACTCTTGACATTGTCCGTCACTCCAAATTTTAAAATAACCTTTACTTTAACAACCCAGAAGCGAACTTCAAGGCGTGCGTTCGTATAATAGAGCGGATTTATACTATATTTACGCGAAATTTGCAACACGTATAAGACAAACCGCGGCAAAAACCGCCGCCCGATCCGGCGGCGCGGCGCGGCGGGACCCGGCCCCGCCGGCCCGGATAGGGCATTTTAGCACAAGAAACGCGCGATTGTACACAAATCACAATTTATTTCTCCCCTTGGGCGGACGCGCGGGGTATGGTATATTCTTTCCTTGAGCCGCCCGGAAGATCGGCGGGCGGGTTTTGCGGGGCAACCAGATGAGTTTAAGCAACAAATTTATCATAGTCGGCGTCACCGGCGGGATCGCCGCCTACAAGAGCGCCCATCTTGTCAGATGCCTGAGAAAAAAAGGCGCGGAAGTGCGGGTGATCATGACCGAAGCCGCGAAATCGTTCATCACGGAGCTTACGCTGCAGGCCTTAAGCGGCCGGCCGGTTCTTTCCGACATGCTGACCCCGGGCGGCGGAAGCGGCATCGACCACATAGAACTGTCCGGACGGGCCGACGCCGTCGTCGTCGCCCCCGCCACGGCGCACACCATAGCCAGGATGCGCGCGGGCATGGCGGACGACCTGCTGACGGCGACGGTCCTGGCGGCCGCCTGCCCGGTCTTCGTCGCCCCGGCCATGAACGAGCGCATGCTGCGTAACCCCGCCACCCGGGAGAACCTCCGCGTCCTCGCGGAGCGCGGTTTCCGGATCGTCGGCCCGGACACGGGCTTCCAGGCCTGCGGGGCGACGGGCCCCGGCCGGATGGCCGAGCCGGAGGAGATCGCCGCGCGCGTCGAAAGCGCGCTCGGACCCCGCCCGCTCGCGGGGGTGAAGACGGTCATAACCGCCGGCCCCACCGTCGAGCCCATCGATCCGGTCAGGTTCATCGCCAACCGCAGCTCCGGGAAAATGGGCTACGCCATAGCCGCCGCCGCGGCGGAGCGCGGGGCGGACGTGACGCTGATAAGCGGCCCGGTGAGCCTGGAGCCTCCGGCGGGCGTCGCAACGATCAGGGTGGAAACGGCTCTGGAAATGCTCGCCGCGGTGCGGGAACGCGCCCCCGGCGCGGACATCTTCGTCGCCTGCGCGGCGGTCGCCGACTTCAGGCCGGCCCGGGCCGCCGGCCGTAAAATAAAGAAGAAGGAACTGAGCGGCGCGCCGAGCCTCGAACTGACGGAAAATCCCGACATCCTGGCCGAAACCGCGCGCGGCCCCGGGCGGCCGCGGCTCGTGGTCGGCTTCGCCGCGGAGACGGAAAACGTCCTCGCGAACGCCCGCGAGAAACTGGCCGCCAAGAACGCCGACGTCATCGTCGCCAACGACGTGACGGATCCGGACGGGGGGTTCGGCCGCGACACCAACAGCATAATTTTCGTCAGCAGGAAACTGCCGGAAAAATCAATAAAAAACTGTTCAAAAAGGGAGCTCGGTAATATAATTATGGAGTTCTGCACGGCGTATCCCCGCGAAGAGCGGGAGGACCCGCCCGGCAGCGCCTGATTCCGCGGCCCCGCCGCCGGAGAAAAATTCATTAATCCTTTTGTATTGTCGTATTTCTCAGGAAATTTAAAATATGCCAGAAGAAACCGTAACCCAAAACGCGGCGGAAACCGCGAGGCCGGTGACCGAAATGCTGCCGAAGCAGCTGTGGAGCGATCCGATCGGTTACGTCCAGGATCACCAGGACGTAATCACCGGCGTGTGCTTCGATATCATCATGGCCATCGTCATTCTCGTCGTCGGCTGGATGATCGCAAAATTCTTCGCGAAGATCTCGTCCTCGCTGATGAACAAGGCCAAAGTCGAGCCCACCATCTCGAAATTCGTGGCGAACATCATCAAATACGCCATCCTGGTCTTCGCCGTGACGGCGGCGCTGAGCCAGCTCGGCATCCAGACGGCCTCGTTCGTGGCGATTATCGGTGCGGCATCCTTTGCCGTCGCGATGTCCCTGCAGGGTTCGCTGTCCAACTTCGCCGCCGGCGTGCTGCTCCTCATCTTCCGTCCGATTAAGGTCGGCGAGTTCGTCGACGTGGCCGGCCAGCAGGGCGTGGTCGACGAGATCACCATCTTCACCACCACTCTCACCACTCTCGACAACAAGGTGGTCATCATCCCCAACAGCGCCGTCAGCGCCGGGACCATCACCAACTACTCGAGGCTGGAAAAGAGACGCGTCGACTTCGTATTCCACGTCGAGTACGGCTCGGATCTCAAGAAGGTCACGGATGTCCTCACCAAGACTTTCGAAAGCGACCCGAGGGTTATTAAGGAAGACGGGATCACCGTCGTGGTCGGCGAGCTCAACACCTCGGCGGTCGACTTCATCTGCCGCGCGTGGGTGAAGAACGCCGATTACTGGGACGTGTTCTTCGATTCGAACGCCAACGTCTACAACAACCTGCGCGCCGCCGGCGTCGGCATTCCGTACCAGACCTTCACGGTCATCAACAAGAAATAAGCGCCGGTTCGGTTCCGGCGGCTGCCGGAACCCGGCCGGAGGGCGCGTCCGCGGACGCGCCTTTTTTTTCGCGCCCGCTTACGCGGACCTCTTCACGCCGTATTTTTCCCGGTACTCCTCCAGGCGGGCGAGCTGCTCGCCGAGTCCGGCCTCGTCCCTCATGTAGCCCGCGAGGTCGGAAAGCGTCACGATCGAGTAAACCGGCACGCCGTAATCCCGCTCCGTCTCCTGCACGGCGCCGAGCTCCCCCGTGCCGCGCTCCTCGCGGTCGAGGGCGATGATCACGGCCGCGAGCCGGGCGTCCGGCCGCGCGGCGATGAGCCGCGCCGACTCGCGCACGGCCGTGCCGGCGGTCATGACGTCGTCGATGAGCGCCACCCGCCCGGCCAGGGGCGCGCCCACGAGGGCGCCGCCCTCGCCGTGATCCTTCGCCTCTTTCCGGTTGAAGGCCCACGGGGTCTCCCGGCCGTACTTGCGCGCGCGGGCGATGGCCGCCGCCGCGACCAGCGGGATGCCCTTGTAGGCGGGACCGAACAGCACGTCGAACTCCGCGCCGGAATCCTCCAGGGCGTCGGCGTAGTATTCGCCGAGGGCGCCCAGATCGGCCCCGGTGCAGAACAGGCCGGCGTTGAAGAAGTACGGGCTCACCCGGCCCGATTTGAGCGTGAAGGTGCCGAAGCGCAGCACGTTCCTCCGCAGCGCCAGTTCGATAAATTTTCTCTTGTATTCTTTCATGGGGGAATTCCCGGCAAAACCGTCTGTCATTATTAAAATTAACCTGTATAATATCACAGCGGACGGCGGATTTGCACAGGAGAAGACTATGATACGCAGCATGACGGGATTCGCGGCGGTCACCGCTCAGAACGACGAATACAGGATCGAGGCGAGCCTGAGATCGGTCAACTCGCGCTACAGCGAGGTTTCGCTCAAACTCCCCGAGCAGCTCAGGGCGTACGATCCGGAGATACGCAACAAATTCAAGGACTTTTTCGCGAGGGGCAAGTTCGACCTGACCGTAAGCGTCGCGAGCGTCCCCGGCGGGCCCGGGGACGGCGCGGGAGCGGTTCTGAACGAGGCCCTGCTCGGAACGCTGCTGGCCGGGGCCGACGAAGTCGTCGGCAGGTTCAAAGCCCTGGACCGCCACGCGTGCGCGGTGACCTTCTCCCCGGAGAGGTTCCTGTTTTATCCGGGCGTCCTCCAGGAAAAGAGGCCGGAGGAAAACGCGGCGCCGGACGCGGCCGCCGAGGCCAGGCTGAAGGAACTGGCGTTCGGGGCCATAGACGGCTGCATGGTCAAACTCAGCGAGGCGAGAGAGCTCGAGGGCGCGAAGATCCTGGTCTTCCTCACGGATCACCTGGACGCCATCGAGGCGCTCAGGAACAAAATCTTCGCCAACATGCCCGCCATCGTCGAGTGGCAGAAGAAAAAGGTCGCGGACTTCCTCGCGGCCCATCAGGTGAAAGCCGACGAGAGCCTGCTCGAGCAGGAGATCGTGCTGCTCGCCCAGCGCATGGACATCGCCGAGGAGCTTAACCGCCTCAGCTCGCACATCGCCCAGACCAGGCACATCCTGGAAAAAGGCGGCGTCTGCGGCAAGCGGCTGGATTTCATGATGCAGGAGTTCAACCGGGAGACCAACACCGTCGCTTCCAAATCGATCAGCACGGCGATAACCGCCGACGCGGTGGAGCTCAAGGTGCAGATCGAGCAGATGCGGGAGCAGATCCAGAACATCGAATGACGCGCGCCGCGCGGCGCGGGGGGGAGGCCGGGCCTCCCCCTTTCTTTTTTCCGGGCGGGAAAAATCAGCCCCGGCGCCAGGTCGTGCCGTCCGGGCCGTCCTCGATGATTACCCCCATGCCGGACAGCCGGTCCCGCGCCGCGTCGGCGGCCGCCCAGTCCCGGCGGCGGCGCGCCTCGTTCCGCTCCCGGATGATCGCCTCGATGAGCTCCCCGTCCCCGGCGGCGGCGCCCGCGGCGCCCTGCAGGTACTCCTCGGGATCCGCGGCGAGGATGCCGAGCACGGCGCCGAGTTCCCTGAGCAGGGCCCCGAGCGCCGCGGCCCGCCCCGGGTCGGACGCCTTCAGGGTGTTGATTTCCCTGGCGAGGTCGAACAGCGCGGCGTAGGCGAGCGGCGTGTTGAAATCGTCGTCCATCGCGGCGCGGAACCGCGCGGCGTGCTCCGAGTCGCGGGCGGGCGCGGCCGGCCCGAGGTTCCTGAGCGCCGTGTAGAGCCTCGCGAGGCCGTTCCGGGCCTGCTCGATGTTCTCCGGGGAGTAGTTGAGCTGGCTCCGGTACTGGGCGCTCAGCAGGAAAAAGCGCAGGGTCTCGCCGTCGTACCTGTCCAGAAGCTCGCGGATGGTAAAGAAATTGCCCAGCGACTTGGACATTTTCTCTTTGTTGATCATCATCATGCCCGAATGCATCCAGTACCTGACGTAGCCGGTGCCGAGGGCGCGGCGGCTCTGGGCTATCTCGTTCTCGTGATGGGGGAAGATCAGATCCGACCCGCCGCCGTGGATGTCGAACTCGGCGCCGAGGTACTTGCAGTTCATCGCGGAGCATTCGATGTGCCATCCCGGCCGGCCCGCGCCCCACGGCGAGTCCCACGCCGGCTCGCCGGGCTTGGACATCTTCCACAGCACGAAGTCGTAAGGGTTCCGCTTCGACTCCTCCACGTCCACGCGGGCCCCGGCCTTCAGCTCGCCGAGGTTCTGCCCGGACAGGCGGCCGTATTCGGGGAAGGAGTCTATGGCGAACATGACGTCGCCGTTCCCGGCCGCGTAAGCCGATCCGTTCGCGAGCAGCTTCTCCGTCATGGCGATGATTTCGGGGATGTGATCCGTGGCCCGCGGCTCGACGTCGGGCCTCATGATGTTCAGGGCGTCGAAATCGCGGTACATCTCGGCGGTCATGCGCGCGGTCAGGCTCGCGCAGCTTTCGCCGTTGGCGGCGGCGCGCGCGATGATCTTGTCGTCCACGTCGGTTATGTTCCTGACATATCTGACTTCGTAGCCCGAATAGCGCAGGTACCGGACCGCGGCGTCGAAGCAGGTGAAGGTCCGGGCGTGGCCGATGTGGCAGAGATCGTACACGGTCACCCCGCACACGTACACGCCGATTTTCCCGGGAACGAGGGGAACGAATTTTTCCTTTCTGTGAGTCAGAGAATTGTAAATTTCCAGCATAAACACCTCATGAAGCCCGGGGGCGCCCCGCGCGCGTGAAACTGAGGAAATTGTAAGCCACGGAATACCCGCGCGCAACGGATATTTCCCCGGGAGCCGCGCGGCGCGGGGGATTTGCCGGAAACGAAGCAAAAAAAACGCCGGACCGATTGCCCGGCGCGCGCCGAAAGATTAGAATTTAGCGGCGCGCCCGGGACGGGAAACGCCGGCTCCGGCGAACCGGGCCGCGCGGGAGCGGGGGATGTGAAATGTGGCACATTTCTCGCATACATTTTGACAGAGCCTTTTTACTGACTATCGTATCTTTGTTTTGTGTTTTGCTTCTGGAGGATTTGTGAATGGCAATAGCAGACGTATTGAATAAGATCAAGGAAGAGAACGTCAAGTTCGTGGACTTGCGTTTCACCGACATCAAAGGCAAAGAACAGCACGTTTCCATCCCCGCCTCGGTCGTGAACGAAGACTTCTTCACCGACGGCAAGATGTTCGACGGCTCGTCGATCTCCGGGTGGAAGGGCATCAACGAATCGGACATGATCCTGATGCCGGATCCCGAAACCGCGATGATCGACCCGTTTTACGCGGACAAGTCCATGTTCATCCGTTGCGACATCCTAGAGCCGACCACGATGCAGGGCTACGGCCGCGACCCGAGATCGATCTCCAAGCGGGCTGAAGCCTACCTGAAATCGACCGGCCTGGCCGATTACGCTCTGTTCGGACCCGAGCCGGAATTCTTCATCTTCGACGACGTCCGCTTCAAAACCGACATGAGCGGCTGCATGGTTTCCGTCGACGACCCCGAGGCCGCCTGGAACTCCGCCACCGAGTACGAAGGCGGCAACAAGGGCCACCGGCCCCCGGTCAAGGGCGGCTACTTCCCGGTGCCCCCGGTCGACTCGTCGCAGGACATCAGATCCGCCATGTGCGAGACCCTGCAGGAGCTGGGCCTGAAGATTGAGGCCCACCACCACGAGGTCGCCACCTGCGGCCAGAACGAGATCGCCGTCAAATTCAACACCCTGACCAGGAAGGCCGACGAGGTCATCATCGAAAAGTACGTCGTCTGGAACGTCGCCAACGAATTCGGCAAGACCGCCACCTTCATGCCGAAGCCGATCGCGGGCGACAACGGCTCGGGCATGCACGTGCACCAGTCCCTCGGCCGCTACGACGAAAACGGCAAAATGGTCAACCTGTTCTCGGGCGACCTTTACGGCAACCTGTCCCAGACCGCCCTGTGGTACATCGGCGGCATCAAGAAGCACGCCAAGGCCCTGAACGCGTTCACCAACCCGTCCACCAACTCCTACAGAAGGCTGGTGCCCGGGTTCGAGGCTCCCGTGATGCTCGCCTACTCGGCGCGCAACCGTTCCGCCTCGATCCGCATCCCGAGCGTGACGAGCCCGAAAGCCGTCCGCATCGAGGTCAGGTTCCCGGACTGCACGGCCAACCCGTATCTCGCCTTCTCCGCCATGCTGATGGCCGGTCTCGACGGCATCATCAACCACATCGACCCGGGCGAGGCCATGGACAAGAACCTGTACGACCTGCCGCCCGAAGAGGAGGCGCTGATTCCCCAGGTGTGCGGATCCCTCGACGAGGCTCTCGAGAACCTCGAGAAGGACAACGAGTTCCTGACCAGGGGCGGCGTGTTCTCCGAGGACTTCATCAGGGCGTACATCGAGCTCAAGAGGGAAGACGTGAACAAGCTGCACATGATCCCCCACCCGGCCGAGTTCGAGCTGTACTACTCGCTCTAAACCGCGGATGACCAAGCGGGGGCCCGGCTGCGCCGGGCCCCCTTTTTTTGTCCGGCCCCCGGCGGGGGCCCTGCGGAGGCCGGCCGCGGACGCAAATTTTTTCTTTACACGGCGGCCGCCGTCATGCTACATTTTTGAAATAAGGCATCCCGTATAAAAAAGCGACGCCGGGCGCCGGACGCCGGAGCGTCGCGGAAATCCGTGCGAAACAACATAGAGGAGCGTGCAGCATGAAACTTGCGAAAACGGCGTTGATTGCCCTCGCGGCGTTCGGTCTGTGCACAATGTCCGTGCAGGCCGAGAGTGTTTACAAGTGGGTGGACGCCAACGGCGTGACCCATTACGGCGACGGCCCCCGCAGCAAAAAGGAAGGCGGTTCCGAGACCATAACCATCCAGACGCCTAAAGTCGGCACGGTCGCCCCGACGCGCAGCTCTTCGGGCTACGTGCCGAAAAGGACTTCCGTCCGTTCCGGCTACGGCGCGACCAACATGGACTACAGCGTGGCCGTCACCTCGCCCGCGCCCGGCGACGAGATCCGCGCCAACAACGGCGTCATCCACGTGTCGGCGTCGGTAAACCCGCGGCCCCAGGGCAACTACACCCTCAGGGTCTTCATCGACGGCGCCCTCTACGCGTCGGCCGCCAACTCCCAGCGGATCGAGGTGCAGGGCGTGCCCCGGGGCGAGCACAGCGTGACGGTGAAACTGCAGACGCAAGATGGCAAAATTATTGCATCGGAACCCGTTAGTTTTTCCGTATTGCGCGTCGCCATAGCCAGGCCCAGGCACAAGTAATCCGCGTGGAACGCCTGCGGGCACCATAATGCGGCACGCGCCCCGTTATGGTGCTTATTTTTTTGCCCGGTAAAAAAAGATGAACGATAATGTTAAAGACATCGCCGCCTGCGCCCTGGACAACATGCTGACCGCGGTGATCATGCTGGATCACGGCCTGAACGTGAAGTACGCGAACAACGCCACCGAACAGATCTTCAGACTGAGCCCGAAGAAGTTCCTCGGCAAAAAAATCGACCGGATCTTCGACTACACCAATTTCGACTTCGACCGGCTGCTCTCCTGCCATTCCCGCGATCTTGGGTACACGGACTACGACGTCACCTTCGTGATCGAAGCCTCCCCCGTGATGGCGGAAGTGACGGTCAGCCCGGTGTCGAACCAGAACTCCGACTGCGACATCCTGCTCGAGCTGCGCAAGGTGAACCTGCCGCGGCGGATGAACTACGACATGGCCCAGTATTCCCAGCAGGAGGCGGCGCGGGAGCTGGTGCGGGGGCTCGCCCACGAGATCAAGAATCCCCTCAGCGGACTGCGCGGCGCGGCGCAGCTGCTCGAGCGCCAGTTCAAGAACCACAGCGAGGTGAAGGAATACACCACCGTGATCATCGAGCAGGCCGACCGCCTGAAAAACCTGGTCAACCGGCTGCTCGGGCCGCAGAAGGCGGCGCCCTTCGCCATGACCAACATCCACGTGATCCTAGAGCACGTGCGGAAACTGGTGCAGATGGAGCTGCCGGACAACATCAGGATCGTCCGCGACTACGATCCCTCGATCCCGGAGCTCATGATGGAGCCGGATCAGATCGAACAGACCGTGCTGAACATCGTCCACAACTCGGTGCTCGCCCTGAAGGAGCAGAAGAACCCGCGCGGGGTCATCACCATCAAAACGCGCACGGCCTACCGGGCCCCCATCTACGAAAACGTCGTCAAGCTGGCCCTGGTCATAAAGATTTCGGACAACGGCCCCGGCATCCCGAGCGACATCCAGGACAAGATATTCTACCCGCTCGTCAGCAGGCGCAAGGGCGGCACGGGACTGGGGCTCGCGATCGCCCAGAACATCATCAACCAGCACAACGGCAAGATCGAGTGCGCCAGCTGGCAGGGCTACACCGAATTCACGATATACATTCCCATCAAGGAGTAAACCATGCGCAAAGAAGTCTGGATTGCGGACGACGACAGCTCCATCCGCTTCGTTCTGGAAAAGGCTCTGTCCCAGGAGGGCTTCCGGTGCCGCTGCTTCGAGAACGCGGATCTGCTCCTCGCCGCGATCGGGCACGCCGATCCCGAGGTGATCATCTCGGACATCCGCATGCCCGGGACCGACGGCCTCGAAATGCTGCGAAAGGTTCACGAGACCCGTCCCGGCATCCCGGTCATCATCACCACCGCGCACAGCGACCTCACCAGCGCCGTCAACTCCTACCAGAGCGGCTCGTTCGAATACCTGCCGAAGCCCTTCGACATCGACGAGGTCATCGACGTGGTGAAAAAGGCCGAGGCCGGCTATCTGGAAAAGAACCGGATCGCGGGCGCCGAGAAGCCGGCCGAGAGGCCCGCCGAGAACCTGAACCAGGACACGGAAATCATCGGCAAGTCCCCGGCGATGCAGGAGGTGTTCCGCGCCATCGGCCGGCTGGCCAAATCGTCCGTGAGCGTGCTCCTGAGCGGGCAGTCCGGCACGGGCAAGGAGCTGGTGGCGCGCGCCCTTCACCGGCACAGCGTCAGAAGCGGCCGCCCCTTCATCGCGCTGAACATGGCCGCGATCCCCCGGGAGCTGATCGAGTCCGAGCTGTTCGGCCACGAAAAGGGCGCCTTCACCGGGGCGAACGCCGTGAACGCCGGCAAGTTCGAGCAGGCGAACGGCGGCACGCTGTTCCTCGACGAGATCGGGGACATGCCGCTGGAAGTCCAGACCAGGCTGCTGCGGGTGCTCTCGAACGGGGATTTCTACCGCATCGGCGGGCACAAAGCGATCTCGGCGGACGCGCGCATCATCGCCGCCACGAACCAGAACCTCGAAAAGCTGGTCGCGGAGGGGAAATTCCGCGAGGATCTGTTCTACCGCCTGAACGTCATCAGGATCCACATCCCGCCGCTCCGGGAACGGAGCACGGACATTCCCCGGCTCGCCCGGCGGTTCCTGACGGTTTCGGCGGGCGAGCTCGGCGTCGAGCCCAAGGTTCTCACGCCCGAAGCCGAGAAGTTCCTGTGCGGGCTGCCGTGGCCCGGGAACGTGCGCCAGCTCGAAAACGCCTGCCGGTGGCTCACGGTCATGGCCCCGGGACAGAAAATCACCGTGGGCGACCTGCCCCCCGAACTGATCGCCGAAGGCCGGAGCCGCAACGCCCCGCCGCGGGTCATGGTCAACCGGGCGGCCGGGGGTTCGAACAAACTCCCCCTGGATCTGTCGTGGCAGACCCTGCTCAAGGACTGGGTGAACTCCCGGCTCCACGAGGGCTGCACCGACGTGCTCGGCGAGGCCCTGCCCGAATTCGAGCGGGCGCTCATCGTCACCGCGCTGAAATACACCCACGACCACAAGCAGGAGGCGGCCCGGCTCATCGGCTGGGGCCGGAACACCCTCACCCGCAAGCTCAAGGAGCTGGATCTGGAATGATCCGGCCGGGCGCGGGCTTTCCCGCGCCGCGGAAGCGATCCCGATTTCCCCGCCGGGCAAAATGGGGTACAATTGAGAGCGTTACAGTTTCAAACCAGCCCAGCGCCGGATCGGACAAGTGAAGATTATAGTGAAAGCCCCGCTGTGGGCGAAAATTTTATACGCCTGCGGCATCTGCATGCTCATAGCCGGCGTCTGCTCCCATTTTTTCGGGTTCCCGGACATCGATCCCCTTAACATGCCGTTCTTCCTGATCGGCGGCGTGGCCCTGATCATTCCCTATCAGGCCTATTACCTCGGAGAGGTGCTCAAGTACCGCCCCAAAGGCTGACGCGGCGGCCGGCCAGGAGAACACCCGGATGATCGATTTCAGGAACACAAAATTCGTAACCAGCGCTCCCGACATTTCGCGGCTCCCGGCCGACACCGGGGTGGAAATCGCCTTCGCCGGGCGGTCCAACGCCGGCAAGTCCACGGCTCTCAACCGCCTGACGGGACAGAAGAATCTCGCCAAAACCAGCAAAACCCCGGGCAGAACCAGGCTCATCAACCTGTTCGAGATCGAGCCGGGCAAACGCCTGGTCGATCTGCCGGGCTACGGCTACGCCGAGGCGCCGAAATCGATCCGGGAGCAGTGGCAGCGCTCCCTGACGCGGTACCTCCGGGAGCGCAGATCGCTCCGGGGCATCGCGGTGCTGATGGACATCCGCCACCCGCTGAAGGATCTCGACCGGCAGATCATCACCTGGGCGGTTCTTTCCAACCTGGAGATTATCGTCGTCCTCACCAAATGCGACAAACTCGCCCCCAACGCCCGGAAAAACGCGGTGAGCGAGGTGAAAAGGCTGATGACGGAATTCGGCTGCTCCTGCAGCCCGGTGGCGTTTTCGGCCCTGTCGGGGCAGGGACTCGACGAACTCAGATCCGCGCTGGACAGATTTTACAACCAATTCGGGGACGATTCCCCGGACGCGGTTCCCGGGACGGGCGGCGACGACGACGGCGGCGACGGCGGCATCGACACGGAGGCCTGGGAGCGGGCGGCAAAGGAGCGGCAGCCATGAAAGGAACGTTTTACATCGTCTCTTCCCCGAGCGGGGCGGGAAAGTCGAGTCTCATCAAAGCCCTGTTCGAAAAGCACAACGCGGACGGCTCCATGTACCTGTCCGTTTCCCACACCACGCGGCCCCCGCGCCCCGGCGAGACCGATCACGTGCACTACCATTTCGTGGACGAGGCCGAATTCAAACGGCTGATCGCGCGCGGCGCGTTTTACGAGTGGGCCGAGGTTTTCGGCAAATATTACGGCACCTCCCGGGAACTGGCGCGTCAGGCGCTCGAGGACGGCAGGGACGTCTTCCTGGACATCGACTGGCAGGGCGCGCGGCAGATCCGGGAACAGGAGTCCGGGGCCAGGAGCATTTTCATCCTGCCGCCGAGCCTGGCCGAGCTGCGCCGCCGGCTCGTCGCGCGGGCCCAGGACTCGGCCGAGGTGATCGACGGCCGGATGAGCCGGGCCCAGCGGGAGATATCCCACTACCGCGAATACGACTACTGCCTGATCAACGACGATTTCGCCGCGACTCTCGAGAATTTCTGGACGATTGTCCGCGCGAACCGCCTGTCCAGGACGTATTTCGACGACAATTACCCGGGCGTCGCCGCCGATCTGCTCGCGGGCTACCGGGAGGACGCCTGAGCGCGGCGCCGCGCGGCATGTTATTGCCGTTTCCCGCCGTCCGTGCTAGAATTACCGAAATTTTATTCAGGAGACTTTTATGGCTCGTATTACTGTTGAAGACGCCGTGGAGCAGGTGGGCAACCGTTTCGACCTGGTCCTGACCGCCGCCCGCCGCGCCCGCCAGATCTCGGTGAACGGATGTGATCCGCTGGTGGAAATCGAAAACGACAAACCGACCGTCATCGCCCTGCGCGAAATCGAAGAGGGGCTGATCTCGGAAGAATTCATGGACAAGCAGGATCAGAAGGGCCGTCTGAAGAATTCCGAGGAATTCGCGGAAATGGCCGACGTGCCCCCGCTCGAAAACACCAGCCTGTTCGACTGATCCGAACCGGCCCGACCCGCCGAGCCGCGCCGCAGCGCGGCTTTTCCGCCTCAAAAGCGCCCCGCTTCCCCGCAAAATCCCGCTCGCCCCGCAACCTGAGACGCGCCTTTTTAATGCTATAATGTCTTGTATTGGATATGCACGGACGCGCCCGACATGAGTAATGTTCTGTATTTGTTCGATGGTCTGGAAAAGACGCTGCTGACGTATCTGCCGCCCGAGCAGATTGCCCGGGTCAAGCACGCCTACAACACGGCCCGGAACGCTCACGAGGGACAGGTCCGCTCGAGCGGGGAGCCCTACATCACCCATCCCGTCGCCGTCGCCGGCATCCTCGCCGAAATGAGGCTCGATTACGAAACCGTCATGGCCGGCCTGCTGCACGACGTCGTCGAGGACACCCCCATCAACGCGGAGCATCTGCGGTCGCTGTACGGCGAAACGGTCACCAGCCTCGTCCTGGGGGTGACCAAGCTCGACAAGCTCCAGTTCCACGACCACCGTGAAGCCCAGGCGGAAAACTTCCGCAAGATGATCATGGCCATGACCAGCGACATCAGGGTGATCCTCATCAAGCTGGCCGACCGGACCCACAACATGCGCACCATCGGCGCCCTCAGGCCCGACAAGCGCCGGAGGATCGCCAAGGAAACCCTGGAGATCTTCGCCCCCATCGCCAACCGGCTGGGCATCAACAGCATAAAAAACGAGCTTCAGGAACTGGGCTTCGAGGCCATGTACCCCATGCGGTACAAAATTTTCAAGGAGGCGATGCGCCGGGCGCGCAACAACCGCAAGGAGATCATCAAGCTGCTGCTGGCCGACATCAGCGGCCGCCTCGACGAGACGGGCATCAAGTACCAGGTCCAGGGGCGGGAAAAGCACATCTACTCCATTTACCAGAAAATGGTCAGGAAAGAGATCCAGTTCCACGAGATCATGGACGTCTACGGCTTTCGGATCATCGTGGACACGGTGGACAACTGCTACCGGGTGCTCGGCCAGATGCACAACCTGTTCAAGCCGCGCCCCGGCGGCTTCAAGGATTACATCGCCATCCCCAAAATAAACGGCTACCAGTCGCTGCACACTTCCCTGGTCGGCCCGCACGGCGTCCCCGTCGAAATCCAGATCCGGACGGAGTACATGGACCGGATGGCGAACCAGGGGGTGGCCGCGCACTGGTTCTACAAGCTCCACGGCTCCGAGCCGGCCGACTCGTCGGCCCAGATCCACGCGCAGCGCTGGATCAAAAGCCTGCTCGAGCTGCAGCAGAGCGCCAGCAATTCCTTCGAATTCATCGAAAGCGTCAAAACCGACTTCTTCCCCGAGGAGATCTACGTCTTCACCCCGGAGGGTAAAATTTACGAGCTGCCCAAGGGCGCCACTCCCGTCGACTTCGCCTACGCCGTGCACAGCGACATCGGCGGCCACTGCATCGGCTCCCGGGTCGACCATCATCCTTTCCCGCTGAACCGGCCCCTCTCCTCCGGACAGACCGTGGAGATCCTCACCTCCCCGGTTTCCCAGCCGAACGCGATCTGGCTCGACAGCGTGGTCACCTCCAAGGCCCGCAGCAAGATCCGGCAGTACCTCAAGGGCCTCAAGTCCGAGGAATGCCAGATGCTCGGACGGCGCCTGCTCATGAAGGCCATGGGGAACGTGCGGATCGAAAGCATTCCCCCCGAGCGTCTCGCCGCCGTGCTCAAAGAATTCAGCAAAAAGGACATCAGGGAGCTGTACGTCGACATCGCCCTCGGCAACATCTTTACCGTCATCGCCGCCAACCGGCTGCTCGGCAGGGACGCCCAGAGCGGGCCCCCGGGCATGACGGGCCACGCCCCCGCCCAGCCTTCGGCCGTGACCGGCACCAGCGGCCTCAATTACGTGTTCGCCAACTGCTGCCTGCCGATTCCGGGCGACAAGATCGTGGCGCACGTCAATCCCGGCAAGGGGCTGGTCATCCACGCGAGCAACTGCTCCAACCTCCGGGCGTCCGCCCAGAGCGAGCAGTTGCTGCCCGTCAGCTGGGACATGAACAGCGCCTGCAACGAGGTGTTCGAAACGGGGCTCAGAATCGAAATGGTCAACATCCAGGGCATGATCGGCGAAATCAGCAACGCGGTTTCCGTGTGCGGCGCCAACATTTCGCAGATAAGCTCGGAAACCAAGGAGGGGAAGGTGTATATCCTCAACCTCGTCATCACGGTGAGGGACCGGCTCCATCTCGCGAACATCATGAGAAGGATCAAATCGCTCAACAACATCAACCGGGTGGTAAGGAGGAAAGGATGACGGAAGCCGCGCGGGCGACGCCGCCCTGGACCCCGGCGGAGACGCGCTCCGGGGACTACGCGCTCAAAGGCGCGGTTTTTTCCCCGGCGGGAACGCCCGCCGCGCAGGTCCTGATCGTGCAGGGGCGCAACGAGATGCCCCTCAAGTACGCGGAACTGTACGGGCGGCTGACGGCCCTCGGCGTCCGCGTCACCGTCTACGACCACCGGGGGCAGGGTTTCAACCGGAGGCTGACCGCCGATCCGGAAAAATGCCATATCGACTCGTTCGAGACCTACGCCCGGGATCTCATGCGCATGGAAGAAAGCCTCGACCCCGGCATCCCGTGCGCGGTCATCGCCGTGTCCATGGGCTGCCTGATCTGGCTCAAGCGGGCGCGCATGGGTAAAATTCCGGCGTTCATAACAAAAGCCGTTTTCGTCGCCCCGTTCCTGGGGATCCGCCAGAACGTCCCCCTGTGGGCCGTCGGGGCGGCCGCCCGGCTCAGATGCCTGGCCGCGCGGCTCCTGAGCGGCGACCGGGAGCCCTACTTCTACCCGGGCGACCGCTTCCGGAAAAAGACCGTGGGAGTCGATGCCAACACCCGGAGCGCCGAGAACAACGAGCGCTATTTCGCGCTTTACGACGAGTACCCGGAGGCCCGCCTCGGCGGGATGACGGCGCCGTGGCTCCTGGCCGCGGTCCGGTGCCTCCGCGAAATCTGGTCCGAGCCCTGCCGCCTGCCCCTGCCGTCCCTGTTCCTCCTCGCGGAAAAGGACAACATGGTCTCCTGCGCCAAGGCCCGGCGCTTCCTGAACGAGCGCCTGAGCCCGGACGGCGCCGCCGCCCGGACGGTCGTCCTCGGGGATTCGCTGCACGACATCCTGATCGAAAAAGACGAATGCAGAAACGAGGCTTTTGCTAATATAATAGAGTTCATCACCGACAAGGCGCGGGACAATCTTTAAGGGGGATTTTCGGGCGGCGCGCCCGGGAGCCGCGGCGCCGCCGGCGGTTCCGCCGGAACCGGTCCCGAAAATGACGAACAAATGCGGGAACCGAACACAAGCAAGGGATGCTTCGCGGACAACATCCTGAAAATCGTCGCCAGCAGCCGGATTATCCCGATAATCGACACGGCGCCGGGTTTTGACCGCAAAAGGCTGGTCGACCTGTATTACCGGGCCGGGTTCAGGACCGTGGAGGTGCGCATGAACCGTCCCGGCGTGGAGGATCTGGTCCGGATCATCCGGGACGATTACCCGGACACCTATATTTTCGCGGGAACCTGTCTCTCCCAGGACGACTTCCGAAAAGCCGCCGCCATCGGTCTCGACATTTTCATCTCCCCCGTTTTCGAGCCGGAGCTGCTCGAGTACTGCTGCATCCACAGCCTGCCCTACATCCCCTGCGTAAATTCCGCCGCGACGCTGAATACCGCGTTCTCCATGGGCTATTCCGTGCTAAAATTCTACCCGGCGGAAAAACTGGGCGGCGCGGACTTTCTGCGGGAGGTGTTCCGCAGCGACGACGATATCCGCTTCATGCCGTCCGGCGGCATAACGGCCGAAAAAATCACGAAATACCTGGACGTCCCGAACGTGGCGGCCTGCTGCACCTCGCACATCTCGCCGCTCGATCTGCAGGCGGCCGGGGACTGGGAGCGGATCGACCGGAACATCGCTTACGCCGCGCGCATTCTCAAAACAAGGAACGAACAAAATGAGTGAAATGCTGAAACAGGTTCCTCTCCAAATCCTGACCGGCTTTTTAGGAAGCGGAAAAACCACTCTCATCAACAAAGTCGTAAGCGATCCCTCCATGAAGGGCACCGTGCTCCTCATCAACGAGGTCGGCGAGATCCCCATCGACGACAAGCTCATCACCGCCGACACCCCCGTGGTGGTTCTGGATTCGGGCTGCATCTGCTGCACCGTGCAGGAAGGGCTGGTCAACGTGCTGCACTTCCTGATTGAGGAACGCGATTCCAACCCCGCCTTCACCTTCAACCGGGTGATCATCGAGACCACCGGCATCGCGGATCCGGCTCCGATCATCGATCTGATCTTTCATTACGAGGAGATCCTCATAAACTACAGCTTCGCCGGCACCATCACGGTCGTGGACGGCGTGAACGCCCGGGAGGAGCTCGCGCACAACTACGAGGCGGTCAAGCAGATCGCCATGGCCGACAAAATCATCATCAGCAAAACCGACCGGCTGACGGAAGAGGAGATGCGGACGCTCAGGAACACGGCCGAAGCCCTGAACCAGTCGGCCGAAATCTATTTCAGCAGCCCGGACAACCCTCCGAAGGACGCGTTCACCAATTTCGCGATCTTCGATACCCCCAAGGATATCAAGACCGTCATGAACTGGATAAACTCAAAGAGGGGGGAGTACAAACTGGCCTCGGGCATGGCTCCCGTCAAACTGTCGGGAATCATGAACAAAGCCCTGCCGACCCATTCCGATTACCAGACCATCGCCATGTCGTTCGACCGGCCGCTGAACCGGATGGCCGTGATCCGCGCCTTCGACCTGCTGAACGCCCGGTTCGGCGAGGCCATCATCAGGCTCAAGGGTATCTTCGATTTCGGGGACGGCTACCCGTTCGTCATCCACGGCGTGCTGGGCGAGTGCTATCCCGTCACCAACCGGATCGAATGGGAGGGCAAGCCCTTTACGCAGATGGTGCTGATTGTGTCCCCGCGCGTGGCGGCTCAGGTGGAGGCCATGCTGAAAGCCATGATCGCCCCGGAGGACTGATCCGGCCCGGGCCCCGTCGTCACCGGGCGGCGTAGACGGGGACGGCCAGTTTCCGGAAATCCAGCCCGGCCCTCGGGAAATCGCCCGCCTCCACGCCGTTCGCCTCGCCGCCGCGCTCCGCGAAAAACTCCTGCAGCGTCAGAAGCGCCTCGTTGTCCGACCCGGGATCGGACAGCGGGACGACGATGTTGCCGTTCGAAATCATAAAATCCAGATAAGTCCGGATCCCCGTCCCGCCGAATCCGCAGGGAAGCTCCAGAATCTCGAAACGCCGGCCCTCGGCGTCCCGCAGGCCCGCGAGCAGCCGGAGCGCGCGCTCGAACGCCCCGGCATCCCCGCCGGCGCCGCGGGGAGCCCGGTTCGCGACCAGGACGCCCGGCGCGGCGCACCTGACCAGACGGCGGACCGAAGCGAGGCCCGCGGGGCAGGGCAGCGCCACGACCCGGCAAACCTCCCCGAATCTGCCGAACTCCTTTTCCAGAAGCGGCGGGGTCAGACCGCTTTCGCGCAGGAGACGATCCGTCACGAAAAACGTCCCCAGCCCGTCCGTCTCGAAATCCGAAACCGCCGGGCCCGCTTCCGCGGCGCCGCCCGGCAGGATCCGGCGCATCTGCGCGAGCAGGCCCGGGGCGGCGGCACGGTTCTCTCCCGCCGCCGGCGCCGTCTCGCAGCCCGCGCCGCGATCCGGGGACACGAAACCGGGAACGTCCCCGCCGGGCCCCGCCGTGTCCAGGGCGTGCACGGTGATGTGCTTCTGGATGATGAATCTGGCTCTCTCGCGCTCGGCCGCGGGAGCCGCGACGAACACCGGGGTGCGCCGCGAGAGACACGAGACCAGGCGCGCGAACGCCTTCTGCGCCGCCACGGCGGTCCCCGGGCGGCAGCGCCCGCTCTCCGGCCAGAACGCCCAGACCGCCCGCTGCTTCGCGAATTCGGGATAAATGCTCATGTTTTTTCCTTCCCGGCCCGTTCCGGCCGGGCCGTTAACAGCATAGCAGAAAACCCCCGCGACCAGAACGGCGGGGGACAAAATTTTACCGGCGGCGGGGCGGCGGTACGGGATTTCCGCGCGTTCAAAAAAGCCCCCGGATATGTTATAATTATTGAGTTTATTTGCGTTTTTACGATTGTCGCCCGCGGTTTTCCTCCCGGCGGTTTAGGGAGGCGCGGCGGACTCGTTACGGGACGGCGGAATTATGAGCGGACAAGAAGAAACATACAACGGGGATTCCATCAAAGTGCTGAAGGGACTGGATCCCGTGCGCAAACGCCCCGGCATGTACATCGGCGACACCGACGACGGCTCGGGACTGCACCACATGGTGTTCGAAGTCGTCGACAACGCGATCGACGAGGCGCTGGCCGGCTTTTGCAAGAACATAAGCGTGGTGATCCACGCCGACGGCTCCGTTTCCGTTGAGGACGACGGCAGGGGCATACCCGTGGACATCCACCCCGAGGAGGGAGTCTCCTCGGCCGAGGTCGTGATGACCATCCTCCACGCGGGCGGCAAGTTCGACCAGAACTCGTACAAGGTTTCGGGCGGGCTGCACGGCGTCGGCGTGTCGGTGGTGAACGCCCTGTCCGACCGGCTCGATCTGACCATCAAAAGACAGGGGCACGTCTGGCAGCAGACCTACGTGAACGGCGGGCATCCCGTCGCCCCGCTCGCCGCGACCGGCGACACCGCCGAAACCGGCACCCTGATCCATTTCTGGCCGAGCCCGTCCGTTTTCGCGGTCACCGAGTTCGACTACGGCAAGCTGCAGATGCGCCTGCGCGAGCTTTCCTTCCTCAATTCGGGCGTCAGCATCCGGATCGCCGACGAAAGGGTCGAGAACAGGCACGACGAATTCCATTACCAGGGCGGAGTCAGGTCTTTCATCGAATACCTGAACACGGGCAAAAACAAACTTACCGAAAAACTGTTCTACTGCCAGAAGTTCGATCCGAAGGAAGGCATTAACGTCGAGGTGGCCGTGCAGTACACGGACGCCTACGCCGACAACACCTTCTGCTTCACCAACAACATCCCGCAGAAAGACGGCGGCACCCACCGGGACGGCTTCAGAAGGGGACTGGTCGCGGCCGTCAAGGAATATATCCGGGAATGCACTTTCATCGGCAAAAAGGACAAGGAGAACGTCGACATCCTGCACAGCGACGCCGTCGACGGCATCACGGCCATCGTCTCGGTCAAGGTGCCGGATCCCAAGTTCTCCTCGCAGACCAAGGACAAACTGGTCTCGTCGGAGGTGTCCCCGGCGGTGAGCGCGGTCGTCGGCGCGAAATTCCTGGAATTTCTGAACGAGAACCCGGCCGAGGCCAAACTCATCATCGAAAGGATCATCTCGACCTCGGAATACCGCAAGGAGGCGAAAAAGATCCGGGAGCGGTTCAACAAGAAGGACTCGATCACCAACCTGCCCGGCAAGCTCGTCAACTGCTCGAGCCGCAACCCCGCCGAATGCGAGCTGTACATCGTGGAGGGCGACTCCGCGGGCGGCAGCGCGAAATCGGGCCGGAAGCCGGAGTATCAGGCCATTCTGCCGCTGCGGGGCAAAATTCTGAACGTCGAAAAAACCCGCTTTGACAAAATCATCAGCTCCGAGACCATCGGCACGCTGATCAACGCGCTCGGCTGCGGCATCAGGGACGCGTACAATCCCGACAATTTAAGGTACCACAACATCGTCATCATGACCGACGCCGACGTCGACGGCGCCCACATCAGGATCCTGCTGCTGACCTTCTTCTACCGGCAGCTGCCCGATCTGATCGAAAGAGGCTGCATATACATCGCCCAGCCGCCGCTCTACAAGTACAGCCGCAGCGAAAAGAGCTTCCGCTACATCACGGACGAGGCGGAAAAGAACGAATACGAAACCTCGCTGGCGCTGAACGAGGCCCGGCTGTTCGTCAACCCCGACGCGCCGCCGATCTTCGGCGCCCCGCTCGAAAACATCTTCCTGCAGTACGTGAACCTGTTCCCGATCTACCGCCGGGTCGACCGGCGCATCCCGGAAATGCTCACCTCGGAGCTGGTGTTCATCAGCCCCCTTGCCGAGAGCGACATGCGTGACCGGGAGAAATTCGAGCGATGGAAACAGACGTTCGAGCGGCGGCTGAAGAAAAAAGAGGCGCCGGGGCTTTCCTTCTCCGTGCGCACCGGGTACCGGGAGGAAAAGCAGATCTTCTATCCGGAGGTGAGCGTGACGCATTACGGCGTCACCAAGGAATACCCGCTGCCGTACGAATTTCTGGTCAGCCAGGATTACGCGAAGATTTCCCGGGTGTCGGGGCTGATAAACGGCCTGCTCGAGGAGAACGCCTACGTGCAGTGCGGGAACAAAAAGAAGAACGTCGGCGATTTCGGCGAAGTTCACGACTTTCTGCTCAGCGAAGGGCTCAACGGCATCAAGATCACGCGTTTCAAAGGTCTCGGCGAAATGAACCCGGAGGAGCTTTACGACACCACCATGAACCCCGATCACCGGGTGTTCCTCAAGGTCACCCTGAACGACGCGATCGAGGCCAACGAGGCGTTTACCCGCCTGATGGGCGAGGAGGTGGCGCCGCGCAAGGAGTTCATCTCCGAAAACGCCCACCTGGCCGAAATCGACGCCTGAGCGCGCCGGATACGATCTCATGACCGCCGCCGGAAACGACGGCGGTTTTTTTTGCGCGCCGGGCAAATGGGCCGGGGACAAAAAAAGGAAGACCCTCGGGCCTTCCTTTCTCGATGGCGGTCAGCCGCCGTTACTTGGTCTCGGTGTACTCCTTGACGCCGTTGAACTTGACTTCAACGCGGCGGTCGGGGGCGAGGCACTCGATTAACTTCTTCTTGTTCTTGACGCCGTCGCACTCCGTTCCGGTGACCGGTCTGGTCTCGCCGAAACCTTCGGCGGAGATGGCGGCCGGGTCAATGCCGTCGGCTACGAATTCCTGAACAACGGCCTCGGCGCGCTTCTCGGAGAGCTTCTGGTTGAACTCTTCGGAACCGATGCGGTCGGTGTGGCCCTCAACCTTGATGGTGAGGTCCTTGACGCCGTCTTCGCGGACTTTCTGGGTCTCGCCGGCGATGGCGCTCTTGCCGTCCTGGCTAAGCTCGGCGCTGTTGAAGCCGAACAGGGCCTCGGCGCTCAGGGAAACGGTCTTGCTGACGACCTCGGTCTTGGGCTCGGGCTCGGGAGCGGGGGCCGGAACCGGGGCGGTGTAGCCGCCGAACTTATACTCGAGACCGAGGTTCACGGCCATAAGATCCGGGGAGTAACCCCAGTCCTTGTCCTCGATGATGTCGTGCGCGTACATGTACTCAAGACGAACCAGGAAATCCTCGCCGAGACCCAGGCGGGCGCCCGCGCCGAGCAGCGGAACGGGACCGGAGGCGGTGTGGTTGGCGACGTCGTCCTTGACGTTGGCGTACAGGGCGCCTACCTTAAAGAAAATGTCCGAGCTTTCGGTGATGGGGATAGCCGGGACAAGGGACAGCTCGGCGCCGTGGACGAAGTAGTCGCCGGCCTTGGAGCCGTCAGGCAGCCTGCCCTTGTTCGAGAACTTGCCCAGGTAGTCGTAACCGAGCTCGATCCCGAGGAAGCTGGCGATGTTGTAGCCGCCGTACAGGCCGAAATCCCAGTTGTGGGTATCTTTGTGGTCAATCGGGTCGATCCAGCGGCCGGTGTGACCCGACACGTGGCTCCAGCCGGTCTTGACGCCGACGTAACCCGTCATAGGCTCCGCCGCGTAGACGCCCGAACTCATTAAAGCGGCAGCTACGGCCGCAGCTAATAAACTCTTCTTCATAACAATATCGTTCCTATGTGACTTTATAATTGGTTTTTGTACGTTTGTGCTTTTGTTTTTCACCGGGCGGCCCTTGCCGCGCCAGTGATTGCCATTTTATATTAAAGATTTACAAAGATCAAATATTTTGTGACATTCTCCGCATTATTTCACGCGAAAACCCTTTCACGCCGGCTCGCCGCGAGCCGGTCAGAAAACCGGGACGGGAACTTCCCCGGCATCCTTCCTGAACTTGTAGATCTGCTCCATGACCATGTCGACGATCTGGCGGTTGCACTCCACGATGTCGGCGCTTCTGCCGTCGACGTACATAACCGTGTAGCCGAGCAGGGTGGCGCACACGTAGTTCGACGCTCTCTCCGCGTCGAGATCCCGGGGAAGCTCCTCCCTTTTGACGGCCTCGTTCAGAATGGTGGTGAAATTTCTCATGAAGTCGTCGTTCATGCCGTCGAGCAGACCTCTGATCCTTTTGCTGCCGTGGTTGCCCCATAAAACGCTGTGCACTATTTTCAGGAAATACACGTTGTTTTTGTCCCTGAGCGCCGTGTCGAGGACGTAAAGGCACTCCCTGAGCTTGGCGAGCGGCGACACGCTTTCGGCGGCGATCATGTCCACCGCGTAAAACAGGTTGCTCTCGTTGGCGATCATTTCCCGGCACAGTTCGATAAAAAGATCGTCCTTGTTCTGGAAATACCAGTATATGGCCCCCCTGGTCACCCCCATGGCTCCGGCGATGTCGTTCAGGTTGGTTTTCTCATAGCCTTTTTCGCAGAAAAGCTGTTTGGCGACGTCCATGATGCCCTGCCGGGTCTTTAAAGCTTCTTCTTTTGTTTTTCGCGCCATTTTCTGTTATATCCGGGATTCCTCGCGCCCGCGGGCCGGCCGCGGCTTTTCGGGCCGGACGGTTCCGAACCCGGCCCGTTTTCCAATTATACACTGATCGATATATACGATCTGTTATGTATGTATAGAAAAAAGGGCGGAAAACATAATATAATCGGGTGATAATCAGCAGAATTGGAGCACAGCAAAGCACATGAAACCGAATTTTAAAAATATCGCCGGAATTATCGCCGTCGTCTCGGCGGCTTCCTTCCTCTCGGCCTGCGGCGAAGGCCAGCAGGGGCAGCTGGGGGGCATGCCGCCCCAGCCCGTTGACGTCGCCCCGGTGAAAATCGGCGACGTGCCCGTGATATCGTCCCTCATAGGCAGGGCGACGGCCGTGCGCACCGCGGAGATCCGTCCCCAGGTGTCGGGCGTGATCCTGAAAAGATTTTTCACCGAGGGCGCGGTGGTGAAGCAGGGCGATCAGCTGTACCAGATCGACCCCGCCGCCTACGAGGCCCAGCTCGCCAGCGCCAGGGCGGCCCTGGCCCAGGCCGAGGCGAACCTCTACACCGCCCAGCTGAAATTCGGCAGATACAGCAAGCTGATCAACACCAATTCCATCAGCAAACAGGAATACGACGACTCCCTCGCGGGGAACAAGGCGGCCGAGGCCCAGGTTCTTTCCGCCAAGGCGGCCGTCAAATCCGCGGAAATAAATCTCGCCTACACCAAGGTTTACGCCCCGATTACCGGCACGATCGGACGCTCCAACGCCACCGAAGGCGCCCTGGTCACCAACGGCCAGGCCAACCCGATGGCGACGATCCAGCAGCTCGACCCGATGTACGTGGATCTGAACATGTCCGTCACGGATCACCTCAATCTCAAGAGGAGCCTCGCAAACGGCGCGTATGAGACCACCGAGCAAGCCGGACAGGTCAGTCTCTTCCTCGAGAACGGCGAGCCCCTCGATGAAAAGGGCGTCCTCGAGTTCTCCGAGGTCACCGTCGACGAGACGATGGGCACGGTCACGGTGCGCGTGAAGGTGCCGAACCCGAACGGCTACCTGCTGCCGGGCATGTACATCAAGGCCGACATTAACCAGGGCGTGCGGAAAAACACCCTGCTGGTGCCCCAGATCTCCGTCCTCAGGCAGAACAACGGCACGACCGTCGTCTACACGCTGTCCCCGGACAACGTCATCACGGCGCAGACCGTCGTTCTGGGGGGAGAAAGCGGGCATGACTACATCATCAGATCCGGAGTCACGGCGACGGATCGGGTGGTGACCTCCAATCTGCAGAAAATCGGCCCGGGCATGACGGTCACTCCCGTCGAGCCTCAGCCCGAAACTCAGGCCGAG
>CAZFNS010000005.1:47967-106120 GCA_964520475.1 uncultured Enterobacterales bacterium
CGGCCCGGGCATGACGGTCACTCCCGTCGAGCCTCAGCCCGAAACTCAGGCCGAGTCTCAGAACGAGCCTCAGAAAGAGCAGTCCGGCAAACAGTAAAGGAAAGAATCCCCATGGTACGTTTTTTTATTGATCGACCGATATTCGCTTGGGTAATCGCGATAGTGGTAATGCTCGCCGGCCTCCTCGCGATTAACACCCTGCCGATTTCGCAGTACCCGACCATCGCTCCCCCGACCGTGAGCATCCGCTCGCGTTACCCGGGCGCGAACGCGGAAACCGTCGAAAACACCATCACCAAGGTTATCGAGCAGAACATGATCGGCCTGGACGGCTACATGTACATGAGTTCCTCGTCCGACGGCTACGGCTCGTCCGAAATCAAAATCACCTTCGAGCCGGGCACCAATCCCGACATCGCGCAGGTGCAGGTGCAGAACAAACTGGATCAGTGCACGTCCCAGCTCCCGGCGGTGGTGCAGCAGAACGGCATCGACGTCAAAAAAAGCACCGACACGTTCCTCATGGTGGTCGGCCTGATCGCCAAGGACCCCGGCGTTTCCGAATTCGACCTGTCGGACTACGCCGAGTCGGTCATGAAGGAACCTCTCAGCCGCATCGAGGGCGTGGGCGACATCAGCGTGTTCGGTTCGGAATACTCCATGCGCATCTGGGTATCGCCCGATAAGCTGAACAACTACAATCTGACGGTCACGGAAATCGAAAACGCCATCCTGCAGCAGAACGCCCAGGTTACCTACGGCGCCCTCGGAAACGCCCCCGCCGTGCCCGGACAGCTGTACACCTACACCATCAAGGGTCAGTCCCGCCTCAGCACCATCGAACAGTTCCAGGACATCGTCATCCGCATGAACACCGACGGTTCGGCGGTGCGGCTCAGGGACGTCGCCCGCATCGAGCTGGGCACCGAAAACTACCAGTTCGTCGGCGAATACAACAAGCAGCCGAGCACCGGCATAGGAATCAGGCTGGCGTCGGGAGCCAACGCCCTCGGCACCGCGCAGCGGGTCGTAAAGGAAGTGGACCGTCTGAGGCAGTACATGCCCAAATCCTACGACGTCGTCTACCCCTTCGACACGACCCCGTTCATCAAGATTTCCATCAACGAAGTCGTGCACACGCTGTTTGAGGCCATCGTCCTCGTGTTCCTGGTCATGTACGTGTTCCTGCAGAACGTCAGGGCGACCCTGATCCCGACGATAACGGTGCCCGTGGTGCTGCTGGGCACGTTCGCCATAATGTCCGTGCTCGGCTTCTCCATCAACACGCTCACCATGTTCGGCCTGGTGCTGGCCATCGGCCTCCTGGTCGACGACGCCATAGTGGTGGTGGAAAACGTGGAGCGCATAATGGACAGCGAGCGGCTCAGCCCGTATAAAGCCACCCAGAAATCCATGGATCAGATTACCGGCGCCCTCATCGGAATCGCGCTGGTGCTCTCGGCCGTGTTCATCCCGATGGCCTTCTTCGGCGGCTCCACCGGCGTCATCTACCGGCAGTTCTCCATAACCATCGTGTCGGCTATGGGTCTGTCCGTGTTCACGGCCCTGACGCTTACCCCGGCCCTCTGCGCCACCATCCTGAAGGACAAAAACGTCGCCCCCGAATACCGCGGCTTCTTCGGCATGATCGCCAAGATGAAGGACGCGGTGGCCGACGGTCTGAGCCGGTTGCTTCTCGGCAAGTTCTTCAAGGTCTTCAACAGATCTTTCAGGTACTGCACCGACATGTACGTGAAGTTCGTCAGGTACGTGGTGAAAACCCTGGCTCTGTACGTCTTCCTGTACGTCATCATCTGCGTCATCACCGGGTTCATGTTCCTGAGGATCCCCAAGTCGTTCCTTCCCGAAGAGGACCAGGGCGTGCTCATGGCCATGGTTCAGCTGCCCTCCGGAGCAACCTTGGAAAGAACGCTGAGCGTGCTCAACAAGCTTAGCGATTACTTCCTCACCGAGGAAAAGGAGAACGTTATGTCCGTCATGGGCGTCGGCGGTTTCTCCTTCGCCGGAAGCGGCCAGAACGCGGGTATGGCGTTCGTCAAGCTGAAAGACTGGAGCCTGAGAAAGCGCCACGACCAGCACGCCAAGGAAATCGTCAAAAGGGCGTTCCCCCATCTGATGGCCATCAGGGAAGGTCTGGTTTACGCGTTCAACGTGCCGGCGATCCCCGAACTCGGCACCGCGGCCGGTTTCGACCTGTTTATCCAGGACCAGTCCCAGCTGGGGCACCAGAAACTCATGGACGTGCGCCAGCAAGTCATCAACGCCACCAGAGAGCCTCATTCCGCGGAGCTTCTGACCAGGGTAAGAGCGAACGGCATGGACGACACGCCCATGCTCAGAATCGACGTCGACTACGCCAAGGCTCTGTCTCAGCAGCTCTCCATCAACGAGGTGAACCACACCCTGTCCGTCGCCTGGGGTTCCTCCTACATCGACGACTTCATGGACAGGAACCGCATCAAGAAGGTTTACGTGCAGGCCGAGGCGGAATCCCGCATGAGCGAGGACGACTTCAGGAAATGGCACGTGCGCAACAACGCGGGCAAGCTGGTGCCGTTCTCGTCCTTCGCGAAATCGTCCTGGGACGTGGGCTCGCCGCGTCTGGAACGCTTCAACGGCGTGGCCGCGGTTGAAATCAACGGCGAGGCCGCCGCGGGCATATCCACCGGACAGGCCATGGACGAAATGATCAGGCTCGTCGACAACATCGCGCCGGGCTACAGCATCGCGTGGAACGGCATTTCCTTCCAGGAGCGCCAGGCGAGCGCGAACTCGGCCTCGCTCTACTCGATCTCGCTGCTGTTCGTGTTCCTGTGCCTCGCGGCCCTGTATGAAAGCTGGAGCATCCCGTTCGCGGTAATGCTGGTGGTGCCGCTCGGCATCATCGGCGCCGTGGGCGCGGCCTACCTGACCCAGCAGTTCCCGGCGCTGTTCCCCTGGACCAACCCGCTCGAGAACGACGTGTACTTCCAGGTGGGTCTGCTGACGACCGTGGGCCTTTCCGCTAAGAACGCGATTCTGATCGTGGAATTCGCCAAGGAGCTTTACGACAAGGGCAAGCGCCTGTCGGAGTCCGTGGTCGAGGCGGCCAAGATCAGGCTTCGTCCCATCCTCATGACCTCCTTCGCGTTCGTGCTCGGCGTGCTGCCGCTCGCCATCAGCACCGGCGCGGGCGCCGCCGGCCGCAACGAGATCGGCATCTGCGTTATCGGCGGCATGCTGTCGGCCACGCTGCTCGCGATATTCTTCGTGCCGGTGTTCTTCGTGCTGATCATGAGGTACTTCACCAAGTACAAGCCGAAGGCGCTCAAACTGCAGGAGCAGGAGGCCATGGATAAGGCTCAGACCCAGTCCTAAGGTCTCGTCAAAACATGAAAAAGAGGAACCGCGGGTTCCTCTTTTTTTTGCCCGGCGCGAAGAGACGTTTTCCCGGACGGAAACGGACGTTCCGGCGCCGGCCCGCCGCGCGGTCTCTTGCAATAATCGCTTCATGATATAAACTTGGTATGTACGGTTAAAAGGACGCGCGATATGAAGCATAAGATTGTGCTGGCCACGGGCAATCCGGCCAAGTGCCGCGAATTCGGCGGCATGCTCGAAAACACCGATATCGAAATCATTCCCCAAAGCGCTTTCAACGTTCCCGCCGCGGCGGAAACCGGCGCCACCTTTGTGGAAAACGCCATCATCAAAGCGCGCAACGCCGCCGCTTTCAGCGGCCTGCCCGCCATCGCGGACGACTCGGGACTCGAGGTCGACGCCCTGAACGGCCGTCCGGGGGTTTACTCCTCGCGCTACAGCGGCGAAGACGCGACCGACGAGCGTAATCTCGACAAACTTATCGGGGAGATATCCCGGCTGCCGGAAAACCGCAGAAGGGCGAGGTACTGGTGCGTGCTGGTCTACATGCGGCACGCCGAGGATCCCACGCCGGTTATCTGCCAGAAATCCTGGGAAGGCAGAATCATCACCGAAAAGCGCGGCTCGAACGGTTTCGGCTACGATCCCGCCTTTCTGATCCCGATCCTCGGCCAGACCGCGGCGGAGATCTCCCCCGAGCTCAAGAACAAACTGAGCCACCGCGGGCAGGCCATGGCCGAAATGTACCGGGTGCTGACGCGGATCTACGGGGACTGACATGGATATCCCGGAGCTCGGAATATACCTGCATATCCCCTTCTGCGCGCGGAAATGCCCGTACTGCGACTTCTACTCCGAGGTTAACGCCTCCGCAAGCGTCATGAACGCGTACGCGGACGCTCTTATCCGGGAATTGTCCGGATACGCGGACGCCGCCGGGAACCGGACGATCCGATCCGTTTACATCGGCGGCGGCACTCCTTCGCTGCTGCCGCCTGACCGCGTCGCGGCCGTGCTCGACTGCGTCGGAACCCGTTTCGACTGCGCCGCGGATATGGAGATCAGCATGGAGGCCAACCCCGGAACCCTGACCCCCGCTTCCGCCGAGGCTTTCAAAGCCGCGGGGGTAAACAGAATCAGCCTCGGCGTGCAGTCGCTCGGCGACGCTGACCTGAAAGCCCTGGGGCGCATCCACGACCGCGCCGGGGCGCTCAAAGCGCTGGAAACCGTAAGCTCGCGCTTTGACAACTTCAACGTCGATCTCATGCACGGGCTCCCGGGACAGACGGCGGACGGCGCCCTGCGCGATCTTGAAGAAGCGCTCGCCTTTAATCCGAAGCACGTCTCCTGGTACCAGCTGACCGTCGAGGAAGGCACGCCTTTCGGGAAGAATCCCCCGGTTCTCCCCGACGACGACACGGTCGCGGAAATTTCCCGGCGCGGCGGGGAACTGCTCGAAGCGTCGGGTTACTCCCGCTACGAGGTAAGCGCCTTCGCCCGTCCGGGCTTCGTCTGCCGGCATAATCTTAACTACTGGGAATACGGGGACTACCTGGCCGCGGGGGCGGGCGCCCACAGCAAACTGACCGCCGGCGGCCGCATAACCAGACAGGCGCGGATCGAAGACGTCGGCGCGTACGTCGCGGCGGTTAACGGCGGGGGCTCTTTTTACGCCGTAAACGAAACCGTCCCCGCGGAAAACATTCCGTTCGAGTACCTGCTTAACAGACTGAGGTATTTCCGGCCGTTCGCGTTCGCGGAATACGAGCGGCGCACCGGTTTGAAATTCGCGGACATCCTGCCCGCATTCCGCAAGTTCGCGGCGGAGGGACTGGCGGTAATCGCGGACGAAACCGTAACCGTAACGCCGAAAGGGCGCCTGTTTTTGAACCGGATGCTCAGGGAATTTATCTGAAAGGGGATGTCGGAGAAGAAGTGGTGCGTCTTATTGGACTCGAACCAACGACCCCCACCATGTCAAGGTGATGCTCTAACCAGCTGAGCTAAAGACGCACTTCTGAGTGACTTTGCATATAGTACACTATTATTTTTCAAATGCAAATTTATTTTGGAAAAATTCACGATTTTTGGGGAAATTTTGCTTAAAACCCCGCCAAGGCCCGTAAAAACCGTCATTTCTTAAACGCGGCTCCAGCGTAGATATAATATCGGAATTTAAACTCTGCGCTTAAATTCCGACGGAGCCGGCGCCGGAGCTCCGGATCCCGTTACGCTCTCCCCGGCACTGCGGCCTCCCGATATCGACCCGGTCGCGTCGTCCCGGAAACCGCCGCGGCCGCCCCGGCCGAAGAACACGCCCCGCCGAATCATGCCGCCCCGCCGTCGGGGTATTCCTGCCGGAATCCGCGTAAAACGGGGGAACCGGCGCCGGGCTTTCGTCATAATACGCAAAAAGCTCCCTTGACACCGGCTTCGTTTCGCCGTCCGGACAAGGCAGGCCGTGCGGCTTGAAAGTCAGCTCATAGGTCCGCCTCTGAACCGCGATAAATTTCGCGAATTCCGCGCCGGTGTCGGGGCCGATGATTTCCCCGGCCGGTTCTCTCTGAAAAATGACCGCTCTCGCCCCTCACCTGATGAAATTCGTCAAACGCACCTCTTCGTACACGGGTCTGGCGACCCCCGCCTCGTCCGCGGCCGCGCCGGCTTTAAGGAGGTACGCCATATTGGTCCCGAGCGTGCGCATGGTTTGCAGTCCTTCCTCGTCCTGCCTGGCTTCTTCCGCCGTGAACCCGTGAATCTGGTTCCAGTACTGGGAAGAAACGACGTGCATATTGGTCATCAGGAAGTACTGGTTCAGGCGCTCAAAAGCCGCCGTCGCCCCGCCTCTGCGGCACGCCACCACCGCCGCCGCGAACATGCCGCGGAATTTGGCGCCGTCCGCGCTGAAAAACAGCCGGTCGAGAAACGAAGTGAGCCTTCCGTTGGGGCCGCCGTAGTAGACGGGAGACCCAACGATCATGCCCCCGAATTCGTCCAGCCGGGCCGCGATTTCGTTGACCGTATCGTCTACGGCGCATTTGCCGGTCTGACCGCACCGGTAGCAGGCCAGGCAGTCCTGCATCGGTTTCTTGCCCAGCCATAAGATCTCCGTTTCGACGCCGTTCTTTTGCAGCGCGCCGGCGGCCTCCCGAAGAGCCACGTCGGTGCACCCGTGTTGATTGGGACTGCCGTTGATAAGAAGAACCTTCTTCATGTCACATCCTCCGTTTTGTTTATCTTTGTTCTCAAACCGCGTCGCCGGCGGGGCGCTTTTCGGGGAGGTTCCCCGCCGCCGGGCGTGATTGCCGCCCTCGGACGCACGGTCTTTCAAGAGCGGGAAAATCGCGGTGCCGGTTCCGAAAAACGATAAACCCTCGCGGGCCTATCCGGATCCCGGAATAATTTACCGGCCGGAGAACCCTCTCCTCAAAAAAATGGGAACGCGAGCGATCGCCGGCGGGTATCGTACCCGCGGGGGAAACAAATCCCGTATTCTTTCTCCGGCACCCCGGCAAACGGCCCAGCTCGCCACCGGTCCCCGGTTTGCCGATTATCCGCGTTCGGCGGTTGTCAGCGGAGGATGCCCGTGACCTCGCCGATGTACATGGTGTGCGGAGCCTCCGCGGCATAGTATGCCGCGACCACATCCCGGGGCATGGCCGCCTTGTACAAATCCTGCCGGTAAATCTTCCTGCATATAAGCGTCGCCCGGGCCTCCCCGAACGTTACGGCATGCCCCAGAGACTTCGGAGTCAGACCGGCTCTCGCGACTTTGTCGCCGTCCCGGCCCGAGAGCGAGCCCAGCAACGCCAAAGCGCGGCGGTATTTCTCCGGATAGAAACTCACGGTGAAAAATTCGTTGGCCTCCATGAATTCATGGGTAAAGCGCACCGGCTTCACGTACACCGTCGCCACCGGTTTTCCCCACAGCGTGCCCAGGCCGCCCCAGCTGACGGTCATGGTGTTGTAACGATCGATTGTGCCCGCCGTGAGCAGCGCCCATTCCCTGTCGAAAATTTTGAATGAATCGGTGTTAAAATCCATACTGCAGATTCCCCCGCGCCGAGGCTTCACCCCGTCGTCTTTTCTCCCCTTGCCGCTTTTCCGCTGCGGGATCCCGGACCTTCCGCCGGCGCATGCCGGAGTATACCCGATATTCCGCGAAATACTCATGAGTTTCCGGAGCCCTTAAGCGCGTCTCCCGGTTTCCGGCCCGGTTACCCGGTTGTCTTTAATTTTAAAATACTCTCGGATGATTTTACCACACGGGATTTTCTCTCAAAGCATCCCGCCGAATTCAGTCCGCGCCGGTTCGCCGCTTCTTTTCCGGGGCGCCAAGGATCGTTTAACCCGGATATTCTCCTTGTCGCAAGATGCCGTACAGTGAAGGTTTCACGTGAAACATCGGCGGCCGACCGGGCGCGGCAGGACTGTTTCACGTGAAACAATCGAAACAAAAAGCACATGCGGATTCCAGCAAAGATTTCATGTAAAACATTCTGGGAATTCCACACTCGGTCCGGCGTTTCACGTGAAACAATTCATGCTGGGAAAACACGCAGTCTGTTTCACGTGAAACAGCCAGAGAATCCATGGGTAAGTATCATGGAAACGGAGCAGAGTTTCGCCCGGGAAGAACAGCGTATGTTTCACGTGAAACAATCGAAAAAACAACATAAAGATTCCCAAAAAGGTTTCATGTATGAAACACTCTTGGAATTCGATACTGAGTATGACGTTTCACGTGAAACAATTCATGCCGGGAAAACACGCAGTCTGTTTCACGTGAAACAATCGTTGAATCCGCGTTCCAATCTGATGTTTCACACGGAACACGGCAGAGAGTAGATAACTTACGGAAAGTTTCACGTGAAACAGCCAGAGAATCCATGGATAAGTATCATGGAAACAGAGCAGAGTTTCGCCCGGGAAAAACGGCATATGTTTCACGTGAAACAATTGAAAAAACAACATGAAGATTCCCGGAAAGGTTTCATACATGAAACATTCTTGGAATTCAATACTGAGTGTGACGTTTCACGTGAAACAATTTATACCCTGAAAACATGCAGTCTGTTTCAAGTGAAACTGCAGTCTTAATGACTGAATTAAATGTTTCACGTGAAACATCGGCGGCCGGCCGGAAGAACCGCGAACTGCTTAACGTAAAGCATTCTGAGAATCCATGGATAAGCATCATGGAAACGGAAAAGAGTTTCGCCCGGGAAGAACAGCGTATGTTTCACGTGAAACAATCGAAAAAACAACATAAGGATTCCCAAAAAGGTTTCATGTATGAAACACTCTTGGAATTCGATACTGAGTGTGACGTTTCACGTGAAACAATTTATACCCGGAAAACATCGGCGGGCGGCCGGCCGGAATAACCGCGAACTGCTTATCGTAAAGCAGTCTGAGAATCCACGAATAAGCATCATGGAAACGGAAAAGAGTTTCGCCCGGGAAGAACAGCGTATGTTTCACGTGAAACAATCGAAAAAACAACATAAGGATTCCCAAAAAGGTTTCATGTATGAAACACTCTTGGAATTCGATACTGAGTGTGACGTTTCACGTGAAACAATTTATACCCGGAAAACATCGGCGGGCGGCCGGCCGGAATAACCGCGAACTGCTTATCGTAAAGCAGTCTGAGAATCCACGAATAAGCATCATGGAAACGGAAAAGAGTTTCGCCCGGGAAGAACAGCGTATGTTTCACGTGAAACAATCGAAAAAACAACATAAGGATTCCCAAAAAGGTTTCATGTATGAAACACTCTTGGAATTCGATACTGAGTGTGACGTTTCACGTGAAACAATTTATCCCCGGAAAACATGCAGTCTGTTTCACGTGAAACTGCAGTCTTAATGACTGAATGAAATGTTTCACGTGAAACATCGGCGGGCGGCCGGAAGAACCGCGAACCGCTTAGCGTAAAGCAGTCTGAGAATCCATGGATAAACATAATGGAAATGAGGAGCAGAATTTCGCCCGGAAAAAACGGCGTATGTTTCACGTGAAACAATACCAAAAACACAGAGATTAACAAAAATGTTTCATGTGAAATATATGCTTTGAATTCCAACCTCCGATCCGATGTTTCATGTGAAACAATTTATACCGGTAAAAATTGCATTATGTTTCACGTGAAACAATCGGAGAATCTTGGATAAACATCACCGAAATATAACGGTTTTTCGTCCGGGAAAAGGCGGCGTATGTTTCACGTGAAACAACCGGCATATGTCAAAACCAGAAGGCGTTACTCGTGAAAACTTCGCTCAAAGCGGCTGGCCGGCGCGCGGCGTTTCACGTGAAACATCGCCGAGTCGGGAAAATATTGGGAACCTTGAGGAACTTTGAAGTGAATTCGGCCGGGTCATTCCGGCTTTATATCGTTTTGTTCCACGTGAAACACGCGCAATTCCGTTTTAAACACCGATTCCAGCAAAGCGGATTCGCGGTTGATGCAGGTGATGAAAAACTGATTGTTCGGGGACAGTTCGTCTACGATCCGGTAGACAAGTTTGAGGCTGTCCGTATCAAGCTCCGAAGCTATGTCGTCGATTAAAAAGACGCAGTTGCATCCGGTCAGACTCTGGCAGACAAGTCCCTGGGCCAGCTTCAGGGCGATAATGAGAAGTTTCTGCTGTCCTCGGGACAGCAGATCCAGCGAAGCGCTGTTATTTATTTTGATATTGAGATCGGCTTTATGAGGACCGATCAGCGAATAGCCGAACTTCAACTCCCTCTGGTAATGAGTCCGCAACTGCTCCGAAAAGCTTTCGTAATCGGGCTTATGACCGGATACAAGTTCGAGGAAAATTTTCTGCCCGGGAAAAAACCTGAGGACGAGTTCGTTGGCGTAGGTGTTGAACAGTTCCAGGTAACTCTGCCGCTTGCCGGTAATTGCCAGTGAAATTTTTACAAAGGAGTCATCCCAGTAGGCCAGGTAATCGGCCGAAGCCTTGCCGGCGAGCAGCGCGTTGCGTTGTTTCAGTATCTGTCTGAAGGAACCGTATAAACCGGCGTACTCCCTGTAATGATAAAAGCAGCCCCAGTCGATAAAGCTTCTTCTCAGGGACGGACCGGCCTCCAGGAGAGACAATCCGTTTGGAACCACGGCCTGAACGCAAATATTTTCCGCGAGGTCGGCGACGCGGCTGACATTCGAACCGTTAAAATTAACCCTGATCTCGCCTTCCCGGTTACGCGCTATGCCGAGTTTGAACAAACCGGCCGCTTCGTCTTTGTACAACTCGGAAAAAAGCACGAACTCCGAGGCGTCGCGGTTGATTAAAACGGAGCTTTTGTTCGAACGGAAGGATCTGGCCTGGGCAAGGTAATTCACGGATTCGAGAACGGAGGTCTTGCCGCTGGCGTTCGCGCCGTAAAAGAAATTAATCCCCTTCCCCGGTTCCACCGTCGCGGACGTGAAATTTCTGAAGTCAGTCAGAGTCAATTTACGAATATACATGCGAACTAACGGGCGGCGCCTTCACCCGCCCGGGGTAACGGACGATTTCCCGCCGCGGGCGGGAGCGCCCGCGGCGACGGGCAAAAAAAGGATGCTCCCGGATGAACAAACAAAGCCGTGATGAACCCTCGCGCGCCCGTCTCGGCAAGACACAAATCCTAAACGGTAACGCGGCTTACCACGTACCTGGCGAAAGTCTGCTTTTCGTTTTCTTCCGGCAGCGGTTCAATCAGGAAATTGTTCGAGCTGACCGACATCGAAAACTTAATCTTGGCGGTCGGAATGACATTGCAGATTTGCAGCAGATAATCCGCGTTAAACGCAATTTCGAAATTATCTCCCGAATAGTCTATGTAATCCATAATGTCTTTGGCTTCCTCGTGGATGGCGTTTTTGGCCTTCAGGGTCAGCACGCCCTCCTGCATCACTATCTCGACGGCCTTGTTCAGGGAGTTGCTCATTATGGAGACGCGGGTGACGGTATTCTGGAATACTTTCCGGTCCAGAACCAGAATCCTGCCGCAGTTGCTCGGCACCACGGCGTTGACGTTCGGGAATTTGGCGTCGATCAGGATGCTCAGAAGCGAAATTCCCCCGACCTCCGTCTGCAGGCTGTTTTTGCTGATATTGAGCGTCACCGGGACGCCGTCTCCGGAGTTGTCCTTGATGTCGGACATGAGGGCAACCAGCTGATCGACGCCTTTCTTCGGGAAAATGAAACCTTGGTCGCCGGCGGCTTCGGGGATCTCGCAGGGTTCGGACAGGCGTCCTTTCTGCAGACTCATCCTGTGCGTGTCCGCGGTGGCGATGTCAAGGCTCGTGTGCTCGTCGCCCGTCACCGAGAAATGCATGCCTTTGAGAAACAGCCTGTAGCTGTCGGCCGCGATGGAAAATTTGGTGGTCCTCATGATCTCGAGCAACTCGCTCATCTCAATCTTCAGACTGTACAAAGTTTCCAGGGATTCGATCGCCGGGAAACTTTCGGGATCCATCGTCATCATGAACGATTTGTATTTGCCCGAGGAGATCAGCAGTTTGCCCGACCGATCCTCCGCCAGGCTGACGTAGGCCCCGTCGGGAAGCTTTTTCAAAATCTCGAGAAGGATTTTGACATTGACGGTGGTGCTCCCGGTTTCGGCGTCGTCGCAGAACAGATTCACTTCGGTGGACATCTGAATCTCGCTGTCCGTGCAAACCATGCGCAGCCTGAACCTGGCGTCCTCGGCGGCGTCCCCGCCGGGCAGTATCTCAAGCAAAACGTTCGAGGTTATCGGACTCTTGGGATTGTTTCCCGCGACGCCGGAGATCTGTCCCAAGGGTTTTAATAAATCTTCTCTGCCTATGCTGCACTTAAACATTTTTTAACCTCGCATCTTCCCTAATCTGTTAATTCTAATCCGTTAATTGCAATTTTAAATTTTCCCAGTCTTCGGTGTATTTAGGGTCGTGCAAGTCTATCTTGGCTTTCACCTTGTTGCACGCGCTCAAAACCGTCGAGTGATCCTTGTTCCCGAACTGTTTGCCCAGACTCGGATAACTGGCTCCGGTCAGCTTGCGGGCCAGCGCCATGGCCATGCTGCGGGCGTAGGCGATATTCGCGGGCCGGGCCGGCGAGTCGATGTCCCTGACGGTAATGCCGTAATACTCGGCGACCACCTGCTTGATATTGTCGACCGTCTGCAGTTTGGCGTGGGCGTTCAGCAGATCCTTGAGGGCGACTTTAACCACGTCGACCGTCACCGTGAAATTCCGGCGGTCCGCTCCGGCCGTGCCGGTGACGTAAGCGCCGATGGTCTTGATATGGCCTTCGAGAACGCGGATGTTGGTTTGGAATTTATTGGCCAGGAAAAGGACGCTCTGGTTGTCGAAATCCAGATTCATTTCCTTGATCTTGGCCTTGATGATCTTTTCCCGCGTCGCCTTGTCCGGAGGCTCGACCTTGATGACCACGCCGGACTGGATTCTGTTTCTGATCCGGCTGTCCAGTTTCCTCAGTTCGGAGGGCAGCTGGCTTGCCGCGAAAACGAGCTGAACGTTCGAGCAGACGATTTCGTCGAAAAGACTGATGAATTCCTTGGTTATGCCCACGTTGTTCTCGAGCTGCTGGATGTCGTCAATCAGGAAAACGTCGGCGTTCCGGTAAAAAGTCTTGAAACTGTTGTAGGTGGTCGAGGCGATCCCGCCCTTTCTGCGGTACTCGTCCACCGCGCGGATAAAATCCTGATAGAATTTTTCCAGGGTAACCAGAATGATTTTCTTTTCCGGGTAGAGCCGCGCCGCCTCGTTGGCGATGGCGTTCAATATGTGGGTCTTTCCCAGGCCGGAATCGCCCCAGATAAAAAACGGGTTCCTGTCCGGGTTGCCGGGATCACTGGCGATGAGCTTGCCGTTGGTGCAGAGGTTGGCGTTGGTGGGCCCCTCCACGAAATTGTCGAAGTTCTTATCCTTCTGGATGGTCACGGAACCGTAGAAAATGTTGTTTCTGAACTCATCCAGCGTGCAGGCGGCGCCCGCCGACGCCGGGGCCGGCTGTTCGGCGTGGAACGTCTGGGCTTCGTCGCCGAATCTTTCGCGGTCGTAGCCGCCGTATTCCGTCTCGGGGTGTCTCGAGCCGTTTCTCATCTCGGAAGATATGACGCCGGGCGGCAGAACCTGCGTGCCGTCGATTTCCTGGAGATCGCCGTAACTGCTGCCGGCGGGGAACGGCTGATAAACCTGGCCGTCCGGACCGGCGCCCGCGGCCTGCGCGGGGCGGCCGTCGTTCATCCTGAGCCCGGCGGGGCCGCGGGAAAAGGCCGCAGCGGTTCCGTTCGGAACGCCGGGACTCGCGGATCTGCCGACGCTGAACTCGGACTGCACTTCTATAGACACGTTGAAATTGCGGTTCGCGACGTACCTGACCGCCTCGACGATGGAATCCATGAACTCGTTGACCAGAAGACCCTTGATCATCCTGTTCGGGACCAGGATGGAAAAGGTGTTCTCCTGAACCACCACATTCGACGATTTTAAAAATATTTTAAGTTTGGGAAGAGACTTATTTAACGGCAGCGAAAACAGATACTTCTTGATTTCTTCCCATAATTCTAAGCTGGCCAAAACAATTCCTCATCGTGACAGAAAAGCTTCACCGGAACAAATTTCGATTCTGACGAATTATACCTCATCGCGAGACACTTATCCACAGCGAAGTCGAAATATGAGAAAAAAGCCGCGCCGAATCCCTCTAAAAAATGAGGTAATACACAGTCTGCCCGGGCGGAAACACTGATAATGTTAAACTTTGTGGGAAAATATATAAAATCGTATATGATATTTCTATTTTTGTAACAGGGCGCCGTTTAAAAAACGTCCCGGTTATACACAGGCGCCAAAGTAATCAACAGTTCCGGCCGCCGCGCGGCCGGGACGGCGGGCGGCGCATCCGCCTCCCGGGAGGGGCCTCGCGGGCCGTCATCCTCTCTCCCGGGCGACGGGGACGGGCGTTCGCGAAGGGCGGCGGGGCCGGAAGCGGCCGTCCCGGAACGCCGGAATCCCTGCTTTAAAATTATGCTTTTCCCGTTTTTTCTTGCTTGACTGATCGGGGCAATGTCTATATAATCACGCAACGAATTTGTTTTTTCAGGTTTTCAACCTTAAAGGGAGTTTATTATGAAACGCACTTTCCAGCCTTCAATACTGAAGCGCAAGCGCACCCACGGCTTTCGCAAGCGCATGAGAACCGCGGACGGCCGCAAGGTTCTTTCCCGTCGCCGCGCGAAGGGTCGTGCCCGCTTAACCACTGTTAATGATTAAAGAGAATTTTCCTCGGGAGTACAGGTTGCTTACTCCCGAAAATTTCGGCAACGTATTCAAAGATCCCCTGCGGGCAGGATCGCCTTATATAACCGTTCTCGCAAAAGATTCCAACCTCGATTTTCCAAGACTGGGCATGATTGTTCCGAAAAAGGCTTTGAAAAGAGCCGTCTGGCGTAACCGGGCCAAAAGAATAATCAGGGAAAATTTCAGAAAGTCCCGCGCCGCCCTGGCAAATCTGGATTATGTATGCATCGTGAAAGCCGACGTCCTGAAACTGAACAATCGGGAAATCGGCGCGCTTTTGGCAAAGTTATGGAAGAAAATCTCAATCCTCTCCAAAAAGCAGGCTGCATGCTGATCGCCGGATACCAGAAAACCCTGAGCCCCATCATCGGACGCCAGTGCAGGTTCTATCCGAGCTGTTCGGAATATACCAAACAGGCCATCATCAGGCACGGTTTTTTTACGGGCTGCGCGCTCGGAGCCTGGCGCATACTCAGGTGCAATCCCCTGTGCAAAAGCGGTTTTGATCCGGTTCCCGAAAAGATCTTCAAACACACCGGCGGAAAAAAGTAGATTATGTATTCGCAACGCAGTTCAGCTTTAATGTTTTTTCTGATTGTGTCGGCATTCGCGGGTTACACTTACTTCAGCGACAAGACCGACGCGGAAAGAAGGGCTAATCAGCCGCAGCTGGAGATAACCGCGGCCGGAGGCAGTCCGGAAGCCGAAAAAATCACCGGAGAAAACCTGATAGAAATCGAGACGGATCTCCATTCCCTGGGCGTTTCCCTCAACGGCGGCGACATCCTGCGCATCGATTTGAAAGACCAGAAGCAGGAAATCGACTCCGACGAGAATTTTCATCTGCTCAAGTTCGGCGACGATTTCAAATACTACGCGACCAGCGACCTGGTGATAACGGAAAACGGGGAAAGATACCTCCTGCACCCGAAATTCACCGCGCCCGCGGCGAGCTTCGCCATGGAGCCGGACCCCGGCGTAAACTGCGCCAAGCTGTCCGAGGCCGACGAGTCCAAACTGGCCAGACTCGAGGTTCCGCTCACCTATACCGACAAAAACGGCACGGTCTTCGTCAAGACGTTCGTTTTCACCCAGTGCCGCCACACCGTCGACGTGACCTACTCCGTGGAAAACATCGGCTCCGACATGACCCTTTCCCTCGAGTCGAAACTTATCCAGAGCGTCGAAGTCCCCGAAAGCGAATCGCGCCTGATGATGGCCTCGGCGTACCGGGGCACCGCCTATTCGAGCGGCGACACCAAGTATTCGAAAATTTCGCTGGACGACATCGCCAAGCAGGACGCCTCCGACACCGTTGAAACCTCGCGGGGCGGCTGGATCAGTATGATCCAGCATTACTTCGTGGCGGCCTGGATCGGCATCGGGAACCACGAGAACGTCATCTTCACCCAGCCCGCCGACGATCACAAGACGGCGGTGATAGGCATCAGATCGACCCCCGTAACCGCGGCTAAGGACTCCAAGGCCAAACTCCAGAACATCCTCTGGGCCGGCCCCAAAAATCAGGACGAAATGGCCATGGCCAGCGACCACCTCGACCTGACGGTCGACTACGGCTGGCTGGCGGTCATTTCCGAGGTGCTGTTCAAGCTGCTGAAGCTCATCCACGGGATTGTCCATAACTGGGGCGTGGCCATCATCGTCCTCACTCTCATCGTCAGAGGGCTCATGTACCCGCTCACCAAGAAACAGTACGTCAGCATGGCGAAGATGAAGCAGCTCGCGCCCAGGCTCAACCAACTTAAGGAAAAGTACCAGAACGACAAACAGAAGCTCAGCGAGGAAACCATAAAGCTGTACGCGGCCGAGAAGGTCAATCCTCTCGGCGGCTGCCTGCCCATGTTCATCCAGATGCCGATATTCATCGCCCTGTACTGGACGCTGATGGAATCGACGGAACTGAGGCACTCGCCGTTCATCCTGTGGATCCACGACCTGTCGGTGCTGGATCCGTACTACGTGCTGCCCCTGATGATGGGACTCACCATGTTCATCACCCAGCGGGCCTCCATGGCCACGGTCACCGATCCCACCCAGAAGACGATCATGACGGTGATGACGGTGGTGTTCACGTTCATGTTCTGCACCTTCCCCGCCGGTCTGACGCTGTACTGGGTGGTTTCGAACATCGTCACCATAGTGCAGCAGACGATCATATACAGGCACCTGGAAAAGCAGGGGCTGAGAACGCGGGCGAAACCCGGCAAGGCTTGACCTTAAAAGCCGCGCGGCGCGCGGCCGCCCGAGCCTCTCCGGCGGAGGCTTTTTTACAGGAGAAGGGAATGGACAGGGAAACAATCGCCGCCATAGCCACGCCGGCGGGGCGGGGCGGCATCGGCGTCATCCGGGTCTCCGGTGAAAAGGCCGCGGACGTGTGCCGCGCCGTCGCCGGCCGGCTGCCCGGCGACCACCGGGCCGTTCTCCTGAAATTCAAAAACGGCCGCGGCGACATTCTCGACGAAGGCATAACCCTGTATTTCAAAAGCCCCCGCAGCTACACGGGCGAAGACGTCGTGGAATTCCAGTGCCACGGCGGGCCGGTGGTCATGGACATGCTGCTGCGGGAGATCCTGCGCCTTCCGGGAGTCAGGCAGGCCGAACCGGGCGAATTCACCAAAACCGCCTTCCTGAACGGCAAAATCGACCTGACCCGGGCGGAGGCGATAACCGACCTTATCAACGCGAGCAGCGAAAAGGCGGCGCTCAGCGCCTCGCGCTCCCTGCAGGGGGTGTTCGCCCGGAAAATCGAGGCCGTGAACGCCAAACTTACCCGGCTGAGGACCTACGTCGAGGCGGCGATAGATTTCCCCGACGAAAGCATCGATTTCGTCGGCGACGGCAAGGTCGAGGAAGGGATCAGGGAGATCGCCGGGGATCTCGGGAACCTGCTCGCCGAGGCGAAGCAGGGGGTAATCCTGCGCGAGGGGATAAAACTCGTGATCGCCGGCAGGCCCAACGCCGGCAAATCCTCGCTGCTTAACGCTCTCTGCGGCAGCGACCTCGCCATCGTGACCAGCGTCGAGGGCACCACCCGCGACGCCATCCACGAGAACATCGACATCGACGGGCTGCCGCTGCACATCGTGGACACGGCCGGGCTCCGGAGCCACACCTCGGACATCGTCGAGCAGATAGGCATCGACCGGGCCTGGAACGAAATCAAGGGCGCCGACCGGATCCTCTTCGTGTACGACGTGTCCAAAACGGACGATCCCGAGCAGCTCAGGCTGTTCCGGGAAATCAGGGAGAAAACCGCGGACGCCCTGCCTTTCACCGTGGTCTGCAACAAAACGGATCTCGCGGGCGCTTACACGCTGCCCGGCGAGCTCGGACGGTACCCGCGCGTGGCGATATGCGCCAAAACTTCCGCGGGCGTCGCCGAACTGCGGGAGCACCTCAAAAAGTCCGCGGAATATTCCAACACGGCCGAAGGGGTCTTCTCGGCGCGCCGGCGCCACCTGGACTCTCTGGAAAAAGCCCTGGACTCCCTCGGGAAGGCGCTCGGCCTCATGAACGAGGCGTCGGCCTTCGAGCTCTGCGCGGAAGAGCTCAGGAACGCCCACGACCGGCTCGGGGACATCCTCGGGAGATTCACGGCCGACGACCTCCTCGGGGAGATTTTCGGCACTTTCTGCGTGGGAAAATGAGACCGGTTTTCGGGGCCGCCCGCCGGCGGATCCGGCGCGGCCGGATGAGCATGCCATGAACAAAAACGTCGACACCGTGGGTCTGAGATGCCCGGAACCTCTGATGATCGCCCGGCGGGAAATGCGCCGGCTAGCGCCCGGCGACACGCTGACCGTCACGGCCGACGACCCCGCGGCGGACCGCGATTTCGAGCTCCTGTGCCTGAACATGGGATACCGTATGCTGAGCAAAACCCGCGAGGACCGGGTTATATCTTTTGTTATGCAAAAATAGCATTTTTTAGTACAATACGTAGCAATTAAACGGACCGGCGGCAGCCGGTCCCGTTTTTGACCACGTTTAGCGAGATACCCGCCGGCGGGTATTCAAGGAACAATTCCGATGTCCAACACTTACGATATCAAGACCTTCCAGGGGTTGATCCTGACCCTGCAGGACTACTGGTCGCGCCAGGGATGCATGATTGCCCAGCCTTTCGACATGGAGGTGGGCGCGGGCACCTCCCACCCGCAGACCTTTCTGCGGGCAATCGGGCCCGAACCCCACCACTGCGCCTACGTCCAGCCGTCGCGCCGGCCCTCGGACGGGCGCTACGGCGAAAACCCGAACCGCCTGCAGCACTATTACCAGTTCCAGGTGGTGCTCAAACCGTCTCCGGACGATATCCAGGATCTGTACCTCGGCTCGCTTAAGGAGCTGGGATTCGATCCCGCGATCCACGATATCAGGTTCGTCGAGGACAACTGGGAAAACCCCACCCTCGGGGCCTGGGGCCTCGGCTGGGAGGTGTGGCTGAACGGCATGGAAGTCACCCAGTTCACCTACTTCCAGCAGGTCGGCGGTCTCGAATGCTTCCCGGTGACCGGCGAGATCACCTACGGCCTCGAAAGACTGGCGATGTACATTCAGGGAGTCAGCAACATTTACGATCTGCTGTGGGCGCGCACGCCCGGCGGCGACGTCACCTACGGCGACGTGTTCCACCAGAACGAGGTGGAGCAGTCCGCCTACAACTTCGAGTACGCGGACACCGCCTTCCTGTTCTCCGTTTTCGACGCCGGCGAAAAGGAATGCCGGGATCTGCTCGCCCTGGAAAAGCCCCTGCCGCTGCCGGCCTACGAACGCATCCTGAGAGCCGCCCACGCGTTTAACCTGCTGGACGCGCGCCACGCGGTCTCGGTCACGGAAAGACAGAGGTACATACTCAGGATCAGAACGCTGTCCAAAGGCGTGGCCGAGGCGTACTACAAAGCGCGCGAGGCTCTGGGCTTCCCTATATGCAAAAGTGAGGAAAACAGGTAATGGCGGAAAAAAATTTGCTGGTGGAGCTCGGCACGGAAGAACTGCCGCCGAAAGCGCTCCGTAAACTCGCGCTCGCCTTCAGAGACGGCTTTGCCGCGGAACTGAAAAAAGCCGGCCTGGCTTTCGGCGCAATCGAATGGTACGCGACCCCCCGCAGACTGGCGCTGAAAGTCATTTCCCTCGCGGACAGGCAGCCCGACGCGAACGTCGAAATCAAAGGACCGTCCGTACGGGCGGCCTTCCGGGACGGCCGGCCGGCGGAGGCCGGCCTGGCCTGGGCCAAAGCCCAGGGCATCGATCTGGCCGAGGCGGAAACCGTGAGCACCCCCAAGGGCGAGTGGCTGGTGCTGCGCCGGGTGAAACGGGGCGCCTCCGCCGTTTCCCTGGTGCCAGGCTTCGTCAGAACGGCCCTCGCGGGCCTGCCGGTTCCCAAACTGATGCACTGGGGCAGCCGCAGGGATCTCTTCGTCCGGCCGGTTCACACCCTGACCATGCTGTTCGGATCCGACCTGATCCCCGGCGAGATTCTCGGCCTCCCGTCCTCCCGCGTGATCCGCGGCCACAGATTCATGGGCGAAAGGGAAATCGAACTCAACTCCGCCGACGAGTATCCCGAAGTCCTCGAAAAGAAGGGGATGGTCATCGCGGACTACGAGCGCCGCAAAGCCATGATCAGGGAAGCCATCGCCGCGGAGGCCGCGGCGCTGCGCGGCGAGGCGGACATGGACGACGACCTGATCGAGGAGGTTACCTCGCTGGTGGAATACCCGGTGCTCATGACGGCCCGGTTCGAGGAAAAATTTCTCAAGGTTCCCGCGGAAGCGCTAGTGCACACCATGAAAGGCGACCAGAAGTACTTCCCGGTGTACCGGGACGGCAAACTCCTGCCCAACTTCATTTTCATCAGCAACATCGTTTCCGCGCGTCCCGAAGAGGTCATCGCCGGAAACGAGAGAGTGGTGAGGCCGAGACTCGCGGACGCCGAGTTCTTCTACGACACCGACCGGAAAAAACCCCTCGAGTCCCGCTTCGAAAGCCTCAAAACCGTGCTGTTCCAGAAACAGCTCGGCTCGCTGGCCGATAAATCGGTAATCGTCGCCGAACTGGCCGGCCTCATCGCCGGGAAAACCGGCGCCAACGCCGAATACGCGAAAAGGGCGGGCCTCCTGTCCAAGTGCGACCTGATGACCAGCATGGTGATGGAATTCACCGACACCCAGGGCATCATGGGCATGCACTACGCCCGCGGGGACGGGGAGCCCGAGGAAATCGCCCTGGCGCTGAGCGGACAGTACCTGCCGCGGTTCGCCGGCGACGCCCTGCCGTCCGGCGGGGTCGCGTGCGCGGTGAGCGTCGCCGAGAAGATCGCCACGCTGACCGGCATCTTCGGCGTCGGCCTGTTCCCGAAGGGCGACCGGGATCCGTTCGGCCTGAGGCGCGCGTCCATCGGGCTCATCAGAATCTCCGCCGAAAAGGAGCTCGACCTCGACATCCGCCCGCTGGCCGCTTTCGCCGCCAAACTCTACGGCGACAGACTGACCAATCCCCGGACGGTGGACGACGTCGTCGAGTACGTGCTCGGCAGGTTAAGGGCCTATTACCAGGAGTTCGGCGTCGGCGCCGACACGGTGCAGGCCGTGCTGGCGACGGGCACCGCCAATCTTTACGACTTCGACCGGCGCGTCAAAGCCGTCGAGCGGTTCAAAACCCTGCCCGAGGCTGCTTCCCTCGCCGCGTCCAACAAGCGCGTCGGCAACATTCTGGCCAAATCCCCGGCGGAAGCGGCGTTCAGCGCGGATTTGCTCGCGGAGGACGCCGAAAAGCGTCTCCACGCGGCGATAGAGGAAGTGAAAGGCCCCGTCGGCAAACTGTTCGCGGCGCGGGACTACGCGGCCGCCCTGCAGCTTCTCGCGGCCCTTAAGGAGCCGGTGGACCGCTTCTTCGACGAAGTCATGGTCAACTGCGAGGACGCCGCCGTGCGAGGCAACAGACTGGCCCTGCTCAAAACGCTCAGGGAACTGTTCACCTACGCCGCCGACATTTCGCTCATTCAGAAATAAGGCCGGATCCCCGGCGCGGGAAGGACCGGGCGCGGCGCACCCGGTCCTTTTTTTGTCCCGGCCGGCCCGGGCCTCTTCCCGGCGCGGGCGGCTGCCTTGTCCGGACAAAAAAAGAGGAGCTCCGGCGCTCCTCTTTCCCGATTTTTTATTTTCCCGTTTCCCGCCCCGGCTTCACGGCGGCGGGGCCGCTGAACCGGCCTTTAGTTGTTGCCGAAAATAATGCGCTTCATGTCGGTCATGTAGCCGCGCAGCGTGCGTCCGACCACTTCGATCGGGTGGTTGCGGATCTTCTCGTTGACGTCGATGAGGGTCTGGTTGTCGACGGAAGTGTCGGTCGAGGCCGGACCGGCGCCGATGTCCTCGGCGGTGATTTTGTCCATGAACTTCTCGCGCAGCAGCGGCACGCAGACGTTGGAGAACAGGTAGTTGCCATACTCCGCGGTGTCGGAGATGACGACGTTCATCTCGTACAGGCGCTTGCGGGCGATGGTGTTGGCGATGAGCGGAAGCTCGTGCAGGGACTCGTAGTAGGCCGACTCGGGGTAAATGCCGGATTCGGTCATGGTCTCGAAGGCGAGCTCGACGCCGGCCTTGGCGGTGGCGACCATGAATATGCCCTTATCGAAGTACTCCTGCTCGGAAATTTCGGTGTCGCAGGCGGGCGCGTTCTCGAAGGCGGAAGCCTGGGTCTCCTTTCTCCAGCGCAGCAGGTCCTTGTCGTTGTCGGCCCAGTCCTTCATCATGGTCTCGGAGAACTTGCCGCTCTCGATGTCGTCCATGTGCTTGCGGTACAGCGGGCGCATGATGTCCTTCAGTTCCTCGGCCAGGGTGAACGCCCGGATCTTGGACGGGTTGCTCAGACGATCCATCATGTTGGTGATGCCGCCGAACTTGAGGGCCTCGCCGATGGTTTCCCAGCCGTACTGCAGCAGTTTGCAGGCGTAGCCGGCGTCGATGCCCTCGGCGGTCATCTTATCGAAAGCGAGCAGGGTCGCGGTCTGCAGCATGCCGCAGAGAATGGTCTGTTCGCCCATCAGGTCGGACTTGACTTCGGCCACGAAGGAGGAAGCCAGGCAGCCGGCCTTGTGCGCGCCGGTTCCGGCGGCCCAGGCTTTGGCAATGTCCCAGCCTTCGCCCTTGGGGTCGTTCTCCGGATGAACCGCGAGCAGGGTGGGCACGCCGAAACCGCGGACGTACTCGTTGCGGACCTCGGTGCCCGGGCACTTCGGGGCGACCATGACCACGGTGATGTCCGGGCGGATCTTCTCTCCCACCTCGACGATGTTGAAGCCGTGCGAATAGCCGAGGGCCGAGCCTTCCTTCATGAGCGGCATGACGGCCTTTACGACCGGCGAATGCTGCTTGTCCGGGGTGAGGTTGATTACCAGGTCGGCGGTCGGGATCAGTTCGTCGTAGGTGCCCACCTTAAAGCCGTTCTCGGTCGCGCGCTTGAAGGAGGCTCTCTGCTCCTTTATCGCCGCCTCGCGCAGCGCGTAGGAGATGTCGAGGCCCGAATCGCGCATGTTGAGACCCTGGTTGAGACCCTGGGCGCCGCAGCCGATGATGACGATCTTCTTTCCCTTGAGAAAATCGCAGCCCGAGGCGAACTCGTCGCGGGACATGAAGCGGCAGCAGCCGAGCTGGGCCAGCTGTTCGCGTAAATTAAGCGTATTGAAGTAATTGGACATTTTTAAAAACTTCCTTGGTTCTAATTTGGTTGGAAATAAGCGCATTAAAAATGATCACCCGTAATTATACACAAAACCTCATACCGCTAAAAGCGATATGTAAACGATTTCACCCCGCTCCGGATCCCCGTCCCCCGGGTCTTCCGCGCGGCCGCCGGGACGGGCGCGCGCGGCCCAGGGCCTCGTGAAAACGGCCCGGAAGATTCCTTTTAGGATCAAACTCTCAACAAACCGCGGCCCTTTCGTGTACAATTATTTTTGGATTTAATTCAGTTCGATATCCGGCGCCGCGCGGGCGGGCCGGATATTCCCGTACCAACCTTACCGACCGATTCGCAGGTGAACGCATGAAAAACATAAACCCGACCGAAACCGCCGCCTGGGCGGCTCTCACCGAACATTTCCGGAAAATTTCCGGCGTGACCATCGCCGAGCATTTCAGGAACGACCCCGGCCGTTTCGACAATTTCTCCCTGAAGTTCAACGAAGATTTCCTGGTTGATTTCTCCAAAAACAGGATCACCCGGGAAACCCTGGATCTTCTCGCCGACCTCGCGAAGGAAACCGGTCTGGCCGAAGCCGTCGAGGCAATGTTCACCGGCGAAAAGATCAACGTCACGGAAAACCGGGCCGTGCTCCACACCGCCCTGAGGAACAGAGCCTCGACGCCGGTAAAGGTCGACGGCAAGGACGTCATGCCCGAAGTCGACGCCGTGCTCGCCAAGATGAAAGCCTTCTGCGGGAAAATCATCTCCGGCGAGTGGAAGGGCTACACCGGCAAAGAGATCACCGACGTGGTCAACATCGGCATCGGCGGCAGCGATCTCGGCCCCTGCATGATCAGCGAGGCCCTGGCCGCCTACCGGACCAGGCTGACCCCGCACTTCGTGTCCAACGTCGACGGCACCCACATCTGCGAAACGCTGAAGAAACTCAATCCGGAGACGACCCTGTTCCTGATCGCCTCGAAGACGTTCACGACCCAGGAGACCATGACCAACGCCCACACCGCGCGCGACTGGTTCCTAAAGAGCGCCGGCGACCCGGCGCACGTCGCGAAGCACTTCGCCGCGCTGTCCACCAACGCCAAGGCCGTGGCCGCGTTCGGCATCGACACCGACAACATGTTCGAGTTCTGGGACTGGGTCGGCGGCAGATACTCCTCCTGGTCCGCCATCGGCCTCTCCATCGCGCTGTCGGTCGGCTTCGACAATTTCGAAAAACTCCTGACCGGCGCGTTCGAGATGGACAACCACTTCCGCCACGCCCCGTTCACCGAAAACATTCCCGTGGTCCTGGCTCTCATCGGCATCTGGTACAACAACTTCTACGGCTTCGAGTCCGAGGCGATCCTGCCGTACGACCAGTACATGTACCGCTTCCCGGCGTACTTCCAGCAGGGGAACATGGAGTCCAACGGCAAGTGCGTGGACAGGAACGGCAATAAGGTCGCCTACCAGACCGGCCCGATCATCTGGGGAGAGCCGGGCACCAACGGCCAGCACGCCTTCTACCAGCTGATCCACCAGGGCACCAAGATTATCCCGTGCGACTTCATCGCCCCGGCGATCAGCCACAACCCCGTGGGCGACCACCACGCCAAACTTTTGTCGAACTTCTTCGCCCAGACCGAGGCTCTCGCCTTCGGCAAGTCCGAGGAGACGGTGGTGGCCGAGTTCGAGGCCAAGGGACTGGCCAGGGAAGCCTACGAAAAGCTGATCCCGTTCAAGGTGTTCGAGGGTAACAGACCGACCAATTCCATTCTGGTCAAAAAGATCACCCCCGAAACCCTCGGCGCGCTGATCGCCATGTACGAGCACAAGATCTTCACCCAGGGCGTCATCATGAACATCTTCAGCTTTGACCAGTGGGGCGTCGAGCTCGGCAAGCAGCTCGCGGGCAAGATTCTTCCCGAACTCGCGGGAGAGGAGACCGTGACCTCCCACGACTCGTCGACCAACGGCCTGATCAACTTCTTCAAGGAGCTGAACGGCCGCGGCTAGACCGGAGTCCCGGAGCGGGGCGGGACGCGGTTCCCGCCCTTTTTTTTCGCGCCCGGAAAACTCTTTTTTCCGCCTCGCGGCCCCCGGGGCGCGCCGCCGCGGCCCGGCCCGGCGCGGCCCGAAGGGTTTTTTGTGCTTTACGGCCGTTTTATCAACCGCGGATATGGATTTTATCGCGATTTCACACTAAGCTTGTTCTACCAAGAAAATAAAATACGGCAAGGATAACAACATGAACAAAGTAGGTTACTTCGTAAACGCGGAGAACAAAGGCTGTTTCAGAATTTTCGCGCCATTTTGCGACAAGCTGCAGGTGGAGCTCGACCATACCCACAGGCGCATAGACCTGACCAAAGGCTCCGACGGCTATTTCACCGGAACCACCGACATTCTCCAGGAGGGGACGCTGTACTGGCTGGTGAAGAACGGCGCGGAATTCCTGCCGGACCCCTACTCGAAGTACCAGCCCTTCGACGTTCACAGCGCCTCGATGATTACCTACCCCCGCAAGGCTTCGCTGCACAACTGGCGCGGCGTCGACATCAGAGACGCGGTGATCTACGAAATGCACATCGGGTCGTTCACCCACGACGGCACTCTTAAGGAGGCCGCGGGCAAACTCAGCTATCTCAAGTCGCTGGGAATCAACGTCATCGAGATCATGCCGATCGCGGAGTTCCCGGGAGACCGTAACTGGGGATACGACGGCACGTTCATGTTCGCTCTCAACGCCGGCTACGGCACTTACCGTGATCTGGAAAAATTCCTGAACGACGCCCACGCCCTGGGCATCGCCGTTATCCTCGACGTCGTCTACAACCACTTCGGCCCGGAAGGCAACTACGGCGGCATGCTGGCTCCGTTCACCATCAACGCCGACACCCCCTGGGGCGCGGCGATAAACTTCGACCGGGAAAACTGCGGCGGCATCAGGGACTTCTACCTGGCCAACACCCGGTACTGGATTTCCGAAGTCGGTTTCGACGGCTTCAGGATGGACGCCGCGTCGCTTATCTACGACGGCTCGCCGAAGCACATCCTCAGAGAGATAAACGACCTGGCCAAAGACATCGAGAGAGCCGAGAACCGCAAGATCATCATGATCGCCGAGCATCTCTGCAACAACCCCTACGTGACGGATCCGAACGGCTTCGGCTTCACCTCGCAGTGGTGCGACGACCTGTCGTACGCCGTGTACAGCTACCTCACGCGGGAGACCTTCCGCCACTACAAGGACTTCGGCAGCATCGACGACATTTACCAGGTGCTGACCAGGAGTTTCGGCTACGACGGAACCAGGCTCAACAGCGTCTACAACAACCGCATGGGCTGCGACGGCAGCAACATTCCCCCGGAAAAACTGGTGATGTACATCCAGAACCACGACCAGGTCGGCAACCGGCCGCACGGCGACAGGATGGCCACGACCTACGGGCTCGACAAAGCGCTGCTCGCGGCGGCCGTATGCTTCGCCAGCCCGTACGTGCCCATGATCTTCATGGGCGACGAATACGCGGAGATGAACCCGTTCAACTTCTTCGAAAGCTTTACCGACCAGTGGCTCATCGACGCCGTGAGGGAGGGAAGAAAGCGCGAGTTCTCCTTCATCTCCGACTACGAGATCAGAGAACCGCACGACGTTAAGACGTTCCTGGACAGCAAGCTCGACTTCGACAGCATCTCGGACGCGCCCCATTCCGACGTCCTGAACTTCTACCAGTCCCTCATCGCCCTGAAGAAGAGCGGCGTCATCGGCCCCCGCGACCGCAGCCAGATAACGGCGGCTCTCAACCGGGAAAAGCAGACCATCACCCTGACCACGCCCAAGAGCATAAGCGTGTTCAATCTGAGCGGCGCCGACATCCCGGTTTCGGAACTCGGCGTGCAGGGCAAAAAGCTGCTCCTCAGCTCCAAGATCGCCTTCAAGCTGGACCCGGACAAGATCGAAAGCCTGAGCGCCCGGATCTACGCGGCCTAAAACCCCCGGATCGCCCCGCGCGGCAAGCCGCGCGGGTTTTTTCGCGCGGAAAAAACTTCCGCGTGAAAACCTTTTTGTGTTATAATAATCAAGTTGATCCGGAATATATCCGATAAATAATTACAAGCACTCGCCATGGAAAGCATACCCCTCCCGCCCGCCAAAATTTACCACAACGCCATCTCGGTAAAAGAGGTAGAGGCGACCATGAACATGGAAGGATTCAATCTTGACCGGAACGAACTCCAGCTTCTCAGCGACTGTCTGACGGGCGCGAGGAGAAGCGACGTCATCCGCCGCGAGGTCATCGCCAGATTCACCGGCAAAATGAAGAATGCGTGACATCCAAGATCCGTACTGCTATCCCGGTACGGAGGTGCTGATAAACAAACTGGATATCCGCGACGAAACGGAACTTTTCAAGGCGGAAAAAGTGTTGTCGATGCTCCGCCTGCTCGAACTCATGCAGCTTCCCGTCACGGGCTCCTTCGATCTCCGGCACCTCTGCGCCATACACGAATTCATCTTTCAGGATCTTTACTCCTGGGCCGGCAAAATAAGGACCGTGGACATCGGGAAGGGCAATCTTTTCTGCCACGCCGAATACATCGAAAAAGAGTGCGTGAAACTTTTCTCGGATCTCAAAGACGAAACCCCGAAACTTAAGTACGAGTCCGCGAACCCCGAATTCACCCGGAACAGGTTCATCAACCGGTGCTCCTATTACTTTTCCGAAATCAACGCGATCCATCCCTTCAGGGAGGGAAACGGCAGGGTCCAGAGAGAGTTCGTCAGAGCCTGGGCCATCAAATGCGGCTTCAAACTGGAGTTTTCCAAAGTGTCCCGGACGGAGATGCTGACCGCGTCGCGGGAATCGTTCGTGTGCAACTACGCTCCCATGGAGGACATTTTCAAAAAAATCACCGCCCCGATAAAACCGGAAATATAAATGCCCCGGCCCCGTAAAAATGATAGAATAGCGGCAGTTTTTCCGACTGTCTTCTCATCGTTATCGTTTCAACTTCCGACGGAATAAAAAATGGAAATCAAAACCCGCTTCGCCCCCAGTCCCACGGGCTATCTTCACGTTGGCGGCGCCCGCACGGCTCTTTACTCGTGGCTTTACGCGCGGCACAACCGCGGTAAGTTCGTACTGAGAATCGAGGACACCGACCGGGAAAGATCGACCCGGCCGGCCATCGACGCCATCATCGAATCCATGAAATGGACCGGTCTGGACTGGGACGAGGGGCCCTATTACCAGACGGAGCGGTTCGACCGCTACAACCGGGTCATCGACGACATGCTGGCGAAAGGTCTCGCCTACAAATGCTACTGCACGAAGGAAAGACTGGACGCGGTCAGGGAAGAGCAGCAGCGTCTGGGCGTCAAGCCCCGGTACGACGGCCGCTGCCGCGACGGCGCCCCGGATCATCCCGAAGACGCCCCGTACTGCGTCCGCTTCAAGAACCCGACGGAAGGCAAAGTATGCTTCGAGGATGAGATCAGAGGGCACATCGAGTTTGACAACGGCGAACTCGACGACCTGATCATCAGGAGAACCGACGGCACTCCCACCTACAATTTCTGCGTGGTGGTGGACGACTGGGACATGGGCATCACGCACGTAATCAGGGGAGAGGACCACATCAACAACACCCCGCGGCAGATCAACATATACAAAGCTCTCGGCGCCCCGGTTCCCGTGTTCGCGCACGTGTCGATGATCCTGGGCGACGACGGCGCCAAACTTTCCAAGCGGCACGGCGCGGTCAGCGTGATGCAGTACCGGGACGACGGCTACCTTCCGGAAGCCCTGGTGAACTACCTGGTCAGACTCGGCTGGGGCCACGGCAACCAGGAGATATTCACCAGAGAGGAGATGATCGAGTACTTCACCCTGGAGGCCGTTTCGAAAAGCGCCTCGGCGTTCAGCACGGACAAACTCAAGTGGGTCAACACCCAGTACATGAAGTCCCTTCCTCCCGAGCGAGTGGCCGAGGAACTGAAATGGCAGACGGACCGGCTCGGCGTCGACGTGTCCGGCGGGCCGGCTCTCAGGGACGTCGTCGCCGCCCAGCGGGAAAGATGCAAAACGCTTAAGGAAATGGCCGAAATTTCCCTGTACTTTTACCGGGAATACGCGGACTACGAGCCGAAGGCGGCGAAAAAATGGTTCAAAGCCGACAGTCCGGAGGCTCTGGAAAGATCCCTCGCTAAGTTCCGGGATCTGCCCGAGTGGAACGAGGAGGGGATCGAGGAAGCCTTTAAAAAGACGGCCGCGGAAATGGGCGTCGGCCTGGTCAGGGTGGGCATGCCGATCCGCCTCGCCGTAACCGGCTGCGGCGCTTCGCCGGAACTGGGCATAACCATGAAGCTGATCGGCAGGGACAGATCCCTAGCGCGCATCGAAAGAACCATAGCTTACCTTAAGGAAAAGGCCGCCGCGCGGGACGCCTCATGACGCTCCGGAGGAACGCTCCGGATCGGAAGCGGCGCCCGCGGGCGCCGCTTTTTTGACGGAAAGAGAGACGGCGCGCCTCAGTTCGCGGAGCGGATAAACTCCGCCATCTCCGCGACGCCTTCCTGCCAGGCTCCGTTCAGGGAACTCACCATGGACTCGTAACCGTCCCGCTCGAGTTTTTTCTCCCTGTGGACCGTCGCGGTATGCTCGGCGCCGGCGGGGGAAACGTAAGAGTATTCGAAATCCACCACCGCGAAGCCCCGGTCGGTGACCTCGAAATTATTGACGGTCAGCCGCAGTTCCCCGCATTTTTCGTTCGTCCCGCACCTGTATCTGGTCACCGGGGTATCGGGCAGGTTTTTCTTGAGGTTTTTGAGCAGGGACGGGTTCAGCAGCGATTCGAGTGTGTCGACCCACTTGTTCTCGTTCGTGTACACCACTTCGTGCCCGCTCACCCTCATGACGAAGGAGTTGGTGTTAAGGTAGGCGGGAACCGCTATCTCTTTCACATGGAGCCGCGGGCCCGCGGCCTGGGAATTTTCCGTAAAATAGTCCGAAGAGTCCAGACTGTAATACTTTATCGCGGCCGCGGACGAACAGCCCGCGGCGAGAACGGCAAGCAGCGCGGCCGCCGGCAAATTCATTTTATTCATCGTGTTGTACCTCCGCTACTTTCCGGCTCTCGGCGTCGGATCTTTCTTTCTGTACTCAAACAAAAGCGAATTCGACTTCTCGTCGACTTTCCTCACCACCGGTTTCATCGCCGACAGCGTGTCATTGAGTTTCTTGAGACTGCGGTGAATCTCCCCGTACATCGCCGAATCGTTGTTGTACGATTCCAGCGTATGCTTGAGACTTCTCAGCGTGGTGATAAGTTCGCCGGAAATGTCGTTTTTGCTGAGTTTTTCCATTATCTGGTTCAGGTTGCCGCTGATTTCCGCGAGGTTCTTCGAAGTGTTTTTGCTGTTGATCAGCAGTTCGTTGATGTTTACCAGAACTTCGTCGAAATTCAGTTTGCTGAGTTTGTTGGCAAACAGCGCCAGATCCTTCTGGATGGCGCTTATATTCGACTCTTTGGTGGGAATCACGGTGTAGCCGTCGAAGATCCGCGGAATGATTTCTTCCGGCGCGCTTTCGTCCCGTTCGTCCAGGAAAAGATTGACCAGTCCCCGCTGCGTCAGCAGGTTCTGAATCTCGACGCCGGCCGTGAGATGACGGTGCCTGATGAGCTCGATGATATCGTCCCTGAGATTGTCGACGCTGCGGAGCCTCGTGGTGTCGAACCGCTCCATCTGTATCGAGATCATTACGGATGACTTTTCGGTCTGTTCGTAAAAAAGCTCGAAACCGCTCTTGAAATACGGCACTTTTTTCACCACGCCGACCTGAACGCCGTTGTAGAAAACCGGCGATCCCACGGTCAGACTCCTCTGGGGCTTGTCGAACTGGATGATGAAATCGATCGTTTTGTTGGGATCGAAAGTGTTGTAAATCTCGTCGTGATTGTCGTAAAGCGTGAACCGGTAGCCGCTGTCGAGCCGGTGGACCGCGTCCTCGGCGTCATAGCCGGGTCCGGTCTCGAAACTGATGCCTCCCCTGATGATGCTTTCGAGAGAGTCCGTGTTGATGCGGAAACCGTCGGTGCCCATCGACGCTTCGATGCCGCTCGAAATCCAGAACTTGGTGCTTTTGGCGATGATTTTGTCGTACGGGGGCCGGATGACGACCCGGTACAAAAGTTTTTTCGCGGCGAAATCGAATTCCGAGGAAACCACGGATCCGGCCTCCATGCCCATGTACGTGACGGAATCGCCGTGGGAGATCTTCTTTCTGGACTCCGACTCCAGGGTCAGGTAAAGACCTTCGTTGCTCAGACTGATCGGCGGCTCGTCCAGCACCACGAACTTGTCGCTTTTCTTGCGCCCCAGGTTCGAACCGGGCGTCATTTCGATGTAGTACCCCGACAGGAAGGTGTTGAGGCCGGTGACGCCGCGGCGGTCGATGCGCGGTTTTTCGATCCAGAATATGGTGCTGTCGTTGACGTACTGGCCCGTGTTCTTTTTCATCTGGGCGACGGCCACGACGTTTTTCAGGTCATCCGAAAGATTCACGGAGATGATCTTGCCCATTTCGACGCTTTTGGTTTTGATGAGCGTCTTGCCCGCCTCGATGCCGTCGGCGGAAGACAGGATCAGGGTGATCTCCGGCCCTTTGTCGAAATAGGTCGAGTAAACGAGAGAAAGGGCTATGATAAACGCGATGACCGGTATAACCCAGATAAAAGAAAGGGATCTTTTTCTTTTTATCAGGATCTCTCTACTCATTGTTTTCTCCTCTGTTTATCTTGTTAATCCACAGCAGCTTCGAGTCGAACTGCCTCGCGGCCAGCATGGTGAGTATCACCACCGCCCCGAACGACACCATCGCCGAGCCCGGTTCTATCACCATCAGATTTCCCATTCTCACGATCGAAACCATGATCGCCACGACGAAAACGTCGATCATCGACCATTTGCCGATGAACTCCACCACGCGGAAGAGAACGCTCAGATACCGGCTCCTTCTCGCCCGCTTGAAATTTTTCAGAACCACGCACAGATAAACCAGGGCCATGATTTTCAGGATGGGGATGCAGACGCTGGCCAGGAAAATAACCCCCGACACGAAATACGACTTCATTTTCCACAGGGCCACCACGCCTTCGAGAATGGTGGAGGCCTCACCCGAGCCGAGATAGACGGTGATCATCATGGGATAGATGTTGGCGGGGATGTACACGGCCACGGCCGCGATCAGAAAGGCCGCGCACCGCTGGACGCATTTTTCCGACTTGTCTTCGGCCACCTTGCCGCACCTCGGGCAGTGAAAGCGTTTTTCCCGATCAATAATCTGCCCGCAGATCTCGCAGCCGCAGAAATTCTGCCGCGCCGCCGATCTGCCCGACCGGATGGTCCGCGTCAGGGGCGTGCTTTTTTCGAAAAACGACCACATCACCGGCTCGTAGAAGTTCCGCACCGCCAGGATGAAGAAGACCGCGAAGGCCATGTACGTCCAGAACCCGTCCTCGTAGGTGACGTCGACCAGGTTAATGAGTTTTATCAGGCTTACCAGCACCCCGAGCACGAAGACGTCGACCATGCTCCACTCCCGGGCGTAGTGGTAAACCTTGAGCAGAAACTTGACGGCCTTGAATTTCAGTTTGAGCAGGTAGCAGAGATCGCATACTATTATGCACAGGATCGCCACCACGGGCAGAAACTGCATGAAGACGAATATCAGCACGCTCATGACCGCGAGATGGTAGTTGCCCAGTATCTCCGTGTAGTCGAGGACGGCCATGGAGTTGCCGAGTCCCGAGAAATTTATCGAAAGAAAAGGAAGAAAATTCGAGGTCAGGAGAAAAATCAGCGCGCCCAGGGCGAGAGACAGGGAATAGGCCGAAGGATTGGGGTGGTAGCGGTGCACCAGGTGACCGCATCTCGGGCAGACGCCGACGAACGTTCCCTCGCGCGGGGGAATGTCCAGAACCATGTCGCATCCTTCACAGACTACTTGCAGAACTTCGCCCGATTTTTCCGTTTCCTGCGTCATACGCGCCCGCGTCCGAACAATCGTGAAAAATTTTTATGACAGCTTGAGACAATTTAAGATCTGTCCATTTTACATTCAGCCTTGTTTTTTGTCAAAATCAATCCATGCGCGTGAATATCTTCTGCCGGGTCATAGATAACTACGGGGACGCCGGGGTCTGCTGGCGCCTCGCCCGGGAACTGTGCCGGAGCGGCGCCGAAGTGACCCTGTGCGCGGACCGTCTCGAGGCCCTCTCCAAAATCTGCCCGCGGGCCGACGCCGGCGCCTCCTCGCAGACCGTTTTATGCGGGGACAAACCCGTCGCCGTGCTCAGGTGGGACGAAAACCTCGGCAGGGAGAAACTCGATCCGGGGGATCTGGTGATTGAGGCCTTCGCCTGCGATCCCCCGGAGGATTTCACGCGCTCTCTGCCCCCGGAGACCGTCCGGATCAATCTGGAATATCTTTCCGCCGAGGACTGGGTCGAAGGCTGCCACAAGCTGCCTTCCCCGGGAAAAGGCCGCGCGCGGAAATTCTTCTTTTTCCCCGGGTTCACGGAAAAAACCGGAGGCTTGAATTTCAACCGGGAAAATATACTTATCGCCCGGGAGATCGCCGCGAGCCCCGCCGCGCGGAAAAGCCTGCGCGAAGCCTTGGCGGGAAGGCTCGGTTTTCCGGCCGCGCTCGCGGAACTGTACTGGTGCTTCGTGTTCACCTACGAAACGGACAACCTCGGGCCGCTGCTCGAGGCCGTGTGCCGAAGCGAAAGAAACGTCCTCTTCCTCATTCCGGAAGGCCGCGCCGCCGCCTGCCTTAAAAAACGCGGCGTCCTCCCCGCCCTGGCGGAGCGGCACCCCGGAGCCGTCTTTTTCGAGTTTCCCATGCAGGAGCAGAGCGTGTTCGACCGCCTGCTCATGTGCTCCGACCTGGGCGCGGTGCGCGGCGAGGATTCGCTGGCCCAGGCGCTCGCGTTCGGAGTCCCGTGCTTCTGGCACATATACGGGCAGGAGGACGGCGCCCACCTGGTCAAACTCGGCGCCATGCTGGACCGGTTCGGCGAGGTTGCCGGGCCGGAAATCTCCCGGGTATACCGGGACGCGCTCACGATTTTCAACGACCCCGGCGCGGAAGGCGCGGACGTTCTCGCGAAAGCCGCCGCGTTTATGCGCTCGCGCCTGAAAATCCGGGAAGTTTTCCTGCTTTGGGCGGAGCGTCTGCGGAGCCTCGGCAGCCTCTGCGACAACCTGCTGATTTTTATGCGCGATCTGACGGGGAAGACCCCGGTTTCCCCGTCCGCCGGGCCACCCGGCGGCGCCGCTCAAAAACTTGACAAACAATAACGAAGGTTGTATAAAGTCACAACACAAAAAAAACCGTGGCCACACGGCTTAATCCGTTCGCGCCCGGTCCGCCGGCGCCGCCGGACGGAAACCGAACCGCCGCCGCGGGCGGCACCCCGGACCGTTCCGGGCGGGAAAGGACGTCACATCTATCCAGAAGGCAGCAAATCACATGAAAACCGCACAGGAAATCCGCGCCGGCAATGTCATCATTGTCAACAGCAATCCAATGGTTGTTTTAAAAACAGAATTCAACAAATCGGGCCGCAACGCAGCCGTGGTGAAAATGAAGTTAAAGAACCTGCTCAGCGGCGGCGGCACCGAAACCGTGTTCAAAGCGGACGAAAAACTCGACGACGTGATTCTTGAGCGCAAAACCTGCACTTACTCCTACTACAACGATCCGATGTACGTGTTCATGGACGAGGAGTACAACCCGGTCGAAATCGAGAAGGAGTTCCTCGGGGACGCGGTTAACTACATCGTCGACGGCATGGAGGACGAATGCGCCGTCACCTTCTACGAAGGCAAGGCCATCAGCGTCGAACTTCCCATCACCATCGTAAGGGAAGTCGAGTACACCGAACCTTCGGTCCGCGGCGACACCTCGGGCAAAGTCACCAAACCCGCCCGCCTCGCCGGCACGGGATTCGTGGTCAGCGTGGCCGACTTCGTCAAAACCGGCGACCGGATCGAGATCGACACCCGCACCGGCGAGTTCAAGAAGCGCGTCTGATCCGCGGCGCCGCTCACGGCGAATTTTCCGAAAAACCCGCCCGCCCGGCGGGCTTTTTTTTTGAGCGCGCGGAATAAAAAAATCCCCGCCGGCCCGCTCCCGGGCCCCGCGACGATTCCACAGCCCGGCCCCTTTTTCCCCCGCGCCGGATCCGGGCGCCCGCGGCAAACAGTTTGCAAACAAGATTGCCCGAACGCCCCGCACAAAAATAATCACCGAAAGTGTAGATAAGGCGGTTCCGCGCGGCCTCCCGCGAACGCCGTTTTTTCTCCCCGGATTTTCCCCAGGCAAACCGCACGATGAGAACAGGAAAAAAACCGCGTTGCCGCCAGGAGGATAACCGGGCCCGGCCGCTTTCCGAAGGCCGGGGACGCCGGTTTCACGGCATTTCCGGGAAGTTTTCCCCCGGAAAGAAACAGTTTGCCGGCATAATTGCCCTTTTCGCGGCCCGGGCGCGCGCTTCCGGCCGCAAACGTGTTAATAAACGGGCGGCAACCGTGGACAACCGGAAAACGCGCTCGCGGGCGACAGGATGCCTACATGGCGGACGCCCGGAAAACACCGGGACAAACCACCGCGGAAACGCCCCGGAATCAAGGTCCGGGGAACGTTTTCCGCAAAAAAACGGCGGGCAAAAAAAGAAAGAAAAAAAATATTTAAAAAAAACAAAAAAAAGATCGCTCCCTTTCAAAAAACATTAAAATGCGTAAAACCCGTACCGCCCCAAGCACCAAAAAACCGAAGAGGCACGCATGTTCCACCCGGAGACTTTCGACGTGATAGTAATCGGCGGAGGCCACGCCGGCACCGAAGCCTGCGCCGCCAGCGCCCGCATGGGTCTCAAAACCCTCCTGATCACGCATAACCTGGAAACGCTGGGCCAGATGTCGTGCAACCCCGCTTTCGGAGGACTGGGCAAAGGACACCTCGTCAGAGAAATAGACGCCATGGGCGGCGTGACGGCGCGGGCCGTGGACCTGGCCGGCATCCAGTTCAGGACCCTCAATTCCTCCAAAGGACCGGCCGTAAGGGCGACCAGAGCCCAGACGGACCGGGTCCTCTATAAAATCGAGATCCGGAAGATCCTCGAGAACTACCCCAATCTGTCCCTGTTCCAGCAACCCTGCACCGATCTGATCGTCGAAGGGGGAAAAGCCGCGGGCGTGGTCACCAGAACCGGCCTCAGGATACGCGGCCGGACCGTGGTGCTTTGCGCCGGCACGTTTCTCGACGGCGTCATCCATATCGGCCTCGAGCACTATTCGGGAGGCCGGGCCGGAGAGGAAGCCAGCACGGCCCTGGCCGCGAGGTTGCGCGAGCTTAACCTGCGCATGGGCAGGCTCAAAACCGGAACCCCCTGCCGCCTGGACAAAAGAACCGTCGACTTCTCCAAAATGGAGAAACAGTTTCCCGACGAAAACGTCCCGGTCTTCTCTTTTCTGAGCAAACCCGGGGATCATCCCGCCCAGGTCTGCTGCCATATAACGCGCACCAACGAAAAGACCCACGAAATCATCCGGAAAAACCTGGACCGGAGCCCCCTGTACTCCGGGATCATCCGCAGCACGGGGCCGCGGTACTGTCCTTCCATAGAAGACAAGATCATGAGATATCCCGACAAGGATTCCCATCAGATCTTCATCGAGCCGGAAAGCCTCTACACCGGCGAGCTGTATCCCAACGGCATCTCCACGAGTCTGCCCTTCGACGTGCAGACGGACATGGTGCATTCCATCCGGGGCCTCGAAAACGCGCGTTTGGTCAAACCGGCCTACGCGATAGAGTACGACTATTTCGATCCCCGGGATCTCAAAGAGAACATGGAGAACAAATGCATCGGAAACCTGTTCTTCGCCGGCCAGATCAACGGAACCACCGGCTACGAGGAAGCCGCCGCGCAGGGACTGCTCGCGGGCATAAACGCGGGGCTCCGGGTTCTGGGCAGGGAGCCCTGGTGCCCGAAAAGGAACGAGGCGTACATCGGCGTGCTCATGGACGACCTGTGCACCCTCGGAACGTCGGAGCCCTACCGGATGTTCACGAGCCGGGCCGAGTACCGCCTGCTCCTGCGCGAGGACAACGCGGATCTGCGGCTGACGCCCAAGGCCCGGGAACTGGGGCTGGTGGACGACGCCCGCTGGAAATTATTCGAAGAAAAGGTCAACTCCATAGAACTGGAAAAGCAGCGGCTCCGCGCCCTCAGGACCGGCCCGGGCGGGGAAACGGCGGCAAGGCTCGCGGGAATCCTCAAAACTCCCCTCAGCAAGGATCAGTCGCTACTCGAAATCCTGCGCCGGCCCGAAGTCGGCTTCGGCGCCCTGATGGACGCCGCGGGACTCGAGCCGATCGCCAAAACGCCGCAGGCCGCGGAACAGGTCGAAATCCAGGTAAAATACCAGGGGTACATCGGGCACCAGGAAGAAGAAATCGCCAAGCGCCGGAAAAACGAGAACACCTACCTGCCGCTCGACTTCGACTACGGCTCCATCCCGGGACTGTCGCGCGAGGTGGTCGCCAAACTCAACGACTTCCGTCCTGAAACCGTCGGGAAGGCCTCGCGGATTTCCGGCGTAACGCCGGCGGCGGTTTCCGTCCTGCTGGTGCATCTCAAGAAACTCGGCCTGCTCGGAATAAGGAACGGCGGAGACCCGAAAGATGGCGAATCTTGAAGACCGGCTGAAAGAAAAGCTCAGGAAGAGTCTCGCGTCCGCGGGCTTTCCCGCTGACGAAGATCAAATCCGGCTGCTCGCCGGGTACGCCGCGCTGCTCTGCAAATGGAACGCGGCCTTCAACCTGACCTCCGTGAGGGATCCCGAGGATATGGTGGACCGGCACCTGATCGATTCCCTCGCCGTCTCGGAGCATCTCCGGGGCGGGCGCTTCATCGACGCGGGCACCGGCCCGGGGCTCCCGGGAATTCCCCTCGCCATAGCCGGCCCCGGCAGGGAATTTTACCTGCTCGACAGCAGGAGCAAGCGCATCAGTTTCATCAGGCAGGTAAAAAGGGAATTGGGTATAAAAAATATATACCCCGTCCTCGGCCGGTGCGAAAATTTCGCCGACAATCCTCTTAACAAAACCCATTTTGATGGTATACTTAGCCGGGCTTTCGCGTCTCTCCGGGACATGCTGCGGCTGTGCCGGGACATGGCGGACGAGGGCACGGTGTTTTACGCCATGAAAGGACGCCTCGACCGGGCCGAACTCGAAGAGATCCGCGGCGCGTGCGGATCCGTAGACATAATAAGGCTGAAAACGCCGGAGCGCCTGGGCGAAAGGCACCTGATTATTATAGGAAGCGACAACCGATGGGAAAAATTATAGCGTTTGCCAACCAGAAGGGCGGCGTGGGCAAGACCACGTCGTGCGTGAACATGGCGGCTTCTCTCGCGACCAGCAAAAAGATACTCCTCGTCGATCTGGATCCGCAGGGCAACGCGACGTCGTCGAGCGGCATCGCCAAGACGGAAACGGAAAAGAACGCGTGCAACATTCTGATGGACGGAGCCCGGGCCGCGGACGAGATCATAACCGAGACGACCGGCGGCTACCACATTATCCCGGCCAACAGCGATCTCACCGCCGCCGAGGTGGGCCTCATGAATTTTTACGCCCGGGAGAACCGGCTTAAGAAAGCCCTCGACGAAATCAGGGACGACTACGACTACATCCTGATCGACTGTCCCCCGGCGCTCAACCTGCTGACCGTGAACGCGCTCTGCGCGGCCGATTCGGTGATCGTTCCCGTGCAGTGCGAGTATTTCTCCCTGGAGGGGCTCGCCGATCTCGAGGACACCATCGGCAAGATCAAGGAAAACATCAACGGGCGGCTGGAGATCGAAGGCATCCTGAGAACGATGTTCGACGGCAGGGCCAGGCTCGCCTCGGAAGTGTCCGACGAGCTTAAAAAGCATTTCAAAAACAAAATTTTCAAAACGATAATTCCGCGCAACATAAAACTCGCCGAGGCGCCGAGCTTCTGGAAGCCCGCGCTTTATTACGACAAATCGTGTCTCGGCACCAGAGCCTACCTCGCGCTCGCGGGCGAGTTTCTGCAGAACCAGGAGAACCGGGAAAACCGGGAAAAGGCGGACGGCGCGGTACGATAACACAGACAGGGTCGGGAAATGGGCAGCAAACTTGGCAGAGGCCTGGATTCGTTACTGAGAAACAACACCGGGCGCGCGGGCGCTCCGGCGGAGGACGGCGCGGGGGAGCGTAAAGGTCTCCTGAGCCTGGACGTCGCTTCCCTGGTTCCGGGAAAGTATCAGCCCAGAAAAGACATGTCCCCGGAGTCCCTCGAGGAGCTGGCCGGATCCGTCCGGCGCCAGGGCGTGGTGCAGCCGGTCATCGTCAGAAAAACGGAAGGGGGCAAATACGAGATCGTCGCGGGAGAGCGGCGCTGGCGGGCCGCCAAAATGGCCGGTCTCGCCGAGATCCCGTGCCTGCTGCGCGACATGAGCGATCGCGACGCCATGATCGTGGCCCTGGTCGAAAACATCCAGCGCGAAAATTTAAATGCCATGGAGGAGTCGGAAAGCCTCGAAAGACTGGCGCGGGAACTCGATCTGACCCACGAGGCGCTCGCCGACGCGCTCGGCAAGTCCAGATCCGCCGTTTCCAACCTGATAAGGCTCGGCGCGCTGGCCGGCAAAACCAAAGATCTGCTCCGCGAGGGCAAACTGGAGATGGGGCACGCCCGCGCCCTGCTGGCGCTCGGGGGAGAACTGCAGGAAAAGACCGCGCTCGCCGTGGCCCGGCGGGGGCTCACCGTCAGGGACACGGAAAATCTCGTCAAACGACTGCTCAATCCTTCGCGGCCTCCCGAAAAAGAGAGCGACGGCGGCTTCGAGGATCTGCGCCGGCTGGTGAAGAGCCGTTTCGCCGGTCTCAGCGTCAGGTGCGTAAGCTCCGGGAACAACCGGGGCCGGCTCGTCCTGTCCTACAAAAACGCCGAGGAACTGCAAAAAATCAAGGGGCTGCTCGGGCTCTGAGTTTGACTTTGCGGGGTCTATGTTTTACACTGTAAGCTGAATGTTGGGAAAACGGTTTCTTAGAACATGGCGATGCAAGCGGCCGGAAGAGATCACGACATCCGTCTTATAGCCCGCAGGACGGCGCTGCTTAACGTTTTCGCGGGACTGTTCCTTTCTTTCTTCTGTCTGCTGCTCAACGGATCCGTATTTTCTTACGAATCCGGCAGGGTCTTCCTATCGACGCTGTCCGCCATGGCGGTGTTCACTGCGGCCTATTGCGCCTTCGCCGCCTCCGTTCTGGGGTTCTGCGGGAGGTTTGAAACTCCCGAGTGCGTTTTTCTCGGTTATATTTTCGGTTTTATCGTCAAATTTACGGTACTGGCTGTTCTTCTGATAGCAGTATTTAAATTTATTCCGGTAATACCCGGTCTGTTTTTTGTGGCATTCGGTATGCATGTGTTCTTACAGCATGCGGCGGCGCCGGCGGTTTCCGTCCGGACGGAACAGGACCGGGGACAGGAACAGTGAATCATGGCTAACGAAGAAGTTAAAAGCGTTTCAGAAAGCGGATCGACGGAGTACATAAACCACCATCTGGAGTTCCTGCAGGTTGACATCCACACCGGCATCGTCCAAAACAGCAAAAAAGTAACCAGCGTGGCCGCTTACAACGACTGCGTCGCCTCCGGAAAATCCGACGACGCCTGTCTGGCCGACCTTAACGCCTCCGACTGCCATATCAGGGATCTCGGCTCGTCGGTGTGCGTGCCGTACAAAAGCGGGGAAGTCCAGGGGATTTTCAATCCCGGCGTCCTGAATCTCGATTCCACCCTGATATCGGTGTTCCTAGGCTTTCTGTTTCTGGGGCTTTTCGCCGCGGCGGTGCGGCTGTCCAAAAAAAGTGCCGTGCCCAATCTCTTCCTGACCGCGGTGGAAATGATCGTGGGGTTCGTCAACTCTTCGGTGAAGGATATCTTCAACGTGCGGAACCGGTTCATCGCGCCCCTTTCCCTCACCGTATTCATGTGGGTGTTCGCCATGAACCTGCTGGATCTGCTTCCCGTCGATCTGCTGCCGAACATCTGCAAGAGCATCGGCATTCCCTATCTGAGGGTGGTGCCCTCGGCCGACGTGAACATCACCATGGCGATGTCGGTTTCCGTGTTCCTGCTTATCCTCGTCTACACGTTCCGCTACAAGGGGATCAGGGGGTTCGTCAGCGATTACGCCCTGCACCCCTTCAACACCTGGCTGCTCGCCCCGGTCAATATTTTCCTGGAGGGCGTGTCCCTGCTGGCGAAGCCGGTTTCGCTCGGCCTGCGGTTGTTCGGGAACATGTACGCGGGCGAGACCATTTTCATTCTGATCACCATTTTCTTCGGCTTCTCGCCGGCGGCCGATTCCTACGGGTTCTGCGCCGGGTTCTACGCGACTCTCGCCGTTCTGTTCGGCTTCGTGTGGCTCTGCGGGAACAGGGGAGGGGCGACGCGGGGACTGAGCTGCGCGCTGACGCTCCTGGCTCTCGCCGCGGGCGGATGCGCCGTCGCCGGGCTGACGGGCGGCGTCCCGGAAATCCCGGAGCCTTCCGTCCTGTATTACGGCGGGGCCCTATTCACGGCGGGCGCGCTCGCGCTGGCGTGGCTGTACCGCGACAGCAAGGGGAAGATGTGGTCGCTCTTGGCCGCGGCCGTGTTCATCGGAGCCGCCGCCGCCGATTCGGCCCTGCGCGGCGCCGCTCCGATCGGAGCCCTCGCGGGCATCATTCTCAACCTGGTGTGGGCGCTGTTTCATATTCTGATAATTTTCCTGCAGGCGTTCATATTCATGATTTTAACCATCGTGTATCTCGCGTCCGCAAGTTCGGCAGAGGAATAGAGTGGAGCATTAAAATGGATTATATTTACATCGCGGCGGGTATTATGTTCGGTCTGGCGGCTGTGGGAGCCGCGGTCGGCATAGGCATTCTCGGCGGCAAGTTCATCGAAGGCGCCGCCAGGCAGCCCGATCTGACCGGCGCCCTGAGAACGCAGTTCTTCATCGTCATGGGTCTGGTGGACGCCATCCCGATGATCGCGACGGGCCTGGGGTTGTATCTGATGTTTGCCGTGGCCAAGTAGGGCGGCGGAAAAGAATTGAAGCTTTAACGAATTTTTTAAGGGGAGATTTACAGATGGACACTATTTATCTCGCGGCCGCCATCATGTTCGGCCTCGCCGCCGTCGGAGCGGCGGTCGGAATCGGCATTCTCGGCGGCAAGTTCATTGAAGGAGCCGCCCGGCAGCCCGATCTGACCGGAGCCCTGAGAACCCAGTTCTTCATCGTCATGGGTCTGGTCGACGCCATTCCGATGATCGCCACGGGTCTGGGACTTTATCTGATGTTTGCCGTGGCCAAGTAAGGCCGGCGGCCACCGCGGGGGCGTATTATGAGTTTTAACATGACTTTCGTAGTGCAGATGATCGCGTTCTTCATCTTCGCCTTCATCTGCATGCAGCTTTGGCCGCTGATCCTGGATCGGATCGCCAAGCGGCAGGACGAAATAAAGAAGAGCATAGAGAGCGCGAACCGGGCGGTTCAGGAAATAGAACTGTCCAAAACCAAGGCCGAGGGCATCGTCAGCGATGCCAAGCGCCAGGCCCTGGAGATCGTGGACGCCGCGAACAAGCGCAAGGATCGCATCATCGATCAGGCCGCCGTCGAGGCCAAGGAAGAGAAGGCCAGGATCATCCAGACGGCCGCCGCCGAAATCGAAAGCGAGAAAAACCGGGCCAGGGAAGAACTCAGAAAGAATATTTCCGGGCTCGTCGTGCAGTGCGCGCGCAAGGTTATGGAACAGAAGATCGACGAAAAGGCCGACGCGGCTCTGGCGGATGAAATTTTGAAGCAGATCTAGGGGGAGCCGTCATGTCAGATGTAGCAACCGTAGCGAGACCGTACGCGCGGGCCGCTTTCTCCTTCGCGGAGGAGAAAGGCAAAACTGCGGAGTGGCGCGAATTTCTGTTTCTCCTCGATCTGGTGAAGAAATCTTCGCCCGTTCTGTCTCCCGGCAACACCCTGTCCGGCGAGTTCCGGGCGGATTACGTGAAAAAGGTTCTCGACGGTTATATCGACGAATTCCAGCTGAATTTCGTGAAAATTCTGATTGAGGCGAACCGTCTGGACGCCATCCCCGAAATATTCGTCCAGTACGAGAAGCTGCTCGGGGATTCCCGGGGCGTGTCCGAAGCGGAGGTCGTCTCGGCCAGGCCGCTTTCCGACGGGGACATCCGGAGAATCGGCGAAAGGCTCGAAAGCAGGTACGGCAGGAAATTCAATCTGAAGAACACGGTCGATCCGTCCGTCATCGGCGGACTGATTATCAAGACCGACGGCATGGTTATTGACGCGAGCATCGGCGGAAGGCTGGAAAGGCTGGCCGGCGCCCTGATATCTTAAAAAAGGAATTTTGGTATGCAGCTGAATTCTACTGAAATTGCGGAACTCATAAAAGAAAGAATCGAGCGTTTCGAGGTTGTAACGGAAGCGAAGTCGGAAGGCACGGTGGTGTCGGTGTCCGACGGCATCGTCATCATTCACGGGCTCAGGGACGTCATGCAGGGGGAAATGATTGAGTTTCCGGACAGCAGGTACGGTCTGGCCCTGAACCTTGAGAGAGACGGGGTGGGCGCCATCGTCATGGGCCCGTACGCGGATATAAGGGAAGGCCAGAAGGTCCGCTGCACCGGGCGCATCCTGGAGGTTCCGGTCGGCCCCTCGCTGCTCGGCCGCGTGGTCGACGCCCTCGGCCGTCCCCTCGACGGCAAGGGGCCGGTGACCGGGGAGAGCTTTTCGCCCGTGGAGGTCATAGCTCCCGGGGTCATAGCCAGAAAATCCGTTTCCGAGCCCGTGCAGACGGGCTACAAGTCCGTGGACGCCATGATTCCGATCGGCCGCGGGCAGCGCGAGCTCATCATCGGCGACAGGCAGGTGGGCAAGACCTCCCTGGCCGTCGACGCGATCATCAACCAGAAGAACTACGGCGTCAAATGCATCTACGTCGCCATCGGCCAGAAAGCCTCCACGATTTCGTCCGTGGTGAGAAACCTGCAGGAGCACGGCGCCCTGGAAAACACCATCGTGGTGGCGGCTTCCGCCTCGGACACCGCCGCGCTCCAGTACATCGCCCCGTACGCCGGCTGCGCGATGGGCGAATATTTCCGCGATCACGGCGAGGACGCGCTGATCGTTTACGACGACCTGTCCAAGCACGCGGTGGCCTACCGCCAGATTTCCCTGCTGCTGCGCCGTCCGCCCGGACGCGAGGCTTACCCGGGCGACGTCTTTTATCTGCATTCGCGTCTGCTCGAGCGCGCCGCCCGGGTGAACGAGGAGTACGTGGAGCAGGTGACCGGCGGAGCCGTGAAGGGCCGCACGGGATCGCTCACCGCCCTGCCGATCATCGAAACTCAGGCGGGCGACGTTTCCGCGTTCGTTCCGACGAACGTCATTTCCATAACGGACGGCCAGATCTTCCTGACCACCCAGGCGTTCAACTCCGGCATCAGGCCGGCGGTGGACCCCGGCATATCGGTGTCCCGCGTGGGCGGAGCGGCTCAGACCAAACTCATCAAAAAGCTGTCCGGGGGCATCCGCACCGCGCTCGCCCAGTACCGCGAGCTGGTCGCGTTCTCCCAGTTCTCGAGCGACCTCGACGAAGCGACCAAAAAGCAGCTCAATCACGGCGAGAAGGTCACCGAGCTGATGAAGCAGAAACAGTACGAGCCCCTCGACGTCGCCGAGCAGGCCCTGCTGCTCTTCGCCGCGGAAAGAGGCTTCCTCGAGGACGTGGAACTGGCCAAATTGGCCGGTTTCGAATCGGCCCTCCTGAGCTACGCCCGGACGGAGCGTCAGGCCGACATGAAGAGCCTGGCGGAAAATCCCGTATACGACGACGGCTCCGTGGCCAAACTCACGGATATTCTGCAGAAGTTCAAAGAGACGCAGACCTTCTGACGGAAAGCGACATTAACGTAAAGCGACAAGGAGCAAGCAATGCCGGGGGCAAAGGAAATCAAAGGCAAGATCATGAGTGTCAAAAGCACTCAGAAGATTACCGGAGCCATGCAGACGGTCGCCGCCTCCAAGATGCACAAGGCGCAGGAGCGCATGGAACTGAGCCGTCCCTACACGAACGGCATGCTGAAGATCATCGGGCACATCGCCAGGGCGCATCTCGAGTACAGGCATCCCTTCACCGTGGAAAGGCCGGTGAAAAACATCGGATACATCATCGTGTCGACGGACCGGGGGCTGTGCGGCGGGCTTAACATAAACCTGTTCCGCAAAGTCATCGCCGCGATGAGCGAAGATCACGAAAAAGGCATAGAAAGCTGCGTTGCGCTGCTCGGGAGCAAGGCCTGCAATTTCTTCAGCAGGTTCGACATCCGGACCCTGGCGCACGCGTCGAGCATGGGCGACGATCCCAAGATCGAAAGTCTCATCGGCGCGGTCCGCCTGATGCTTAAGGCCTACGACAACCGAGAAATCGACAAGCTGTGCATCGTTTACAACAAGTTCGTGAACACCATGGTCCAGACTCCGATCATCGAGCAGATCATCCCGCTGACCCCGAACGCGAACAGCTCGGTCAGGGACGATTACTGGGACTACATCTACGAGCCCGACGCGAACATGCTGCTCGACAAGATTTTTTCCAGGTACATCGAATCCGTCGTGTACCAGGGAGTGGTGGAAAATCTCGCATCCGAGCAGGCCGCCCGCATGGTGGCGATGAGAGCCGCCACCGACAACGCCGAGCGGCTGGTAAATGATTTGCAGCTGGTTTACAACAAGGCCAGGCAGGCCGGCATCACCCAGGAGCTTACCGAAATAGTCTCCGGCGCCGCGGCCGTCTGACGAATAGAGCACGAGGTTTACATGAGTACAGAAATGAACAGTTCAAGGGGTATCGTCGTACAGATCATCGGCGCCGTTGTGGATGTTGAGTTCCCGCAGGAGAAGATACCGAAAATATACAACGCTCTTCAGGTCGTGAGCGAAGGGCAGTCCAAGGGACTGATTCTGGAGGTTCAGCAGCAGCTCGCGGGCGGCATCGCGCGCTGCATCGCCATGGGCTCGTCCGACGGCCTCAAGCGTGGCGCCGAGGTCGAGGACACCGGCGACGGCATTAAGGTGCCCGTCGGCCACGAGACCCTGGGCCGCATCATGAACGTGCTCGGCGAGCCCGTCGACGAGGCCGGCCCCATCAACGAAAAGGAGCGCTGGGTCATCCACCGCCCGGCCCCGTCCTACGAGGAGCAGTCGAACACCACCGAGATCCTCGAAACCGGCATCAAGGTCATCGACCTGATCTGCCCCTTCGCCAAGGGCGGCAAGGTCGGTCTGTTCGGCGGCGCCGGCGTCGGCAAGACGGTCAACATGATGGAGCTCATCAACAACATCGCCAAGGCGCACTCGGGTCTTTCGGTGTTCACCGGCGTGGGCGAGCGCACCCGCGAGGGCAACGACTTCTACTTCGAAATGAAGGAGTCCAACGTCCTGGACAAGGTTTCGATGGTTTACGGCCAGATGAACGAACCGCCGGGAAACAGACTGCGCGTGGCTCTCACGGGGCTTACCGTCGCCGAGAAATTCCGCGACGAGGGCAAGGACGTTCTGCTCTTCATCGACAACATCTACCGTTACACTCTCGCCGGCACCGAAGTGTCGGCGCTGCTCGGGCGCATGCCCTCGGCCGTGGGCTACCAGCCCACCCTGGCCGAGGAAATGGGCGCGCTGCAGGAGCGCATAACCTCGACCAAAAAGGGCTCGATAACTTCCGTCCAGGCCGTGTACGTGCCCGCGGACGACCTTACCGACCCGAGTCCCGCCACCACGTTCGCCCACCTGGACGCGACCGTGGTTCTGTCGCGCCAGATCGCCGCCCTGGGCATCTACCCGGCGGTCGACCCGCTGGATTCGACGTCGCGCCAGCTCGATCCCTACATCGTCGGCAAGGATCACTACGAGGCGGCCCGGGCCGTGCAGAACGTGCTGCAGAGGTACAGGGAACTTAAGGACATCATCGCCATTCTCGGCATGGACGAACTGTCCGAGCAGGACAAACTGCTCGTGGCCAGGGCCAGGAAGATCGAAAGATTCCTCTCGCAGCCCTTCAGCGTCGCCGAGGTGTTCACCGGCAGCGAGGGCAAGTACGTCCCGCTCAAGGAGACCATCAGAGGCTTCAACTCCATAGTGAGCGGCGAGGTCGACTCGATCCCCGAGCAGGCTTTCTACATGGTCGGCACCATCGACGAGGCCATCGAAAAAGCCAAGAGCATGTAAGTCCGAGAACTTGTGATTCGAGAAGGGGGTCCGGATGGCGGATCAGCAAAACGAAAATGAGAATAAGGACGCCGAGCCCAAGACCATGCATCTGCGCATAGTCAGCGCCGAAAAACACATTTTCAGCGGCAGCGTGCGTTCGGTCGCCCTCATGGGCATCGAGGGAGCGCTCGGCATTTATCCCGGACACAGCCCGCTTCTGACTTTCGTGGGCGCGAGCAACGTGGTTTACATGGATCTCGACGGTTCCAGAAAACTGGTGAACGTGTACGGCGGCATCCTGGAGGTGCAGCCGCAGAGCGTTTCCCTGCTGGTGGACACGGCGATCAGAGGCGACGACATCGACGAGTCCCTGGCTCTGGAATCGAAGCGTCAGGCCGAAGAGAAACTGGCGAAGGGCGCGCACGACAAGGATTACTACACGGCGCTCACGGAACTGTCGCGCGCGCTGTCCAAACTGCGCGCCATCGAGCTTACCAAGAAATTCGGCAAGCAATGATAACTTCTTCCCCGGGCCGGCGGGTCTTTCCGCCGGCCGCTGTACCGGGGTTTCGGCAGATTTGCATCCGCGGCCCGGTTAAGCGCGCCGCCGGAAAACATTAGGAACGCGGGATATGTCACTGGAAGTAATCATACTGGCCGCCGGGAAAGGCACGCGGATGCGCTCGCCTCTGCCCAAGGTTCTGCACAGGATCGGCGGAAAGGAAATTTTAAGGCACGTGGCGGACAATGTTTCCGAGCTTTGTCCGGACCGGATCCACATCGTTTACGGATTCGGCGGCGAGGAAGTCAGGAACGCCGTCGGCGGATCTTACGACTACGTCGAGCAGAAAGAACTGCTCGGCACCGGCCACGCCGTGCTGCAGGCCCTGCCCAACTGCGATCCCGGCAGCAAAATCCTCATTCTGGTATCCGATATCCCGCTGATTACCGCGGCCACGCTCGCGCCGCTCGTGGAAAGCGTCGGCGAAAAAGGCGTGGCCGTGCTCACCGCGCGGGTCGCCCGCCCGGCGGGCCTCGGCCGGATCAAAAGAAGCGCCTCCGGCGCGATCGAGGCCGTGGTCGAGGACAAGGACTGCACCCCGGAAGAGAAACTCATCGCGGAGATAAACACCGGGGTCATCGCCGCGGATTACGCCTCGCTCAAACTGCTGCTCGGCCAGGTCGGCAACGCCAACAGCCAGAAGGAGTATTACCTGACGGACATCATCTCGCTGGCCATAAAGAACGGCATCCCCGTGACTTCGGCCGAGGCTCCCGATCCGATGGAGTGCGAGGGCATAAACGACAAGATCCAGCTCGCCCGGGCCGAAAGGTACTACCAGCGCCGGCTCGCCGGGAAGTACATGAAGGAAGGGCTGATTCTGGCCGATCCCGAGCGGGTCGATTTCCGGGGCGAGCTCGTTTTCGGGAGCAACACCATGCTGGACGTGAACGTGATCGTCGAGGGCCGGGTGAAACTCGGGAACAACGTGGTCGTCGGCGCGGGCTGCGTGCTCAGGGACTGCGAGATCGGCGACGGATCCGTGCTGAGCCCCTACACGGTCATGGAAGGAACCGCGGTCGGGCCCGGCGCCACGCTGGGACCGTTCGCCCGTTTCCGCCCGGGCTGTCTCCTGGAGGAGAACGTGCACGTCGGGAACTTCGTCGAAGTCAAGAAATCCCGCCTCGGCAGGGGCGTCAAGGCCGGTCATCTTTCGTATCTCGGGGACAGCGAGATTGGGGAGAGCGTCAATATCGGCGCCGGCGTCATAACCTGCAACTACGACGGGGCCAACAAATGGAAAACCGTCATCGGGAACAACGTGTTCGTGGGTTCCGACACCCAGATCGTCGCCCCGGTCAGCATCGGCGACAACGCGACGATAGGAGCGGGCACCACCGTCACCAGGAACGTTGAGGCGGACGCTCTGACGATCACCAGGGCCCCGTCCAAGGTAATCAAGGGTTGGAAAAGACCGGAAAAGGAAAAGAAATAGCGGCGGAAACCGGACGCTGAGACGGCCGCCCGGGGAGGACATATGTGTGGAATAGTGGGCGGCATCGCGCAGCGCGACGTGCTGGACATCCTGCTTGAGGGACTGAGGAGACTGGAGTACCGCGGGTACGATTCCGCCGGAGTGGCGGTGATCCACGACGGGGAGATCGAGCGGGTGAGGACTCTCGGCAAGGTCAGCGAGCTCGACAAGGCCTGCGCCGGCAAAAGGTCGGAGGACGGGAACAACCTGCGCGGCGGCCTCGGCGTGGCGCACACCCGGTGGGCGACCCACGGGGTTCCGTCCGTAAAGAACGCCCATCCGCACGTCAGCGGCCCCCTCGCGATTGTCCACAACGGCATTATCGAGAATTACCGGGAGATTAAGGACGATCTTCAGGGGCGGGGCTTCGAGTTCACTTCGGAAACCGACACGGAAGTGTTCGTCTGCCTCATTCATTCGTTCCTCGCGGAGCAGGGCAGCCTGCTCGGGGCGGTGAAGAAGGCTCTGACGAAAGTCAAAGGCGCCTACGGCACCGTAATCGTCAGCCGGGACGAGCCGGATCATCTCATAGCCGCGCGCAGCGGCAGCCCCATCGTCATCGGCGTGGGCCTGGGGGAAAATTTTGTGGCCTCCGACCCGGTGGCCCTCTTTCCGGTGACCCACCGTTTCATCTACCTCGAGGAAGGGGACGTCGCGGACGTTTCCCGCTTCGGGATCGTCGTGTACGACCGGGACGGAAACGTCGTCGAGCGCGGCGTCCAGGAAGTGAGCACGGAGCACGACGACGCCGAGAAGGGCAGCTACCGGCATTTCATGCAGAAGGAGATCTACGAGCAGACGAAGTGCGTCGCGGACACGCTGACCGGACGCGTCTCCGAGGAGCACGTCATCGCCGAGTGCTTCGGCACCGAGGCGCGCGAGATTTTCGCCGGGACGGAACACGTCAAGATCGTCGCCTGCGGCACCTCCTTCCACGCCGGGCTCATGGCCCGGGGCTGGCTCGAAAGCATCGCGGGCGTGCCGGCCGACGTGGAGATCGCCTCCGAGTTCAGGTACCGGAAGAGCGTCACCCAGCCCAACACCCTGTTCGTGACCCTCTCGCAGTCCGGGGAAACGGCCGACACCCTGGCCGCGGTGCGCATCGCCAAGGAGATGGGCTACGCGCACACGCTCTGCGTCTGCAACGTGCCGGGCTCGTCGCTGGTGCGGGAGTCCGAGCTCGTGTTCCTGACGAGAGCCGGCCGGGAGGTGTGCGTCGCCTCCACCAAAGCCTTCACGACGCAGCTCGTGTCGATGCTGCTGCTGGTCTGCGCCATCGGCGTCGCCCGGGGGACGCTCGGCGCCGCCGACGAAAAGAAGTACGTCGCCTCGATAAGAAAGATCGCGGCGTCGATAGACAAAGCCCTTTCCCTCGACAAGAAAATCGAGGATATCTCGCGTGATTTCGTGAACAAGAAAAACGCCCTGTTCCTGGGTCGCGGGGACATGTACCCGATCGCCATGGAAGGGGCGCTCAAACTCAAGGAGATCAGCTACATCCACGCCGAGGCGTACGCCGCGGGCGAGCTCAAGCACGGCCCCATAGCGCTCATCGACGAGGACATGCCGGTCATCGTCGTCGCCCCTAACAACGATCTGCTGGCGAAACTCCGCTCGAACATCGAGGAGGTGAGCGCGCGGCGGGGCATGCTGTACGTGTTCGGCACGCCCGAACTCGGCCTGGGCAACTCCGAGAACGTCAGGTTCACCGAGATAGCCGAAGTGGACGGGCTGATCGCGCCGATCATCTACAACATCATCCTGCAGCTGCTCGCCTATCACGTGGCGATCATCAAGGGAACGGACGTGGACAAGCCGAGAAACCTCGCCAAATCCGTCACGGTGGAATAAAAGATGCTCAGGATCGGGTGCCATCTGTCGTGCGCCGCCGGCTATCTGGCCATGGCCAGGGACGCCGTCGCCATAAACGCCGACACCTTTCAGTTTTTTACCAGAAATCCGCGGGGAGGACGGGCCAAGCCCCTGTCCGAACCCGATCTTCGGGCGTTTCTGGGGTACGCGGAGGAACACGGCATCGGGAGCGTGCTCGCCCACGCCCCGTACACGCTTAACCCCTGCTCCAACGACGAAAAGATCCGGGCGTTCGCCCGCGAGGTGATGGCGGACGATCTCGCCATAACGGATCGGATCCCCGGCTGCATGTACAACTTTCATCCGGGCTCGCACGTGAAGCAGGGAGCCGAAGAGGGAATCCGGATGACCGCGGAGCATCTCAACGCCATCCTGAAGCCGGATCTGAAAACTCCCGTCCTGATTGAGACGATGGCCGGCAAAGGCAGCGAGATCGGCCGGACTTTCGGGGAGATAAGAGACATCATGGACCGGGTGGAACTCGCCGGAAAACTCGGCGTCTGTCTCGACACCTGCCATGTGTGGGACGGCGGCTACGACATCGTGAACCGCCTCGACGACGTCCTCGGCGAGTTTGACCGGATCGTCGGCCTCGGCAGACTGAAGGCCGTTCACCTCAACGACAGCAAAAATCCCCTGGGATCCCATAAGGACCGGCACGAGCGCGTGGGTCACGGGCAGATCGGCCTCGAGGCTCTGGTCGGAGTGATCAACCACGCGAGTCTGCGGGGGCTGCCCTTTTATCTGGAAACGCCGCAGGACAGCCTCGGGGGCTGGGCGGACGAGATAGCCCTGCTGCGCGGTTTCTACACGGGGGACTGACGGTCCCGAAGCCCCGCGCGGCGGGGCGGCCGGCGGGGGGAACTGCGCGCCCCCTCCCGTTAGTCCTTGTTAGTTCTCCGATTCTGTCTTAAAATTAATGCAGTTCAAAATTTATTTCCGGCGGGGGCGCCGGCCCGGGCTTTATTTTCCGTATGAAGATAAGTGAATTTTTATTGCTGACGTTTTGTCTCGCCGTCCCGGTCTGCGGCCCGGCCGCGGAAAGCAAAACCGGAGAGGTTCCCGGCCCGGACGACGGCGTCAGCGTCTGCGCCATTCCCCAGCTCTACGATTATCTCGAGGAACTCAGGAAAAACTACGACAAGGGCAGGCTGGACATAACGTACGCGTCGGCGACCATGCTGTACGCCTCTGCGGTCAACGGCGAGCTTTCCTGCGACATCTATCTGGGCAACGACGAGAAATTTCCCGCGCGGTATATTTCGAGCGGGCTCGGGGACGGTTCTTCCTACGGGTATTTCACGCGCACCGACCTTTCCCTTTTCTCCGTGACCACCATCGCCGGGGGCGGCTGCGACATACTGAACAAGAACGTGTTCACCAAAATCGCGGTGCCCAATCCCAAACTGAACGTTTCGGGATTCGCGGCCATGCAGGTGCTCGAAGGGTACATGAAGAAGAATCCCGATTTAAGGAGCAAGATCGTCTTCAGCGAAAACGAATACGCGGTTCTCTCTTCCGTGGCCAACGGATACGCCATGGTCGGCATTCTGCCCTACAATATGGTTACGGACAACCGGATGAAGGAGACCGGCTCCTCGTGCCTGTTCGACGGAACGGACTACGTGCCGCTGCGCTACTACTACATGATGTTCAAAAAAGTTAAGAACAGGCGGCTTACGGAACAGTTCCGGGATTATCTGTTCGGCGACGAGTCCCGGGGAATTTTAAACAAACACGGCTACCGTTAACGGCGCGTCCGGGCCGGACGGTCCGGGAAAGCGCCGGGTCGCGGCCCGGGCATAAAATTTTACAGGAAGTGAATTATGTCTTTGGAAATGGAAATCGAAATCACCGGCAGACATGGTTTGCACGTGAGACCATGCGCTTCCCTGGTGAAAATCTGCAACAGCGTGCCGAATGTGAGCGTCAAGATCAGAAATACCTCCGAAAATTCCCCGTACGTCGACGGGAAGAGCATGATCCAGGTTTCGACCCTGCGGGCTTCCTGCGGCCAGAAACTGCATTTCGTCATCGACGGGGACAACTCCACCGAAATGGCGGAAAGAATCGAGGATTTCTTTTCCCGCCTGAGCTGACCGCCGTTCCCGGGCTTTTCCCGGCCCCGCGCCGCGGTTCGCCGGAGCCGCGGCCCCGGCGTTCCCGCCCGTCCCGGCCGCGTTTTAAGGCTTGGCGGCAGAAAAGCGCCGCAAACACGGCTTATACTGCCCGGGATCTATTGTTCAAATATGAAATAAAAAACAGATTACTTAGATAATGATCACTTATTGCTGAACAAAAAATCTATAGAATGTAAACATATTATGTACTCTGAATTTCAATAAATTACATAATCTAGGGACGGTTGGTATATGTCAAACAAGATTTTAATTTTACCCAATTTTGCGGAACAGGTTCTGCCCAACGAAGGGCTTGATCGTTACGACAAAGTTCTTCTGCTGACCGAAGATCAGGACAACCTGCCTTTCAAGGTTGTTAAGAACCTGATGAATCTGGCCAAGACCCAGCAGGTTGACATTGATTTTCTGGAGATTCCCCATCAGACGGAAAACGAACTGCTCCTCGACCTGGCTTTCAAGATCGCGATTCTGGCGTCCGCCGATCCGGAAGTCCAGATCACTTTCGTCACCGAGAACAGGAACTTCGACACCCTGGTCGAGGCCGCCAAGGCCAACGGGCTGAGCGTGGCCAGAGCCGACGGGTTCTCCCGCATCAGCGCGGTTCCGAGCGGTCCCAGCAAGATTCAGAACCCGCTGAAGCCGCATGAAGTTACGGTGAACAAGCCGGCGGCGAAGGTTCAGGAAGTGGTGCAGCAGGCGAGACCCGCGGCGGCGGCAGCTGCGGCGGCCCTGGCTGCGGCCAAGAAGGAACCCGCGGCGAGCGCCGGCGAGGCTCACGGAGACAAGAACAAGAAACTTATCGCCTCCCTCCTGAGCGGCCAGAAGTAAGCCCGGAATTACGTTTCGTCAACCCGTTTACCGGTCTTCGGATCGGTAAATGGGTTTTTTTATGCCCGGGCCGGGTTTAGGGGAGAAACGGTATTGTCCGCGGGACGAAATTGGTTTATTGTTACCGCAGGGTTTTATACGCGGGGTTAAGCATGCCATCGTTTTTTTTATCCGGATTTTCCGCGCGGATCGCCTGCGCCGCCGCGGTCCTGGCGTTTATCTATATTCTGATCTTTCTGGTTATCTGACTATGATTGAAATCAGCAACCTGACGCTCGGCTACAACCGTCATCCCGTGATCCACCACCTTTCCCTGAAGATCGGCAGGGGAGACTCGGTGGCCGTGGTCGGGCCCAACGGCTGCGGCAAATCCTCGCTGCTCAAGGGAATAATGTCGTTCGTCAAGCCGATGGAGGGCGAAATCAGGTGCGCGGCGCCCCGCGAAAAGATAGCCTACCTGCCGCAGAGTTCCACCGTGGACAAAACCTTCCCGATGACGGCGCTGGAGTTCGCCGCCTCCGGGCTTTTTTACAAAAAGGGCTTTTTCGGGGGGCTTGACCGCGGCGATTACGCCCTGGTGGAAGGCGCCCTCGAGCGGACGGGGCTCAGGGGCATGGCCGACGAGCCGCTCAAAGCCCTGAGCGGGGGACAGATCCAGCGGGCCCTGTTCGCCCGGCTGATTATCCAGGACGCCGATCTGATCATTCTCGACGAACCCTTCAACGCGATCGACGTAAAAACCGTGGCGGAACTGCTTAAGATCGTCAAAGCGTGGATAAGCGCCGGACGGACCGTCGTGTCCGTCCTGCACGATCTGCGGCAGGTCAGGGAAGTTTTCGCGCTGACCGCCATTCTGTCGCGCGAACTGGTCGCCTTCGGGCCGACGGAGGAGGTTCTGACCCGGGAAAACCTGGACAAGGCTTTCAGTAACAGCTTTTATCCGCACAAGGACGCGAACTTCTGCACCAAATAGCCATGTTTTCAGCAATATCCGATTATTTTATAAATCCTTTCGCGACATACGATTTCATGCGGAAGGCGCTGGTCGCGCTGATTTGCCTGAGCGCCTGCTCGCCGGTGACGGGCGTTTTTCTGAACCTCAAGAAGATGAGTCTGAGCGGCGACGCGATTTCGCACGCCATCCTGCCGGGGGCGGCCGCGGGCTTCATGCTTTCGGGTCTCTCCGTCGCGGCCATGACCGCCGGCGGGCTGGCCGCGGGCATCGTCGTCATAATCACGTCGGCGCTGTTCTCCCGGGCGAGCAAGAGCAGCGAGGAAAGCAGTTTGGCGGTGTTCTACATGTGCAGCCTGGCCCTCGGGGTGCTGCTGGTCTCCCTGAACGGGTCGAATATCGACCTGCTGCACTTCCTGTTCGGATCGGTCTTCGCCACGGGCCCGGAAAACATCGTTCTGCTCGGCATATGCGCGACGGTCACGCTCGTCGTTCTCGCTCTCATCGGCCGGCCGCTGATTCTCGACATCGTCGACCCGCTTTTTCTCGCTTCGGTGAGCAGATCGGGAACGTACGCGCACGTCTGCTTCATGATCCTGACCGTGTTCAATCTGGTTTGCAGTTTCCAGGCGCTGGGCACGCTGATGTCCGTGGGCGTGATGGTCATACCCGCGGCCGCCGCCCGGTTCTGGACCTACCGGCTGTCGGGGATCATCGCCCTGAGCGTGGCCTTTTCCGCGGTCTCGTCGTACGCGGGGCTCCTGTTGTCGTTCCACCTGGATCTGCCGTGCAGTCCGGCCATCATTCTGGCTCTCGGCTGCGTCTACGTGATATCGTTCCTGACCGGGAGCCACCTCGGCATGATCAAAAAGCTGGCGAAGGGCCGGCATTACGAGAACTGACCGAAGCCGGGGAGACGGAAAAAGGCCGCGGGGCAAAAACCCGCGGCCTTGCTGTTCCCGCGTCCGCGGGCGCGCGCATCAATCCTTCCCGCCGTATTTGAGGGTGCGCGCGTCGGCGAGGCTTTTGCACGCGAAACCGGCGGCGCAGAGGCAGATTCCCGCGGCGATGAAGGGAATGCTCAGGTACTGGCCCACGGTGAGCAGGGAGTCGTTGCGGTAAGCCGCCTGCTCGGGTTTGAATATTTCCAGAAAAATCCTCGCGGAGAATATCATGATGAAGAACAGGCCGAGAATAAACCCGGATTTTCTGTTCGTCAGCTTTTTGTACGTTACGAGGAGCAGCACCGAGATAAGCAGGTAGGAAAAAGATTCGTACAGCTGCACGGGGTGCCGCGGGATGTCGTCGATTCTCTCGAAAATCACGCCGTACGGCCCTTCGGAGGGTTTGCCGTAAATTTCCGAGTTGAAGAAATTCCCCAGGCGGATCATGAACCCGACGAAGGCGGTCGGAATGCAGAGCAGGTCGGCCATGTTAAGGAATTTGTACTTGTATATTCTGCAGAACAGGACGGTGGCGACGAGCAGCCCGACGCCCCCGCCGTGGCTCGCGAGGCCGCCCTTCCATATTTTGAGTATTTCCAGGGGCCGATCGAGATAGTACCCGGGATCGTAAACCAGGCAGTGTCCGAGCCGGGCGCCGACGACGGTTCCCGCGATCATGTAGATAAGCAGCGTGTCAAGCTGGGAGGTGTCCAGCCGCTCCTTCCTGAAATGGCGGAAGACAAAGAAATATCCCAGCAGGAAACCGGCGGCGAACAGCACCCCGTACCATCTGAACGAAAGGTTTATTCCCGGGACGGTGAACAGCACGGGATCGATATTCCAGCGAATCAGCATGTTAAGCCCAAAACCGAAGTGCGACGATGAATGACTGTCCCCTATTTTAATGGCAAATAAACCGGCGTGAGCAAATTTTTTTGCCCGTTCCCCCGCGTAACCGGCGGACGGCCCGTTTTGTCCTGCCGGACCCCGCGCCCGCGCGGGCTTGACAAGACGGGGGAAAAGGTTGTATACCTCAGCACAGGGGGAACGCCGGACGGCAAACGGAGCGGATCGGGCTAATATGAACGAATTAATTCAGTCATTTGTGGTTTCCTGCGGGATGACGCTGTTAATCGCGGGCTTCGTATGCTGTTTCATCGCGGTGAGCTTCCGTTTCGGCGTGCTGTGCACGCTCATAGCGAACGCGTTTTTCTGCGCGGTGATCGTCATACCGAACCAGATCACCGCCTTCGTCGAAAGAAACGGCTTCGCCGATTTCTTCACCATCAGTCCGGAGGAACTGAGGCTTAAGGCCGTGGTGACGGCGCTGGTCATCATGGTGTTTCTCTGGAGCGTGCGCTGGTTCAAGCATCTGGTCATCGAAGGGGTTTTCTACTTCCTCTTTCCCCAGGTCATTAAGCCCGAGGCGCCCCGCGCCCCCGGGCGGCGCTGAAACGATAACGGGGAGAACCCCGCGGCGGGCCCGCGCCGCGGGGTTTTTCGCGCCGGCCGGGATCCCCCGGAGCTCAGTTTTTTGCCAAGAAGATCAAAAAACCGTTGACGAAAAAAAATAAAGCATTAAAATGCACATCTACCGTCAAGCCG
>CAZFNS010000006.1:0-73875 GCA_964520475.1 uncultured Enterobacterales bacterium
GTTTTCGTGGGTCTCCCCGTCTTCATCATCGTCAAAATCGTCGGGTTCTTCAGGGGAAGGAGCGACGGCGACTACCGCGACGAATATCGGAACGACCGCCGCGACGAATATCGGGATGACCGCCGCGACGAATATCGGAACGAATATCGGGACGACGACTACCGGGACGACCGCCGCGACGACTACCGGGACGACCGCCGGGACGACGACTACCGGGACGACCGCCGCGATGACTACCGGGACGACCGCCGGGACGACTACCGGGACGACCGCCGCGACGACTACCGGGACGACCGCCGCTATGGCTACCGCGGCGACTCGCGCGGCGATTACCGGAACGAAGACATACCCGACCCTTTGAGCCTCAAGCAGGCGATGATGCGGCTGCTCGGCCACGTCGCCGGGGGCAATCCCGTCGTCACCCGGGAACATTACCGGGAAGCCGAAAGGTTAATCATTCGGTTCGATCCGAGTCCGATGATCCGGAAACTGCTCATCGGGGCTTTCCGCGTCGGCGCGGCCCCGGATTACGATCCCGAAGGAGATATACGGATGCTTTGCTCCGCGTACCCGGACATGGAGCAAAGGATCACCTGCGTCGCCTGGCTGGTGAATATCGCGGCGGCGGACGGCTCCGTGAGCGGCGAGGAAAAGCGCCGCATCGAAAAAATAGCCTTCGGCATGGGATTCAGCCAACAGAACCTGCAGCAATTCTTCTGGGAATTCGGTTTCCGCTACGAGGAAAGAAGGGAAGGCGGCGGCTCCGGCGGCCGCGGGGGCGGGTTCAGCGATGACGAAGCGGCCAAACTGGCCTGGGCCAAGGAGATATTCGGCTACCAAGAGGGCATGACCGCGGAGGAACTTTCCAAAATACACAAACAGCTCTTGCGCAAATACCACCCCGACCATCTCAAAGCCAAGGGAATTCACGAAAGCATGAGGGATGTTTACGAAAAGAAGTCCAAGGACATAAATGAGGCTTACGATGTCCTGAAGAAGAAGTTGTTCTGAGGTCTCCCGCGCCGCGGGAGCGGGCGGAGACGGCGCGGAAAGGGGTTTTCCGGAAAGTTTGACCAAAACCGGCGCGGGACGGTTCCCGCGCCGGACACAGTGCGGGGAAAGCAACATGAACAGACTTATTTTAAGCGCGGCGGCGCTCGCGGCGGCGCTCTGCGCCTGCGGCGGGGACGAAAATCCCGCGCCGGCGGACGCGTCCGCGGGGGAAGCCCTGCAGAAACCCGAGGCCAGGGCGTCCTTCGCCGGGGTGATCCTCGCGGCGGAGCAGGTTCGGATCCAGGCGGAATTATGCCTCGCCGAGGCGGGTTTCGCGGGTTATCCCGAGGGACAGTCCCCGTCGGGCGGTCCCGCGGAGTGCTCAAACGGCGCCCGGGGCGAGGGCTGGCGGCTCTACGCGCCCGGGGATTACGCGGGCGGGCCCGTCGCCTCGGTCGAGGTGAGATCCGGCGTGATCACCGCCACCGCCGTCCGGGACGGCGGCCTGAACGGCGCCTCCGTCGTCCTGGTGCCGCGCGCGTCCGGCTCCGGCCGCGTGAACTGGAAGCGCGACGACGCCGCCTCCGGCTGCGTCGCGGCGAAGCTGTGCTGACGGGATCCGCGCCCGCCGTTTTTCATGATAACGTCCGTTTATCGTAAAAACGCCGGGACGGGCGCGCCCCGAAAAAAGAAAGGCGGCGGCCCCGGGGCCGCCGCCTTTCTTCATGTCTCCGCATGCCGGAACCGCCGCGCGGTTTCCCGCTTACTTCCCGCGGTCCTTCCGGGCCTTTTTCACGAACTCCATCAGGCGCCGGCGCTTCCTTATCTGGCTCTGGGTCAGCTTGTTCTTCCGCCCCTCGAACGGGTTCTCGCCGTCGCGGAACTCCAGGCTGATCGGGGTGCCGACGATATTGAGGCTCTTGCGGAAATAGTTGTTGAGGTAGCGCCGGTAGGCGTCGGTGAGATCGCCCGTCTTGTTCCCGTGGATGATGACGCGCGGGGGATTGTAGCCGCCCGGGTGGGCGAACTTCAGCCGGACCCGGCGCCCCTTCGAGAGCGGCGGCTGCAGCTCCCGGGTCGCCATGTCGAGGATGCGGGTGAGTTTGGAGGCGCTTACCCGGGTCGTCGCCGAGCGGTAGGCGCTGCGTATCGATTCGAAAAGGTGCCCCACCCCGGTGCCGTGCAGCGCCGAGATGAAATGGATCTCCGCGAAGTCGGCAAAGCCCAGGCGCAGTTCCAGATCCCGCCTGATCTTATCCTTGGTTTCCCGGTCGAGCCCGTCCCACTTGTTGACGGCGATGACCACCGAGCGGCCGCTCTGGATGACGAAGCCGAGCAGGCTGAGATCCTGGTCGGTGACCCCCTCGCGGGCGTCCATGACGAGCACGGTCACGTTGCTGTCCTCGATGGCCTTCAGCGTCTTGACCACCGAGAACTTCTCCACGGTCTCGCTGACCTTCTTGCGCCGGCGCACTCCGGCGGTGTCGATCACGATGTAGTCCTGCCCGTCTTTTTTCAGGGGGATGTAGATGGAGTCCCGGGTGGTGCCGGGCTGATCGTAGACGATGACGCGGTCTTCCCCGAGCAGGCGGTTCGTGAGGGTCGACTTGCCGACGTTGGGCTTGCCCGCGATGGCGAACTTGATGGGCAGATCCGCGAACGCGCCGCGCTCCTCCCCGGTCTCCTCCGCGGCCGCCGCGCCGTCCGGGCCCGCCTCGTCCTTAAGCGCGTGCCGCTCCTTCCAGGCGTGCCAGTCGAAGCCGCCGGCGTCCTGATCCACGGGCACGTTGTCCAGGAAGTCGAAGCCTTTTTCCCACTTCAGCTCCTCCGGGTCGTCGAAAGGCCCGGGCGCGGGCGGCTCGCGCTCCTCCCCGGCCAGGACCGGGGCGAGGGCCTCGTCGAGCAGCGCGGTGAGGCCGCGGCCGTGGGCCGCGGAAACCGGGTAAACGTCCGGGATCCCCAGGGCGTACAACTCGGCCGTGGCGACGTCGGCGTCGAGCCCGTCGATCTTGTTGGCCACCAGCACGGTCTTCTTGCGGTGCCGCCTGATGTAATCCGCGATCAGGTAATCGCCGGAGGTCAGGCCGCCGCGGGCGTCCACCAGGAAGAACACCAGATCCGCCTCGTCGATGGCGAGCAGGGACTGCTCCGCCATGCGCGACTCGATGCCCTCCTCGCTGCCGTCGATGCCGCCGGTGTCGATCAGGATGTACTCGCGGTCGCCGTAGACGGCGCGGCCGTACTTGCGGTCCCGCGTGAGGCCCGGGAAATCGGCCACCAGCGCGTCGCGCGTTTTGGTCAGACGGTTGAACAGAGTGGACTTACCCACGTTCGGGCGTCCCACCAGAGCGACAACCTTGGACAAAATTCTCTTCCTCTTAAAAACCGGGGCCGGCCCGCCAGGGGCGGGCCGGTCCGCAAAATACGATAAGCCGGAACGCGGCCGCGCCGCCGTTCCTAGTCCTCTTCCGCGCTTTCGCCGGCCAGATCGACGGCGTACAGGGTGCCGTCCCGCGACTGCACGAACAGCAGATCCTCATCGGGAACCGCGGCGGTGTAAAGCCCGCTCGAGTCGAGCATGTTCATGGATTTGATCTCCCCCGTCGCGTCGTCCAGCAGGTAGAGGAAGCCTTCGTAGTCCCCCACGACGACGTGGCGCTTGTAATACGCGGGCGCCGTGACCTTCCGGTAGGTCAGGCTCGTGTTCACCCAGCGCTGCGTTCCGTCGACCCTGATGACGGCGTACACGTGGCCGGACACGTCCGTCATGGCGATGTCGCTCGAGTCGCTGGCCATGTTCAGGCACGACGCGTACTGCCTCCGCCAGATCGGCGCCATGTCGGGCAGCAGGACGCCCTGCAGGTTGCCGTTGAAAGCCACGGCGTACACTTCGTTGAGGATGCTGACGGGAGTGCTGTTCACGTCGCTCAGACGGGCGATCGTCGTGGCCCCGCTCGACACGTTGACCTGGATCTGGTTGATCAGCACGCCGTTTTCCTGGGACACGATGTTGACCTTGCCCGACGAGGTCCCGTACAGCACCACCTTGTCGGCGATCGTCACGGGGCTGCCGTCGCCGCGCAGCGAGATGATGGCGCCGTCGTTGCCGGTGTTCCACAGCTTTTTGCCGTCTTCGGAGGAGAAGGCCATGAGCTGCCCGTTGACGGTCAGCACGAAGACCCGGTCATAGCCGGCCGCCGGGGCGGACATGACCTCCTGCCCCACCTCGGCCTTCCACTTCAGGGAGCCGTCCTCCGCGTCCAGCGCGTACAGGTACCCGTTCTCGCTGGCGACGTACAGGGTCCCGTACTGCAGCGCGAGCCCTCCCGACAGGCGGGCCGAGCGGCGGTCGTCGTTCTCCTCCTCGTCGCCGAGGTCGGCGTACCACTCGCGCGAGCCGTCCTCCTTGCGCAGGGCGTAAACGTCGCCGTTCCGCGACGCGGCGTAAACCTTCACCTCGTCGAACACGGGGGTCAGTTGGTTGTAGTAGCCGCCCACGCCCGGGCCCACGGAGGTGCTCCACACGATCCGGATCTCCTCGGAGTTGGTGATCAGCGGGGCCTCCACGGGCTGGTACACGTCCACGTCGGGATTGCAGCCCGCGAGCGCGGCCGTCAGAAACACGGCCGCGAGCGGCCCTTTCCCGAAAAAGCTTGCCATCTGCGTTAATCTCCCAGTGCGGTGTCTGTTATCAGCCCCGGCGCGCGCCGGGGCGGACGGTCATTTGCCCGTCGCGGGGCTTTTTTCGGTTTGTTCCGGAGCGGCCGCGTCCTTGGCGTCCTTGGCGTCCTTGGCGTCCTTGGCGTCCTTGCCGGCCGCGCCGTCGGCGCCGGCCGCCGGCGACGCGCCGGTCACGCCGTCAGCCTCCGGGGCGCCCTCCGCCGGAGCCTTGCCGGCGGCCGCTTCCTTCCCGGCGGGAGCCGTTCCGTCCAGGTTCGCCTTGACGCCGGGCGCGAAGTTGAGCGAGTCCTTCTTCATCTTGATCAGCGTGACGTCCTCGTCCGGATCCGCCAGGGTCAGGGCTTCGGAATAGAGCTTGAACGCCTCTTCGGTCTTGCCCGCGGCGTAGGCGATGTCGCCCCGCTGGGCCGCGATCTCGAATTTGAACGAGTCGGCGTTCCCGATCGCGTCGAGATAAGCCCCGGCCTCGTCGTATTTTTTAAGCTCGAGCGAGATCCGCGCGACCCGGAGCCGGATGATGTCGTCGAGAATGCCGTCGCGGGCCGCCCCGATCGATCCGGAAAGGATCTCCGCGGCCTCCGCGAATTTCTTCTCGCCGACGAACTGCTTGGCGAGGCTCAGCGCCGCCAGCTGGCTGTAAACGTCGCGGCGGTGCGTCTCGATGAAGCTTTTGATGGCCTCGACGCTCTTGGGGTCGGCCTTGTCGGCGCTCATCACCGTCGAGTAGAACTCGGCGGCGTTGCGGTAGCGCTGGTTCCGCGCGTAGTCCCGGTACCAGAAGACGGCCGTGATGATGACGATCGCCAGGATCACGCCCGAAACGATGCCCTTCCAGTTGTCCTGCCACCACTTGTGCAGTTCTTCTTCCCGCTGTTGCGCGTCAGCCTCGAAAACATCCATTGTATGCTCCTTCTAAAATACGCTTTTGAAATAAGCGGCGGCCGCCGCCCTTTCGATGGTCTTCTGCTCACCCGTCCGGAGGTCCTTGACGCTGACGGCGCCGCGGGCGATCTCGTCGTCGCCGACGATCACCGCGAAGCGCGCCCCCGACCTGTCGGCGTGAGCCATCTGTTTTTTGAATTTGCCGCCCCCGCAGTGCGTCAGGACGCCGAGCCCGGGGAGCGCCCGGCGGAGCTCCAGCGCGAGGCCGAGCTGCCCCTTCTCCGCTTCGGCGCCCATCGCGAGGATTATGACGTCCGCGGCGGGCGCGGGTTTGACCAGCCCCAGGCTCCCGAGCAGCAGCATGAGCCTCTCCATGCCCACGGCGAAGCCCACCGCCGGGGTCGGGGGGCCGCCGAGCTCCTCCACCAGGCCGTCGTAGCGGCCGCCGCCGCACACGGTGCCCTGGGCGCCGAGCGCGTCCGTGACCCACTCGAACACGGTCAGGTTGTAGTAGTCGAGGCCCCGGACCAGCCGGTCGTTGAGCTCGTAGCGGACGCCCAGGGCGTCCAGCCTTTCGCGCAGCCCCCGGAAATGGGCCTTCGTCTCCTCCCCGAAACAGTCGGAGAGCTTCGGGGCGTCTTTGAGGACCGCGGCGACCTCCTCGTTTTTGCTGTCCAGGACGCGCAGGGGGTTGACGGCCGTCCGCCGCCGGGAATCCTCGTCGAGGGCGTCGGCGCGCTCCTCAAGGAAAGCCACCAGCGCCTTCCGGTAGACCGCGCGCTCCGCCGCCGAGCCGAGCGAGTTGAGCTGCAGGGTCACGTGCCCGGTCAGGCCCAGCTTCGCGAGAACCTCGGCCGTGAAGGCCACGATCTCGGCGTCGATGTCCGGGCCCGTCAGCCCGAACACCTCGCAGCCGAACTGGTGGAACTGCCGGTAGCGGCCTTTCTGCGGCCGCTCGTGGCGGAACATCGGCCCCGCGTACCAGAGCCGCTGCTCGCCGCCGCGCAGCATGCCGTTCTCGAGGCAGGCCCGCACGCACCCCGCCGTGCCCTCCGGACGCAGGGAGAGCGAGTCGCCGTCCCGGTCCGTGAAGGTGTACATTTCCTTTTCCACCACGTCGGTGACCTCGCCGATGGCTCGCCGGAACAGGCCGGTTTTCTCGAGCACCGGGAAGCGGATCTCGGCGAAGCCGAACGAGGACGCCGTCTCTTTCAGCGTGTCCTCGACCTGCCGCCACATGCCGCTTTCCGGGGGCGGCAGATCGTTCATGCCCCGGATCGCGCTTATTTTAACCGCCAACTTAACTGGTTTCCTGTAACGACGGGCTAAAGGCCGGAACCGGCCTTCGCGGCCGCCCGGGCGGCGACGCGGGCGCGGACGCGCCTTTCGATCTCGTCCGCGACGCGCGCGTTGTCGACGCGGTCCACCCTCGTCCCGTCCTCGTAAATGTAACTTTTGCCGCCGCCGGCCCCGCACGCGGCGACGTCCACCCGCGCGGCCTCGCCGGGGCCGTTCACCACGCAGCCCATCAGGGCCACGTCGACCGGCTCCGTGACGTCGGCGAGCCGCCGCTCCAGCTCGTTCACCGCGGCGACGACGTCGAAGCCCCGGCGCGAGCAGGTCGGGCAGGCGATGACGTTGACGCCCCGCGAGCGCAGCCCGAGCACCCGGAGAATGTCGAAGGCGACCTTAACCTCCTCCACCGGGTCGGCGGCGAGGGACACCCTCATGGTGTCGCCGATGCCTTCCCGGAGCAGCCAGGAAAGCCCCGCGGCGCTCATGACCGTGCCCCGGCGCGGGCCGCCCGCCTCGGTTATGCCGAGATGGAGCGGCTGTTCGATTTTCCGGCTCAGGAGTTTGTAGGCCTCGTACGCGGTGAACACGTCCGACGCCTTGACGCTCACCTTGAAATCGGGGAAATCGTAGCGCTCGAGAATGGCGGCGTGGCGCAGCGCCGACTCCACCAGCGCCTCGGGGACCGGCTCGCCGTAGCGCTCGAGGATATCCTTCTCGAGCGACCCGGCGTTGACGCCGATGCGGATGGGGATCCCGTGATCCCGCGCGCTGTCGATCACGGCGCGGATCTTGTCCTCCCCGCCGATGTTGCCGGGATTGATGCGCAGGCAGTCGGCGCCGTACTCCGCGACCTTGAGCGCGATGCGGTAGTCGAAATGGATGTCGGCCACCACGGGGATCGGCGAGGCCCGCTTTATTTCCCGGAAAGCCTCGGCGGCCCGCGCGTTCGGCACGCTCACCCTGACGATGTCGGCGCCCGCCGCGGCGATCCTGCCGATCTGCGCGACGGTGGCCGCGACGTCCTCCGTTGCGGTGGAGGTCATGCTCTGCACCGACACCGGGGCGTCCCCGCCCACGGGGACGTTACCCACCATGATGCGGCGGGTCGGGCGTCTCTTGATCGGTTCTGTCAAAATCGTCCTCCGTTACGGCGCCGCGCCGGCGGCCCCGTCCGTCTTCGCCGGCTCCGCGGGAGCCCCGCTCTTTACGGATCCGTCCTTGGCCGCGGCGGGCTTCTTGTAGCCCATCTCCTCGGCGAGCGACACCACCTGGCCGGCCTTGAGGCCGGTCGCCTTCACGCGCCCGGACGCGGCCGGCGCGGCGGGAGCCGCTTTGGCGGGAGCCGTCCGAATCGTTTTGGCCGCGGGAGCCCCGCTCTTCGCGGGTCCGTCCTTGGCCGCGGCGGGCTTCTTGTAGCCCATCTCCTCGGCGAGCGACACCACCTGGCCGGCTTTGAGACCCGTCGCCTTCACGCGTCCCGGCGCCGCCGCGGATCCGGCGGCCGGCTTGGCCGCGGGCTTCGGGGCGGGCTTAGCCGCGGGTTTGGGCTTCGGGGCGGGCTTAACCGCGGGTTTGGGGGCGGGCTGCGGGGCCGGCTGAGCCTCCGGAGCCGGGGCCGCGGAAGGCGCCGGGGCCGGCGCGGGAGCCGCGGTTTCGGATCCGCCCGCGGCGGGACCCACCACCACCCCGTCGAGGGGCGCTCCCTCGGGGGCGTAAGGCTCGGCCGTTTCCGGAATGACGTCCGGCAGGGCTTTGAACACCGGCTCGTCCGCCGGGGCGGCGGAGCCCGGCTCGGCTCCCGGCCCGGCGATCGCGTCCGCGCCGGCCGGAGCCGGCCCGGGCGCGGCGGGCTCGGAAACGGGTTCGCGCGCGGGCGGGGCGGAAACGGTCACGTCGTTGTCGACGCCTTCCGCGAGCGCCTTGTCTTTCGGGAGCGCGGGACCGTCGGCGCGGAACTCGATGACGCCGCGCTCGCCGCCCTCGCCCGCGGCGTTCTTGTCGCCGTCCCCGCCCGAAAGCGCGGACAGGACCGCCGCGGCCAGGGCGACGAGACCGATCGCGACGGCCGCCCCGATGTAGACCCTGCGGTCCGGACGGCCCGCCGGGGCGTCCCGGGTCTGCGCGGCCTTCGCCTGCCTGATCTCGTCCACGGAAATGTCCGCGCCCAGGTATTTGGCGTACGCCAGGCAGTCGCCGAGCTTGAGATGGCCGAACCGGCCCTTTTCCATATCGTTGAGCAGGTAGCTCCGGATGTTGAGCTGTTCCGAGACCTGGGTCAGGGTGGCGCCGTTTTTCTCGCGGGCCGCCCGGAACTTGTCACCGAGGAGTTTCGCGGATTCGCCGCCCGCGCCGTTTGCCGTGTTTTCAGTCATTTTTCACCTCGCTCGGGAGATCAGTACTCTCCCGCCTTGAATTTTTTGGCTTCCTCGCTCTTCGGATAGTACTTGAGGAGCCGCTTGCCCAGAACCTCCGAAGTGGCGTACTCGCCGGTCTTCTGGGCGATCCGGATCTTGAGGAACAGGGTCTGCTCCGTTTCGGGGTGCTGGAACATGTCGTAGTTGTGCATCAGCGAGTCGGCCTTGGCGTAATCGCCGCTCTCGAGGCTGAAGTACGCGTAGTTGTAAAGCAGCCCGGGGCTGTTCCCGCCGTAGCTCATGGCTTTCTCGAAGTACATCTTCGCGTCGTCGGTCCGGCCGGCGTCGTAGGAGCACTGGGCGGCGGTCTGGTAGGCGAGGCTCATCATCGTGAACTTGGGGAAGGTCACGGCCTTCATGAGCATCTCGAGGCCGCGGTCGTACTCTTTCCTCCCGCAAAGGAAGTGCCCGTAGTGGGTGTAGCTCAGGCCGGATTCCGGGAAGTCGTCGATGGACTTCTGATACTTCTTTTCGGCGTTGCCGAAGTCTCCCACGATGGTGTAGTAGCGGCCCCAGGCCAGATTGAGGTTCTCCGAGTCGGGATTGTACTCCTCGGCGATGTTGAGGTTTTCCTTGGCCGATCTCATCTCGCGCTGCTGCATGAAGCTCATGGCGAGATCGATCCGCGCCTGCGAGGCCTTCTTGTAGTCGATCTCGGCGGCGTTGCGCGTGATCTCCTTGCCGTCCGCGTCGCGGCCCACGATGATCTCCTTCGAGGTCACGCAACCCCCGAGCGCGGCCGCCGCCAGCGCCGTCAAAACAATGTTCCTTATCATGTTCCTTGGTTCCTTTTTTTACTGCGGGCTTTCCGCCCCGGACGCGGCCGCGTCCGCCAGTTTGTTCCTGACCTCTCCCGCGAGCTGGCCGCAGGCGGCCCTGATGTCGTCGCCGCGGGTTTTGCGGGTGACCGCGGTGTAGCCGCGGTCAAGCAGAATCCGGTGGAATCTGTCGACGTCCGCGGGATCCGGCCTTCCGAAAACGCTGCCTTCATGCGGGTTGAAGGGGATCAGGTTGATCTTGCACGGGGTCTCCGCGAGCACCCGCGCGAGCGCCCGCGCGTGCTCCGGCCGGTCGTTCACCCCCGCGAGCAGCACGTACTCGATCGTGACCCTGCCGCCGTTGGCTTTCGATTTGGCGGTGTAGCGCCGCGCCGCGGCCAGGACGTCGGCGATCCGGTATTTGCGGTTGAGCGGCACCAGCCGGTCCCGCAGCCCGTCGTCGGGGGCGTGCAGCGACAGGGCCAGCGCGACGTCGATCTCCTCCCCGAGCCGGTCGATCCCCGGGACGATCCCCGACGTCGACAGGGTGACCCGCCGCTTGGAGAGCCCGAATCCGAAATCGTCCAGCATCAGCCGCATGGCCGTGACCGCGTTCCCGAAATTCAGCAGGGGCTCGCCCATGCCCATGAGCACCACGTTGTCCACGGCCCGGCGCTTCGGATCCGGGCTGAAGCCCAGGACCGAGACCGCGCGCCACACCTGCCCGATTATCTCCGAGGCGGCGAGGTTGCGGTTGAAACCCTGCGCCCCGGTGGCGCAGAACGGGCATTTCACCGGACAGCCGACCTGGGTCGACACGCACAGCGTGGCCCGGCCCTCCTCCGGGATGTAAACGGACTCGACGAGCTGGCCGCCGCCCGCGTCCAGCGCCCACTTGATCGTGCCGTCGGCGCCCCGGAGCTCCCTTTTTACCGCGGGCGCCCCGATGTACGCGGTTTCCGCGAGCTTCGCGCGCAGGGCCTTGTTGACGTCGGTCATCCCCTCGAAGCTTTCGGCCCCGAAACGGTAGATCCATTTCATGACCTGATCCGCCCTGAACGGCTTTTCCCCCAGACCGGTCATGAACTTCCTCATGCCCTCGCGGTCCAGGTCCAGCAGATTGATCTTTCCCGGCGACATCCCGATGCTGCGCGAACCCAAGTTAAAATGCGTACACAAACGTTTGCGGCATTATAGCAAAAATACGCTTTACTGTCTTGACAATATTGCCGCCCAAAAAAAGGACGGGAGCGTCTCCCGACGCCCCCGTCCCCGGGCCGGCCCGCGCCGCCCGCGTCACTTTTTCAGGAAGGACAGATCCCCGCGCTCGAGCAGGCTGTCGACGAACGGCGGCAGGGTCTCCCCGGCCTTCCCGTACACGCCCGCGTTAAAGTATCCGGCCGTCGCCGACCGGTCCAGGTTGAACTCCACGTTGAAGGCGCCGCTCGCCCGGGCCATCCGGGCGAACCCCGCGGCGGGGTACACCACGCCGGACGTGCCGATCGATATGAACAGCGAGGCCGAGGACAGGAGATCGGCGATCCGGTCCATGCCGAAGGGCACCTCGCCGAACCAGACGATATGCGGGCGCATCGCCTTCGCGCCGCAGGACGGGCACTTCGTCTCCGGGGTGGAGTCCTCCGTCCAGTCGAACACCTCGCCGCATCTTTCGCAGTTGATCCGGGTGAGCTCGCCGTGCATGTGGATCACGTTCTCGGAGCCGGCGGCCTCGTGCAGGTTGTCGATGTTCTGCGTGACGACCCAGACCGAGCCCCGCTCCCACCGCCGCTCGAGTTTGGCCAGCGCCTTGTGCGCCGGGTTCGGGGACACGTTTTTCAGGTTGCGGCGCATTTTGTTGTAGAACTCGTGCACCAGGGCCCGGTTCCGCTCGAAGCCCTCGTAGGTGGCCACGTCCTCGACCCGGTGCTGCTCCCACAGGCCGGTCTCGGACCGGAACACCGGGATCCCGGACTCGGCGGAAATGCCCGCCCCGGTGAGGATGACAATGTTTTTGATTTTTCCCGTCATGCGCGCTCTCCTCCCGCGGCTCCCCGCGGAGACAAACCGTGACGCCCCGCCGGAACTATCTGGTTCTCGGGCAGAGCTCCTCGTTGGTGAAGAAATAGGCTATTTCCTTTTCCGCGGACTCCACGCTGTCGGAGCCGTGCACGGCGTTCTGATCGATGTCGACGGCGTAGTCGGCCCTGATGGAGCCGGCCCGGGCCTTTCTCGGATCGGTTTCGCCGATGATCTCGCGGTGGCGCCGGATCGCGTCCTCGCCCTCGAGCACCTGGACCATGATGGGCCCGGACATCATGAAGGCGAGCAGATCCTCGAAGAACGGCTTGGAGCGGAGATGGCAGTAGAAGCCGGAAGCCTCCTCGCGGTTGAGGTGCACCATCTTCGCGGCGACGATCCGCAGGCCGGCGTTCTCGAACCGGTGGTAGATGTCCCCGATAAGGTTCCTCGCCACGACATCGGGTTTGATAATGGAAAAAGTTCTTTCGACAGCCATGGAAACGCTCCTTAGTCGGCATTACGGCATAAAAATCTTCGGTTCAGGCGATTAGAATAATTCACGGGCCGCGAGTTGTCATGAAACTGTGCTCAAAATGTGATCTGTGATCTCGATCGCCCCGTTTCGGGACGCGGCCCGGGCCGGTCCCGGCCGGGGTCATTCCCCGGCCAGGGCGGCTATGAAGCCGGCCAGCGACCGCGCCCCGTGGCCCGTGGCCCCGGCCTGGTACAGCCGGTCGGGGGTTTTGCGGTAGGCGGCCGCCAGATCGACGTGCAGCCACGCGCCGCGCTTCTCCTTCGGCACGAAAAAGCCGAGGAAGGCCGCCGCCGCGGACGCGCCCGGGACGGAATCGCCGGAAGGCGCGTTGGTGACGTCGGCGAACGGTGATTTGAGGGCGGCCGCGTGGAACTCCTCGAGGGGCAGCGGCCAGGCGCGCTCCCCCGCCGCCCGGGCGGCCGCGGCGAAGCGGGCCGTGAGCTCCGGGTTGTAGCTCAGCGCCGCGTTGTAGTCCCGGCCGAGCGCGACTTTCGCCGCTCCGGTGAGGGTGGCCGCGTCGACGATGTACTCCGGGGAGACGGCGGCCGCCCGGAGCAGCCCGTCCGCCAGCGCGAGCCGCCCCTCGGCGTCGGTGTTGCCCACGACGACGCTCACGCCGTTGGGATAGCGGATGACGTCGCCGGGGCGCATCGCCGAACCGGACACCATGTTCTCGGCGCAGCACAGGAAGGCCCGGATCCGTTTTCCGAAACCGCGGGCCGCGAGCAGCGCGGCCGCGGCGGCGACCGTCGCCGACCCGCACATGTCCGAATGCATGGACACCATGAGCCCGGCGGGCTTGAGGCTGCAGCCGCCGGTGTCGAAGGTTATGCCTTTGCCGACGAGGGCCGCGAACACGGGTTCGCGCGGATCGCCCGACGGGTTGCAGTCGATTTCGTAAAGGCAGGGCGGCGCGGCGCTGCCGGCGCCGACGGCGAGGAGCCCCGCGGCCCCGGCCCGCGCGAGTTCCTCCCCCCGCAGGGCGGAGATCGCGAGTTTCCCGCCCGCGAGATCGTTGAGCTTTTCCAGGTATCCCGCGTAGCTTTCGGGAGTCAGGGCCGAGGCCGGCTCGTCGGTCACGTCGCGGAGCCAGCCGATCACGCGGATCGTCGTCATGAAAAGTTCGTCGTGCGCGAGACGCTCCGGGTACACTATGTCGGCGCCGTGCCTTACCGACCGGAAGCCGAGGAAGAAGGCGTACGCCTCCTCCGCCGGCCAGTCCCGCCCGTCCGCGGCGGCGAGTTCGGCCCGCCGGTAGCCGAGCCCGGCGAGTTCTTTGGCCGCGGCCTGGACGGTTTCCCGATCCGGCGCGCTCCGGTCCGGGTCCGCGTGGATCAGCGCCCCCGCGGCGCCGAAGCTCAGCCGGGCGTCCGGGAGGAACGGCGCCCGCGCCGCGCCCCGGTCCGAGCGGAAAACCTTGATGCGGGGAAATTCTTCGTTCGCGTCCATCGCGTTTGTCCTCACGGCCGGGCTCCGCCCGGCGGAACGGGTAATGACGTCACACGGTCCAGAAGCCGCCGTGTTTTTTCTGCTTCGGGTATTCCCGGGAAACCAGATCGATCGCGAAGTCGATCTCCTCCTCCGTGGTGAAGCGCCCGAGGCTGAAGCGGATCGAGGAGTGCGCGTCGGCGTCGCTCAGCCCCATGGCCCTGAGCACGTGGGAGGGATCGAGGGACGCCGAGGTGCAGGCCGAACCCGTCGACACGGCGAGATCGCGCAGCGCCAGCATCAGGCTTTCCCCGTTCACGCCCCGGAACGTGACGTTCAGGATCCCGGGCAGGCGCTCGCCGGCGGCGCCGTTCGCCGCAACGCCCTCCAGGGCGAGGAGCGCCCCGGCGAGCCGGTCCCGGAGCGCGGCGACGCGCGCCCCCTCCTCTTTCATCTCGCGGCGGGCGATGGCGAAGGCCTCGCCCATGCCCGCGATCTGGTGCGCGGGGAGCGTGCCGCTGCGCATGCCCATTTCGTGGCCCCCGCCGCGGATGAGCGGCAGCGGCCGCGGGGCGCCCGCGCGCGCGTACAGCGCGCCGATCCCTTTCGGGCCGCAGAGTTTGTGGGCGCAGAGCGACAGGTAGTCGGCGGGGACGCTCCGGACGTCCAGGGGGATCTTGCCCGCGCTCTGGGCGCAGTCGCTGTGGAACAGCGCCCCGTGCGCCTTGGCGACCCGGGCGAGCCCGGCTATGTCCTGGACGACGCCGGTTTCGTTGTTGGCGTGCATGACGCTGACGAGCAGGGTGCCGCCGTCGATCTCCCGGGCCAGCGCTTCGGGGGTCACCCGCCCGTCCGGACCGGGCGGGACGACGACGACCTCGAAGCCCAGGGATCTAAGGTAAGCGCAGGGATCGAGCACGGCCTTGTGCTCGGTAGCGGAGGTGACGATTTTTTTGCGCGGGCCGTTAAGGTGCGCGAGGGCCGTGCCGACGATCGCCAGGTTGTCGCTCTCGGTGGCCCCCGAGGTGAAAATTATCTCCCGGGAGTCGGCGCCGATGAGATCGGCGATCCGCTCCCGGGCGACGTCCACCGCCTCGGCGGCGCGCCAGCCGTAAACGTGGGACTTCGAGGCCGGGTTCCCGAAGTTCCCCTCCCGCCCCAGGCATTCCGTCATGCGGGCGACGACCCGGGGATCGGCGGGAGTGGTGGCGGCGTAGTCAAGATATACGGGAAGGTTCATAAAGGCAGCCCCCGGGAAAGAGAAAGATAAAAAAGGTTGAACGGTTTCGCATTATAGCACCGGCGGGCGCGTAAGTTAACGCCCGCGGCGCGCGGCGGCGCCGGGCCGCCGGGGAAAGTCGCGGATGGCGGGAACCGCGGGCGCGGGCCCCGGAAGAAGAAGTCAGCTTTTGTCGCGGACCGAAATGCGCACCGAATCGCCCGCCATTTTGACGTCGATCTTTTCGTCGGATCCGATCAGGCCCTTCACCACCATGCCGAGGCGCAGCAGTTCCCGGAAACCGATGCCGTCCGCGATGAACTCGCGGCCGCCGTCGTCCCCGGCGGTCAGGGCTTTGAAGGTGCAGCCCGCGCAGCTGACGTCGATCATGCGGCTGTTCGCGATGACGCCGGCGTCGTACAGGACCCGCAGGAACCGGTACACGGTGGACATGCCCAGACGCGGGTTGCGGGAGTGGGCCACGAAGTAAAACTCCTTGGCGCACCGGTAGCTTCCCTCGAACAGGAGATCGAGCAGTTCCAGGCGCTGCCTCGACATCCGCACTTTGGCCCGCCTGAGCTTTTCGAGGCATTCTACCTTGGGGTCGCTCGGGGTAAAGCGGTCGTCCGCGTTCTTTATCTCGTCGTTCATGCGCGCGCCACTCCCTTGTTTTGATTTTATGCCGGTATATGCCGTGTGAACCGCCCCGCCCGGAGCCGCCGCGACGCGAATGCGGGGGTTTTGTGATCATAGCACGACTCCGGCCCCCGGCCAATACGCGCGCCCCCCGGCAAAGGCTATAAAACTGATAATATTTATCGGTTTTCCGGGGTTTCAGCCGGACCGCCGCCCGCCCGCGTGCCGGATGGCCGAAGCCAGCGAACCGCGGATAATGCTCAGCTCGCGGGCGGTCAGGTCGGCCTTCGCGAAGACCCGCCGGATCCGCCCCATCACGGCGCCGTTGTGGTTCGGCTTGAGAAAACCGCAGCCGCGCAGGTTCTGCTCGATAAAAGCGTAAAACGCCTCCATGTCGGCGTGCGAAGGCTTGCGCGGCTCCCCCGGGCCGCCGTCCGGACCGGGATCTTCCCGGATTCCCGGCTCCCGGAGAACCGCCTGCCTGAGCTCGTAGGCGAGCACCTGCACGCTCATGGCGAGGTTCAGGGAGGAGTATTCCGGGTCGGCGTCGATGCGCACGTGCATGTCGCACTTCAGGAGCTCATCGTTGGTCAGGCCGCTGCTTTCCCGGCCGAAGACCAAAGCGCATTTCGTGCCCGCGCGGAGATGCGGCACGATCTTTTCCGCGGCCTCCCGCGCCGGGAAAAGCGGCGGGCCCACGCTTCTGAGCCGGGCCGAGGCGGCGGCCGCCAGGGCGACGTCGGAAAGCGCCTCGTCCAGCGTCCCGAACAGCTCCGCCCCGCGCAGGATCCCGGCCCCGCCCTTGGCGAGGGCGAGGGCCTCCGGGGTCGCGACCTCCCCCGCCGCGGTCACCACCCGCAGCCGCGAGAGTCCCATGGTCCGCATGGCCCGCGCGGCGGATCCCACGTTGCCCAAATGAGTGGGCTCCGTCAGAATCACCGTCATGTTGCCGAGGATTGAAAAATCCGCCCGCCCGTTTTCGCCTTCCATAGCCTTGTGCCGCTTCCCTGTGGACAAAAAAATCCGGCGCCCGCCCGCGGCGGCCCGCCGGTGCCGGGGATCCCCCCGGGGAAAAAATCCCCGGCCGGGCTACTCCCCGTCCTCTTCCCGGTTCAGAATCTTCTCGTCGTAGCCGATATCGTCGTATTCGTTGGCCGTGTCGAGCATATGCAGCTCCAGCAGGGCGTTGTTGTACTCCAGGAAGTAATTGACGTTGGTCGTGCGCGCGAGCTTGAAGTAATCCGCGGCCCTGGTCTTCTCCCCGTTCAGGAGATGGAGCTTGCCCATGTAGAAATACGCCTCGCAGAGCCGTTCGTTTCTCTCGACGTAATCTTTGGCCCCGTCGAAAATATGATCCCAGAGATCCCGCTCGGTCCTGACGCCGAGATACACCTCGAGCAGTTTGGTGCCGAACAGCAGTTCCTTGACGTTGATCATCCGGTAGCGCTCGAGCCGCTTTTCCCTGGCGTTCGCGGGGTCGACCGCGTTTTCCGCGTAGAACAGCCACATCTGGTAATACGGATCCTGCCGGTCGCTCAGGTAAACCTTGTACAGATCGTCCACGGCCATTTTTTCGCGCTTGCCGTAGTAAAGCGCCATGCCCCGGTGGAAGTACGACGGCATGTCCCGCGGATTGAGCTCGATGGCCGCGTCCAGGGCGTCGTACGCTTCGATGAACTTGCTGTAGGAGTACATGATCACGCCGAAATCGCGGTAGCAGTCGGCGTTCTGGCTGTCGGCGCCGAAGCAGCCGAGCAGGCCGAGGGAGGCCAGGAAATCGAGGCCCCAGGAGGAATAAAGCTCGGACCGCTGCCACATGGCCGCGCTCATCTGCAGTTTGGTGAGCTTTTTGGAATCCATGATCTGGGACAGCTGGATGAGCTTCATCTGCTCCGCCGGCTTGATCACGCGGGGCAGTTCCACCTTGATGAACGCGGGATCGATCCGGCCGTCCTCCGGAGCGGCCGCCGCGGCCGGCTCCCGGGCCGCGTCCGGGCCCGCGGACGAGCATCCCGCGACGGCGGCGAGGATCAGCGCCGCGCCCTGCAATACGAAAAACAGTTTCTTGAGCATTGTCTACCTGCCGCGGCCCGCCCGGCCGCCTTTTTCCCGGATTCCGGACGCGCGGGGACGCGCCGCCGGGGCCCGGAAACCCCGCCTTGTTTTCATTATATAATAGCCGCCCCGCTTTATACAGCCGTACGGAGGGGAACGGGCAAATAAATCGCCGCGCCGGGCGCTCCGGGGAAAAAAAACCGCCCGCGCCCGCGCGGCGCGAACGGTTCGCGGTTCCGGCGGGACCGGATCCGTCAGTACGTCTCCGAAATGTCCTCGACGTCCTTCTTCACTTCGGTGATCAGGAGATTTTCCCTGGTTATCCCGAGCAGGAGCGGCCAGGTCGAAGCCACGTAGATCGACGAGAACGTGCCGAACACGATGCCGATGAGCAGCGCCAGGGAGAAGCCGTAAATCATCTCGCCCCCGAACACGAGCAGCGCCACCACGGTGATGAGGGTCGTGCCGGAGGTGATGATGGTTCGGGACAGCGTCTCCGTAAGCGAAATGTTGAACAGATCGGGCATGGCCATCCGGTGGAGCCGGCGGGCGTTCTCCCTGATCCGGTCGAACACCACGATCTTGTCGTTCAGGGAGTAGCCGATGACCGTGAGCACGGCGGCCAGCACGGTCAGGTCGTACTCGATGTTGAGGAGCGAGAAAATGCCCAGCACCACGATGACGTCGTACGCGAGCGAAATAATCGCCCCGGTGGCCATTCTCCACTCGAACCGCGCGGCGATGTACACGAGGAGCACCACGAGGGAGAGCAGCACGGCGATGACCCCGCTCACCACCAGCTCCTGACCCACGGCCGGGCCCACGTACTCGGACCGGCTGATCACCGCTTCCGGGGCTTCGGAGGCGACGACCTGCTTGACCTTCTCGGTGATGTCTTTCTGGTTTTCGTCGTTCTTGGGCTGGATGCGGATGGACACGTCCCGGGTGGTCCCGAAATTCTGCACCACGGCGCCGCCCACGCCGCCCCCGGCCAGATCGGCGCGGATCCGGTCGAGATCGGCGACCTGCGGGTACTGCACCTCTATGACCACGCCGCCGGTGAAGTCGAGCCCCCAGTTGAGGCCCTTGAAGCACAGCATGCCGGTGAAAAAGAGCACCGCTATGACGCAGAGGACCTCGACGTGCTTGGCGATACTCATGAACGGGATGACCGTTCCGGTTTTTATGAACTGTAGCATTTCTTTCCTCCCCCGCTAAATCCAGAGCGACTTGACGGTGCGGCCGCCGTAGATCGCGTTGACGATCGCCCGGCAGCAGGTCACGGCCGTGAACATGGAGCAGACCAGGCCGATCATCAGCACGAGGGCGAAGCCCTTGACCGCGCCGGTGCCGACCGCGAACAGAATCAGCGCCACCAGAATCGAAGTCAGGTTCGAGTCGAAGATGGTGACGAACGCCTTCTCGTAACCGAGGTCGATGGACTGCTGCACGCCGCGCCCGGCCCGCAGCTCCTCGCGGATACGCTCGAAAATCAGCACGTTGGCGTCGACCGCCATGCCGATGGTCAGCACGATGCCCGCGATGCCGGGGAGCGTCATGGTCGCCCCGGGGATCATGGACATCACGCCCACCAGCAGGAACAGGTTGAAGATCAGCGCCAGGTTGGCGATGAGGCCGAAGAACTTATAGTAAATGATCATGAACACCGCGAGGAACGCGAGGCCGTACAGCATGGCGTTCAGACCGTTGGTGATGTTCTGGCGGCCGAGGCTCGGGCCGATGTTCCTTTCCTCGACGATCTGGATCGGGGCGATCAGCGCGCCGGCCCTGAGGAGCAGCGCGAGGTTGTGCGCCTCGGTGGGGCTGTCGAGCCCCGTGATGCGGAACCTGTTGCCGAGGCGCGCCTGAATGGTCGCCACGTTGATAATCTGCTGCACCTTCCGGAACTTGACCGCGCCGTCCGCGCCGGTCTCGCCGTCGGCCACCTTATACTCGATGAAGTTCGTGGCCATCGGCTGGCCGATGTGGTCGCGGGTGAAGTTGGACATGGTGCTCCCGCCCTTGGAGTCGAGGCTGATGTTGACCTCGGGGGTGCCGTTCTCGTCCATGCCGCTCTTCGCGTCGATGATGTGATCGCCGGTCAGGATGACGTGCTTGGTGACAACCACCGGCCGCCCCTCCCGGTCGTTGAGGATCTCGTCGTTGGAGGACACCGTCCCGCTCGCGGCGCTCTGCAGGTCGGCCGCCTGATCCACGAGCCTGAACTCCAGGGTGGCGGTGGCGCCGAGGATTTCCTTGGCCCGCGCGGAGTCCTCGATGCCGGGAAGCTCGACGATGATGCGGTCGGAACCCTGCCGCTGCACCAGCGGCTCAGCGACGCCGAGCTCGTTGACGCGGTTCCTGATGATGTTGATGTTCTGCTCGACGGCGTAGGTCTTGACTTCCTTGAGCTTTTCGGGTTTCATCACGGCCCTGAGCTCAAGCCCGTCGGCGCCCTCCTTTTCGAAGGTCATGTCGCCGTGGTGCTCCTTCAGGATCTCCTCGGCCCGAGCGAGCGCCTCATCCTCGCGGAAAACGACCACCACGTCCTGGCCCTCGGCCCGGATCCCCGAGAGGCGGATCCGCTCCTCGCGCAGCTCGGAGCGGAAGTCCTGGATCGTCTGCGTGACGATCTTCTTGATGGCCTCTTCCATGTCGACTTCCATCAGGAAGTGCAGGCCGCCCCGCAGGTCGAGACCGAGCTTGAGCGGACGCGCGCCGATTTCCCTGAGCCATTCGGGAGTGGCCGCGGCGAGATTGAGCGCGACCACGTAATTGTCGCCCAGCCCGGCCGTCAGCTTTTCCTTGACCTTCAGACGGAGATCGTTGTCCTTGAATCTGATCAGGGCCTGGCCCAGGTTCCGCTCGACCTCGCAGTCCGGGCAGTCTTCCTTCACCAGGTTCTCGATCTTCAGATAGTCTTCGTTCTCCAGGGTGATGCCCCTCGAGCCGTTAATCTGAATCGCCTGATCCTCGCCGTAGATGTTCGGCAGCGCGTAGACGGCGCCGACGATCAGCACGAAGACGATCAGCAGATTCTTCCACAAAGGATACTTGTTCAGCAAAACCCACTCCTTAGCATTCCCGGGGAAGGGGCGGGCCGCCCCTTCCCCGCCGGGAAACCGCGCGATTTATTTCTTTGACTTGGCCGGCTCGGCTTTGCGCTCGTCGTACGTGCCCTTGGGCATGGGACTCGCGACGTACTGCCTGCCGATCTTGATCTGCAGGCCGGGGCTGATCTCGACGGTGAGCACGTCGAGCTCGTCGTTGATTTTCGCGATCCTGCCGATGATGCCGCCGCTGGTCAGGACTTCGTCGCCCACGGCCAGTTTTTTCAGGGACTCGGCGCGCTCCTTGTTTTTCTTGCTGCCCGGCCTCAGCACCAGAAAGTAGAAGAACACGCAGACGCAGGCCATTAAAATCAAAAAGCTGAAGTCCGGCGCCGCGGGCACCGGAGCGTCGGTCCCCCCGGCCGCGCCGGCGGCCGCCTGGGCCGCCTCGGCGGCCTCTTCGGCGTACGCAACAGGAAATAAGTTCATTTTCACTCCCGGATTTTAAAAAAGTAAAACTCGATTCAGCATTATATATGAAACGCGGGCGTTTGGCATTTTTATTTCCCGACGCCCGGTCCGGGCGTCACCCGTCCTCGGGGTAGATCTCGAAGAACCGGGCGGCGAATTCCTCCAGGGTGCCCCTGGCGATGTTTTCCCGGATCGTTTCCATCAGGCGCTCGTAAAACCGCAGGTTGTGCAGGGTGTTGAGCCTGGCCCCGAGCATTTCGCCGCACCGGTCGAGATGGTGCAGGTAGGCCCGGGAATAACGCGCGCACGCGGGGCAGTCGCACGCGGGATCGAGCGGCCCGGTGTCGTCCGCGTACCGGGCGTTGCGCAGGCGCAGCACGCCCGCGGACGTGAAGATGTGGGCGTTCCGGGCGTTTCTCGTGGGCATCACGCAGTCGAACATGTCCACGCCGCGGAGCACTCCGGACACGATGTCCTGGGGCTTGCCGACCCCCATCAGGTACCTCGGCCGGTCCGCCGGGACGCGGCAGACGATGTAATCCAGGATCCGGCGCATGTCCTCCTTCGGCTCGCCGACGGCGAGGCCCCCGATCGCGTAGCCGTCGAAACCGATGCCGAGCAGCCCGTTCAGGGATTCCTCGCGCAGATCCTCGCAGACGCCGCCCTGGATTATGCCGAACAGGGCGTTCCGGTTGCCGAGGCGGTCGAACTCCGCGCGGGAGCGCGCGGCCCACCGGAGGCTCAGGCGCATGGATTTCTCCGTCTCCTCGCGGGTCGACGGGTAGCGGGTGCATTCGTCGAGCTGCATGACGACGTCGGAGCCGAGCGCCTCCTGGATCTGCATGGAAACCTCGGGGGACAGGAAGACCCGGTCGCCGTTCACGGGGTTCCGGAACCAGCACCCCTCTTCCCGGAGTTTCCTGAGGGCCCCCAGGCTGAACACCTGGAACCCGCCTGAGTCGGTCAGGATCGGCTTCTCCCAGCGCATGAAGCCGTGCAGGCCCCCGTGCCGGCGGATGACGTCGCAGCCCGGCCGGAGCCACAGATGGAAAGTGTTCCCGAGAATCATCTCCGCGCCGGTGTCCGCGACTTCCCCGGGGGTCAGGCTTTTGACGGTTCCCCGGGTTCCCACCGGCATGAACGCGGGGGTGCGGACCGCGCCCCGCGCGAACCTGAGTTCGCCGAGACGCGCTTTGCCGCAGGTTTTGCTTATCGTGAATTCCAAAATTATCTCCCGTTGAGCCGCGCTATCTCGTCCGCGTTCTCCGCGGCGTCGTTGCGGGTTATGAACATGGCGTCCCCGTAACTGAAGAAGCGGTATTCGCTTTCGACGGCGTGCCGGTACGCCGCCATGGCGCGCCGGTAGCCGGCGAAGGCGCAGACCAGCATGATCAGGGTCGACTCGGGCAGGTGGAAATTGGTTACGAGCGCGTCCGTGACCAGGAACCCGCGGCCCGGGTAAATGAAGATATCCGTGGATCCCGCGAACGGCCCGATGAGTTTCCCCTCCGCGCGCGCCTTTTGCGCCGCGCTCTCGAGCGAGCGCACCGAGGTGGTTCCGACCGCCACGACCCGGCCGCCCCGCGCCTTGCAGGCGGCGATCCGGTCCGCGAGCTCCGCCGGGACGACCGCGTGCTCCGAATGCATGCGGTGCCTGGAGACGTCGTCCTCCTTAACCGGCTGGAAGGTGCCCGCGCCGACGTGCAGGGTGACGAAGCCCGTCTCGACGCCCCGCTTTCTTATCTCGGCGAGGAGTTCCTCGTCGAAATGCAGGCCCGCCGTCGGCGCGGCCACCGCGCCGGGCACCCGCGAGTACACCGTCTGGTACCTTTCCCGGTCGAAAGCGCCGTCCGCCCGGTCGATGTACGGAGGCAGGGGCACGTGGCCGATCGCGTCCATGATCCGGAAAACGTTCTCCGCCCCGGTGAACTCGAGATCGAAGAGGTCGCCCTCGCGCCCCCGGGTCACGGCCCCGTACCCGCCGTCGAGGACGATCCGAGTCCCCGGGCGGGGAGCCTTGGAGGATCTGACGAGGGCGAGGGCCGTGCGCTCGCCGGTGACCCGCTCGATCAGGATCTCCAGGGCGCCGCCGGTTTCCTTACGCCCGTACAGGCGGGCCGGCATGACCTTCGTGTCGTTGAACACCAGCAGATCGCCCGCCTTGAGGCAGTCCGGCAGGTCGTAAAAATGCCTGTCCTCCATCCTTCCGCCCGGGCCGTCCAGAACGAGGAGCCGGCTGTGCGTGCGCCTGTCCGCGGGATATTTCGCGATGAGCCGTTCGGGAAGCTCGTAAAAAAAATCTGATCTCAGCAGCATAACCATGACCGACGCGCCGCCCGGCGGAAACGCGCCCCGCGCCCGGACGGACGGCAAAAAAAACACGATCCGGGGACAAAACCCGGATTTTTGCAGATTATAAGAGATCCGTCCAAAAAAATTAATATCCGGCGCGTTTATTTTCGGCGGGGGCAAACCGGGGGAAACGGGGCCGCGCCCGCGCGCCGCCCGCCCGGCGGAAAGAAATTTGCGTAAAACATAAAAAATAATTTTGATCCAGCTCACATTCTGCTATAATACGCCCCGTTCATTAGTCCTATGGTTATTAATTATTGATAACAACGCCGGGGCCGGATGCGAAGATCCGGCGCCGGCGCTTTTTTTAAGGAGCGGGCGGAGGCAGAGCCGCCCGCGGGGACGCCGTCTTAAACCTCCGGCTGCAGGGGCCCGTAGAGGTACGACGCGGTGGCACCGCCGTCGGCGAGGACGGTCGAACCGGTGATGAACGCGCCCGCGTCGGTGAGCAGCAGCTCCGCCACGTTGGCGATCTCGTCGGCGGTGCCGGGTCTTCCCGCCGGGCATTTGGCGAACATGTTCTTGTAGAAGGCGCCGCGCGGCCCGTTAAACTCGTCGATCGCCAGAGGCGTGACGATGATGCCGGGAGCGATGGCGTTGACCCGCGCTCCCCGCTCGCCCCACCGCACGGCCTCGTAAATCACGCGCTTCTCGTTGCAGCGCTTGGCGAGCTGGTAGGCGTGGAGAGTGTCCCGGACGTTCTCCGGCCTGAGGAGATCGAGCGCGAGGAGCTCCTCCGGCGGGGTCATGGCCAGGGCCCGGTCCTCCGCGGCGGTAAGCTGGGGCATGCGCCAGCCGGACTGGGACGAGATCGTGACTCCCGCGCCGCCCTCCGCGATGACCTTGCCGACCTCTTCGAGCAGCACGGCCGTCCCGTACAGGTCGACCGCGAGAATGGTTTCGACGGAAGCCTGCGAAGGCGACACGCCGGCCCCGTTTACCAGATATTTGACCGTGCCGAGCTCGCGCGCCCGCTCGATCATCGCCGTTACCGAATCTTTCGAGGACAGATCCATTTCGAACGGCTCGGCGTCGAAGCCGGCGCCGTTCAAAATGTCAGCTATGGCCCCGCAGTTCTTCACGCTCCGGTCGCCGAGCAGAATTTTCTTGCCGAAGCCCGTGCGCCGGGCGATCGCCATGCTGATCTGCCCCGCGCCCGTCACAATCATGACGTCCTTTTTCATTTAAAATACCCTCCCCTGCGCGCCGCCGGCGCGCCCGTAAAAAAACCGCGCTCCCGGCCGGGGCCCCGCCCGCCGGGGCGCGCCCGCCCCCGGCCCGGAAACTACACGGATCCATTGTATGCCGACCCGATCCGCGGGTCAATTTGACGCGCTTTCCGCGGAGTTAAAAACGTTAATCGCCCGTAATGACGCCGGTTCCCCGGAACCCGCCTCAGCCGCGCTTCGCCGCCCTCAGGGTGATCGCGTCGTCCGGGCCGCTCAGAATCTCCCCGAGCTCCCGCGCCGTCTTGTCCGCGACTTTGCCCAGCCGGGTGTACTCCCAGGCGTTGCGGCCGTAAAAAATCACCAGCTGGCTGCCGGCGTAAAGCATCACGTCGCCCGGCCCGGTTTCCGTGTAGACGTCGTCCCGCGGCAGGGCGCGCGGCAGCCGGCACACCTTCTCGAAACCGCCGTAGCACGAGGCGGGGATCGTGAGCTCCCCGTCCCCGATCAGCCGCGCGAGCGCCCGGGCGGACTCGTTATCCGCCAGCGTTATGGAAAATTCGGCGGCGCCGGCCCGCGCCAGAATCACGTTATCTTCTTTCATAATCTCCTCCCCGGGAAAATGCCCCGATATTTAAATACGGTTCGCCCCGGCGCCGGAGTCCCCCGAACCCCGCGGGAGCCCCGGGCGAACCTCGTGACTTCATCTTCAATTCTATAACACTGCCGCGATCTTAACCAATGGGAATAATTTATCTCAGGTTATGCGCCGGCGGAATATCCCGGGGCGCGCCCCGCGGCCCGCGAAACTGCGGGAGGCGCCGGATCCGCGCCGGCAATCATGCCCCGCCGGGCAACAAAAAAGCGGCATAAATGCCGCTTTGGGATTCAACAAGCTAATTTATTAGGTTCTGTTGTATCTGGCCGTTCTCTTGAACGCCTTCTCCTGAGAGTCGAACAGGTAGCAGGCCTCGGCCGGGATACCTACTTCGAGCAGGTCGCCGGCGTCGACCGGGATCTCGGAGGCGGCCTTGACGGTGAAGTCCTCGCCGTCGACGTCGAGGTATACGAAGCTCTCGGCGCCGAGGTGCTCGACTACCTGAACCATACCCGACAGACGGCTCTTCGAATCCGGATGCTCAACCGGAACGAGGTGCTCCGGACGAATGCCGAGCTCGACCTTGTCGCCCACGCTCGCGCGGCGGGCGTCGACGCAGGCGGTGACCACGTCGCCGGTGTTCAGCTTGACCTTGCAGACCTCCTCGCCGATCTCGACCAGCTGGCCCTTGAGGAAGTTCATCTTGGGCGAGCCGATGAAGGCGGCCACGAACTTGTTGTTCGGCCTGTGGTAGAGTTCAAGCGGAGTTCCGAACTGCTCGAGGTTGGTCTCGGCGAATTCTTTTAACGGGCTCAGCACGACGATTCTGTCGGCCAGCGTCATAGCCTCGATCTGGTCGTGGGTTACGTAAATAATCGTCGAGTTGAGTTCTCTGTGCAGCTTGGCGATTTCGATACGCATCTTTACGCGCAGACCCGCGTCGAGGTTCGACAGAGGCTCGTCGAACAGGAACACGTCCGGCTGCTGCACGATGGAACGGCCGATGGCCACACGCTGGCGCTGACCGCCGGAGAGGGCCTTGGGCTTGCGGTCCATCAGGGCGTCGAGTCCGAGGATCTGAGCGGCCTTGTTGACGCGCTTCTCGATGGTGTCCTTGTCAAACTTCTTCAGTCTGAGACCGAACTCCATGTTGCGGCGGACGTCCATGTGCGGATACAGAGCGTAGGACTGGAACACCATGCCCACGCCGCGGTCAACGGGGGGAACGTCGTTCATGACCTTGTCGCCGATTTTCAGCTCGCCGGAGGTGATGTCCTCGAGGCCCGCGACCATGCGGAGAAGGGTTGACTTGCCGCAGCCCGAAGGACCTACGAACACGATAAATTCGCCGTGCTTGATATCAAGGTTGATATTGCGCAACGTATCCTTTAATAAAGCAGGATTGTAGTTCTTGAGAACGTTAGTTAAAGTTACTTCAGCCATTTATAGCTCCAAAATAATTCTGTTGAATGCGATGCGCGTGCACATCGCATTCGTATAATGATTAACCCTTTACACCACCGGCCGTCAGACCGCCAACCAGCCAGCGCTGAGCCAGCATGAACACGATCGTGATCGGAAGACCGGACATTACGGCCGCCGCCGCGAAGTCGCCCCACAGTTTGTTCTGGGAAGCGAGGTACTGCTGCGAGCCCACCGCGAGTGTGTAGTTATCCACATCGTTTAAAAGGATGCTTGCCACGGGAACTTCGGTAATGGTACCGATGAACGCGAGGATGAACACAACGGCGAGAATCGGCACCGAAAGGGGCAGAAGCACGAGTCTGAACGCCTGCCACGGAGTCGCGCCGTCGATGGCGGCCGCCTCCTCAAGGGACGCGTCGATGGTTTCGAAGTAGCCCTTGATGGTCCAGATATGCAACGCTATGCCTCCCATGTAGGACAGGATAAGACCCGCCTTGGTGTCGAGACCGATCATGGGCATGTAATTGCCGATGTTGTCAAACAGTGCGTATATCGCGACGAGGGCGAGCACCGAAGGGAACATCTGGAAAATGAGCATCAGGTTGAGGATTGTCTTCTTCCCGGTGAAGTTCAGACGCGCGAAGGCGTAAGCGCTTGTCGTGGAAAGAATGACAATGAACGCCGCGGTCAGGAACGATACCAGGATCGAGTTCCAAAGCCACTTCAGCACCGGGAACGGCGGCATGTGCTCAACGCCTTCGGCGTCGATATAGGACATGCCGAATGCCAGTTTCCAGTGATCGAGTGTCATCGAACTGACCTTGGGAAGAAATAACTCGATAAAGCTATCCGACACATTCGTCGCGAAGTTGCCTTCACGGAATGAAATCATTATTACCATGTACAGCGGGAATAAGATAGCCAGTATAAACAGGCACATAAAGATGTGCGTCGCGAGAATGCGCTTTTTTATCGACTTGGGTTGTACTATTGCCATAATTAATCCTTAGCCGCCATGTTGGAGAGCTTCAAGTTAACAATGGATAACGTGCCCACCAGGATGAAGATGGTAGTCGCGATCGCGGATGCCAGACCGTAGTCGTTACCGCCGGAACCGCCCTCAAACGCGAGACGGTAGGTGTAGGACACGAGCAGGTCGGTGGCACCGGCGGTGGTTACAACGCCGTCTTCGGGCAGGAAGTCCGGGCCGCCATTGGTTAACAGCATAATCAGAACGAAGTTGTTGAAGTTGAAGGCGAAAGACGCGATCAGCAGCGGAGTCAGAGGCTTCATCAGCAACGGTACGGTGATTCTCATGAAGTTCTGCCAGGGGCTGGCGCCGTCGATGGCGGAAGCCTCGTACAGATCGTCGGGAATCGATTTTAACAGACCCATGCAGAGGATCATCATGTACGGATAACCCAGCCACGCGTTGACGATGAGGATCATGGCGCGGGCGTATCCGGCCTCGTTGTACCACTCGGGTCTCCATCCGAAGAGGAATGAGAGGATATGGTTTATTTCACCGAAGTTTTCGTTGAACAGACCTTTAAACACCAGGATGGATATGAAGGACGGGACCGCGTACGGAAGTATGAGAATCAGACGGTAAATCGCCCTTCCCTTCAGGAACTCCCACTGAATGAGGCACGCGAGCACCATACCGATGGCCAGGGTGATGAACACGGTCGCCAGCGCGAAGCAAACGGTCCAGATGAAGATCTTGACGAACGGATGCGAAATGCTCTTGTCGGTGAAGATTCTCTTGAAGTGATCCCAGCCCACGCCGACGCGGAAGCCCGGGGTGATGTTGTCGCCCGTGGGTTTGCCGGTCTGAGTGTCGACCAGCCTGTAGTAGCCCACATCCATGTCGGGAATGATCAGGGTGTTGTTCGAAACGTCCTTAAGCATGTGGCTGTTGCTCAGAGTCTCCTGGTTGCCCAGAACGACTTCGGGCAGGGGCACATACCTGTTGGCGACCGAACTGAAGGTCTTGAGGCCGGTGTAGGTCAGTTCCTGGCTGCCCAGCTTGACCTTAACCGACTTCAGGTAGTCTCTGTACAGGGTTTTGCACTTGATGCCGCAGGTTTCCATATCCTCCGTGAAGGAAGGATCGACTTTGTTCACGTGAATGACGGTCTTGGCCGCGGTCGTCCTGTTGCTCGGCTTTTCCATCTGATCCCTGTCGAAGAACACGGTCTCGGGAGAAGCGTACATGCGGATGTCGAGCGGAGTGCCGTCGTCGCGCATACCCGGCTGGGACTGCAGGACGATCACGAACTTGCCGCCGGCCTTCTGGTAAAGGTCGAAGTTGTAGTCGCCGCCCTCGAGTCTGTACGTCTGGGAGAGGAAGTAGTTTTCGGATCTCTCGAGAGTGAACAGATTCTTGGCCGAGTAGTTGGTGAACGCGATATATATGGTGTACACGAGAGGGAATATGATAAACATTATCATACCCGCCACGCTCGGGAATATATATCTGTGCGGATACAATCCCTTGAACCAGCAGACCAGCAGGCCGCCGGCGAACAGGATTGTAAACAGGATTGCGAAAGCGTACTGGCCGTGAGTAAACATGGAGCTTACCATGAATACACCAAATAGTAATACCGCGAGGGATATTATCACTTTGAGTATCATTGTGGCTGGCGCCCCACCCCCAGAGCTTTTATCTCTTTTTTTCATGAAGTTAGAAACCATGCTAATACCCTAATACATAAACTTAAAATTAGCTTGTCAAATGTAATAAATCCAATTTACTACAAATAAAAACTTTAATATTTGCATATTAAAGCTTTTAGTTCTGGCCTCTCTAAAAAGAAGCCCCTCCGTGAGCTTCTTTTTCTTAGAAAGTTAAAGTTAAATTACTCTGTCTTGTTGAGAATGCGCTTCTCGGCGTCCTTCAGAGCGTCCTCGAGGGTCTGGCGGCCGGTGGTCGCGTTCTTGAGAGCGGTCTGCATGGAGCTCCAGAAACGGTTCATTTCGGGAACGCTGGGCATCGGGTCGCCGATGGAGGCGTTGGCCATGGTGACGGCGATCCTCGGGTCGGCTTCGAGCTTGGCTTCGAAGGACTTGAGACCGGCGGCGCCGAGCGGCTTGTCCTTGTTCATCTCGTCCAGACCTTCATCGGTCAGGAGGTAGTTGACCAGGAATTCCTTGGCCAGGTCTTTGTTCGGAGAAGCCTGGTTGATGGTCATACCCTGAACGCCTACGAAGGGCTTGCCCGGCTTGCCGTTCAGCGAGGGCATCGGGTTAACGCTGTAGTTAACCTTGGTGTACTGGCCCCACGACCACGGTCCGTTGATGATGCAGGCGACCTTGCCGTTTACGAAGCTGGACTCCATGATGCCGTAGTCCGCGCCCTTCTGCATGTGGTCGTTCTTGATCAGGTCGACCAGGAACGCTACGCCGGCCTTGGCGCCTTCGTTGTTGACGCCGGTGTCGTTAACGTCGTAGCTGCCGTCCGCGTTTCTCTTGAAGGCGTAGCCGCCGTTAGCAGAAAGCAGGGAGTAGGTGAAGAAGGTGTTGGTGTAGTCCCACATGATGGCGCGCTTGCCGTCGGCCTTCAGCTTGTCGTCCAGAGCGATGAGCTCTTCGAAGGTCTTCGGGGCTTCCGGAACGATGTCCTTGTTGCAGATGAAGGCTACGGCCTCAATCGAAACAGGGTAACCGTAAATCTTGCCGTCAACGGTCATCGCCTTCCAGGCTACGTCCTGGAACTTGGCCAATTCGTCCTTGGTCGGCTCAATCGGGGTTAAAAGACCTGACTTAACCCATTCGCCGAAACGGTCGTGGGCCCACATGAAGATGTCCGGGCCGTTACCGGAGGCCGCGTTCTGCTGGAACTTGACTTCGACCTGGTCGGGATGAGCGACGGTTACCTTGACGCCGGTAGCCTGTTCGAACTTCTTGCCCACCTTGGCGATACCGTCATAGGACTTGTCACCGTTAACCCAGATGGTCAGCTGGCCCTCTTCGATGCCGGCGGCGGAAGCGACCTGAGCGAAACCAAATGCGGCCAAACCTACAAATGTAGCTATAAGAGTCTTTTTCATTATTTCTGTTTCCTTATCCATGTTTTAGTCTTTCGGTTTTCCCGAAATAAACACTTTCATAATAAAACATGCCTCGGCAATACAGAATGAAAAAATTGGATTTTTTGAACACGTATCTCATATTGAGTGAAATTCCCCGCGCAAACGTGATCCAGGGGGGAGCGCGCCGGGTTCCGAACGCCCCGGGGCCCGCGGGCGGAACTCTTTTTCCCTTGTCCTGTCTTTATTTTTGAATCCCTTTTTTACGCGTAATGTTGTACAATTGTACTTAAATTTTTACGATTCGGATCCGGGCCCGGACGCTCCGCCCGGAAAGGAATGCGGGAAACGGAACGACCGCCGTCCGGGGGACGGGTCCGGCCGCCCGCGGATTATGTGAATGAACGACCTTAACTACAGCAACTACTTCACCTACAAGGATGAGGTTTCGCGCTCCATCAGCTGGGGACACTGGTTTGTTCTGCTGAACATCCTGCTCGCCCTGCTCATAGGCGTCGCTTATCTTTACAACGCGCCGGCGCCGTCCACCTTCGTCGGGACGGTGTACCTCATCATCAGCTGGCTGGGGCATTTCAGCTTTCTGGTTTTCGTCATTTACATCCTGATTTTCTTCCCGCTCGCGTTCCTGTGCCGGTCCACCGTCACGTACCGGGTCCTGGCGATTATCCTCGCTACGGCGCTGGTCCTTCTGCTGCTCGTGGACGTCAAGCTTTACCAGATCATCAAGATCCACCTCCATTTTTCGTATGTCCGGATGTTCTTCGAGCAGAAAGGTTTTTCCACGGGCGTGAACTTCAATTTCCTGTACATCGCCGCGCCGCTGGTCGCCGCCGTCGAGGTGGTGTTTTCCAATCTCGCCTGGAAGAACCATTACCTGCACCGGTTCCAGAGAGCCACCGTTTTTCTGACCTCGGTTTTCATCCTCTCTTTCCTGTTCACGCACATAATGCACATATGGGCCAACGCGTACCGCTACGTGCCGATAACCCAGCAGAAGTCCATATTCCCGGCGTATTACCCGATGACGGCGAACACCATGCTGCGGGAGCACGGCTTCCTGATTCCCGACCGGACCGAAGGCGACACCGTGGAAAGGAAGAACGTGTCCTCGTCGCAGATTCTGCGCTATCCGCTCACGCCCCTGCGGGTGCAGCCCTCCGAAAACCCGCGCGGCATCATCCTGATCACCGTGAACGGCCTGACCTACGCCAACATGACCGGCGGGAACATGCCGAACCTCGACGCTTTCGCGTCCGCGCACGACTCCTACATCAAAAACTACGTCGGCAACGGCGACAGATGGCTCAACGCCTTCGAAATGATGTACGGCATCCCGGCCGAATACGCCGGGACGGCCCGGTCCGAAAAGTATCTCCCCGTCATCCTGAACGAGATGCACCAGCAGGACTATAAGATTTCCACCTTCATAACCGGGAAGCTGCCGGCCGGAACCGTCCGCATGACCGAAGTGAGCGGCATCAGGGACAAGAACATCAGGCAGCTGAGCTCCGACGCCCAGACGGTGAGAAGCGCCATAAAATGGATGGCGGACGAAGACTGGGACTCGCGCCCGCAGTTTATGCTGATAAGCCTTAATTTCACGTCGGAAGCCGAGCCGGAAGCCGAGCCGGAGGACGGCGGCGCGGAAAGCGCCCCGGCGCCGCGGGAAAATTCGCGCCGGCACACCGTGGAAAGCTTCTACCGGAGCCTGCGCAATACCGACCGGCTGCTGGGCGACCTGTTCCAGGTCATGAAGGGACGCCAGATCCTGCGGAACGCCGTGGTGATCATCACCTCGACCGGCGGATGGTCCCCGGAAAGCCTGCTGCCGGGTGCCGCGACCGGGTACACCCGGGAGTCGCACCACGTTCCTCTCGTCATCAGCTGGCCGGACACCCTGATACCCGCCAAAATTTCCGCCGTGACGTCCGTTCAGGACATCGCGCCGACCATCGGCGCGGAAGTTCTCGGCATCAAGAATCCCGAGGACGACTACTCCACCGGCATCAATCTCCGCGAGATCGAGAACCGGCCCTGGGTCGTCAGCGGGACGAGGCGCAACCTCCATCTGATCGGCCTGGACCGGACCACCATCTTCGGCAGGCACGGCAATTCCGTCGAGTACACCGACGACAACGCCGATCATATCCCGCCCGACGTGAGCATGCTCATCAACGCCATGAAGAAGCTCAACCGGTTCTCGAACTGATTTCCCCGGCTCCCGCCGGAGCCGCGGGCGTCCGCCGGCGCGCTTAAAAAACAAAGGATTTATCCGTATGATTACAGAAGTAAACCAGTCAAACGTCCAGGAAGAGCTCATCGTCAAATCCGCGGAGAAGACGGTTCTTTTTTACGTTTACAACCCCGCCGATCCCGCGTCGGGCCGCGTCACCGCGGCGCTGGAAAACGCCGTCGGAGCGGAAAACGAGTTTCTGACCCTGGCCAAAGGGAACGTGAACGATCCGATCATCCAGTCGATCTGCATGCAGCTGCAGATCGCCTCGCTCCCCTCGATCTGCGTGTTCAGCGGCGGCAGGCCCGTGGACGTCATCGGCGCGGAGGCGCTGGCCACTCCCGAGAGCGCCGCGGCCGCGGCGGCGGCCTTCATGCCGGCGCGGGAGCGGATCCTGCTCGCCGAGGCGACCAAACTCCTCGGCGAAGGCAGCGTCCCGGCGGCCTTCGCCAAAGTGTCCGAAGCCTACCGGCTCGCCCCCGGCGACATCGAAGTCAGGTTCGGCTACATCGAAATCGCCGTCAAGGCCATGAAGCTCGCCGAAGCGCGCGCCGCTCTCGATTCGGTCGACCCCAACAACAAACCGGACAAGCGGTATGCCGACCTGGAGGCGGCGCTGACGCTGGCCGAGAAGAACCTGAGCAACCCGGCGGTCGACGTCCTGCGCCGGCGGCTCGCCGAGGATCCGGACGACCTCGCCACGGTCGAGCAGCTCGCGGCCGCCCTCAGCCAGTCCGGCAAGACCGGGGAGGCGCTCGACCTGCTCCTGTCGTACCTCAAAAAGGATCTCAATCTCGGCAACCTCAAAAAGGTTTACCTCGACATCGTCGCCACCATGAACGGCGATCCCGACCAGCCGAAATACCGCCGCAAGCTTTACACCCTCATGTACTGACGGATCCGGCGGCAGCCCCGCCGCCCCGCCCGGCAAACCCGCGAAAAAAGCCGCCCGTTCAAACGAACGGGCGGCTTTTTGATCAATCGCGGGCGCCGCTATTCGGCGGCGGGAACCGCCTTGGCTCCCCCGGCCGGGGCCTCGTCCTCGACGAACTCGGGCAGAGGCTTGTGGTTTTCCCCGATGAACGAGTAAATCACCGGGAGAACGAACAGGGTGAACATGGTGCCGATCGTCAGACCCGCCACGATTACCAGTCCGATGGAGAACCGGCTGGCCGCGCCGGCTCCCGTCGCGACCAGGAGCGGCAGAAGACCCGCCACCATGGCTCCGGTGGTCATGAGGATCGGGCGCAGGCGCACCTTGGCGGCCTCCCTGACCGCTTCGATCTTGTTTTTGCCGTTCTTAAGCTGCTGTTCCCTGCTGACCTCGCAAATCAGGATGCCGTGCTTCGAAATAAGCCCCGCGAGCGTAATCAGCCCCACTTCCGTGTAGATGTTGAGGGTGGCGACCCCCAGGGAGAGGAACACCATCGCGCCGCTTATCGCCAGCGGCACCGCGATGAGGATGACGCACGGGTCTCTCCAGCTCTCGAACTGGCAGGCGAGCACCAGGAAGACGATCAGCACCGCCAGCCCGAAGGTCGTGGCCAGGGAACTGCCCTCGGTCGTGAACTGCCGGGATTCGCCCTTGTAATCGTGCATGTAGCCGGTGGGCAGGGAAGGCACGACCTCGTTCTCGAAGAAATCGATCGCGTCGCCCATGGTGACGCCCGGCATGAGCACGAAGCTCAGCGTCACGGCGTTCTGCTGGGACATGTGGTTAAGCGTTCTCGGCTCGGTCTTCACGTTTATGTCGATCACGCTGCCGAGCGGGATCATCTCCCCGACCGTCGATTTGACGTAATACGAGGAAAGATCCTGCGGAGACTTGCGGAAATCCCTCACGGTCTGCGGGATGACCTCGTAGGATCTGCCGTTGATGGCCACGCGGTTCACGTAGCCGTCGGCCACCATCGCCGACAGCGTCTGGCCGATGTCGCTCATGGTGATGCCGTACGCGCCGGCCTTTTCGCGGTTGACGGTGATGTCGAGCGACGGCGAGTCGTAGTTCAGGTCGGTGTCGCTGTACACGAACAGACCGCTCTTATCCGCCTTTTCCCGGACGGTCTTGGACACGTCGAAAAGCTGCTCGAAGCTGTTCGGGGTCATAATCACGAGCTGCACGGGAAGGCCGCTCGACGCGCCCGGCAGCGCCGGCATCTGGAAGACGGAGGACTTCAGGTTGGGGTTCTTCGAGAGCTCGGGAGTCAGCCGGTTCATGGAATCGACCAGCGGGCCGCGCTGGTCGTAGCTCTTGAGCACCATGATCTGCATCGCCTGGTTGGAGGAAGGCACGCCGGCGAACCCCAGGGTGGCCTCCACGTCGGGATCCTTCATGGCCGTGTCGGAAAGCTTCTTCACGCCGTCCTCGATGTAGTCGAGGTTGGCGTTGTTGGGAGCCGTGCCGAGCATGCTGTACGCGCCGATATCCTCGTACGGGGCGAGTTCCGACGACGAGTACATGAAGAGGAACGGCAGCGTCAGCGCTATGATCACGGCGGAAATCACGATCGGCGTCCTGCTCGCGAGCACCGCGTCGAGCATCTTCGCGTAGGCGCCGGTCAGCTTGTCCAGGAAGCCGTTGACCGTCCGCTCGAACACTCCCGGCTTCTTATTCTCGAGGAGAAGTTTCGAGCACATCATCGGCGACAGCGTCAGCGCGATGACGCCGGAAATGAGCACCGCCCCGGCCAGGGTCAGGGCGAACTCGGTGAACAGCGAGCCGGTGATCCCGCCCATGAGGGCTATGGGCGAATAAACCGCGCTGAGGGTGATGGTCATGGAAATTACCGGAATCGCGATTTCCCTGGTGCCGAGTATCGCGGCCCTGAAGGGATTGAGCCCGTTGTGGATGTGCCGGTCCACATTCTCCACCACGACTATGGCGTCGTCCACGACCAGACCGATGGCCAGCACCATCGCCAGCAGCGTCATGAGGTTTATGGTGAACCCGAACGCGCTCATCAGCATGACCACGCCGATCATCGAGGTGGGAATGGTGACGATCGGGATGATGACGGCCCGGAAGGATCCCATGAACAGCGTGATGACGATGAGAACGATCACCGCCGCCTCGAAAATGGTCTTGATGACCTCCTGGATGGACTCGTCGATCGCGATGGTCGAGTCGTAAATTATCTTCATGCTCATGGCGGAGGGAAGGTTTTTCTCGAGGACGGGAAGCATAGCCCTCACGTCTTCCGCTATGTTGAGGAGGTTCGCGGTCGGAGTGGCGTCGATCGCTAGGAGCACGGCCTTGTCGCCGTTGACCACGGCCCTGAACGAGTCGTGGTTCGCGTCGAGCGAAACGTCCGCGACGTCGCGCACCCTGATTACGCCGCCGTCGCGCGAGGCGACCACCAGATCAGCGAGGCCTTCGGCGTCGGTGACCTGGGTGTGCGTGTTGGTGTTGAACAGCGTGAAATAACCGATGACCTGCCCGGAGGACGACTGGAAGTTGTTCGCCCTGAGCACGGACATGACTTCCTGGGACGTGATGCCGTGCGCCGCGAGTTTCTGCGGGTCGAGCCATATTCTCAGGGAGTAGTTGTTGCCGCCGTAGAGAGTGACCTTGGCCACGCCGTTGACGGTGAAAAGCTGCGGGCTCACCACGCGGTTTATGTAGTCGGTGATCTGGGGGCCCTCAAGCTCGGAGCTCGAAAACCCGATGTACATAACCGAGGTCGTGGCTCCCGTGGACAGGGCTATCGTCGGGTCCTCGGCGTCCGAGGGGAGCTGCGACTTCACCGAGTTCACCCGGGAGAGGATGTCCGCCAGGGCGCTGTTGGGGTCCGTGTTGAGCTTCATGTTGACGGTGATGGTGGACCGTCCCATCTGCGAGGAGGAGGTGATGTAGTCAATGTTGTCCGCCTGCGCCACCGCCTGCTCCAGCGGCACGGTGATGAAGCCCTGGATCAGGTCCGAACCGGCGCCGTAGTAGTTGGTCGTGACCGTGATCACGGTGTTGGTCATTTCGGGGTACTGCCTCACCTGCATGCCCTTCAGGGCCTGGATGCCCAGAAGAGTTATCAGCAGGGTGACGCAGACCGCCAGGACCGGCCGTTTTATGAAAATATCGGTAAACATCTTTGTCTTGTCCCCCGGCCGCTAAAGATTCGGAAGCTCTTCCGACCTGGTGAGCTTGTAATCGTCCTGGAACACGATGGGACTGCCGTTCGACAGCCTTACCTGGCCCTCGGTCACCACGAGATCGCCTTCCTTGAGGCCGCTCGTGACCCGAACCAGGTCGCCGGCCTGCTCGCCCGTCTTGATGAACGTTTCCTTCACGGTCTTCTCGCCCGTGGACGCGTCCTCGCTGACGACGTAAACGGAAGAGCCGTAAAGGTTGTAGGCCACGGCCGTGTCGGGTACGGCGATCTGGTCGGGGATCTCCGGCAGGAGCACGTTTACTTTCGCGTACATGCCGGTAATCAGCTTGTTGGCGGGATTGGGGATGGTGGCCTGCACCTGCAGGATGCCGGACTGGTAATTCATCACGACTTCAATCGCGGAAACCTCGCCCCTGAACTCCTGTCCGGGCCAGGAGTCCACGGTCACGACGACTTCCTGCCCGATTTTGATTCTCTCGACGTCGTTCTGGGACACGGTGAAGCGCACGCGCACCAGCGAGTTGTCCTCGAGATGGACAATCTTCGTGCCGGGCTGCACGTACTGGCCGGCGTAAATGTTCCTGATGCCCAGCTTGCCCGTGAAGGGAGCCCTGATCTTAAGCTTGTCCATCTGCGCGGAAATGCCGTTCACCTCCGCCCGGCAGGCCTCGTAATCGGCCTTGGCGTTGTCGAGATCCTGCTGGGAAACGTTGCCCTGCTTGATCAGGGTCTCGTACCGGCGGTACTTCTTCTCCGCGGCCACGGTTTTGGCCTGGGCCAGATCGTAGTTGGCCTTTTCGACGGAGTCGTTGATCTGCACGAGGACCTGGTTCTCCTGGACGACGTCGCCCGATTCGAAATACAGGCCGGTGATGCTGCCCTGGGCCTCGGCGGTGACCTCGACGCCCTGGTTGGGCTCGACGAAACCGATGGCCGAAATCATATCCTGCCAGTTCCGCTTTTCCACTTTCATAACGGAAACGGGGCTCGGCTCGGGTTTCATACCGGCCAGATACTCCTCCGTAAGCTTAGCTTTCCAGACATTGAAACCTATAACTCCGCCGAAACAGACAGCAACAGCCGCCGGAATGACGATGCGCCAACTTTTCATAGAAAAATCCCGAGATAAATTACCAAAACGGACAAAAAACGGCAGATCCCCGGCTTTGCGGCCGCGCGGCGGCGGCAGGGCGGGGATCCGCGGGTGTTTTGCGGAACGGGCAAACGTTCCCGAGGCTTGATTATACCACACGGCGGGCGCGTTTAAAACAATATTGCCGCCGCCCGGGGCGGTCAGTTCTTAAGGAGACGCTCGTAAAAATCCCGCTCGGAGGCGATCCGCGAGGCCAGCGCCTTCAGGCGGAGCAGCGTGTTCTTTTCCGTGCAGACGCGCATGGCTTCGCTGACGTTGTAAAGAGCCTGCTCCCACTGGCCCCGGTACTCGAGGATGTCGCTGTTGATCTGGTAGAGCTCGCACGTCTTGCGCTGCTTCAGGTACGCCGTCTTTAGCAGCTCGTCCGCCGGCACCGAGAAGCCGTTCCTCCTGAATTTCTTCAGAAGCTGCACCGCCTGCTCGTAGGCGCCCGACTCGATGCGCACGTTGGCGAGGTTGACCGCGAGCGTCTCGAGCATGCCCTTGCCTTCAATCTGGGCCTCGAGCAGCGCCGCCGCCCTGCCGTACTCCTTCCTGGCCGTGTACAGGTCCGTGAGGGTGTCGATGACGAACAGGTTCCGGCCGTAATCCCGCGACAGCTCGCCGAGCGCCTTTTCGGCCTCGCCGTAGCGCTTGAGCGCGAGACAGGCGAGCGCGCTGAGGTAGAGCGCCTCCGGATCCCGCGGGCTGCGGGCCAGCACGCCCGCGGCCAGCCCGTAGTTGTATTCCGGGGTGTTGGTGCTGTACCTCGCGAGCACCCGGCTCCGCGCGAACCGGAAGTCGGCGCTTTCGTAGTATTTTTTCGCCGGGAACGCCCTGGCCCGGTTTTCGGCCTCGGCGACGCGCTTCGAGGTCAGGGGATGGGTGAGCAGCATCTCGAACGCGGGATTGAAGTCCTCGCCCCTGACCTGGAGTTTTCTCATCATGTCGGCCATGCCGTTGGGATTGAAGCCCGACCGGTACAGCAGGTCTATGCCGAGCCGGTCGGCCTCGTACTCGTTGGATCTGGTGTAGTTGATCGCGCTCTGCCTGACGCCGCCGAGCGAGGCCGTCACGCCGGCCATGCCCGCGGCGGGATTGATCACGGCGAGGATGAGGCTGCCGAGGATGCCCGCCGCGCCCGCGTACATCGCGTCCCTCTGGGCCTCGATGCTCCGCGCGATGTGGCGCTGCGAGACGTGGGTCATTTCGTGGGCGAGAACGGAGGCGAGCTGGCTCTCGCTGTCGGTGGCGGCGATGAGCCCGGTGTGCAGGAGGATTTTCCCGCCGAAAAAAGCCGCCGCGTTTATGGTCTTGTCCTCGACGAGGAGCACTTCGAAGGGGTAGGCGACGCCGTCCGCGTGCGGGGCCATTCTCGAAACGAGCGCGTTCAGGTACTGGTTCATGACCGGATCGTATATGACGGGCAGCTGGGAGCGCGCGACCGTCAGGAAGGATTTGCCCATCTCGCGCTCCTTCTCCACCGTAATGCCGCGCACCCCGGCGGTGCCGAAATCCGGAAGTTCCCCCAGAGGCGCGGCGAAGGCGCCGGACGCGGCGCATAAAGCCAGCGCCAGCGCGGCCGTTCCCCGTAAAATGCTTTTTCTCATCGGTATGTCACCCGTGGCGGCGCGGCCGCCGGTTCGCCGTCCCGACCCCGGGACCCGTATATATCTGACGATTTTACCCGAAAGGGGTTTCGCGGAAAAATTTAATTTTGCCATCCGTCCGATCGAATATATAATTAGCGCAGCGACAAAGATCCGACGTCGCCGCGCGGCGCAAACGTCCGCGCGGATCCCGTTAAGCCGAGACCGAACACATGATTGCTTTCTTCATTGACTGGTACAAAAGGAACCTGTCGAACCCCGCCGCGTTCATTCTGATCCTTCAGTTTATCACGGCGTTCGTCGTCCTGTATTTTTTCTCCAACATCTTCGGCACCCTGATCGCCGCCCTGGTCCTCGCCTTCATGCTGGAAAGGCCGGTGAACTTCCTGATCAGGCACAATCTGTCCCGGCTGCAGGCGACGGTCGCGGTCATGCTCGGCTACGTGGTGTTTTTCGTAGGCCTGTTCCTGGTAATCATTCCCCCGGCCGCCGAGCAGATGTCCAAGATTACGGCGACCATCAGCTCGACCCTTACGGAGATATCGTATCACGGCAGCGGATTCTCTCCCGCCGGGCGGCCGGACGGCGCGGACGCCGCGACGGCGAAGATCTTCCCGGCCCCGGGGGACATCTTCCCCCTCTACGGGCAGGTCACGGACGGAAACGTCTCCGCGCCCGCCGCGGGCGAGGGATCCGTCTCCCTCCCCCCGGAAAGCCCCGGCCCCCTGCCCTTCCCGGCGTTCCCGGTCCCTGAAACCCCGCGCGGCGGGGACGCGGCCGCTCCCGGCGAGCCCGCGGGCGGCTCCGGCGCGGCGGCTCCCGCCCCGGCCGGCAAAGCCCCGTCCGGAGACGGCAAGGCCGCGGACGGCTACGTGCCCCACCCGATGAACGAGCGGGACAAAAAGGAAAGCACCGCCGCCATGTCCTGGCTTTCCGCGAAAGTGAAGAGTTTCACCGAGAAACTGCCCGAGGCGTACAAGGATCTGGTGTCGGAAAACCAGCTCCAGGAATACACGGCCTCCTTCGTGAACCAGTTCAGAAAATGGCTGACCCCGATCCTGACCGACAAGATAGCCCCGATCTTCATGGATCTGGTGTCCATGCTGGTCTACTTCGTCATCGTGCCCATTTTTTCCTTCTACATGCTGAAGGACAAGGACAAACTGCTCGCCCTGACCAGGAAGTACCTGTGCTCCCACCGGGAGGTGCTTTCGTTCTGGGGGGAGATGAACGTCCTCGTTTCCAAGTACCTTACCGGAAAATGCATCCACGTGGTGATCATCTTCGCGGTCAACTGGATCGCCTTCAGCATCCTGAACCTCAACTACGCCCTGCTGCTCGGCATCGGCGTGGGGCTCAGCGTCATCATCCCCTACGTCGGCATGGTCATCATCACCATCCCGATCCTGGTGATCGGCGTCATGCAGTTCGGCATGAGCGCGGACATGGCCTGGCTGATCGGCGTTTACACGGTCATCCAGATCCTGGACGGCTACGCGCTGACCCCGATGCTCTTCTCGGAAACCCTGAACCTGGATCCGTTCTTCATCCTCGTCGCGATCGTGGTTTTCGGCGGTCTCCTCGGGTTCTGGGGCGTGGTTCTGGCGATCCCGCTGGCGACGTTCGTCAAGACCGTCTTCACCAGGTGGCCCGTGAACCGGGCGTACATAGCGGAGCGCAAGGCCGCCAAAGCCGCGGCGGCGGCCCTGGCGGCGGCCCCGGCGGCGCCGGAAGCGCGCTGATTCTCCCCGCCGCGCGGAAAAGGCGGAGCCTCCCGGCTCCGCCTTTTCCTTTTCTCCCGCTTTTTCCCGCGCCGTTCCCCGGATCCCCCGGGGCGGGGGCCGGCGGGGCTATCTCGCCCTGTGCCCGTCCGCGGCCTTCTGCCGGACGGATTTGACCACCTGCTCGACCAGGGTCTTGGTGATGACCCCCCTCTTCATGGAAAAAGCCAGGGCGTCGATCTCGTCGACCGCCTGGACGCATTCCCCGACGTTGCCGAGCTTGCCCACGATGATGTCCGCGTACTCCCTGGCGAGCTCGCTCCCCCGGCTGCTTTCCCTTTTGACGAGCAGCTTGGGCAGATCGGCGATGGAAACCGGATGGATGCTCAGGGTCACGCCGCCGCCGAGCCGGGTGACCAGGTCTTTCTTGACGAATCCCGCCGCGGCGGGAGGCGCCGCCGAAGCCACCATGAACAGCCCTTTCTTCAGGGCGTGCCAGCGGTTGTACAGATAAAAGATTTCGGTTTCCCAGTCCGGGGATCCCGCCGCGGCGTCGACGTTGTCGAGGCAGATGACGTCGCGGTCCTCGGCCCCCTGGAGGATCGAAACCGGCGCCGAATCCCGGTATTTGGCCAGATCCATGGCAATGGCGGAATAGCCGCCGTCCATGGCCCGGGCGACCGCGGCGCTCAGCAGATGGCTCTTGCCGCCGTTTTTGGGTCCGTAAAGGAAAATGAAATGCTGAACCGACCCGAGGTCTTCCGCGAGGGCGTTGCGCAGATAATTGAACGACACCCGGTTGGCGTCGCTGACGAAAAAAGAGTCAAACGTTCCCTCACCGCCGCCGAAGCCTATTCTGAGCGGTATCTGCCGGTATTCTTTTTCGTGACTCAATATATTCAACCCGGGGCAAACCCCCTAAAAACGACGGAATCGCCGGACCGTCGGCCGGACGCCGGGCAAACGTCCGCGGATCTTTTAATTTATATACTGTAATATTAATATTGTCAATTTTTTAATATTTTTTTCGCCCGCCCCGGAAAGCGCGCGGGGAACGGTTCCCGGCGCGGGACGGAAACGGAAAGGGGGAAAGCCCGGCGGCTTTCCCCCTTTTTCCGCGGCGCGCCGGAACCCGGCGCGGGCGCTCTCTCAAAGCACCCCGCCGCCCGTTTTGTATCTCCGGTTCGGATCCAGGAAGGAGCCGCGGTGCTTCCTTCGGCCCCTTCTGACGTCCCTTGTCCCGGTAACCGGCTCGGCCGCCTTCTCCCCGGCCGGCCCGGCCGCGGCGTCCGTCGCGGCGGGCTTTTCCTCCGGCTGCGCGGCGGTTGCGCCGCCGTCGCCCTCACCGGCGTTTTCCGCGGTCTGCTCCGCCTTCTCGTCGGGAATCACGATGGCGTTCTTCACCGTGGCGTCGAAATTGAAGACGTCGGGCACGGCGCCGTCGGGAACCAGGGCGGGATAGAGCTCCATCAGCCCCCGGGGATCGACGTTCTTGATCGCGGTCAGGGTGAACACGACGTCGCCGCCCTTGACGTCGGTGATCTCGGCCTCCGAGAAGCCCGCCTTGTAGAAGTTGCGCTTGATGTCCATCATGGCGTCGAAGCCGGGCGTGCCCTTGATCAGAACCACGTAGCTGCCGTCGGGCCGCGAGCCGAGGTTAAGGGAAGGCTCCGTCCCGTCGTACCCGTCGAGCAGGGGCGCGGCGCCCGGATCGCCGGAACCGGCCCCGAGGCCCGCGGCGGAGGGGTTTTTCCTGCCGAAGACGTTCTTGAGGGAGGCGTAAAACTCGCCGACCACGGCGGACGTTTCGCCTTCCGCCGTGTCGGAATACACCGTTTCGCCCTTGGCGAGGTCGACGATGTGGTACGTGAGCGACAGGTTGCCGGGGGTCCCGGTGAGCAGCAGGGCCGCGGCGGCGCCGCCCGTGTATTTGGCCGAGGCCGCGGCAATCCGGTCGGCCGCGCCCTGCATGATGTCGGACACGCTCACCTTTTCCATGTCGTCGAGATCGTTGAGGGGCAGGATCGCCCTGACCTTTTCCCGCAGGCCCGCGGCGATCAGCGCGTCGGCGAAACCGTCCTTTTCCCCGGACGAGACGATGCGGACCTCGGACCGGGAGTCAACCTGCCCGTCGTCGCCCGCCACGTCGGCGGTCGTGCCCCGGATCATCCAGATCAGAAGGGGCTCCTCGAGGCCTTTCCACACCGCTATCCGGCCGCTGCCGAGCAGCCGCTTAACCGCGTCGGGGGAGAACGACACGATAAGGGAGCCGTCTTCGGTAAAGTCCTCGCTCGCGATGATGGCATCGATGTCGGCGTTCACCGACGCCGGGTCGGCGCCGCCGCCGCTCAGAGAATCCACCAGCCGGCCGAACGCCTCCTCGTGGGCGGTGTCGAAATCCCCGTTGAAGGGAACTTTGAAATCGTACTCCCCCGCCGCGGCGTCGGCCGCCAGGCAGCAGAAGAAAGCCGCGGCCAGCCCGGCCGCAGCCCCGCGCAATCCTTTTTTCCGAGACATATCCCAACTCTTCCGGCGCGCACGCGCCACGCAAAAACAAAGCGCCGCGGGCACCGCGGCTCCGGGAGCTAATTTACCATAAACACCCCCGATTTGCAAAAAATCCGCGCCCGCGCGGGCCCGGCCCGTCCCGCCCCGCCGCGCCGAAAAACCTGAAAAAACGGCGGTAATTTGCTAGAATGTTCACGATTCGACACCTTATCACCAACCGGAAACGAGGCACTGCAACCGATGGACAATCAGAAGTTAAGCTACAGAGACGCGGGGGTCGACATCGACGCCGGCAACGCTCTGGTCGAAAACATCAAAGGCGCGGTCAAAAAGACCGCCAGACCCGAGGTAATCGGGGGCCTGGGCGGCTTCGGGGCCCTCTGCCGCATCCCCGCGCGCTACAAAAAGCCGGTGCTTGTCTCGGGAACCGACGGGGTCGGCACCAAGCTGCGCCTCGCCATCGATTTCGGCCGTCACGACACCGTGGGCGTCGACCTCGTGGCCATGAGCGTCAACGACCTGATCGTGCAGGGCGCGGAGCCGCTCTTTTTCCTCGACTACTACGCCACCGGCAAACTGAACGTGGCGGACGCGACCCGGGTGATAACCGGGATCGCCCGGGGCTGCGAACAGGCCGGCTGCGCCCTCATCGGCGGCGAAACCGCGGAAATGCCCGGCATGTACGCGGTGCCCGATTACGATCTGGCCGGCTTCGCCGTGGGCGTGGTCGAGGAAGACGAAATAATCGACGGCTCGAAAGTCGGGGCGGGCGACGCCCTGATCGCCGTGGCCTCCTCCGGGCCCCACTCCAACGGCTACTCCCTGATCAGAAAAGTTCTCGAGGTGTCGCGGGCGGATCCGGAAACGAAGATGGGCGACGGCCGGACCCTGATCGACACGCTGCTGACCCCGACGCGCATCTACGTGCGGCCGGTGCTCGCCCTGACGAAGGCCTGCGGCGTCCGCGCCCTCGCCCATATCACCGGCGGCGGCTTCTGGGAGAACATCCCGCGCGTCCTGCCCCCGGGCGTGACGGCCGTGTGCCGCGAAGACAGCTGGGAGTGGCCGGAGATATTCGGCTGGCTGCGGGACCGGGGCAACATCTCCGTCCGCGAGATGTACCGCACCTTCAACTGCGGCGTCGGCATGATCGCCGTCGTCGCCCGGGACGAGGCCGAAAAAGCCGTCGCCTGCCTCGCCGCGCACGGGGAGAAAGCCTGGATCCTGGGATCCGTGGAAAAAACCGGCCCCTCCGGAGCCCGGGTCGAAATCGTCTGACCGGCGCTCCCGCCGGGAACGAAAAAAGCGGACCGGCCGGCGCCGGATCCGCTTTTTTATTTTTACCGCGTGACGGAAAAGCCTCAGGCCGCGGCCATCCGGCTCTCGATCTCCTGGATGATGATGTGGATCACCTTGATGTGGATTTCCTGGATGCGGTCCGCGAAGCCGAAATGCGGCACGCGGATCTCCACGTCGGCGAGCCCCGCGAGTTTGCCCCCGTCCTTGCCGGTGAGCACGACCGTCTTCACGCTTTTGGCCTTCGCCGTCCCGACGGCCCTTATGATGTTCGCGGAATTGCCGCTGGTCGAGATGCCCATGAACACGTCCCCCGGCCGGGCGACGCCCTCGAGGTACCGCGAGAACACGTATTCGAACCCGAAATCGTTCGACACGCACGAGAGATGGCTCGGATCCGAGATGGCCACGGCGCCGTAGGCCGGCCGGTTCTCCCGGTACCGTCCCGTGAGCTCCTCCGCGAAATGCATGGCGTCGCAGTGGCTCCCGCCGTTTCCGGCGGAAAAAATCCTGCCGCCGCTCTTGAGCGACTCCGCCATCACTTCCGCGGCCCTGTCGATCGCCCGGACGTTGGCGTCGTCGGAGAGGAATCTGTTCAGCACTTCTGACGCTTCGAGCAGCGCAGCTTTAATCTCATTTACGCTCATTGGTTGTTCCGCCTGTCGTTGTTCCCGGCCCGGTCGCGCGATCCGCGGGGAAGGCCGCGGGCCCGTCCCGGCTCCCCGTTACATTATTTTGCACCGCCGCGGAATTGTCAAGCGGGCGCGCCCCGCGCCTCCCGGCGTCAGCCGGCGTTCTTTTTCCGGCGGGCGGCCGCGGCGCGCTCCGCGCGCGCGTAAACGTCGGTGAGGGTCTCCCTTTTGTCGATTTCGTCGAGGATTGCGGCGGCCTTGCGATCCTGGTACTCCGCGAATTTCCGCCCGTCGAAGTAAAAGCGCCGCAGCGCCGCCACGCAGTCGGCCCGCGACAATTTCCCGCCGGCGGGGGCGATCTTGATCTGGCCGAGCTTCATGCGGTACAGGAGGTCGTCGCCCTCCTCGTCGACGGAGGGGTAAAGCACGGGGATCTTCACGGCTCCGGCCGCTTCCCGCCGCTCCGCCGCCCCGCCCGGCGCGGCGGCGGAGGCCTCGGCGAAGTCGAGTTCCCCCTGCCCGCCCGTCATGGCGAGGAACACCTCCGCCAGGATTTCCGCGTCGAGGAGCGCGCCGTGCGTCGTGCGGGCGGATCTGTCGACCCCCAGCTTGGCGCAGAGGGCGTCGAGACTCACTCTCTGCCCGGGGTATTTCTGCCGGGCGAGCGCCAGCGTGTCGGTCACGGCGCAGATGTCCTCCACCGCGAAGGGGCGGCGGCAGAGCCTGAACTCGTTGTCGATGAATCCGACGTCGAAGGCGGCGTTGTGGATAATCAGCTCGGCTCCCGAGATGAAATCGCAGAACTCCCCGCAGACCTCGGCGAACTTGGGCTGCGACCGGAGGAACTCGTCGGAGATGCCGTGCACCCTGAAGGCTTCCTCGTCGACCCCGCGCTCGGGGTTTACGTAAAGCTGGAGCTTGCGGCCGGTGGGCTTGCGCCCCTCGAGCTCCACGCAGCCTATTTCGACGATGCGGTGATCGCCCGGGGTCCCGTCTTCGTTTTTTCCGGTCGTTTCCGTGTCCAGAACCACTTTCCGGAACTTCTTTTCCTTGTACAGCTCGGCCATTCGCCCTGTCTCCCTGCCGGCGCCGGCCGCGAGGGGCCCGGCGCGTGAACCGAAGCACAAAATAACACATGAGCGGGCGCCCGGCAACCCGCCGGAACGGCCCTCGGCCGATTATGTGCGCGGGCGCGGCTTTTTTCCCGGAGCGCCGTGTTATATAGTTTAAGAAGAGCTTTTATAAATTACTTATGAAAAAACGCGAAAACCATCATAAAAAATTTGATTTTTTCGTGAAAAGTGTTAAAATATTCACAATATCTTAACAAATAAACGGTTCAGCACCGGGGCTTGCGATTCGGCACCATGACAGACACTGACACCGGCACTCTGAAGGAAGTGACCATTTACACGGACGGCTCGTGTCTCGGGAACCCCGGTCCCGGAGGGTACTGCGCGATTCTCCTGTACGGGGAGCACCGCAAAACCATCACCGCCGGGTATGAGCTGACGACCAACAACAGAATGGAGCTTATGGCCGTAATCGCGGCCCTGAGCGCCCTGAAAACAAACTGCGGCGTGACCGTGTATTCCGACAGCAAATACGTGGTCGACGGCATCACCAAGTGGATCCCCGCCTGGATCGGGAAGAACTGGCGCAACGTGCGGAACCCCGATTTATGGAAGCGCCTCCACGGGCTGGCCGCGCGGCACCGCGTCACATGGAAATGGGTAAAGGGACATGACAGCGACACTTACAACAACGAATGCGACAAACTCGCCCGCGCCGCGGCCGGAGGGGAAAATCTCCTCAGGGACGTCGTTTTTGAAAAGACCGGCTGAGTTCGCCGCGGAAGTCCTGCTCGCCCTCGCGCTCGCGGGCTGCAACATGACCGGCGCCCGGGAGGGCGGCGAAAGCGCCGCCGCTCCGGCGGGCGCGGCGGAGGAAGCCGGGGAAACCGCCCGGACCGCCCCGGCGGACGCCGCCGGTCCCGCCGCCCCCGTCTACGGCTACGGGCCGTCCCTGAGCTGGCGGGCCGTTTACGCGGCCGCCCCGGCCGCGCCGGAGAAAAAGGCCCCGGCGGCCGCGGCGCCGGCGGAAGTCGCCGCCGTGAGCCTGTGGGAGCACGCGGTGTTCGACATGAACCTGGTCACCCCCAAGCACAAGTACGTCACCGGCGAGCTCCGGAACGCGCACCGGAAGAAAGCCGATTTCGAAAAGCAGCTCGCGAGCGGGCACCTTTACCTTTACCACATCGTCAACGAGCTCAAGCGCCGGGACATGCCCCTCGAGCTCGCCATGATCCCCATCATCGAGAGCAACTTCGACCCGCACGCCTCGAACCGCAACGGCACCAAGGGCATCTGGCAGTTCGTCCCCGTGACCGCGCGGAATTTCAAACTGAGGCACGACGCGACCTACGACATGCGCAAGGACGTCATCGCCTCCACCGACGCGGCCCTCAACTACTTCAGCTACCTGTACGGGATGTTCAAGGACTGGAACCTGGCGATCGCCGCCTACAACGTCGGCGAGGGCACCGTGCTCCGGGCGGTGAAGGCCAACCGGAGGCGGGGACGCTCCACCGATCTCTGGAGCCTGCCGATGGCGCGGGCGGGCGTGAAGTACGTGGAAAGGCTCCACGCCTACGCGGATCTCGTGCGCAACGCGGAGCGCAACAACCTGAAGTTCCCCGACCTGCCGTACATGCCGGTCTTCAAAAAGGTCCGCATAACCCGGTCGACGACCCTCGCGTCCCTGTCGCGGGAAACGGGCGTGTCCGTCGAACGGCTGCAGAAGCTGAACCCCGGCTTCCTCTCGCCGCGGCGCTCGACCACCCTGGTCGATTACGCCCTGGTTCCGATCGACCACCTGGATCTGCCGGAGAACTACAGCCTCGCCAAGATGAAGAACCTCTGCCCGGGCGACTGCGCGCGGCGCCTCCTCGCCGAGTAGCGGCCGGCCCTCAGGACGCCGCTTCCGCGCCGAGGCGCGCGAGCGCGGCGAAGAGCTCGTCCGCGTCCATGATCCTCACCCCCAGCTTCCGGGCCTTGTCCAGTTTCGAACCGGGCTTCTCCCCCGCGACGACGAGATCCGTCGCGGCCGACACGGAATCGGAAGCGGTCGCCCCGAGCCTCACCAGCCTTTCCTTGAGTTCGTTGCGCTTCATGCCCGCGACGGTCCCGGTGATTACCACGGTTTTGCCGTAAAAGGGATTGTCCCCCGCCCCGCCCGCGTCCGCCGCGGGCGCCCGCACGGGCACGGTGACGACGCCGGCGCCGCCCCGTTCCGCGGGACCGAGCAGATCCGCGATGATCCGCCGGTTGCGGCTTTCCCCGAAGAAATTGACGATGTGGCGCGCCCCGGTCTCCCCGATGTCCCGGACGGCGAGGAGCCGCTCCGGGCCGGCCCCCATCAGATCGTCCATGTCCGCGAAGTTCCGCGCGAGGGCGAGAGCCGTGCTCTCCCCCACCTCCCTGATGCCGAGCGCGTAGATGAACCTGTTGAGGGGCACGGTCCGGCTCGCGGCGATGTTCCCGAGGATCTTGGCGGCGACCTTCTCCCCTATGACCCTGACGCCCTTCTTCCCTTCCGGCGCCTTCGCCTCCGCGCTTCCGCCTGCGGTTTCGCCGAACAGATCCGGCTCCGCGGCGGGGGCGTCCCCGTCCGCCCCCTCTTCCCCGGCCGGGCCTTTGAGCCGCGTCTCCGCGAGGCCCGCGAGCGTGAGGCGGTAGATGTCGTCCACCCCCTTCAGCAGGCCGCGGTCGATAAGCGCCTCGACGTAAGCGTCCCCGAGGCCCTTGATGTCCATGGCGGCGGACGAGACGAAATGACGGACGGTCTCCCGGAGCTGGGCCCGGCACCCGAGCCCGCCGGTGCAGCGGATCGCCGCCTCGCCCGGCATCCTTTCCAGGGAGCTGCCGCACACCGGGCAGACCTTCGGGATCTCGATCGCGCGCTCGTTCCCGGTCCTGGCCTCCGGGATCGCCCGCATCACCTGGGGAATGACGTCGGCGGCGCGCCTCACGACCACCCGGTCGTTCAGCATGAGCCCGAGGCGCCCGATCTCGTCGACGTTGTGCAGCGTCGCGTTGCTGACCGTCACGCCGGCCACGCGCACCGGCTCGAGCCTGGCCACGGGGGTGAGCGCCCCCGTGCGCCCGACCTGGAAATCCACCGCCCGGAGCACGGTCATCTCCTCCTGGGCCGGGAACTTGTGGGCGACGGCGAATTTCGGGGCGCGCGCGACGTAGCCCAGCTCGTCCCAGCGCGAGGCGTCGTCGACCTTGTACACGATCCCGTCGATGTCGTAGCCGAGACTCATGCGCCGGGCCAGCATCCCCTCGTAGTAATTCACCAGGAAATCCGGGCCTGCGCCCCGGGCGATCAGATCGTTCACGGGCAGGCCGAGGCCGCGCGCGAACATGAGCCTGTCGTAGTGGGAGTCCGGGAGCGGGACCCCCGCGCACTCGGTCACGAAGTAAGCGTTGAAGGTGAGCTTCCGGCCGGCGGTGACCGCCGGATCCTTCTGCCGGAGGGAGCCCGCGGCCGCGTTGCGCGGGTTGGCGAAAGTCCTGGCCCCGCCCTTCTCCCGGATCCGCTCGTTCAGCTCCGCGAAATCGCGGTGCAGCATGAACACCTCGCCGCGCACCTCGAGGCGCTCCGGGATCCCGTCGCCCCTGAGGGCCAGCGGGATGTTCCTGATGGTTTTGACCTGGGCCGTGACCTTCTCCCCGATCCGGCCGTCGCCCCGGGTCGCGGCGGCGGTCAGGATCCCGTTTTCGTAGATGAGGGAGACGGCCAGGCCGTCGAGTTTGGGCTCGGCGCAGAACCGGACCTCCTCCCCGGCGAGGGACAGATCCCGCGCCGTCCGGCGGACGAAGTCACGCAGTTCCTCCTCGCTGTAGACGTTGTCCAGCGACAGCATCGGAATTTTGTGCGCGAACTTCTCGAGCTCGGCCTTGCCCGAGCCCCCGACCCGGTGCGCGGGCGAATCGGGCAGGACGTCCCCGGGATGCGCGGCCTCGAGCTCCCGGAGCTCCCGGAACAGCCGGTCGTACTCGGCGTCGGGCACGGAAGGGTTGTCCCGGTTGTAATATTCGTCGGCGTAGCGGTTAAGCAGATCCGTCAGTTCGCGCATCCGGCGCAGATCCCCGAGTTTGTCGGCCATGCCGGTTCCTCCCCCCTTCAAAAAAACAAAAATATGGCGGACCAGCATGTCCGCCATACGCCGCGCGGCGATCCCGTCCGGACCCGCCGCCCGTCAGCTCAGTTTGTCGTAGCCCGCCAGGACCGCCCGGTGGCGCATGATGAATTCCTCGCCGATAACCTTCTGGTTGTTGTCGATCATCTCGCCGCCGATCGCGTAGGCGAAGCGGTAGGCGAACGCCGCCATCTCCAGGTACGAGTCCTCGGCGAAGCCGCGGTCCGGCAGCGGCATGAACAGGCACAGGGCGCCGTAGGACACCGCGTCCCGGTAGCTTTTGGCGAACCCGTACGGATCGTGGCTGCCGCAGACGCGGAACACCTCGTTGTTCGGATTCTTCTTGTCGTAGTAGTAATAGATGTCGTGCTCGCCGAGCGTGAGGCCGCAGCTTTCGCAGATCTGCACGGCCGCGTCGACGCTTATCGGGCTGCCGTCCTTTTTGCGGACGTTGATCTGGTAGACGGACAGCGGCTCCGCGGCGGCGTCCTGCCCGGCCGTCTCTTCCCGGCCCGCGGTCAGCCGGCCGAAGAACGATTTGACGGCGGCGGCGAGGCCCGCGAAAAAGCCCCCGCCTTCGCTCTCCTCCCCGCGCGGGGCCTCGGCGGCGGGCTCCTCCTCGGGCTGCCGCTCCCGGGCTTCCGCCGTCATGTGCTCCTCGGCCTCGCTGTTCTTGAGGACTATGTCTTCGGTGTTGTCGATGAATTCCTTGCCGGGGGCGCTGCTCATGGCGGCGCTTTCCTTGCCGCCGCCGATGATTTTCACCGAGCCCTGGGTCACGCCGGCCTCATTGGAGGTGGGAAAAGTGGACCGCGCGTTGTTCTCGGCCATCTCGTCGCGCACCAGCGGGGTCCGGTGAGTTCTGCCCATGAACAGCCCGTGAAGGATAAAGACCGCGATAGCCAAAGCTCCGCATATAATCACCATTTGCTGCAACGCCATACAGACCACCTGCCCCGAGTAAAACGGGATCGCCGCGAACCCGGCCTCCCCGCGATATAAAGCCTCGCCGTCCGCCGCCGGCGGACGCACTAATATTTTAAACAGTATGGGCGCAAAAACAAACATTATTTTGCAAAGGGAAAACATTTTCCGGCCCTTCCGGCCGGATTTCGGGAGGACGCGTCCGACGCGGCAAAATTTTAATTTTGGTTAAAAATTAACCTGATCGAAACCGTCGCGCCCGGCCGTTTTGTCGTTTATAATACCGGGAGCGGGGCGGCGCGGCGCGCCGCCCCGGAAACGAGGGGGGAACGCGGCATGACTGCGGAAAAGCGCGCGGATTCGGCGGCCGACGGGATCAGGTGTTTCGCCGGGGGATTCCGTCTTTTCATGCACAGGGGGCTCAAACGGTACACCGTTCTGCCCATCCTGATCAACGCCGTGCTCATGGCCGCGGGCATGTACTTCGCCGTAGCTTGGTCCTGCGACTACGCGCGGGCGCTTTTCGAATCCTTCACCCCCGCGTGGCTGCACTGGCTGATCTACGTCGTCTACCCGGTCATTTTCCTGGCCGTGGCGGCGGTGTCCGTCCTGCTGTTCACCACCTTCACGCTGCTCATCGGCTCCCCCTTCTACAGCCTGCTGTCGGAGCGGGCGGAAAGCGTCCTGCTCGGCCGGCCGGTTCCGGAGACGCCCTTCTCCCGGACGCTTAAGGAAATTCCCGCCGCGCTCCTGCGCGAAGCGGCCAAGTTCGCCTACCGCCTGCCCGTGCTTATCCTCAATCTGATCATGCTGTTCGTCCCGGTGATCGGGGAGATCGTCATCGCCCTGACGGGAAGCTGGTGCTGCGCCGCTGATTTCACCGCCTACGCCTTCGAGAACAACCGCGTTCCCCTCCGGGAGACCTTCGCCCGGATCAGAAGGCACCGGAAGGCCTGCCTGTCCTTCGGCCTGTGCGTGTGGCTGTCCCTGCTGATCCCGGGGCTCAACATATTCGTGATCCCGGCCGCGGTGTGCGGCGGAACCCTCGTCTGGACCGGGGTGATGCGGGAAGAGCGGGACGCCGCGGACGGAGCCGCGGCGGAACCGGGGACGGCGGGCCCGGCCGCGTAGGCCGGACGGGAGTTCAGCGGGCGGCGCCGACGAATTCGGCGGAAAGAACCGAGCCGGCCTCGTCCACGTGATAGATGTCCGGCAGGTAGTACATCCGGCCGTCCTCGCCGATGTAGGCCGTCAGATAGGCGAGATAAATCGGCACCGTGCGCGCCGGCGTCAGCCAGGCCGTGTCGTCGGAGGCGAGGATCTTGTCGATTTTCTCCGGTTTGGCCGCCCCTTTGAGCAGGTACTTCGCCAGCTCCTCGGATTTCTGCACGCGCACGCACCCCGAGCTCAGCATCCGCGAGGAATTCCGGAACTTGCCCGGGCTGTTGGTAGAGTGCAGGTAGATGCTCTCGCTGTTGGGGAAGTTGAATTTGTACTTGCCCATGGTGTTGCCCGTGCCGGGCTTCTGGACGATCCTCAGCCTCTTGATGCCCTCGGGGGAAAGATCCTCCGGGGTCAGGGTCGTGGGATCCACCGCCTCGGCGCCCCGGAATATTTCCAGGCCCTTTTTGGCGAGGGCGAACCTGTCCCTTTTCAGCAGGGGCAGGTAGTCTTTTTCCAGGATGGTCTCGGGGGCGGTCCAGGTCGGGTTCAGCACCACGTTGTTGATGCGGCTTTTGAGCCGCGGGGTCTCACGGTCGGATCTGCCCACGACCACCCGGCTGGTGAGCACGGCTCTGCCGTTCTCGTAGACGTTCATCTCCATTTTAGGGATGTTCACGAACACGTAGGAGCCGGGGGAATAAAGACCGGAGTCGCTCATCCTGATGATGGTCCTGGCTATGCTCACCGCCTTGGCCCGGGGGTTTTTGAAAAGCAGGCCGTAGGTCATGCCCCCCACTATCCCGTCCGCGGCCAGGCCGCTGTCGGCCTGGAAATCCCTGATGGCCCCCGCGAGCTCGATGTCGTACGTCCCGTTCAGAGGGCTGTACCGGTCGAGGTAGCCGAGATTCATGAGCGTCTCCTTGAGCGCGTTGACCGCCTCGCCCGAGGAGCCCTCCTTGATAACGACGAAGCGGTACGGCTTCATCCCGTCCGCGCCGCTTCTCAGCTGCGCGATCATCTCCCGGCGGTAGTCCAGGTAGTACGGGATCTCCGGCCTCATGGCGCCGAGCTCCCGCTCCAGTTCCCCGGAGGAGACCAGCTCGTTGTACCTCTCGATGTCGCGGGCGCCGAACACCATGGGTTCGTGCGGGATGCTGAAATTCTGCCGGTCCGTCCAGCCGAGGGCGCTGTTGCGCTCCCTGAACCATCTGACCATGAGGTAGCTCACGGCGAGCTCCCGCGGATAGCCGTCCTTGCCGAGGCTGTTTCTGGTCCTGACGAACTGTCTGACGAAACGGCTGTCGAAATTGGCGGTCGCGATCTCCAGGAGCTGCTCCGTTATTTCCGTCCGGGCGCTTTCGTCCGGCAGCAGGGCCCGCGTTTCGGCGCGGGCCGCGGCCGCCGGGCAGAGCCACGCGGCCGCGAGAATTACGAGCAACAGCAATTTTCTCATTTCGGACTTCGGCTTCCCGTTCATGTTTGTCGCGCGGCCCGGGGCTTTTCCCGCCGCGCCGTTCCTACCGCGTAATTATATCCGATATCGGGCGTCTTTTCACCCCGAATGATTTTTAATCACACGGAACGGCCGGCGCTTCTTCGTGTCAAATATTCCGGGGACTCGCGCCCGGACCCGCGGGTTTCGCCCCGGAAGCGCCCGTTTGTGCTTTAAACGCCGCGTCTTTAGTCATATAATGGCGGCATCCGGAAGGGAATATCGTGTATTGAGGTGCAGCTTTGCGAGAAGGATTTGTCATAACCGAAGGCGTCGCCTGCGCGCCGGCCGTTATTTTCAAAAACGACCCTCCGACGGTCAGCGCCGCCCGTATCGCGCCGGAGGAAATCGCGCGCGAGAAGTCTCTCTATCTTGAAGCCCTCGAGCGGGCGCGCGTCGGCCTCGCCGCCGAAAGGGAAAACGCGGCCTCGCCGATGGCCCGGGAATTCCTCGACATCGCCATCCTGTACCTGACGGACGGCACCATCCGGGAAAGGATCCTGCGCCGGATCGAGAACGAGCTCTGCAACGCCGAAACCGCCGTGATGAAGTGCTATCTCGACTATTTCAGAGAGCTGACGGAGATGAACGATCCCTTCGCCGTCCACAGCGAGTTCGAGATCCGCAACCTGGCGGACACCCTGGTGCTCGAGCTGCGCCGGAAAAAAGTCGTCCTGCCCGCGATCTCCGAAGACTCCGTGCTGGTCTGCGACAACATAACCCCCGCCCAGTTCCTGAACCTGAACACCGCGCGCGTGAAGGGGGTCCTGCTCGAGAACGGCAACCCCCAGAGCCACATGGCCATCGTGCTGCGGGGAGCCAAGATCCCCGCCATTTTCAACGTCTCGAACGCCACCAGGATCATCACTCCGGGCACGGTCGTGCTGATCGACGCCTACGCCAACCGGATATACCTTTCCCCGCTCGAGGAGCTGATCTGGCAGGCGCGGGAGAACGCCCGGAAACACGAGAGACGGTCCCCGAACGCGGAAAACCCGGTAAAGCCGATGGCCGCCCGGTACAAGACCTCCCCCGACGGGGAGCGCATGCGCGTGCTCGCGAACATCAACTCGATCGCCGAGATCTCCAAGCTCTCCTCCCTGCCGAGCGCGGGGATCGGGCTCATCCGGACGGAATTCCTCTTCATGAACTCGGACACCGAGCCGGGCGAGGAGGAGCAGTACCTGGTCTACCGCAAAATCATCCAGATGCTGCCGCACAACTACGAGATCACCTTCAGGACCTTCGACTACAGCGCCGACAAGATGCCGCTCCACATGAACGTGTCCGCGCCGTTCGGCGCGGACGGCGGCCCGTACGGGAAAAAAGCCGTGAGGACGCAGCTCCGGGCCATTCTCCGGGCCTCGGCGCGCCATCCCGTCCGGATCATGTTCCCCATGATCGCCGAATACGAGGAAGCCGCCGAGCTCGTCAATCTCTACACCGACACCAGGAGCTCCCTCATCTCGGAGGGGCACGAAGTCGGCACCCTGAAGATCGGCATCATGATCGAGACCCCGGCCGGGGCGATCATGTCCGGGGCGCTCGCCCCGCTCGTCGATTTCTTCTCGATCGGCACCAACGACCTCACCCAGTACACCGAATCCCGCAGCCGCGAGGCGGCCTCGCGCCGCTGCGAGGAGCTTACCCCCGCCGTGCTGAAGCTGATCGACATCACCGCGCGCAACGCCCGCGCCCACCGCACCCCGGTGTGCATCTGCGGCGAGATCGTTCACAACCTCCGCTACCTGCCCCTGTTCATAAGCATCGGCCTGCGGGACTTCAGCGTCGCCCCGTTCTACCTGAGCGGCCTTCTCGAAAAGATCCACGAGCTGGAGATCAGCCCGGATCCGCGCCTCGGGGAAAAAATCGCCGGGATCAAGACCCGCCAGGAAATCTCCGACCTCTGCGAGAGCCTGGTGGCCAGGCGCAGGCCGGCGCCGCGGATCATCGACTGAGGCCCCGGCGGCCGGGACCGCGCGGCGCGCCCGCGCGTTGTTGACTTACCCGGTCAAATTTGTGAAAATTGTTCATGCGAAAGCCGCGGCCGCCCGGCGGGCGCGGCGCCATGGAGGATACGCCTATGTGGTTCAATTTCAAAATGTCCCAGCCGAAGGAGGAAGAGGCCGATCTGGTGCTGATGGCGCCGATATCGGGGACCGCCATACCGATTGAGGACGTTCCGGATATCGTTTTTTCGGAAAAAATCATCGGGGACGGCATCGCCATCAAGCCGACGGGCAACAAAATCGTCGCTCCCTGCGACTGCACCGTGAAGGAGATTTTCAAAACCGGGCACGCGGTCATCCTGAACACGAACAAAGGCAACCTGCAGCTGTTCGTCCACATCGGCATCGACACCATCGACCTGGGCGGCAACGATATTTTCCGCCCCGCGGTCAAAGCGGGCGACTCCGTCAAAACCGGGGACGTGCTGATCGATTTCGATCTCGAGCTGCTGCAGAAGAAGCTCCAGTCGACGATATCCCCGTTCCTGATCTCCGTGAATTCCCTGCCGGCGATCGCCTCGCTCGAAAAGATCACCAACCGGTGCACGAACGGGAGCACCCCCGTCGTCAAGATAATGTTCAAAAAGCCCGACAACCCGCCGCGGGAGCGGGAGTAGGGCTTCCCGGGACGCGCGGCGCGGCGGAGACGATCCGCCGCGTTTTTTTTTCGCGGCCGCGCCGGCGGGCCGCCCGCGCGCACAAAAAAAGGGAGCTTCGGGCTCCCTTTCCGCGTCCGGCCGGAACTCAGTCCGGCAGGCTGTTGACGATTTCGTCCATGGACTTTTTGGCGTCGCCGAAGCACATGTACGAGTTCTCCCGGAAGAACAGCGGGTTCTGCACGCCCGAGTAGCCGGTGTTCATGGAACGCTTGAAGATGACCACGTTGCGGGCCTTCCACACCTCGAGCACGGGCATGCCGGCGATCGGGCTGTGCGGGTTCTCGAGGGCCGCGGGGTTGACGGTGTCGTTGGCGCCGATTACGAGGACCACGTCGGTGTCCGCGAAATCGTCGTTGATCTCGTCCATTTCCAGCACGATGTCGTAGGGAACCTTGGCCTCGGCGAGCAGCACGTTCATGTGGCCGGGCAGGCGGCCGGCGACGGGATGGATGCCGAAGCGGACGTTGACGCCCCGCGCGCGCAGCTTGGCGGCCAGGGACGCGACCGGGTACTGGGCCTGCGCCACGGCCATGCCGTAGCCCGGGGTGATTATCACCGATCCGGCGGTCTTGAGCAGATCGGCCACGTCGCTGCAGGTCATCTCCCGGACCTCGCCCTGCTCCCCTTCCGCCGCCGTCTCCTGAACGGCGCCGAAGCCGCCGAGGATCACGGACATGAACGAGCGGTTCATGGCCCGGCACATTATGTAGGAGAGGATGGCGCCCGAGGAGCCCACCAGCGAACCGGTCACGATCAGCAGATCGTTGTCGAGCATGAAGCCGGCCGCGGCGGCCGCCCAGCCCGAGTAGGAGTTCAGCATGGAGATGACCACCGGCATGTCCGCGCCCCCGATGGACGCCACGAGGTGGACGCCGAACAGGAACGCTATCAGGGTCATCGGCAGCAGGCACAGCCAGAACTGCACGCCGCAGGAATCCGAGCCGAGGAAGACCAGCATCAGCAGGAACGAAACGACCAGGGCGGCGAGGTTAAGCATGTTCCGCCCCGGCAGCACGAGGGCCCGGGACTTGAAAATGGCCAGCTTGTACGAGCCGTTCAGCTTGCCGTACGCCACGACGGAGCCGGTGAAGGTGACCGCGCCGATGAACACGCCGAGGAAGATCTCCACCAGGTGGATGTACAGCTCCCGGCCCGTCATGACCCCGGCGCCGTCCGCCGCGGAGGCGATGCCGCTGTTGTAGGCCTCCACCGCGGATTTGATCTCGCTGGGGGCGTTGGCGGAAACGCTCACCATGTCGGCGGGAAGCGACGCCGCGACGGCGAAGAAGCTGTTGAAGCCGACCAGCACGGCCGCGAGGCCGACGAAGCTGTGGAGCATGGCCACGAGCTCGGGCATCTGCGTCATCTCGACCTTGCGGGCGAGACGGAGGCCGATGCGCGCGCCGATCGCCAGAGCGACGATCAGGATTATCCAGCCCGCGACGGTGTTCACGCTCCAGAACGTGGCGAGCAGGGCGATGACCATGCCGACGATGCCGGCGCCGCAGCCGGCCTTGGCGGTCTCCTGACGGGACAGACCCGCCAGACTCAGGATAAAGAGCAAAGCGGAAATAATGTACGCTACATGAATCAAACCTGTCATTGTGCCGTCCCCTTAATCCTTTCTGAACATTTTGAGCATGCGCCGCGTCACCGCGAAGCCGCCGAATATATTGATCGAGGCGATGAGTATGGCCGCGAAACAGAGCAGGTACACCAGCAGGGACGGCGACTGTCCCCCCTTCTCGCTGAGCTGGGCCAGGGCGCCGACGACGATGATGCCGGATATCGCGTTGGTGACCGACATCAGCGGCGTGTGCAGCGAATGGGTCACGTTCCAGACGACGTAGTAGCCGACCACGCACGCGAGGACGAACACCGTGAAGTGCGGCAGGAACGATTCCGGGGCGAACAGCCCGACCAGGGCCATGAGCGCGATCAGGACGGCGGGCGCCGCGTAGCGGAGCGCCTTGCCCGTCTTCTTCTCCTCCTCCGGCTGCGCCGGGGCGGCGGCCGGCTTGGGCGGGGCCGCGCTGACGCTGATCTTCGGCGGCGGGAAGGTAATCTCCCCGTCCTTCACGACGGTCATGCCGCGCAGCACGACGTCGTCGAAGTTCACGGCGATGTCGCCGTCCTTCGCGGGGCTCAGCAGTTTGGTCAGGTTGACCAGGTTGGTGGCGTAGAGCTGCGACGACTGGGCCGGCATGCGGCACGGCAGGTCGGTGTAGCCGATGATCTTCACGCCGTTGGCGGTGAGGGCGACCTCGCCGGGAACCGTGCACTCGCAGTTGCCCCCGGTGGCGGCCGCCAGGTCGACGATCACGGAACCGGCCTTCATGCTTTCGACCATGGCCGAGGTGACCAGCACCGGCGCCTTCTTGCCGGGAATGGCGGCGGTGGTGACGATGATGTCCACCTCTTTGGCCTGCTCCGCGAAGAGCGCCATCTCCGCCCGGATGAATTCGGCGCTCATGGTCTTCGCGTAGCCGTCCGACGAGCTGCCGTCCTCCTGCGCGAAGTTGAGCTTGAGGAACTCGCCGCCGAGCGAGTGGATCTGATCCGCCACCTCGAGACGGGTGTCGAAGGCGCGGACCACCGCGCCCAGGGAACTCGCGGCGCCGATGGCGGCCAGGCCGGCCACGCCCGCGCCGATGACCAGGACCTTGGCGGGCGGAACCTTGCCCGCGGCGGTAACCTGGCCGCAGAAGAAGCGGCCGAACTCATGCGCGGCCTCCACGACCGCCCGGTAGCCGCTGATATTGGAGGTGGACGACAGGGCGTCGAGCGCCTGGGCCCGGGAAATGCGGGGCACCATGTCCATGGCCAGCACGGTGACGTTCCTCGCGGCGAGCTTTTCCAGCAGGCCGGGATTCTGCGCCGGCCAGACGAAAGACACCAGAGTCGCGCCTTCGCGGATCAGCCCGATTTCCCGATCGTCCGGGGCGAGCACTTTGTAGATGAGCGGACTGGCCCAGACGTCCCCGCTCTCCCCCACCGCGGCCCCGGCGGCCGCGTAGGCCTCGTCGGAGAAATCGGCCGCGAGGCCCGCGCCGGACTCCACGAGCACGGTGAAGCCGAGCTTCGCGAGGGCGGCGACGGTGGCGGGAGTGGCCGCGACGCGGGTTTCCCCCGCCGCGCTTTCCTTAGGTATACCTATCTGCATTTATTGACATTCCCGATAAAAGTGAAAGTTTTATAACGTACGTCACAAATAATAAAGATTATACAATATAAGAGCCCGAACCGGGGGGTTAAGTTCAAAAACCCGGGCGGAGACCCGGGCGGATCCTCAGTTCCCCAGCATGGTCCCGCTCACGGGCTCCGCGCCCCCGAGCTTGAATTTGATGGATCTGACCCCTTCGCGGGTGTTGGTCAGCAGCGCGAAATGGAGATGCGGCCCGGTGGTGTACCCGGTGTTCCCGGAAAGGGCTATGACCTCGCCCTGCTTCACCGCGTCGCCGACCTGCACCCTCTGGCTGTTGCCCTTGAGATGGACGTACACGGTCAGGGTGCCGTCGTCGTGCTCGAGCTTTATGTAGTTCGCCCGCGGCCGGAAGCGCGGGCTGTTGCCCCCCTCGGTCGAGGACATGCGCATGTCCACGACCCGGCCGGCCCGCGCCGCGAGCACGGGGGTCCCGACCGGCATGGACACGTCGATCGCGTAGCGGTTCCGCGGCCCCTGGTGCGTGAAGCCGCCCTCCCAGCCCTGGGTGACCTTGAAGGAGCCGGCGAAGGGCACGATCAGATCGTTGGGATTAGTGAGATAGTAGAAGGTGTCCGAGCCCCGGAAGATCCGGCCCAGATCGAAGCTCCGGGAGACGGTCAGCTCGCCTTCCCCGCCGTACACGACGTACCCGGCCAGGTACCGCTCGCTGCCCCCGACTTCGATGGGCTCGTCGAACGGGATGTTGGTTTCCTTGATGAGATCCGGGTCCGAGGCCTGGATTCTGACGGTGACCGTGCTCGCGAACCCGTTGACGATGTAGATCCGGCCCGTCTCGGGATCGAAGCTGAGCTTCACCTTTTCCTGATCCGGCTCGCCCCAGTCGTCGTACGCGTCGTAGCGGTAGCCGCCGTCCCGGACGGATTCCTCGTCGTCCGTGTAGGACACGACGCCGTTGGCGTCCACGTACCGGATGATTTTGCCCTCGGCGGCGGACGGCGCCAGCAAGGCCGCGCAAAAAAACGCCGCGGCGAATCTGCAAAAATTATTCATATAAAAACCACAGAAAAGAAATCATCTGTCCGGCCGCTCCCCGGCCGCCGCCGCGGGCCGGCTCATGAGGACGGCGTCCTCCCTCGTCCCGCCGGGCGCGGGATAGTAATTCCTGCGGACGCCGTCGCGCCGGAAGCCCGCGCTTTCGTAAAGGCGGATCGCCCGGACGTTGGACCGCCTCACCTCCAGCAGGATCCGCGCGGGCCGGATCTCGGCCTCCAGCAGGCCGAGGGTCCTCCCGAGCAGTTCCCGGCCGAGCCCCTTCCCCCGGTACGCCCGCGCGACGGCGAGGTTCTGCAGGGTGGCCTCGTCCGCCGCGAAATCGTAGACGGCGTAGCCCGCGAGCGCCGCGCCGTCGAACATCCCGTAAAAGCGGTAGTTCCTTCCGAAGGAACTCCGCACCGCGTTCTCCGTCCAGGGATGGATCTGCGCCTCCCGCTCCACGGCCATCACGGCGCCGAGGAGCGGCTCCGCCTCATCCGGCGCCACCCGCCTGATTATCATTTCCGAACCGCGCTCCCGGAACCGCCCCGGCGCCGCTCACGGCGAGGAACGAGTCCCCGACCAGCCGCGCGAACACGTTCCTTTTCTGCTCCGCCTCGCCGTCTCCGCTTATCCTCACGACGCGGTCGCCTTCCTCCTCCGCGAAAATCACCGACACGGAACGCTCCGCGGCCTCGCCGGGGTCCCAGCTGTACGAGATCCCGTTGTAGTCGAGGTAGCCCGCGAAATTGTAGATCCATTTGCATTTTTCCGGGGACTCGAGGATGAACAGGGGCCGCTCCGTCTTGGGCCGGGGGATTTTGAGCCGGTCCACCTCGGAGACGTACTTTTTAATCACGCCCCAGACGTTCCGCTTGCCCGCGATCCCCGGGTAGACCGGGATGTCGGGGGCCGAGCCGTCCGGAAGCGCGCCGCGCGAGGCGGGACACACCGTCAGCGTCCTTTCCCCGGTCTCCGCGCCGCGGCCGTACCAACCGCACGGATACGAGATGTAGCGGAGATAGCCCACCAGATTGAAGACCCAGTCCCGGTTGAGCGCGTCGTCCCCGACGAAGGAAAAATACGGGAAACTGCGGAGCACGTCCGCGTACAGGAGCTCCCGGGAGGCGCGGGGAAGCAGGGAGGGGCGGCGCAGGGAGAACTCCCTCACGCCCATGGCGCCGAGGACGGCGCTCCGGTCCGCGGCCACGGGTCAGGTTCCGTCCCCGGTTTTTTCCGGGACGCCGAAGCCTTTGACGGCGTAGCCGGCGTCTTCGATCGCCTTTTTGAGGACCGCCGTGTCGGGCTCGCCGGCGGTGTATATCTCGACCAGGCCGGCGGCGGGATCCGCGGCCGCGCCGAGCGCGGCCCCGGTCTCCGCGATCGCCTTCTCGACCCTGGCGGCGCATCTCGCGCATTTCATGCCCGCGACGGCGGCCGAGACTTTGAAACGCCCGGCGGGGGAAATTTTTTCGATTAACATGGTGGCACCTGCCGTAAGTTCATTGCCGATCCGCGGCGCGCCTCCGCGCGCCCCGGGCCCCGGGCGGCCGTCACACGCTGCCCGTCACGATATCCTTGTCGAAGACCTTTTCGCAGTAGCGGCACTTAAGCCTGATCCGGCCCCGGCTGTCGATGACCTCGAAATCCGTGACCGCCGTTCTCTCCGCGTTGCTGATGCAGTTGGAGTTCGGGCACCGGAACACCGCGGTCACGCGCGCGGGCAGCGCGATCTTGCGCTTCGACACCACCTTGTAGTCCTCGATGATGTTGACGGTGGCGTGCGGCGCGAACAGGCTCAGCTGGTTCGCCTGATCGTCCGTCAGCCGGACGTTCTCCACCTTGATGAGATCCTTGTGCCCCCGGGCCTTCGAGGGCAGGTTGAAGCCGACCGTGATGCGCTCGTTATTGTCGAGAATGTGAAAATGCTTGAGAATGTTCAGCGCCTGGCCCGCGCCGATGTGATCGATCACGGTGCCGTTCCTGATGGCCTCGACCTGCAGTTTTTCCTTGCCGGACATTTTATACCTCCTCGTTCAGCACCAGTGAGAGCATGGCCTGGCGGGCGTAAACGCCGTTCGCGGCCTGCTGGAAATAGTACGCGTACGGCGTGGCGTCCACCTCGGGGGTGATTTCGTCGATGCGCGGAAGAGGATGCATAATCTTGAGATTCGGCCGGGCGTTTTTCAGGATCTCCGGGGTGAGCACGAAGCTGACCCTGATGTGGCGGTACTCGGTCTCGTCGAATCTTTCCTTCTGGACGCGGGTCATGTACAGGACGTCGACCTCGGGGATGACCTCCTCCATGCTGTTCATGACGTGGTACTCGATGCTGTTCTGCTCGTACTCGTCGATGATGTAGTCCGGCATGGCCAGGGACTGCGGGGAAACCAGGAAAATCCGCGCGCCGTACTTGCACAGCGCCTGGGACAGGGAGTGCACGGTCCGGCCGTACTTGAGATCGCCCACGAAGGCGATGCTCAGCTTGTCGAGGCGCTTCTGGGTCTCGTAAATGGTGAACAGATCCAGGCAGGTCTGGGAGGGATGCTGGTTGGAGCCGTCGCCCGCGTTGATCACCGGCACGGGCGCCACGTCGGCGGCGAGCCGGGCCGCGCCCTCGCAGGGGTGCCTGATGACCAGGGCGTCGGCGTACGAGGTGATGATGCGGACGGAGTCCGCGAAGGTTTCGCCCTTCTGGGCCAGCGAGGTGTTGCCCGCGTCGGAAAAGCCGATGACCCGGCCGCCGAGGCGCTGAATCGCCGTCTCGAACGACAGCCTGGTTCTGGTGGAGGCTTCGAAGAAGCAGACGGCCACGACCCTGTTGCTGAGGAGATCCGTCCTGGGGCTCGCCTTGAGCCGCTGGGCGGTGTCAATGATCAGTTCGAGATCGTCGCGCGAAAACTCCGAAATCGAAATGATGTCTTTCTGGAATAAATTGTTTGCCATCGTCTTTCCCCGGTTTAATGGACGCTGACGGCATCCGCGTTCCGAAGTCCGGGCGGAGGCGGGGCGACCCGCGGATCCGGATGCCGCGCGTCGGACCGCCCGTGCCGTCTGAGCACAACATTATATAACTATACCGCCCCTTTCAAAATAAAAAAATTGCAAATTTGCGCCGCCCCGGGCGCCCTCCCGGGGCGGGCCGGAACCGCCCCGGCGCCCGTTTTTCCGGGGCTGGCGCGGCCCCGCGCCCCGCCCCGCGGCGGGGCGGGCGGGCAAAAACCGTAAAATCAGTTTTTTTTGCTTTATTTTTCGGGATTTGCATGTATAATTAGCATATCTCACAGGGGCGTAGTTCCAATGGTAGAACAGCGGTCTCCAAAACCGACGGTTGTGAGTTCGAATCTTACCGCCCCTGCCAACGGTTTCGTTTATCGTCCATTTTTTTCCGAAAGTCCTTCGCGCCGGCCCCGGGCCGGCGCGTTCGCGTTCGTCCGCGCGCGTTCTCCGGCGCGGAACGGCGCGCGGACGCGGCGCGGCGCCGCGGATTTTTACACGGTTCCAGGGGGTTGGTAAGATTCGGTTCGGGAAACGGGGAGATCCGGCGCGCGCCCGGATCGCGAGACGGAAACGGGTTCCGGTGGTGACCCATCCCTGGCTTGAACAGGGGACCAAACGATTATGAGTCGTCTGCTCTGACCGACTGAGCTAATGGGCCACGCCCGCGAAAAACACGAGCATTATACATGCTCGCGTTTTCTTTGTCGAGAAAAAGTCTTTTTTTGCGTTTCCCCCGCGCGCGGGACGGAGCCTACTCGTCGAGGAAACTCTTCAGCGGCTCCGAGCGGCTCGGGTGGCGGAGCTTGCGCAGGGCCTTGGCCTCGATCTGCCTGATGCGCTCGCGGGTCACGTCGAACTGGCGTCCGACCTCCTCGAGGGTGTGGTCGGTGTTCATGCCGATGCCGAAGCGCATCCGGAGCACCTTGGCCTCCCGCGGGGAAAGCGCGGAAAGGACCTGCTCGGTCACGGACTTCAGGCTCTCGGACGTGGCCACGTCGGCCGGCAGCGGCAGGGACTCGTCCTCGATGAAATCGCCGAGATGCGAATCGTCGTCGTCGCCGATCGGGGTCTCCATGGACATGGGTTCCTTGGAAATCTTCATGACCTTGCGGATCTTGTCCTCGGGGATGCCCATCTTCCGCGACAGTTCCTCGGGGGTCGCCTCGCGGCCGTTTTCCTGCAGCATCTGCCGCGACACGCGGTTGAGCTTGTTGATCGTCTCGATCATGTGCACGGGGATGCGTATCGTCCTCGCCTGGTCGGCGATGGATCTGGTGATGGCCTGCCTGATCCACCAGGTGGCATAGGTGGAGAACTTGTAGCCGCGCCGGTACTCGAACTTGTCCACGGCCTTCATCAGGCCGATGTTGCCTTCCTGGATCAGATCGAGGAACTGCAGGCCCCGGTTCGTGTACTTCTTGGCGATGGAAATGACCAGCCTGAGGTTGGCCTCGATCATGTCCGACTTGGCGCGGCGCGCGAGTTCGTTGCCGTACCACAGGGCGGAGTAGATTTCGCGGATCTTGCGGATGCTGAGGCCGGTTTCCGTCTCGATTTCGTGGAGGCGCCCGGCGATCCCGGTGATTTCCCCCTCGTAGCTCCGGAGCTTCTCGGCGTAGGGCTTCTTGAGCTTGACGATTTTCTTGTACCAGTCCATCGAAGCCGAATTCAACTTCTCGCAGCCGTTCTTCTCGATTTCTTCCTTCTTCATGCCGCAGCGGATCAGGATCTCGCGGATCCGGCGTTCCTGAACCTTGACTTTGTCCCAGACGTCGGTGACGTTCCGGACCAGCTGCTCGAGAACCCGCGGCACCAGTCTGAACTGCCTGAACACCTCGGCCAGCTCCCGGATGGAGTCCCGGGCCTTCTTGGACTCGCGGCCGTGCTTCCTGATGCACTCGGTGGTTTTCTGGTACTTGTCCCGCAGCTGGGCGAACATCTGCGCCGCGAATTCGGGATCCGGGCCGGAATCGTCGTCCACGTCCAGAATCTTCGCGGCTTTTTCGTCCTCGCCGTCCCCGGCTTCGTCTTCGTCCTCGCCGTACCCGGCGTCGTCCTCGTCCTTGCCGGACGGATCGTCCTCGTCGCTCATGGCCGCGTCGGCGTCCTGCTGGTCGATCGACTCGTCGATGTCCAGATTCTCCTCGAGGGGATCCTCCTCGGCCGCCTCCTCGGCGGCGAGCTCTTCGGCGCCCGCGCCTTCGCCGCCGTCGTCGGCGCTGCCTTCGGCGAACCCGGTGATGATGTCGCCGAGACGGATCTGGCCCTGCTCGTACTGCTCGTACAGCTTGAGCACGACGTTAATCGCGCTCGGGTACTCGGCCACGCAGCTCTGCACCTGGTTGATGCCGTTCTCTATGCGCTTGGCTATCTCGACCTCCTCTTTGCGGTCGAGCAGGTTCACGCTGCCCATCTCGCGCATGTACATGCGCACCGGATCGGTGGTTTTGCCGATGTCCGAAATGATGTTCTCGATTTCGGGCGGGTTCTGCGTCAGGATCAGATCGTCGGTGGATTCGGGGGGCTTTTCGCATATCTGGATGTCCAGATCGGCGCATCTCTGAAAAAATTCCCCGAGTTTCTCGGAATCGAGATATTCCGGCGGGAAAAATTCCTTGATGTCCTCCGTGGTCAGGTAGCCTTTGGATTTGCCTTCCAGCAAAAGCTTTTTGAGAGATAAATTTACGGGGATGTTATCCATTGTTTAATCTTTTATGCCAAACGAAACACGCGCCCGGAAACTTTTCGTTTCCGGCCGCCGTCATTATTTTTGTCTTTATCTTTTTTCTGTTTCAATCGCGGCCGCGCCGCCTCGCCGCGGCCGCTCTGGGAATTCCGGGCCGCTCTGTCTGTTTCTTAAACAGAAAAAAAATCTCCGCTTTTACGCCAGGGGATAATTTTATATCCGCGCGGGCGCTCATTTCAAGTTTAAAAAATTCTTTGTTTCTGGAACCACCTCAGTCGGCGCGCCGGGCGCCCCGCGGATCTCGGGAGGGAAAAATCGCGAACGCCCGCCTGTCCGGGCGGGCTCACGATCTAATTTTAAGAAAAAAAATTCCCCAACTTTGTCTCTTATTCACACTTTTGCAAAAAAGCGCCGGGTTTACCCGAGATTCCTGATCTTCTTTTCGAGGTACGTGGAAAGGGCCAGCTCCTCCCGGGTGAGCGTTCTCTCGCCGGCTTCCCGGTGCAGCCAGGCGATCTTCGCCTCCACGGCCTCCCGCAGGTAAAGCTTCACGAAACTCAGCAGGCTGTAGACTTTGACGCTCTCGAGGGAGTCGTCGAGCTCGACGGCGGCCAGCAGGTTCATGATCTTCTCGTACATCGTGCCCCGGTACTTCTCCACGAGGATCCCGGTTGTCACGTCCTTCCCCTCGCCGATCTTCTCGAGCAGATCGAGCACGATCGCGGCCTTGTCGTCCGCGTACCTGTTCAGGAGCGCGCCGAGCCGCTCCCGCTCGGGAATCTGGCTCGCGAGGTACGGATTCTGGATCAGCCTCGCCACCAGGCCCCGCAGCGCCGAAAGCTCGATCCGGTCGCCGCCCTTTTCCCTCTGGCCGCGCCCGCCGCTGCCGCCGGCGGATCCCGCGCGCTGCCGCCGGTCTTCCAGGGCGGCCTCGACCCGCCGCTCGTCCCAGCCGACGGCCCGCGCCATCTCCACGATGAGGGACTGGACCAGCACCGGGGCGTCCCTTATCTGCAGGACCAGGTCGCAGAACTCGCCGACCGCCCTGACCCTGCCCTCGGCCGACTCGGTTCCGTGGCGCTCGCGCAGCTCCCGGATGAGGTACGCGGTGAAAGGCAGCGCGCCCCTGACGCACTCGTTGAACCCGTCCGCGCCGCGCTCCCGGACCAGCGAGTCGGGATCGTGCTCCTGCGGCAGGAAGCAGAAATACAGCTCCTTGTCGTCCCTGAGCGAGGCCAGCGTCAGCCCCAGCGCCCGCCACGCGGCGTGGCGCCCCGCCGCGTCGCCGTCGTAGCAGAAAACTATCCGGTCGGTGTTCTTGAAGAGGATGTCCAGCTGCTTCTCGGTGGTGGAGGTGCCCAGGGACGCCACGGCGTTGCGCACGCCGTGCTGATCGAGGGAGATGACGTCCATGTAGCCCTCGGTGATCACGACGAAGGCGCGCTCCTCGGGCTTGAGTTTGCGCACCAGATCGAGGTTGAACAGCTCGCTGCCCTTTTTGAAGACGACGCTCTCCCTGGAATTTATGTATTTCGGCTTGGAGTCGTCGAGAACGCGCCCCCCGAACCCTATGACCCGGCCGCGGGAGTCGCGGATGGGGATAATCACCCGGTTCATGAACATGTCGTGGATCCGGCCGTAGCTTTCCTTGACGACCCCTTCCTCGAGCAGTTTGGCCCGCATGTCCCGGGCGGCCGCGTCGGAGCCGGTCAGCTTGAGCTTCTCCGCGACGAAGTTCCCGCCGGGGGGAGCGTAGCCTATCTGGTACCGCTCGATGCTCTCGTCGCTTATCCCCCGGCTCCGCAGGTACGCGAGGGCCTCGCGGCTCCGGAACAGCTCCTGGTGGTAAAAGCGGGCCACGGCCTCGTTAAGCTCGTGGTAATCCGCGAAATTCACCCGGGGCCCGGATCCGCCCTCCTCGTACTCGATCTCGACCCCGGCCATCCGGGCGAGCTCCTCGACGGCCTCCACGAATTCCAGGTTGTCGAATTTTTCGAGGAAGGATATCGCGTTGCCGCCCGCGTGGCACCCGAAGCAGTAAAAGAACTGCTTTTGCCGGTTCACGCTGAAGCTCGGGGTCTTCTCGCTGTGGAAGGGGCAGCAGGCCGTGTAATTGGTGCCCGACTTCTTCAGCGTGACCCGCGTGCCGATCACGTCCACTATGTCGAGCCGCTGCAGCAGATCGTCGATAAAACTTTGTTTGATTCTCGGCATACGCCCCGTCCCGCGCCCCCGGGGGCGCCTCCGTCGAATTGATGACCAAAATGCCGTTTCCGCGCGGAAACGGGGAAATTATCGGACATATCGCGCCTTTTTAGCAAGTAAAATCGGAGCGGCGCGAATATGCTGTTATGATATGCGTAAAGGAGACGATATGGCCCTATACTTCATCGGAGACGTGCACGCCTGTTTCGACGAGCTTAAGTCGCTGCTCAAAGCATTCGACTTCAACAAAAAGCACGACGAGCTCGTCTTCACCGGGGATCTCATCGGCCGGGGGCCCCAGCCGGTGGAGACGCTGAACTTCATCATGAGTCTCGGCCCGCGGGTGCACTCGGTGCTCGGCAACCACGATCTCAATCTCCTCGCGGTCATCTACGGCCACGCCGCCCCGCGGCGGCGGGACAACCTCTCTCCCGTCCTGCAGTCCCGGCGGCTCGGGGTCATCGCCGACTGGTTCAGAACGCAGCCCCTCCTGTACATCCACCCCGGCACGGCCGTGTGCACCGTGCACGCCGGCATATCGCCGCAGTGGGACATCGAAACCGCGAAAAAACTCGCCCGGGAGTTTGAGGAAATCCTCGGGGACGACGTGCGCTTCAACGCTTTCCTCGCCGGCATGTACAGCGACGAGCCCGCCTCCTGGAGCGACGATCTGAGCGGTCCGGACCGGATCAGGTACATCGTGAACGCCTTCACCCGGATCCGCTTCTGCCATCCCGACCTCAGCCTCGATTTCAAAAACAAGGCCGGCACCGAGACGGCCGCCGGAACGGGCCTGAGCCCGTGGTTCGACCTGATCCGCCCCGAAGCGCTCAACGGCGACAAAAATTACACGCTCATCTTCGGCCACTGGGCCGCCCTGACCGGCAAATGCGCCCTCTCGCGGGTCAAATCGCTCGACACGGGCTGCGTGTGGGGCAAGCGGCTCACGGCCTGGTGCCGGGACACGGACACCGTCTACTCGGTTCCGAGCCGGCAGCCGGACAGATTCAAGAATTAGGGGGGCGAACCGGATGATCGTATCCCTGGTTGCGGCGCACGCGCGGAACCGCGCCATCGGCCTCGGGGGCGGCATGCCCTGGCGCCTTCCGGCGGATCTCGCCCGCTTCAAAAAGCTCACCATGGGCGCGCCGGTCATCATGGGGCGCGCCACCTTCGAAAGCATCGGCCGCCCGCTGCCGGGCCGGTTCAACATCGTCATGACCCGGACGCCCCGGGAGGGGATCCCGGGCGCGCTCGCCTACGCCGGCGGCCCCGGGGAGGCCCTCGCGGCCGCCGGGGACTGCCCGGAGGTGTTCGTCATCGGCGGGGGCTCCGTCTACCGGCAGTTCCTCGACCGGGCGGACATGCTGTACATAACCCTGGTGGACGCCGAAATCCCCGGCGACACGTTTTTCCCCGAATACGACGTCTCCGCGTACAGCGTCGTCTCCCGCGAGCGCCGAGAGCCGGACGAAAGGAACCGGTACGCCCTCGAGTTCGTCACGTACCGGAGAAAGAGAGCGGGGAGCGCGGGGAACTAACCCGCGGTCACCGTCTTGACCGAGTTTTTGTCGATGCCGTAATCCCGGCAGAACCGGTCGAAATCGCGATCCGAGCGGAGCAGCCTGACCTCCCGGAAATGACCGTTCTTAAGGCTCGCGAACCCCGCGACCTTTTCCCCCGTGCAGGTTCCGATCCTGAGCACGGGCTCCTCGAGCGCCGGGTCGTAGCTCCCGCGCCCGCTTTCGCCGCCCCGGGCGAACCGCTTAAAAAATTCCCATACCATGACGCTGCGCAGCTCCGATGTCGTGACGGATCCGGCCGGACGGCCGGCTCCCTTAACCGAATATACATCCCCGGCGGCCGGACGGCAACGCCGGAACCGGGACGCGGCCCGAAAAAAATTCGCGCGGGGCCCTTCCCGGGGAAAACCGGGAAACGCGCGCCCCTACCGCTCCGGGGCGTCCTCCCCTTCCGGGAACCCTTCCCCCGCCGCGCCGCCGGAAATCCCGTCCCCGGGCTCCTCCGGCTCCGCCCGGGCGGGCGCGGGCCTGTCCCAGACGAAATTCGCGGCCGCGGCGGCGGGATCCGCGGCGGCGGCCTCCCGCTCTTTCCGCCGGATCTCCTCCAGCTCGGCCATGACGTCGGCGCAGAGTTCCGCCGTGCCCGTCCCGGCCGCCGCCGAAATCACGTAGCGCCGCTCGTCCGGCCGGCCGAGCCGCGCGAGCGCGTCGCGGACGATTTCCCGGGCCTCGTCCCCCGCGCAGGCGTCGCTCTTGTTGAACACCAGCCATCTGGTCTTGCCGGCCAGGCCGCCGCCGTACAGGGCGAGCTCCCGCTCGATCGTCAGGATGTTCTCGGCCGGATCGGATCCGTCCGCGGGCTTGAGGTCCACGAGGTGCAGGAGCACCCGGCACCTTTCGAGGTGGCGGAGGAACCGGTGGCCGAGCCCCGCGCCCCGGGAGGCGCCCTCGATCAGGCCGGGGATGTCGGCGATCACGAAGCTGCGGCCCTCCCCCGTCCTGACCACGCCCAGGGAAGGCTCGAGGGTCGTGAACGGATAGTCGGCGATCTTGGGCCGGGCGGCGCTGACCGCGGCGATGAAGGTGGACTTCCCCGCATTCGGCAGGCCGAGCGTGCCCGCGTCCGCGAGCAGCAGGAGTTCCAGCCGCAGGAAGCGCTTTTCCCCCGGGGTGCCGTCCGTTTTCTGACGCGGGGCCCGGTTCACCGAGCTCTTGAACCTGGTGTTGCCGAGGCCGTGGAAGCCGCCCTTCGCCGCGATCAGGGTCTGGCCCTCCCTCACCAGGTCGCCCATCGTCTCGCCGGTGTCCCGGTCGGACACCCTGGTGCCGACGGGCACGCGGACGACGGCGTCGCGGCCCGACGCCCCGGTGCAGTTGGCCGTCCCGCCGTTTTTGCCCCGCTCGGCCGCGTAAAGCCTGCGGAACTGGAAGTCGATCAGAGTGTTGACGCTGGTGTCGGCGATCAGGATCACGTCGCCGCCGTCCCCGCCGTCGCCGCCGTCGGGACCGCCCCGCGGGATGTACTTTTCCCTTCTGAAACTGACGATCCCGTTGCCGCCGTCGCCGGCTTCCACCCGTATGACGGCTTCATCCACAAACTTCATCGGAACATTCCCTCTGACAAAAAAAGACTCCGCCTTAACTGGTTAGGGCAGAGTCTCTTTAACCGGGCGCCGGATCTCAGCCGGCGATAACGCTTACGAACCTGCGGTTCTTCGGCCCGCCGACCGAGTACTTGACCTTGCCGCCGCTGGTCGCGAACAGGGTGTAGTCCCTGCCCGTGCCGACGTTGGCGCCGGCGTGGAACTGGGTGCCGCGCTGACGGACGAGAATGCTGCCCGCCGAAACGACCTGACCGTCGAAAACCTTCACGCCCAGGCGCTGACCCTGGGAATCGCGGCCGTTGTGCGTGCTGCCGCCTGCTTTCTTGTGAGCCATTGCCTACTCCTTACGCGCTGATGCCGGTAATTTTCACCTGGGTGTACCACTGACGGTGACCCGTGACCTTCTGATAGTGCTTGCGGCGGCGGAACTTGGTGATCTTGATCTTTTCACCGCCCACCGACTTGATCACCTCGGCGGCCACCTTGCCGCCTTCCACATACGGAGTGCCAACCTTGACGTTGTCTCCGTCGGCAACCATGAGTACCTTGTCGAAATCGACGGCGTCCCCGGCGTTCTTGGAATCGTCCAGATCGATTTCCAGAACGTCGTCGACGGATACCTGGTACTGTTTGCCGCTGGTCGAAATAACTGCGTACATTTGATGTGAATCCTCTGTGCGGCGTCCGGTCCGGTCGCGGCCCGGCGCCTCAAATTGCAAAATCGTGAATGTTCCGAATTATACAGAGTCGCCCCGCGTTCCGCAAGGTTAAATTTAAATAAAATGCAGTTTTTTGCCCCGCGCCCCCGGGCGGTCCCCCGGTTCCGGGGCGGAAGAGCCGCGGCCCGGCGGCGCGGCCCCCGGTTCCGGGGCGGAAGAGCCGCGGCCCGGCGGCGCGGCCCCCGCGGGGCAATGTGGCGCGGGATCCTACTTTC
>CAZFNS010000006.1:73975-104701 GCA_964520475.1 uncultured Enterobacterales bacterium
CCGCGGCCCGGCGGCGCGGCCCCCGCGGGGCAATGTGGCGCGGGATCCTACTTTCGCGCCGCGCGAGCTTTATTTGTACCTCAGAACGGGACTTTTAGGGTAAAATGAGTTCACCGCGGCAAATTCGCCCGCGGAGCCCCGAAGACCGCGAGACAGGATTCACCGATGTCCGATTCCTTATTCATGCAGCTTACCGACGAAACCGTAAAAGAGGTGGACCGGCTGATCCTGAGCCGCATATCCACCCCCGTCGACCTGCTCAACCGGGCCTGCATGCATCTCATCGCCGCCGGCGGCAAAAGAATCAGGCCCCGGCTCATGATCCTCGCGGCCGGGCTGCTGTCCCCGGACGCCGCGCGGGATCCCGGGATCCTCTCGCTCGCCGCCGCCGTGGAAATCCTGCACACGGCCACGCTCATGCACGACGACGTGATCGACGACGGGGCGATGCGCCGTGGCAAAGCCAGCGTCAACCGGACTTTCGGCAACCGCGTGGCCGTGCTCGGCGGCGACTACATGTTCACCCGGGTCTACGACGTCACCCGCGAGATCAACGACCAGGCGGTGAGCCGGGTCTTTTCCGACGCCCTGGCCACCCTGGTCAGGGGCGAGATCAGCCAGATGTCGAACATCGCCAACCCCGAGATCACCGAGAAAAATTATTTCGAAACCATCTATTCCAAGACTTCGGTGCTCTTCGAGATTTCGGCCCGCCTCCCCGCCCTGCTGCTGCGCAGGACCCCCGAGGAAGCCGAGGCGCTCGCGACGTACGGCCGGAACACGGGCTTCGCCTTCCAGATAGCCGACGACATCCTCGACTACACCGCGGGGAGCGCCGAGCTCGGCAAGAACCCGGGGAGGGATCTCGACGAGCAGAAAATCACCCTTCCCCTCATCTACGCGATCCGCAACGACCGGGGGATCCCGGCCGGGGAGGTCACCGGGGCCGTCCTCCTCCGGGACACGGATCGGATCGTCGAGCTCATCGGGGCGACCGGCGCCCTCGGCAAATGCGACGAGACGGCGGGCCGGCTCATCGCCGAAGCCCTGGCCGCGCTGGACGTTTTCCCCGACTCGCCGTGCCGGGAGGGCCTCAGGGAACTCGCCCGCAAGGCTTACGACCGCACCCGCTGAGGACGCGCGCCCGCCGTCCCCTTTTGTTTCGCCCCTCTTCCGCGCTTCCCGCCCGCGCGGCCGAAAAAAGACCCCGTCCTTCCGGACGGGGTCTCCGTTGCCGCGGCGGGCCGTTCCGCCCGTCAGTACATCCGCAGCCAGGAAGAATTCCTCAGGGCCGGGAGCCGGTGGGTCACCTCCACCGTGCTGGACGGGCCTTCCGACGTGGCCTTGTCTCCCGAGTAGACGGTCCTGACGTTGCCTTCCGCGTCGACGTAGGTCCTGCCCTCGCTGAGGAGGAACCGGTTCACGTCCGTCGCGTCGAAACTGACCGTGCCGTTCCGGAAATTCCAGTTGCCGTAAAGCACGTAGGACGCGCCGCCGCCCCCGCAGGGATCGTCCACGCTCGGAACGTTGACGGGCACCGAGAACCGGGTTCCGTCGACGATGTTCACGTCGCGGTAGAGTCGCGCGCCGCTGTTCCGGGCGACGAGCGCGTCGTCGGCGACGGAGTACACGTCGAGGTACCAGCCGAACAGCTTCGCGTTCGTGAGATCGAGCGAGGAGTCGGCCTCGGCGGTGATCCGGCCGTCCGGATGCAGCGATTCCGTCATCCTTACCAGGCATCTGTTGGTCGGGGACGTCACCATGCCCGGGGTCTCGCATCTCCGCACCGGTTTCTCGCCCGAGGCGTTCACTTCCGGATCGGCCGCGTTGAAGTCCCTGATCATGTACAGGGTCTGGTTCTCGTTGTACCGCTTGGAGACGGGCTCCTGGTCCGTTTTAGTCCAGATGCTGCCGGTGCCGAACAGCAGCCCGATGCCGCCGCCGCTGTCGAAGCCGACGGCGATCTTCGCGGTGATCGGCTGGGCGGCGTTATTGCCGTCCGCGGCCCTGAAGATCACCTTCGGGACCGAATCCCCGGCGACGCCCCAGTTAGTCACGTCGTAGTAGTCCCCCGACTCGCCGGCGTCGAGCGAGTCGAGATCGATCTTCCACACGTTGCCGAACAGGTCGCCCCAGTAAAGCGCCCGGTAGACGTAGCCCTGCGTCCCGGCCGCGTATTCGTTCGTCACGGTTTCGGAATACGTCGCGACCGGCGCGAACGCGTTCTTCCGGCCGTAGCCCCACGGATCTTCCGCGCTTACCTCGACCTCGTTCACGACGCACGGCGTGAACGTGGCCGCGGAGCCGCCCCCGCAGTCGTGATCGTCCCTGTAGAGCATGTCCACCATCACGATGCCCTGCCTGTCCGCGTCGTAGCCGCTGCCGTATATCAGGTACGGAACCGCCGGGGCGTCGGGCTCGGGGCCCTCCGGGTGCCGGATCAGGGCGGGAGCGAGGCGCTGCCTGCCGATGAACTCGGATCCCATGGTTATGACCGGGTCGCCGTCCGCGTCCCTGACCGTCTGCTTTTCGGTAAGCTCCCACAGCAGCAGCGGGTTCTCCCCGTCCCCGCCGAGAATGCCGAACTTCTCCTCGGGAGATTTCCCGGCGAGGTCCGCCACGCCGGTGACGTTCAGGACGTAGCCGCCCTTGAAGCCCATGCCGTAGGCACCGTAAAGATACGCTTTGCCCGTGTCCCGGTCCCTGAAGAACTGGGGCGTGCTGTCCACGAAGGGATAATGGTCGGACGCGTAGGTTTCCCTGACCAGCCTGCCGAGCGACGAGAGCATCACCGAGGGCACGTAGGAAACGACCGGCGAACCGTCGGCCTCGTCGATGATGTGCAGCATGCCGTCGTTCGCGCCCACCGCGAGGAACTGTTTGCCGCCGCTCGCGGGACTGAACACGACCGCGTCGGAATTTATGATGTCCCCGAGCACGAAACTGAAGGTCGGGCCGCCGAGCTCTTCCGCGCGCCGGCGCAGCGGCTTGTTATCGTTCCTGGCGATCCTCCTGGAGACGTTTTCCGAGGTGTCGAGCCCTTCGTATTTGTGCTCCCCGAGCATCCAGCGCACCAGTTTGTCCGCGTAGACGAGATAGTCGGGATCGCTCGCGAGGACCTCGTCGCCGGCGTCCTCGTTCACGAGTTTCCGGACGATGTCCAGGCCCGCGTAGGCCGCGACGCCCGACGACAGGGAAGAATCGGCGTAGCCGCCGTAGTCGGAGCTGTCGTAGTCTATGTCCTCGGCGTAGAGACGGACCAGTCTGTTGCCGGCGTAGTCCATCGTCATGATCAGGCGGTCGTCGGGAGAGGCGGCGGCGAAGGTCCGCGCGGCGTTCCAGTCGTAGCTGGCCGTATACCGGTAGTCGGAGTCGTAGCGGATCTTCTCGAGGCTCCCGTACCAGGTGGAAGGATCGTAGTTGGAACCGTACACGGCGCCGCCCGCGCGGAGTTCGCCGCCGGCGGCCGTGAAACTCGACCCGGACTTGAACGACTGGTCGATTTTGTTGAGCATTTCGGCGATGCCGTCCCGCAGTTTGGTCGGGTTGGTCACCAGGTAGTAGTTGTCCGGCTCGACCTCGGGTTTGGCCCGCGACGGGGCGTAGCCGGCGTTTATGCCGTACTTGGCGGCGAACCACAGGGGAGTCTTCAGCCAGCCCGAATCGCCCCCGGCGCTTTTCACCTTGAACACGCGGCTCGAGACGTAGCCCCCGTTGCGGCCCGCGGACGCGTACCGGTCGCCGCCCAGGCGGAAGTTCAGTTTGCCGCTCATCCCCGGAACGCCGTAATCGCTGAAGTCGGCGAACGCCGTGTACCCCGCGTCGTACAGGGCGCGCCTGTTCGCGTAATAGTAGCCGGCGTTGTTTTTTATGTGGTTGTCGTAGTAGGAGTCGATGTTCGCGGCGCTCCAGAAATAATTCGCGTAATCGTCCTCGGTCATGCCCCGCTCGGGGAGCAGGCACGCCATTTTCGCCGCCGCGCCGTAGCCGGAGGATCTGTCCATGACGTCCGCGAGATCGTTCTTGCCCTGCCGGGAGCACGAAATAATCGCGGCGTCGCCGATCATGTTGTCCAGTTCGTAGAGGTTGCCGTTGGAACCGCTGTCCGTGGCCGCGGCGTTCGCGGAAACCTTGGCGAGATCCACGTAGACCCCCTCGTTCTCCACGCCGGTGATTACGTAGCCGGCGTGCTGGGAGGCGAATCTGTCGCCGTCGGCGTGCGAGAGCTGGAGGCGCACGTACCATGAGCCGCCCGCGCCCCGCAGCACCTGGTACTTGTAGAGCACCACCCAGTCCATGTCATAATCGGAACCGTATTCGAAGTCCTCGTAATTGATCCTGAACTCGCCCTCGGTGTCGCTCAGCTTCTGGACGTAAAAATCCGCTACCTGGTTGGTCGACATCAGAATTCTGTGGTCGCGGCCGATCGCGGGGAGATTTACCACCGCCCCTTGGGCGGGCAGGGACGAGCTCAGCTGAAGGACGCGCGCGGGAGTCTTGGCGAACGGCAGAATCTCCACGGTGGCGCCGCCGACGTTTAAATTAATCTGGGGCAGGTTGGGCTGCATCGCCACCACGTAAGTCGACAGGTACTGGTCGCTGGCGTTGCCGTTCGGACCGCGCGCCTTCAGCATGGGGTTCCTGCTGTAAAGTGAGGCCACGCCGGCCACGTTGTAGCTGCCGTAGCTGAACGCCGCGGCCGGGGCGATGCCGATTACCTCGCTCAGATCCGCGATCTCCTTTCTTGAGGGGATGAACTCGTACGGGCCGCTGTCTTTGCCCCTGACCCCGCCCATGAAATAGCTGCCGGGCTTGAGGCCGTACTCGCCCGAGACGTTCCTGGTTTCGGCGACCACCGCTCCCGTGTCGCTGCTGAAAGCGCCGCCGTTGAAACTGTCGCTGTCGAAAGTCACGTTCTCGTCGGCGAGAACCATAGCCACGGGTTTCGCGCAGTACGTGGGGCTCCCGTCCGGATACGGGTTCACCCCGGCGACGTGGCCTATCCCCAGGTCGTTCTCGTCTTTGCCCGTGCCCTCGTTAAAGAGCGGCATGTTGCGGAAATACCGGGCCGTCTCGTACAGGAGCACGCCGACGGGGTTGCCCCAGTCGGAGCACCGCGGGGTCCCGGTGCCGCTCATGTATCTCAGGGTGTTGTCCGCCCGGTTGTCGCCGTCGTTCGCCCCCGACCAGCTCCGGCAATCCTTGTAGTTGGAAAACTCGCCGCCTTCCTTGCCGTTGTCCCGCTGGGCGACCCGGAAGCGGTCCAGCGTGGGAACGATGCCGCAGAAGCTGCCCCCGTTGGTGCACCTTACGGCCGAGTAATCGAAGTCGCCCGGCCGGCGCCCGCCCCCCGCGGCGACGACCACCTCTTTGCCGAAATCGCCGATGTTGGCGCGGAGCGCCGCGCCGGTGCGGTTGTTCTCCCAGCTGCCGGTGATGAGGCCGAATTTCATGCGCGGCGAAGCGCCCTCGCCGTACTGCTGCAAAAGCCCGACGGGCTGCCAGACCGGATTGGCTTCCGTGCCGTAATTCTTGCAGCTGTCGTTGTCGTGGTACTCGGCCGAGCACGCCGCCACGGCGATATTGGCTTCCCGCACCGCCCCCGAGAAGAGGGACTGTCCGGTGGGCTGGCTGCCGTTAGCCAGATCGCTCCGGTTGATCCGCTTCTGGTTCGGCGAGGCGATGGCGTCGTCGCCGTACTGGTTGTCGCTGGACTGGCGGCTCGCCCAGTCCCAGATGAAGTTGCGCGCGGACTCCGAGTCCACGCCGGGCATGCCCGCGTCGTCCACCAGGCCGTAGCGCATGTAGCTCGAGGTCAGTTTGTAACCCGGCTCGTCGGGCGACGCCACCACGAAGAACCAGGCCCGGTCGTTACCCGCCCCGGTATCCTGCAGACCGGCGAAGTCGCTCACGGTGAACGCGCCCCCGTACATCTTGTCGCCCAGGACCTTGCCCCACGCGTGGGCGTCGCGCAGAACGCGCGAGTGCGCGAGGATCGCGGAATCGTCGGGCGCGTAGCGCGCCGCGGCGTTGCCGGCGCCCGCGCGGGTGCCGCCGTACAGCACCTTCTTGATTACGTCGATTCTGCTCGAGGTCAGGTAGTTGAGGAAGTTGCCGGACCACTGCGCGCCGCCGGGGCAGACCCTGACGCCGCGCTCCTCTCCCCACATCGGGAGGGAGCCGGACTTGAGCCGCGCCTTCCCGGTCGGGCGCCAGAACCCGCCGAAACCCTCCGGCAGGGCGCCGCTGACGCCGGAAGTGCCGTCGTTGTACTCATAGCAGAGGGAGCTGTCGAACAGGCCGTAGTAATCGATCGACGGGTCGAACATGATGTCCAGCCTGCCGTCGCCGTCGATGTCGGTGTAATCCGAATACGCTTCCGAGAACAGATTGTGCTCCCTGCCCAGGGTCAGCATCACCAGCGGGGCCACGCCCAGCCCGCCCACGCCGAACGGGGCGGTGGCGGGCTCGACGGCGGAAGCCCGGGCCACGTCGTCGGGAGACGACAGGTTGCCGTTGGCGGCGCGCGCCGTCCCGGCCGCAGCCGTCAGGCCGGCCGCGGCCAGCATCGTAAAGGCATTAATAATCCGCGAAAGATTTTTCAGTTTTACCATGATAGAGTTCCATAATTATGTTTTAACAACTTAGTACAACATTTAAACAAATTGTAAATTAAATGTTATTTTATTACACAAGATGTTAACATATTTATGTGATCTATGTCACGTTATATCGACGACCCTGTCTTTCGGGAGGTTAAACGCGCGGCCGGGGCAAAAAAACGGCCGCATGGCGCGGCCGGGCGGAATTTCCCCGGCCGTAAAAAAGAATCCCGCGGCCTCGGGCCGCGGGACGGGGATAAACGCTTTCCGGCGCGGGGGGAACCCCCGCTCCGGACCGGTTACCCGGCGAACGGGTGGTGCAGAACGATCGTCTCCTCGCGATCGGGACCGGTCGAAATCACGAAAATCTTAACTCCCGAGATTTCCTCCAGGCATCTGACGTAATTTTTGGCGTTTTCGGGAAGCTCGCCGAAGCTCTTCAGCCCGGCGGTGGACTCCTTCCACCCGGGCAGCGTTTTGTACACGGGCTCGACGCCGGCGTAATCGTCGGCCGCGAGCGGCGCGAAGCCCTTCGCCTCCTCGCCGTTCTTCCGGTACCCGACGCAGATTTTGACCTCGTCGAGGCCGTCGAGCACGTCCAGCTTGGTCAGGCACAGCCCGCTCAGCGAGTTGATCCGGGCCGAGCGGCGCATCGCCACCCCGTCGAACCAGCCGCAACGGCGCCGGCGCCCGGTAACGGAGCCGAACTCCGCCCCCTTGTCGCAGAGATATTCCCCGGTCGCGTCCGTGAGTTCGGTCGGGAATGGCCCGCCGCCCACCCTGGTCGTATACGCCTTGGCGATGCCGACCACGCAGTCGATGTCCCGGGGACCGAAGCCCGATCCGGTGCACACGCCCCCGGCGACGGTGTTCGAGGAGGTCACGTACGGGTAGGTGCCCTGATCGATGTCGAGGAAGGTGCCCTGGGCGCCCTCGAACATGATTCTGGCCCCGGCCTCGCGCGCCTCGGCGAGCAGCGAGGTCACGTCCCGCACCATCGGGATAATCTCCTTCGCGTAAGCCTCGCAGTCGGCGAGGATCCGCTCGGCGGAAACGGGCTCCGCGCCGTAGTAGCCGGTCAGGCAGAAATTGTGGTAGTCCGCGACGGCCGCGAGCTTTTCGGCGAAGACGCCCATGTCGAACATGTCGCCCACGCGGAGCGCCCGCCGCGCGGCCTTGTCCTCGTAGGCCGGGCCGATGCCCCGGCCGGTGGTGCCGATGGCCTTGCCGCCGAGCTTCGCCTCGCGCGCCCGGTCGACGGCCTGATGGTAAGGGAGAATGAGCGGGCAGGCCGGGCTTATCACGAGGCGCGACCGCACGTCGACGCCCTTGTCCTCAAGCTCCCGGATTTCGCCGAGCAGCGCCTCGGGGGAAACCACCACGCCGTTGCCGATCACGCACGTGCAGTTCGGCCGCAGGATGCCCGAAGGGATCAGCCTGAGGACCTGCTTTTTCCCGTCCACCACCAGAGTGTGGCCGGCGTTGTGGCCTCCCTGGTACCTGACGACGTAATCGGCCTCGCCGGTAAGAAGATCGACAATTTTACCCTTCCCTTCGTCACCCCACTGGGTTCCCAGGACAACAACGTTATGAGCCATACCAGTTTAAACTCACTTTAATGCGGCTTGCGGCCGCGGAGGAAGAAACCGCCCCGCCGGAGGCGGAACGAGGACAAAAAAAAGCGGGAGAACGCGCCGGCGCCCCCGGATTTCACATCAACAATTCTACAAAAACCATTTTAAATTGCAACACTTTCCGCGAATTTTACGCGGCCGCTCACCCAAAACGGAAACCCCGGCCGGGACGCCGGGATCCGGTCCGGACGGCGGGGATCACCGCGGGTTGAAATACTTGAAGAACTCGTTGTTCTCCCCGGTGACGATGATGTTGTTGCCCCCGGTCATGCTCTGCCGGTAGGCGTCCATGCTGCGGAGGAAATCGAACAGCTCGGGGTTCTTGGAATAGGTCTCCGCGTAGATCCGCGTCGCCTTGGCGTCGCCGCTGCCCCGCAGCGCCTTGGCGTTCCTTTCGGCCTCGGCTATCTTGACGACGGCGAGTTTGTCGGCGTTGGCCCGGATGGCCTCGGCCTCCTGCCGCCCCTCCGAGCGGTGGAGCCGCGCCACGGCGTCGCGCTCGGCGCGCATGCGCTGGTAAATCGAGCTCGAAACCTCGCTCGGAAGCTCAATCTTCATGATGCGCACGTCCACGATGCGGATCCCGAGATCCTTTTCCGCGACCGGCCCGGTGGCCGACAGGGCGTTCTGCATGATCTGCTCCCGCTTCGAGGAGGAGTCCTCTTCGCCCTCGTCGCCGCCTTTATCGGAGTTGGCCCGTCCCGCCACGATTTCCTTGATGCTCAGCAGGCCGATCTGGCTCCTCAGGCTGTTGGTGATCTTGTTGCGCAGCAGTTCCTCGGCCACGTAGCGGTCGCCCTTGGTGGAGGTGTAGAACCGGGCGAAATCCTCGATCTTCCACTTGGCGTAGGAATCGATGATCAGATCCTTCTTTTCGGAAGTGACGAACCGGTCCGCCGTGGAGTTCAGGGTCTGGACCCGCGCGTCGAGATACATCACCCTGTCCACGAAGGGAACCTTGAGCGACAGCCCGGGAGAATACAGCCTGATCTCCCCCGCCGCGTCCCTGAGCACCTTGTCGAATCTGGTGATGAGGGCCCGCTGGCCCTCGGAAACCACGAAGACGGACTGGTACAGGGTAATCAGCGCCAGCGCCGCGATCGTAAGCAGAATGTTGGAGTTCTTCATCATGATGCCCGCACCTTATTTCTTGCCGTCCGCGGCTTTGGCGCCGCCCGCCCCGCCGATTCTGTCCAGAGGCAGATAGATGACCGGCGGCTGGCCCTTCTCCGCGTCCGTGCCGATGATGACCTTGGCGCTCGCGCCGTAAACGGCTTCCATCGTCTCGAGGAAAATGCGGCGCTTGGTGATCGTCGGGGCCGCGAGAAACTCGGGCAGGATCTTTTCGAACCGGGCCACGTCTCCCTCCGCCTTGGCGACCACCTGGCGGCTGTAGCCCTCGGCCTCCTCCATGATGCGCCGGGCCTGGCCCTCGGCCCGCGGCACGACCTCGTTCCGGTACGCCTCGGCCTCGCGCTTGAACCTCTGCTCGTCCTCCTGCGCGGCGATGGCGTCGTCGAAAGCGGCCTTCACCTGATCGGGGGCGCGCGCCGGCAGAAAGTTCACGTCGACGATGGATATCCCCATCTCGTACTGGGCGATGACGGAGGAAAGAAGCTCGCGCGTCGACTGGCGGACCTGCTCGCGGCCGTTGGTGAGCACGTCGTCCATTTTAGTGTGCCCGATGACGTAGCGGAGCGCGCTGTCCGTGGCCTGGGTGAGGCTCAGATCGGGATCGACCATGTTGTAGAGGTATTCCCGCGGGTTGCTGACGCGGTACTGCACCTCCATCTCGACGTTGACCACGTTCTCGTCCTCGGTGAGCATGGAGCCGGCCGACTTGGCCGACCGGACCATCTGGACGTCGACGCGGGCGACCTTGTCCACCAGGGGAACGCGCCAGTGCAGGCCGGGCATTTCGACGCGGCTGAACCGGCCGAGCCGCAGGACCACGCCCTGCTCCGCCTCCCGGACGGTGTAAAAATGACTGAGCGCCACCACGGCGAGCAGCACGCCCGCGGCCGCCGCCCAGGTCAGGGGGGAACCTTTGAGGAACAGGTCGTTGATTATCCCGCCGGCGCGGTTCACCCTGTTCCGCCGCTCCTGCTGTTTCCAGGGATCCTTTTCGGGCTCGTTCCAGACCATGTGTATCTCCCAACGAAATCAAAAAAATCCGGCGAAAATCCCGCCGCGCGGCGGCGGGCCGGTCAGTTCCCGGCTTTCCGGGATCAGTACGGGCTCTCCCGGAAAGTGAAGTTCCGGGGGCTCACGCAGTATTTCTCGAGCGCCCCGCCGCACCGGCCGTTCACCTTGGCGAGCTCGGCCCGCCGGTGCCTCACGCTCAGGATCATCTCGCCGCTCCGGCTGAACTTCTCGCTGACGACGGCGCCCAGGCCGTACAGGGCGTTGCGGACCTCGCCCGCGGCGCCCGGCAGCCTGAGCAGCAGCTCCACCGCGTCGCCGCCGAGGAGATCCCCCACGGCGCGCAGGAGCAGCTCGGCGCCGCTCCCCGTCGCGGCGCTCATGTAAACCGCCTCGGGCCGGCCCTCCGCGTCGCGGACGATCCGCGGCCCGGTCCCGCCCAGCCGGTCTATTTTGTTGAAGACCAGCAGCTCCGGCACGCCGGCGGCCCCGATTTCCCGCAGGACGCCCCGCACCGCGCCGATGTTCCCCGCGGCCCGCTCGTCCGCGGCGTCGACGACGTGGAGCAGCAGGTCCGCGTCCCTGGTTTCCTTGAGAGTCGACTTGAACGCGGCCACGAGATCGTGCGGCAGGTGCCTGATGAAACCCACGGTGTCCGCGAGCGCCACCCTGCCGACGTGGGGCAGATCCAGGGAGCGGATCGTCGGATCCAGGGTCGCGAACAGCAGATCGGCCGTATACGCGTCCGCCCCGGTGAGCAGGTTGAACAGCGTGGATTTCCCGGCGTTGGTGTAGCCGACCAGGGAGACGACGGGAATATTGTTGCGCGCGCGGGCCCGCCCGCTCTGCGCCCGGCGCTTCTCCACCAGCAGCAGTTCCCCGCCGAGCGCGGCGATCCTTTCGCGGAGGAGCCGCCGGTCGCTTTCGAGCTGGGTTTCCCCCGGGCCGCCCCTCAGCCCGATGCCGCCCTTCTGGCGCTCGAGGTGGGTCCAGCCCCGGACCAGCCTGGTCTGCAGATAGCGCAGCTGGGCGAGCTCGACCTGGAGCCTGCCTTCGCTGGTCCGCGCCCGGCGCGCGAAAATGTCGAGAATCAGCGCCGTCCGCGTTATCACCTTGCGCCGCAGATCCTTTTCCAGGTTCCTTTCCTGGGACGGGGTCAGCTCGTGGTTGAATATGACGGTTTCCGCCCCGCCCGCGTCGGACAGGGCCGCCAGCTCGGCGACTTTGCCGCTGCCGATGAAAGTGCGCGGGTCGGGCGTTTTGCGCGAGCACGACAACACCCCCGTAACGACCGCCCCCGCCGACTTGGCCAGGAGCTTAAGCTCGTTCAGGTCCTCGTTGCTGCTTTCCCGGGCAAAATCGACATTTACGAGGACGGATCTTTCGCCGCCCCTGTATCTTTCATCGAAATCAAACAATATTCAGCACCCGCTAGTATCCGCTTCGCCGTGTCCGTCGTCCCGGCCCGGCGGCGCCGGGCCTCTCTGCCTTGTCCGGGGGAGACGGGGGCGGGGAACCGGCCGCGCTGACTTAAAGCGCCCGCCGTTCCTGCTTACTGATCCGGCTCTTCCTTCTCACCCCCGGAGGAACCGTCCCCTCCTCCCGAATCAGTCTGGTTCAGATTTTTAATCGCTTTCGAAGGAACAATCGTGGACACGGCGTGCTTGTACACCATCTGGCACACGTTATTCTTCAGAAGTATCACGAACTGGTCAAATGACTCCACCTGACCCTGCAGTTTTATACCGTTGACAAGATAAATTGAGACAGGAATCCTTTCCTTGCGCAGAGCGTTTAAAAACGGATCCTGCAGTGATTGTCCTTTGGACATAATTTCATCCTTAATTATGTATTATCATCACTTCAATGCCTGCCGTTCAACATTTTCTGTTGTAATTATATTTATCTTTCTAGTTATATTTATCGTTTTTATTTAGTTATCGTTACTTATCTGCATTCAACCAATGCGGACATTGATCGTATAAAAATTAACTATTATTTGTTATACAAGGGTAGTATATCAAAAAACGGCGTAAAATTAAGCCGCGGAGCGGTTTCGCGTTCAATTTAGACTACTTTTCTCACAAAACAGAACAAATAAATCCGGGGCAAAACCCGCGGCCCGCCGTTTAACCGACAAAACCACGGTTTTATCGGTTATTCCGGGCGCCGCGCCCTAGGGGACGAAGCCCCTGGCCCTGAGTATTCCGGCGACGCGCGCGGCGTTGTCCCCGTCCTCCGGATCGAGGAGCTCGAGCGGGGTGCGCCACCCCCGCAGCCAGGTCATCTGCCTTTTCGCGAGCTGGCAGGTCGCGGTGACCGCGAGTTCCCGCATCCGCCCGAACGAAATCTCCCCGCTCAGGTACATCCACATCTGCCGGTAGCCCACGCAGCGGACCGAGGGCAGGTCGGGGGTGAGGTCCCCGCGCCCGTAAAGGGCCCGGACCTCCCGCTCGAACCCCTTTTCGAGCATCAGGTCGAAGCGGGCGGCGATCCGGGGCTTTAAGCTCCGCCGCGCGGGATCCGGCATCAGCGCGAACTCCGCGATCTCCAGCGGGCACCCGGAGGGGCCGTTTTCCCGGATGATGTCCGTCATGCTCCGGCCGCACGTCAGGTAAACCTCGTACGCCCGGCCGATCCTCTGGACGTCGCGCGCGTCCAGGCGCCGCCACGACCCGGGATCCGCCTCCCGGAGCAGTTCCCGCAGTTTCGGGAGCCCCTCTTCGGCGATAATCTTCCTCACCGCGCTTCTCGCCTCGGGGGAGGAGTCGGGAAGCGGGGAAAGGCCCTCGGTGACGCTCCGGAAGTACAGCATGGTGCCCCCGGCGAAAATCGGGATCCTGCCCCGCGCGGCGATTTCGGACGCGAGGCGCAGGGCGTCCCTTCTGAAGGCCGCCGCGCTGTAGGAGTCCCGGGGATCGATGATGTCGATGAGATGGTGGGGCACGCCCCGCCTTTCGGCCGCGCCGGGCTTGGCGGTGCCGATGTCCATGCCCCGGTAGACCAGGGCGGAATCGGCGCTGACGATCTCGCCGCCGATCCCGAGGGCGAGCTCCACCGCGAGGGCGCTCTTGCCCGTAGCCGTCGGCCCCATCACGGCTACGGCCCGGGGTTTAGCGCTCATTTTGCCCGAGCCCGTCCAGATACGGCGCCAGATCGATTTCCGCGCTGTCCCCGGGCAGCTTTTCCGCGAAAAAGCCTTCTTCGGCGACGGCGCCCGCGAGCCTTTCGGCCATCTCGCGGCTGAAGCTTCCCGGAACCGTCTGCTCGAAGACGTCGCCGGCCAGCAGGGCGAAGGCCTCCCTGGTCCCCGAGTCCCCGGTCACGCGCGCGAGCAGCCGGCGCACCGCGCCGGCGATATTCATGCCCCGGATGAGAGCCGGGACGCCGGCGACGGTCAGGACGTCCCCCCGGCGGGACACGGCGAAACCCAGGCCGCTCAGGACCGCGGTTTTGCCCGGATCGAGGCCCTCCTCGCGGAACTCGAACGGCGCCAGGAGCTCCGCGGTGCGCGTGAGGGCGTCCATGCGGGCTTCCGCCTCGTCCAGGAAAAGCCGCCGCGCGAGCGCCCGGAGCCGGACGACCAGGAGCTTGTCCCGGCCGTACACCACGGCCGTCCTCCCCCCGTCCGCGAGGAGCGCGACCCGGAAGAGCGGCCGGTCCCCGGCGGGCGGGCGGAGCCAGCAGGGCGCGAACCCGCACGCCGCGAACGCCGGCTCCCCGGCGGGAACCGCGTCTCCCCGGTCCCCGCCCCCGGGCGCGGGGGGCTCCGCCTCCGCGCCGAACATTTTTTCCATGGCCTCGGGGGACCACCCGGCGCGGCCGCGGGGGAAGGCGCCGCCCGCGAAGGGCGGCTGCGAGTAGCCGAACATCCCGCGGTAGCCGGGAGCCGCCGCGCCGGGGAACTCGCGCCGGGGGGCCGTTTCCGCGGGCGCGTCCGGGCCGCCGTTTCCGAACAGCCCGGCCGGGCCCCCGCCGTAGCGGTGGCTCTGCCGCGGCCGGGCGGTTTCCTCCATGGTTTCGGGAATGAGCGCGGACGCGTTCCCGAGCGCGTTCATGACCGCCGTCTGGATGAAATCGTGCACCCTTCTGGGCTCCCGGAACCTGACCTCGGCTTTCTGGGGATGGACGTTCACGTCCACGTCCGGCCGGGGCATTTCCAGGAAAAACACGTACGGGACCTCGCCCTTCGCGCCGGAAGTCAGCTCGTAAGCCTCGCGGATCGCGTGGATGACCACCCGGTCGCGGACGGCCCGCCCGTTCACGAAAAAATACTGCGCGGGCCGCGACCCGGCCTTCGCCGCGACGTACCCCCGGAGAGCCAGCCCCGGCTCGCTCCGCTCCACCTTCAGCAGTTCCCCGGCGGCGGCGCGCCCGAAGACCTTTTCCAGCCTCCTGAGCTCCCCGTCCCCGGCGCGCAGGTCGTGGACGACCTTGCCGTTGTGCCTCAGCTCGAAGGACACGTCGGGCCGGCTGACCGCGATCCTTTTGAAGATCTCCTCGATCTGGGCGAATTCGGTTTTCTCGCTTTTGAGGAAGCGCCGCCGCGCCGGCGTGTTGAAAAAGATGTCGAGGACTTCGACGGTGGTGCCGTCGGGATGGGCGGCGGGGGCGATCGCCGGCTCCTGCTCCGCCCCTTCGGTCTCCGCCGCGAAGGCGGTCTCCTGGCCGCGGGGCTTGGAGGTCAGGGTGAGCCGCGACACCGCGGCGACCGAGGCGAGGGCCTCGCCCCGGAAACCCATGCTGGTCAGGGTGTCGAGGTCGGAGATTTCGGAGAGCTTGGAGGTAGCGTGCCGCCGCAGGGCGAGGCCGAGCTCCTCCCGCGGGATGCCGCGGCCGTCGTCCCTGACCGTAATCCTTTTGAGGCCGCCGGCCAGGATGTCAACGAGGATCGACGACGCGCCGGCGTCGAGGGAGTTTTCCATCAGTTCCTTCACCGCCGCGGCGGGCCTTTCGACCACCTCGCCGGCCGCGATCTGGTTGGCCACCAGCGGGGACAGCACGCGTATGCCCATTACCTGATCCTCAGTTTCTGGCCGACGTTGACCTGGCCGGACTTGAGGCCGTTGAGCTTCTTCAGGCCGGCGACGGTGACGCCGTGCCGGCGCGCGATCACGGTCAGGTTATCGCCTTTTCTGACCGTGTAGTACAGGCTCCCGGACGACGACCCGGCCTTGCCGGAGCTCTGCGCCCCGCCCTGGGCGCCCCCGTTCAGGCACACGCTCGGGTTCGCCTCCACGAAGTCCCGCACGCCCTGGTAGATGGCGTAGGCGACGCGCCGGCGGTACTTGTCCGAGCGGAGGAGCTTTTCCTCGTCGGGATTGGAGATGTAGCCCGTCTCGATCAGCAGCGACGGGATGTCCGGAGCCTTGAGCACCGCCAGGGAGCGGCTTATCGGCGTCCTCTTGTGCAGCCGGGTGATCATCTTAAGCCTGGTGAGCAGTTTGTTGGCCAGCTCGAAGCCGTAGTTCATCGACGAGCTGGAAGCCAGATCCACCACGAAGGAGCAGTCCTTGAGGTACTTGTTCTCGCCGCACATGTGGTTGATGGCGTCGCCCGCCCCGCCGATGAGCCTGGTCTGATCCCTCGCGTTGATCTTGTCGTTCTCCCGGTCCGCCCGGTCCTTCGACAGCACCAGCACCGAGGCGCCCCGGGCCTTGCGGTTCTGCGCGCTGTCGGCGTGGATCGAGATGAGCATGTCAGCCTTCTTCGCCCGGGCGATCTTCGATCGCTCGCCGAGCTCGATGAAGCGGTCCGTGCTCCGCGTCAGGTACCCGGTCAGGAATTTGTCGCCGTTCAGGTACTCAACCATGAACTTTGAGATCCCGAGGGTGACGTTTTTCTCGTAGAGGCCGCTCTTGCCCACCGCGCCCGGATCCTTGCCGCCGTGCCCGGGGTCAACCACCACGATGCAGGTGTTCTGGTTTTTCCGCGTCTGCCGCGACGGCTTGGGCGGCTCGGGGTTCGACAGGATCTGCTCGACGCTTTTCGCGGGCTCGTCCGAGGCGTCCGCGTCGCTTTCCTCGTTGAGGGTCTCGAAGAGCGCGGCCTCGAGCGCCTCGTTGTCGCTCTTTATCTTGCTGTCCTGCGCGTCCGCGGGCTTCGCCGGCGCGGGCTTGGCCGGGGCGGGCTTCGCCGGGGCCGCTTTCCCGCCGGATCCGCCTTTGGCGGCCGGCGCGGGCTTCGCCGGGGCGGCGGGCTTGGCGGGCCGGGCCGCGGGAGCGGCCGCCTTCGGCGCGGCGTTGTGCGGGAACTCGATGATGATGTTGTAGCTGCGGCCCGCGCCCTTATACGTGTTGAAGATGGGCGAGGTGGTTTTCTTCAGCCCGAAGACGTAAAAAATCTCCTTTTTCCCCGACCCCCGCTTCACCGAATTGAGGATGCTGCTCCTCGTGATGGTGGCCATGCCGTATTTTTTCGCGGGGTTGTCGATGTCCGTGATGCGCACGGTGTACTCGAGCCCGCCGGCGGACGCCCGGTAGGTGTACCGGGGCTGCTCCGAGGTTTCTATCACGATCCGGGTGTAGTCCTTCGTCTGGAACGCCTTGATGCCCATGATCTCGTTGGCCGCGGCGGAAGAAAAGGCCAGCAGGTGCAGCGCCAGCGCGGCGAAAAAGAAACTTACTGCTGAAAAAAGACTGAGCGGCTTAAACATGGCGGGCAATCGTTCCGGATATACGGGGATCATTTCGGTTTAACAGTTTATACCACAATCGGAAGGCGTTCCTCAACTTATTTGCGGGTTTTCGGGGAGGGCCAGGCGGGCGACGGCGGCGTTCCCCCGGGCGGTTTCGCCCGCGACGGCGGCGCGCCTGCCCGCGCCGGCGAAATCGATCCGCACGGCGACGTCCGGCCCCGGGAGGATCCCCTCCCCCCGGGACGGCCATTCGACGAGGCGCACCGAATTTTCCGTGAAATAATCCCGGATGCCCATTGTCTCGAGTTCCTCGGGATCGTTCACCCGGTAGAGATCGAAATGGTAAACCCGCAGATCCCCGGCCCGGTACTCCTCGACCAGGGTGTACGTGGGGCTTTTCACTATCCCCGCGTAGCCCCGGCCGCGCAGAAAGCCGCGCGTGAGCGTGGTCTTGCCGGCCCCGAGATCCCCCGTCAGGAACACGGTGGTGCCGGGGAGGCAGACCGCGCCGAGCGCGGCCCCGAGCCGCTCGGTCCCGGCCTCGTCCGGGAGGATGAAGATTTTCCGCGCCATGTCTCCGTCCCGCTCCGCTATTCCCCGGCCGGATCGCCGGTCAGGCCGTTGACCAGGGCCCGCACGCGCGGCAGCAGATCCGTCGCGCACATGCCGACGTTCCCGCCCCGGCGGGCCTCGGCCCGGCCGGCCTCGCCGTGGATCAGCACGCCGGCGGCCGCCGCCCGCAAAAGACCCGCTCCCTGCGCGGCGAGTCCCGCTATGATCCCCGCGAGGAGATCCCCCATGCCGCCGCTCGCCATGCCCGAGCAGCCCGTCGCCGTGACCAGGACGTTCCCGGACGGCTCGGCGATCACCGTCGCGGCCGACTTCAGCACGCACACGGCCCGGTATTTCCGGGCCAGGCGCAGCGCCGTGCCCGCCATGTCGCCCTCGACCTCCGCGACGGAACACCCGGCGAGACGGGCCGCCTCCCCCGCGTGCGGGGTGAGCGCCGCGCCCGCGGGATGATCGAGCCCGCCCCGCGCGGCGAGATGATACAGCGCGTCGGCGTCTATGACGACGGGTTTCCCCGCCGCGAGGCACTCCCCGAAGATCCGGGCGCCCCGCTCGTCCCGGCCCAGCCCCGGCCCGACCAGAATCGCGTCCGCCCGCGCGGCGGGGTCCGCGAGGGCGTCCGCGCCGGCCGTCATGACGTTCGGGAGGAAGACGTTGAAGACCGCGGTCTCGCCCGAAAGGGGCGCGGCCGTCACCAGCCCCGCCCCGGCCCGGACGGCCCCGGCCGCCGCGATGACGAGCGCCCCCGTCATGCCGGCGCTCCCGCCCGCGAGCAGGACCCGGCCGGCCGACCCCTTGTGGGCGCACGCGTCCCGGCGCGGGAGCAGGGGTTTGACGTTGGAATAGCCGATGAGGGTGAGTTTCATGTCCCGCGCCGCGCGGATCTCCCGGAGACGGTCCGCCATCCCCGGGAGCGAGCCCCCGGCCGTCTCCGCGGCGCCGCAGTAGGACCGGGCGCGGCCGAGGAGCGTGCCGGGCTTGTGCGTGAACACGGTGTAGGTGCGGTCGGCCCGCACGCACTCCGGCGCGGCCGGCATGCCCGTGTCCGCGTTGAGGAGCGACGGCACGTCCACGCTGAGGACCAGGCAGCCCCGGGAACTCCGGAATTCGTTTATCAGGCGCGCGGCCGCGCGGACCTTGAGGGCGGACGGGCTGTCGCCCGCCCGCGCGGCCCCGATCCCCAGGATGGCGTCGACGATGACGGTTCCCCTCGCCGCGAGGCCGTCCAGCGCGGCCGGATCCGTCAGTTCCGGCACGCCCGCCGCCAGGCAGTTCGCGCGGGCGAGATTCGCGTCGATGCCCGGCTTCTGGGGGAGCACCGCGAAGACATGGACGTCGCGGTAGCCGTCGGCCGCGAACAGCGCGGCGATCTCGTACCCGTCCCCGCCGTTGTTGCCGCTGCCCGCGAACACGACGATCCGGGTCTTCCGGTCCAGATTGAGTTTGCGCATCCCGGCGTACACGGCCCCGGCGGCGTGCCGCATCAGCCGGTAGCCCCCGTCCCCGAGGTAAGCCCGTTCGAGCTCCCGGGTCTGGGCGGTGTCGAGAACGGTCTGGGCGAGGGGATCCGTGTACAGATCCCCGGCGGCGCAGTCGGTCATAGGCGTGTCTCCCGTCGCGAATGAGCAAAAAAACCGGCGGAGCCGGACCGGAAGCCCCGCCGGCGCGGGGCTTCCCGCCGTTATTATATCAGCACGGCGGCGCCGCCGAGGAAAAATAATTTTCCGGCCCGCCCGGCAAATTTTGTCCAAACTCACATCAGGCGACACCGAAAATACAAAATCCTTATATCGCTTTCCCCGCTGTATTATCATTAATGAACGCGTGACGGTTACAATGGAGATAAATATGCAAGTTTTAGGCGTTGATATAGGAGGCTCCGGCATCAAGGGAGCCCTGGTTGACACTGACAAAGGCGAAATGATCAGTGAAAGGATCCGGATCGAGACCCCGAAGCCGGCCACTCCCGAGGCGGTGGCCGCGACTCTCAAGGAGCTCACCAGCCGGTTCGGCTACACCGGCCCGGTGGGCTGCGGTTTCCCCGCCACGGTGCACCACGGCGTGGCCTTCACCGCCGCCAACATCGACAGCTCATGGATAAACACCCCGGTTGAGAAGCTGTTTTCCGGCACGACCGGCTCCAGCTGCTACGTGCTCAACGACGCCGACGCCGCCGGCATCGCGGAAGTCAAGTTCGGCGCCGGCCGCGACTTTTCCGGGGTAATCCTCATGGTCACCATCGGCACGGGCCTCGGATCGGCCATTTTCGTGAACGGCCACCTGCTGCCCAACACCGAGCTCGGCCATCTGATCCTGAACGACAGCGTCGCCGAGCACTACTGCTCGGATCTCGCCCGGCAGAAGAACGAGCTTTCCTGGAAAAAATGGGGCAAGCGCTTCAACAAGTACCTGCGCCGCGTGGAGTTCCTGTTCAACCCGGATCTCATCATCCTCGGCGGCGGGGCTTCCAAGAGCTTCGACAAATTCGCCGAGAAGATCGACGTGCGGGCCAAGGTCATTCCGGCCGTCACCCTGAACACCGCCGGCATCATCGGCGCGGCCATGTACGCCGCGCAGAAGGTGGAAGCGGGCGTCCAGCCCAATCTGAACCCGCCGATCCCGGCCCCGGACAAAAAAGCGGACTGATCCGCCGCGGCCGCGCCGCTCCGGGCTTTGTCCTTAAATTAAAACGCCGTCCCGGCAGCGGGGCGGCGTTCGCTTTTTCCGCGGCGGATCCGCAAAAAGATCCGCGGCAGGCGCGGTCAGGCCGGCTCCATGCCCCGCACGATGATCTTGAGGGGCGAGTCGGCGCTGTTTTTCGCCATGTCGAAGCAGTACACGGCCCGCACGCGCGTCACGGCGAAATCCGGCCACCTCGCGGTGTCGCAGTTGTAGTAGATGCCGGAAACGATCCTGCCGTCGTCGAGCTGCAGTTTCACGTTCAGGTGCTTCCCGGCCACGACGAACTGCCCGGCCAGCCGGAACACCCCGTCGAAAAGCGGCGGCGCGAATTCGGCTCCCCAGGGCTGATCGAAAACCAGGGCCCGGGCGAAATCCGGGACGAAATACCCGCTCGGTAGCTCCCCGTCCGTGACCGTCGCCTCCTCGGTCTTCGCGGCGGCGAAGCGCCCGCAGTCGAGAATGAACATTTCCCGGAACCGCGCCAGCTCCCCTCTCCTGATCGTCAGTCCCGCCGCGCCCCGGTGCCCGCCGAAGGCCGCGAATATCTCCGGGGCGGCCCCGCTTATCCTGCGCAGGGCCTCGCAGACGTTGTACCCCGCGGTGCCCCGCACGGATCCCACCAGCAGATCCGGATCCGGGCCGTCGGCGAGGATTACGGCGGACACGCCCGTCCGGTCCCTGATTTTGGCGGCCGCGACGCCCATGACCCCGGGGTTGAACGAGGAATTGTACAGCACCAGCGCCGCCGGCAGTCCCTCCGGGTATTCCAGGCGGATCTGGGTTCCGGCCGTCTCCATCATGGCCGTCTCGACCGTGCGGCGCTCCGCGTTGAAGCCCTGCAGGAGGGCGGCGGCGGCTTTGGCGTCGTCCGGGTTTTCCTCGAGCAGGCACCTGACCCCGAAGCTCATGTCCGCCATCCGCCCGGCCGCGTTGATGCGGGGGCAGAGGGAATAAACGATGTCCGAGACCTTGAAGTGCTGGGGGCTGAGGCCGCACGACCTGATGAGCTCGACGAGCCCCGGGGTGGTCAGCCCGTTCCGGACGAGCTTTATGCCGTAATCCGTCATGAGCCGGTTGTTGTAGTCCATGGGAACCATGTCGGCCACGGTCCCGAGCGCCACGAAGTCGAGGTACCGGCTCATGTTCGGGGCGGCGGCGCCCCGGGCGGCGAAATAGCCTCTTCTGTCCAGCTCGTTCCGCAGGCCCGCGGCGACGTAGAAGAACACCCCCACCCCGGCGAGGTTCTTCGAGGGGAACGGGCAGCCGGGCCGGAGGGGGTTGACGACCGCCAGGGCGTCCGGCAGCTCGGGTCCGGGGATATGGTGGTCGGTGACGATGACCCTGATGCCGAGACTCGCCGCGAAGGCCACGGCGTCGAGCGCCGCGATCCCGTTGTCCACGGTCACGATGAGGCCGACCCCGCGCTCGCTCGCCCTGAGCACGATCCCCCGGTTGATGCCGTAGCCCTCGTCGCGCCGGCTGGGGATCTCGAAGCAGACGTTCCCGTAGCCGATGTCCCGGAAAAACCTGAGGGCCAGGGCGGTGGCGGTCGCCCCGTCGGCGTCGTAATCGCCCGCGATCATGATGAGGCCGCCGCTCATGACGGCGTCGGCGAGCAGCGCGGCCGCGGCGTCCAGGTCCAGCAGGTTCGGGGGCAGGATGTTCTTCAGATCATACACGGCCTCGGCCGGGGAATTCACTCCCCGGCTCCGGAGAATTCTGGTGAGCACCGGATCGAGATTCCAGTCCGGCGCGTCCTCGGGGCCGTTTCCGGCCGTCCTGCGCACGATTTTCATAAAAACGCTCTTCGACAACGACGATGTGACGGGAGCCGGCCGGACGGCCGGCCCCGGATCCCGGCAATTTTACATTTTTTTAACCGGCTGTTCAAGCCCGCGGGGCAAAAACCCGGGCGCCGGGCCGCCCCCGGCGCCCGGGGCCGGGCGTTCCGCCGCCCCGCGGGCGGCGCATTCCCGGGCGTTACGGCAATAATATTAATCTTGATCCGATTATTTGTTTTTAATAAAAACAGCATGACCGCGTATATAGTCGGCAAAATAATTCGGGAAAATATTCCGATTGGATCTCATTTTTTTGTATCATATATGACATTCGTCATATTTTTCAGAATTCAGCGATGCTACACGGAATAAGCAAGCGTTCGGTTCTTCCGGTCCTCCCGATCTTCTGCTGCACCGCGGCCCACCTGGCCGGGGCGGACTTTTGCGCGCCCGGGGCGGACCCGGGCGCGGCCGGGACGCTGGTTCCGTGGCTCTTCTCCCTTTCCCTGTCGTGCGCGATTCCCTCGCGCAACCTCCCGTGGCAGCTTATCGGCGGCAGCCTAGCGTTTTTTCTGAGCCTGTCCCTCTTCGAACTGCTTCAGCCCGGGTACGCCGCCGCGGCGCTGCCCGCCGCCCTGTTCGGCCCCCTCGCCGCGGCGCTCGTGCACCCCTGGCGGGAAAAGGGGCTGCCCCTCCGGGCCCGGATCTTCAACAGATCGGCCGCCGTCGTCGTGCTGATGGCCTTCAGCGCCGTCCTCACCTGCGCTTTCGCGGCGCTCTACGCCGCCATCCGCGGCGGGATGGCCGGACTCTATCTGTCCGATCTTTACCGCGGCTCCTTTTCTTATATCTACGGCATAATCTACCAGTTCTGCGCCGCCTTCGGCTTCGGGAACTGCATTACCGGGCTGCCCGGCCCGGCGGAAGACCCCGTCTTCCCGCAAAGCTTCTTCAGCGTCACGGAAGCGCTGTTCGCGGCGGGGCTTCCCGCCGTTTACCTGGCCATGTCCGCGGGGCGCCGCCGGCGCGCGTACGGCCTCCTGTTCTTTCCGCTCGCGATCCTGAGCTCCACGTACGCGTACAGCGTCGCCATGCTGCTCGTCTGCCTGCTCTGGGTGCAGCCCTGGCTGTTCGGCATGTATCTCCTCACGAGCGCCGCGTTCTACTTCGTCGGGTACCGGGTGCCCTTCGCGCCGCAGGACACCGGCGCCGGCTTTTACGATCCGGACATCGGCCCGGACCTGATCGCTTATTCCGACCCCGGCTTTCTCCTGTTCGCCGCCGCCGTGTTCGCCGGTAATTTTCTGGCGTCCGCCGCCATCCTGCACGAAAAGCGCCGCCGCGCCCGCCTGACGGGGCAGATTACCCGGGTCAAGCCGCTCATCGTCGACATCCTCGCCGACATCGGCACGCGCGACGTCAGCCTGCAGGCGACGGGCATAATCAAAGCGCTCGGCAGCTTCGACAACGTCATCAGCGTGAACAGGCGCGAAACGGTCATAACCTTCGCCGTCATCAGCGCGGACGCCGTGGACTTCGACGCGCTCGGCCGCTACGGGACGGCGGCCTACGCCGGCGACGGCTCGAACCACCTGGTGTCGTGCCGGATCCGCCGGGACGCCCGGGACATCCACGCCAAAATCCTCGAGTTCGCGGCCTACAACCTGATCGACGTGACCGGCGAGTACCGCGAAATCGAGCCGTACTCCATAGACAAAGGCAAATTCGGCGCCGCGCCGGCGGAGGAGAACGCGCATGCCCTGGATCCAGATTAAGGTCGAAACCACCGACAAAAAAGCCGACCGGGTCTCCCGGGTGCTTTCCGGACTCGGCGCGGCCAGCGTGACCTACACGGACGCCGCCGAAAGCCCCGTGTACGAACCCCTGCCCGGCGAGACCAGACTGTGGCGGAACACCACGGTCACGGGACTCTTCCCCGCGGACGCCGACGTTCCGAAAATCACCGCTTTTCTCCGCGCCCGCTTCGGGGAGGATCTCCCCTGCCGGGCGGAGCAACTCGAGGATCGGGACTGGGTCAGGGAGTGGATGGACAATTTTCATCCCATCAAATGCGGTTCCCGGCTCTGGATCTGCCCGACCTGGCGCCCCGTCCCCGACCCGGACGCCGTGAACGTCATGCTCGATCCGGGCCTCGCCTTCGGCACCGGCACCCATCCCACCACCTTTCTCTGCCTGTCCTGGCTCGACGGGCTGGATCTCGCGGGGGCGTCGGTCGTCGACTACGGCTGCGGCTCCGGCATCCTGGCCGTGAGCGCCCTGAAACTCGGCGCGGCCCGGGCCGCGGGGATCGACATCGATCCCCAGGCCATCGAGGCCAGCCGGGAAAACGCCCGGAGGAACGGCGTGGCCGGCCGGCTCTCCCTGTACCTGCCGGAAGAAAAGCCGGCCGGGCTCGCGGCCGACTTCCTGCTCGCCAACATCCTGGCCGGCCCGCTCCGGGAGCTCGCCCCGGCCCTCGCGGCCATGGTGAAACCGGGGGGACGGATCGCCGTCAGCGGCATCATCGGCGTCCAGTGCGCCGAAATGACGGAAATCTACGGCCGCTGGTTCGACCTGGACGAGCCGGCCTTCCGCGAGGAATGGTGCAGAATCACCGGCGTCAGAAAATAATCCGAAAATGCAAGTGTTTTTTGAGAAAAAACTGAGACGGGATTAAAAAAATCCTCTTTCAAATTCAAGAAAAACATAATAATATATGTGACCGTAAATTTAAGCGAATTACCCATCCGCCCGCGGAACGCCGGCTCCGGCCGGTTTCCGGTTCAGCGCGTTGCGCTCCGGGACCCGTCCCGGAGCGGCAACGAAGAAAAAAGAAGACGGATTGAACGCGGCTCCGGCCGCGCTCCCGACGGTAATTCCGGCGTGAGGAAGCCGCGGCGCAGCGGCGGCCACCCCGCTTTATTTTTATACTCCGCTTGCAAGGTTATGTTCAAAATGTTGAATAATAATAATACTAATAACAAAGTCAGCTCCCAAAGTCCCGCCGCTTCCGAGGAGACTCCCGCCGACCGTCAGAGACCTCTCTACGAATCGGTTCTGAATTCGGTAAACAATTTTCTCAACAACCCCGCCAACGCCGGCACCACCGACCTCTACGAAATCGTCCTGAGCGAAGTCGAGCGGCCGCTGCTCGACCGGGTCATGCAGCACGTGCACGGCAACCAGACCAGAGCCGCGAGGATGATGGGAATAAACCGCGGCACCCTGCGGAAAAAGCTCAAAAAGTACAGCCTGAGCTGACGGCTGGAACACAGGCCCCGGGGGGCCCGGAATATCCGGGCCCCTTTTTTTGTTCCCTGTCCCGCCGTCCGGCCCGGTTTCGCCGCCGCGTAAACGAGACTTTTTTTACTGCACAAACGAACCGCCCGGGGCTATAATGAAAGGATCCGAAAATTATCTGAGGACAACACCGGATGGCAGTCAAACTGAGACCCCGCGAGAGAGAATCCATTATCCAGTCGCTGCGCTCGGGCGTCACCCCGCGCGCCGGGCTGCGGTTCATCCAGGTCGGCCGCGTCAGGGAAACCGAAGCCGTGATCCACGATCTGGACATGATCGCGCAGGAAGGCAGCTCGTTCAAACTGGTGACCGGCGACTTCGGCGCCGGCAAAAGCTTCTTTCTCCAGATGGTGGAGAGCGTCGCCCACGAAAAGGGCATCGTCACCATGCGGGCCGATCTCACCCCGGACCGGCGCCTGCAGTCGTCCAACGGCCGGGCGCTCAACCTCTATAAGGAGCTCAGCAGGAACATGGCCACGCGGGCCAAACCCGACGGCGGCGCCCTCGGCTCCGTCATCGAAAAATTCATCACCTCCGCCCGGGAAAAAGCCGGAGAGACCGGCGTGGACTGCTCGGACGTCATCAAAACCATGCTCGCGCCGCTTCACGACATGGTCGGGGGCTTTGACTTCACGCTCGTCGTAACGGCGTACTGGCGGGGCTTCGAGGAGGGAAACGCCGACCTCGCCGCCCGCGCGAACAAATGGCTGCGCGGCGAGTACCGCAGCCGGACCGAGGCGCGGCGCGATCTCGGGGTCAGGACCATCATCGAGGACTCCTCGGTGTACGATTTCATCAAGCTGTTCGCCGCCTTCGCGCGCGCCGCGGGCTTCTCGGGCCTCCTGGTGCTCCTCGACGAAATGGTGAATCTCTACAAGATCCACAATCTCCGTTCCCGCGAGGCCAACTACGAGCAGATCCTGCGCATCCTCAACGACTGCCTGCAGGGCAACGTCCGGGGCCTCGGCTTCATCATGAGCGGTACCGGGGACTTCCTGGAGGATCCCCGCAAAGGCCTCTACAGCTACGAGGCCCTGCATTCCCGGCTGGCCGGCAACATGTTCGCGAAAGCGGCCGGGGTCAACGATCTGAGCGGCCCGGTCATGCGCCTGGACAACCTCACCCCGGAAGAGCTGTACGTGCTGCTTTTCAACGTCAGGAACGTCTTCGCCTACGGCAATCCCGACAATTACCCGGTGCCCGACGAGGCGCTCGCGAAATTCCTCGCGCACTGCTCGAACCGCATCGGGGAAGCCTATTTCAAGACCCCGCGGAACACCGTGAAAGCCTTCGTGGATTTTCTGTCGGTGCTCGCGCAGAACCCGGAGCTCAAGTGGACCGATCTGCTCAGGGACGTCGAAATCGATCCGGAAAAGGAAGACGAATCCGGCGGCTACGGCGCCGCCTTCGCGGACGGAGCCGCCGGCGAGGGCGACGAGCTGGCCGGCTTCACGCTGTAACCCCCGGAACCCGTTTTGCCCGCGCGGCCGGAACGGCCCGGCGCCGGCCGCGCGTTCGCCGCGTTAAGGATCCCGCCCATGACGCAAACTTCAAACGCGGAACTGCTTCATCCGCGGATCGTCAGGTACCTGAGCCGCCTCGGCTGGACGCGCCTGAACGAAATTCAGGAAAAAGCCGTCCCGGCCGTGCTCGGCGGCGGGAACGACGTCATCATCAGCGCCGGGACGGCGGCCGGCAAAACCGAGGCCGCCTTCCTGCCGGTGTGCACGGCGCTGCTGCGCGACCCGCCGGAAGGCGTGGGCGCGCTGTACATAAGCCCGCTCAAAGCCCTCATCAACGACCAGTACCGGCGCATGGAGGCCCTCGGGAGCTTCGCCGGCATCCGGGTGACCCCGTGGCACGGCGACATCGGCGCCAACGTCAAGAAAAAAATCTTCTCCGAGCCGGCCGGCATAGCGCTCATCACCCCGGAATCGCTCGAGTCCCTGCTGATAAACTACCCCGCCTGGTACCGGAGCAACCTGGCCGGCCTCCGCTATGTGATCGTCGACGAGTTCCACGCGTTTATCGGCACGGAAAGGGGCTACCAGCTCCTCAGCCAGATGCACCGCCTTGAAACCGCCCTGGGCCGGAGGATCCCCCGGATCGCCCTGAGCGCCACCCTGAACGACATCGGGGAGGCGGCCCGCTGGCTGCGCGCGGACGCGGAACGGCGGCCGGTGATCGTCGAGGCCCGTCCCGGGGGCAAGACCCTGTTCCTGCAGCTGCGCGGCTACGAGACCGGCGGCGCGGACGCCCGCCGGGAACTGTCCCGCCTCGACCCGATCGCCGCCGATCTGTTCCGGCTGCTGCGCGGTTCCACCAATCTGGTCTTCGCCAACAGCCGGGCCAAGACCGAGTACCTGGCCACCCGGCTCGGCAAACTCTCCGCGGCCGCGGGCGTCCCGCCCGAGTTTTTCCCCCATCACGGCTCGCTGTCGAAGGACCTGCGCGAGCGGCTGGAAAACCGGCTCAAAGCGGCGGATCTCCCCACGACCGCCATCTGCACCCAGACGCTCGAACTCGGGATCGACATCGGCGAGGCGGCCTCCATCGCGCAGGTGGACGCGCCCTCCTCGGTCGCCGGGCTGCGGCAGAGAATCGGCCGGGCCGGCAGAAGAGACCGGGCCGCCGTGCTGAGGCTGTTCATAACCGAGCAAAGCCGGGAAGGGGCGCCCCTCCCGCTCGGAGCGGAACTCCGGGAGGAGACCTTCCTCTCGGCGGCCGTGCTCGAGCTGGTGCTCGAAAACTGGTACGAACCCCCGGCGGCCCGCGAGTACGCCATGTCGACGCTCATCCAGCAGATCCTCAGCGTCATCGCCGAAACGGGGAGCGCCGGCGCGCCGCAGCTCTGGCGGCTGCTGTGCGAAACCGGCCCCTTCTCCCTGATCACCCGGCCCCTCTTCGCGGGAATTTTAAGGTCGATGGGCCGGCACGATCTGATCATCCAGATGCGGGACGGCAAGCTCACGCTCGGCCCGGCCGGCGAGAAGGTCGTGTCCCGCTTCAGTTTCTACAGCTCGTTCCGGGCCCGCGAGGAATACGCCGTCGAGCACAACGGGGCGCACATCGGCACGACGCCGCTCAGCCGGCCCCTCGCCCCCGGGGACACCTTTCTCTTCGCCGGCAAGGGCTGGGAAGTGGTTTATTTCAGCGGCGAGAAGCGGATTATCTCGGTCAGGCCCTGCCGGGAGCGCGCGGAACCCCTGCCGATAGACGGCCGGGGCGCGCGGATCCACGACGGGGTCCGGGAAAAAATGTTCGAGCTGTACACCCGGGACGACGTCCCGGCGTATCTGGACAAAACGGCGCGGCGGCACTTCGCGGAAGGACGGGCGGCTTTCGCGAGGCTCGGGCTCGCCGTGAACCGCTACGCGGCCGGTCTCGACGGCCTCTACGTTTTCCCGTGGAAAGGCGACCGGATCGCGGACACCCTCGTGCAGCTCTTCAGATCGTCGGGAATTCAGGCCAAAAAATTCGGCTGCTACCTCCTGCTGCCGGATCTGACGCCCTCCTCCTACGCGCGGGCGGTCCGGGACATCCTGGCCGGGCCGGCGCCCACCGAGGCGGAAATGGCCGGGAAAATCACGGGACTCGAGTGCGACAAATTCGACGTCTATCTTGACCGGGAACTGCTGTGCGTCCAGTACGGGAACAGAAATTTCGACGTGGCGGGGGCCGTGGCGTTCCTCGAAACCGCCCTGCGGGCGGAGCGCCCGTTCAACCCGGCGAACCGCGCCGCCTACGCCATCACGAGCGGGCGCGCCGGCCCGGACGGCCGGGCCGGACGCTGAAAAGCCGCGCGGCGAGCCGCGCGGCCTGTTCCGAAGGGGCGGAAAACGGACGCAGCCTTATCCCGGGAAAGCCTCGGGACTGCACAGTTTGAGCAGAACGTAAATCTCGTTTTTGTTCTTCAGCGCGATCTGGCGGTAACTGTGCCCACCGTCCTGCTTCTGCTTCTGCTTCTGCTCTTCGTCGCTGGGCGTTAGTCTCAGCGTCAGGAGGGTGTAGAGGAGAAGCGCCTGGCGGCACTTGTAGACTACCTCGCCGTTCTCCATGCCGTATTCGAGCTCGATGGCCCGCTTCTGCGAGTCGCTGAGCTCCGGATCCGGCACGATGTGCAGGGACACGACGAAGTTCCACTGCATATCCTCGTTGGGATCGATCTCCGAAGGCTCCGCCTTGCCCGCGGAAAGGATGCGGGACAGCACGAAATCCCGGAAGTCCTTTTTCTCGTGGCAGTAGGATCTGACGTGCCACCTGATCCCGTCGAAACCGAGGGCGTGCGGGGAAATGACCCTGGTCGACGGCTCGAAGCCGGTCATCGACTGGTAGGTGATGCGCACCTTCTGGCGGTTCAGGATGCAGAACACGATATTGGAAAGAATTTCGTAGCTGATGACGCGCTTAGGCGGCGCGAAGCACGCCACGGTCGGCACCTGCAGCAGGTAATTGCTGGTGTCGTGGATAAAGCCCTGCGCGTTCATGTACAGGTCGTTCAGATAGGAAGAGGCGCTGCAGATGCTGTAAAGCGGCTTGTACGCGGCGGTCTTGATGTAGACTTTCTGATGGCGGTCGTACTCGAGATTTTTCGGGGCCATCTCGGAGTATTTGGCGAGATCCAGCGAAGACTGGGGGATCGAAATGCCGAAAAACTCCACCAGGTCGGAACGGTTGATGTGCCCGCTCCAGCAGAGCCGGTAGTCGATGAACTCGAGACGCCTTTCCTGGTTCCATTTGTTGTTGCCCGGCTTGTTGGGAAACGTCCTTTTGGCCGAGCCCGCGCTGTTTTTGGAAATCCGTATATTTTTGCTGTTAAGGTTACTCATGGCGTTTTCCCAACACTAAACGTGCGAATCTTATGCTCCTGTCTCAGCGTAATCTCACGGTCATTCCGACCCGCCGAAACATTATAATAAACGCCGCCGTCAACACTATACGCACCGCATGCGCATAAATCCCCGGCGCCGGCGGCCTAAAGTTCCGCGGCGGGTTACGGTATGAGACGCGTTAAGCTGACGGCTTAATATTTAATATTATCGATCAACTCGCGGCTTTTCGCAAACAAAATAAACTAATGAATATAACAGAATTGCATAATAATTATAATCTTATGCGCAGGAGATTTCCACGGTTATAAAGATAATACTGTGTCGTTATCGATTTAATTTTTATGGCGGGACGGCGCGCCGGCCCCGGAATCCGCGGGAAACCCCCGAAAAACCGGCCCGGGAGGCGCGGGCCGGGGCCCGCGGGCGGAACCGTCCCGGCAACAAGGCTCCCCTTGCGGGTCACGGGAATTTGCGGCGGCGCAAAACGAAAACGGGCCCCCGGAGGGACCCGCAGTCTCATGAAGTGGCGGAACGGACGGGCCTCGA
>CAZFNS010000007.1:0-9485 GCA_964520475.1 uncultured Enterobacterales bacterium
CTCCGCGGGAATTTCGGGAGCCGCGGGCTCCGCCGGGGCTTCCGGCGCGGTTGCGGCCGGGGTCACGGGGGCGCCCGACGCCGGGGCTTCTCCGGCGGGTTCTTCCGCCCGGGTTGCGGCGGCGGTCTCCGCCGGAGTTTCCCCGGCGGCCTTCTCCGCGGGAACCGGGGCCGCCGGGGCGGCTTCCTTCGCCGGGGCGGCGACGGCCGGTTCCGGGGCTTCCGGATCGGGGTCGTGCACGCCGAAGTGCTTTATGGAAACTTCCACCCGGTCCTCGGGGGGCAGGTACCGGTTTTTGGCGATAAACGCCTCGACGAAGCGCAGCCGGGGCAGGAGCCCCGCGCCGTTCGCGGTCTGGATGGCCATGCCCGGGCGGGCGTTGAGCTCGAGCAGGAGCGGCCCGCGCTGCTTGTCGAGCACGATGTCCGTGCCGATGTACCCGAGGTGCGACATGTCGTAGCAGCGCGAGGCCAGATTCAGCACTTCGCGCCACTTGGGGACCCGCAGGCCCGAGAGCAGGGCGCCGGTGTCCGGATGCTTGAGGATCGGCTCGTTGTACTGCACCGCCCGCACGGCTTTCCCGGTCCGCAGGCAGATGCCCACGCCGACAGCGCCCTGGTGGAGGTTGGCCTTGCCGTCGGAGGCCGCGGTGGAAAGCCGCATCATGCTCATCACGGGGTAGCCCCGGAAGACGATTACCCGCACGTCGGGCACGCCCTCGTAGCTGTAGTCGGCGAAGACGTCGTCGAAGTTGATGAGATCCTCGATGAGCGCCGAGTCCTGCTTGCCGCCGAGCGAGAACAGCCCGGCCAGGATGTTGGATATGTGCCTTTCGATGTCGAACGCGCGCAGGACCTGGCCGTTGGGTTTGGTGAACCTCCTGCGGACGGCGGAGGTGATGACCAGGATGCCTTTGCCGCCCGAGCCGTGGGCCGGCTTGATGCAGAAGCCGGAGCGGTTTTTGACGATTTTCGTGAAATTGGCCACGTCGTACTGGTGCCTGATCACGCCGATCAGGTTGGTCGTCTGCACCCTGTTCTTGATGGCCATCTCCTTGGTCAGGAGCTTGTTGTCCACCAGGGGGTAGAGCGCGCGGTCGTTGTAGCGTCCGATGTATCTGACGTTGCGCTGGTTCATCCCCATGATTCCCAGCCTGCCGAGCGTTAACGGGGAGCAGTATTTGGTAAAAGGCCAGAGGTTCATCGCTACAAATCCTTTTTGAGATCCTTGATTTCCTGTCTCAGCCTGTCCGCCTCGAGTTTCTGCCCGACGGGGGAATCGATCTGCTCGGCCAGCGGCTTGAACCTCTTAAGCTCGCTCAGGCGGTAGCCGGTGTAGTTGCCCATGAGCAGCACCGCGGCCAGCACGATCAGCTGCAGGCCGAGGAAATTGAAGGTAAGGTGCTGGATGACGCCGTTGTCCATGGCGAGGTAGGCCAGCACGGCCACGAGCAGCGAGCCGCCGCCCTGCTTGAACACCTCGCGCGCGCCTTCCTCCTCCCAGAGGATGGACATTCTCTCGATGGTCCACGACAGGATGATCATCGGGAAGAAGGTAATCTTGATGCCGTCGGAAATGCCGATCTTGTAGGTGATGAAGCTCAGCATGCCGATTATGCCTATGACCGCTATGATGACCGTGGATATTCGGGCGACCAGCAGCAGGTTCAGGTGGGACAGCCAGGAGCGGATGATGAGGCCGATGCCGACGATGGCCAGGAACCCGATGAGGCCGACGGAAAGGTTGGTCTGCAGGAAGGCCATGGCGATGAGCACGGGCATGAACGTGCCGGACGTCTTGAGGCCCACGATGATGCGCAGGAAGACCACGATGAGCACGCCGATGGGGATGAGGAGGATGCCCTTGAAGATGGCCCGCTCCTCGATGGGCAGGGTGTTGACCGACAGGTCGGTGAAGTCCTTGCCCTGCTGCGCGCTGACGGCGCTGCTCTTAAGCTCGAAGGCCTTCTCGTCGCTGACGAAGTTCCTGACGATGGAGAAGGTGACGCGCGAGTTGTCGCCGCCGGCCACGTCGATGATCGGGCTGTCGTTCTTGTTCCAGATGAACACGTCCTCGTCGAGGCCCATCGTCTCCTGCTGGGGATCGAAGATGCTGTACTCGTTGTTTTCGTTAAACACGGCGATATAAGAGATGAGCGTCTGGTTGCGCCGGCCGTCCTCGAGCCTGAGGGCCTTGACTTCCTGGGCGGGGACGCCGGCCAGGTTGAGGATCTTCACGACGACGTCGGGCTTGCGGTAGCGGTTCAGCAGCAACTTGGCGGTCTGATCCTGGTTGCGGAGCTCCTTGAAGATCTCGTAGGTCAGCGCGAAGGGCTCGGTGCTCTTGGAGTAGGCCGCGTCCTTGATCTGGTTGAGCGCGGAGAGGTACGAGCCGGGCTCGACGACCTCGGCGATCTCGGGCACGTTCATGCGGGCGCCGCCGCCGTAGTTCTTGTCGGAGAGCACCTCGACGCGGTAGTAGAGAGTCTGCCGCCCCGCGGCGCTTCTTTTGCTCCACTCGGCTCGCCGTTCACCCTCGTACTCGCGGTTGATGAGGCCGTAGTCGGGGCTGGCCGAGGATTCGTTGACGATTTCGTACCCGGGCTGCGGAGCCGGGACGGCGAACGACACCTTGATCGGCTTGTCCTCGGTGTTCGCGTCGAAGCCGATTTTGGCCTCGATGTTCCAGACGACGTTTTTGTTGCCGGGGAGCCATGGCACGGAGAACGTCGTGTGCTGGTAAAGCATCATGAGGAATCCCGTGACCACCAGGAATGCGATGACGAGATAGTATACGCCGCGGCTGATCATATTAACATGCCCTTATTCTGTTGTGTTCCGGTCGGTTTGCAAACGCACCGTTGCGAAAAAGGCGCCGCCCGCGCGGGCGGGAGCGCCCGGGGCCGGACGGTTCTTCCCGGGGGACCGGGGAGCCGTCCGGACGCTCATTTTTTGGTTTTGGCTTTGACGGAAGAGGCCAGCTTCGCCGGGGCGGCCGGGATCTCCTCTTTCTTCTTGTCTTTGCTCTTCTTTATTTTGTCGGACTTGCCGGCGCTGACCGAGTCCGCGTCGATCCTTCTCTGGATGTTCTTGCGGGAAACGTCGACGACGGCGATGTCTCTGATGAACTCGCGGCCCACCAGGAGCGGATAAACCATGGCGGTCCTGTCCTTGAGGGAGAATTCGGCTTTGCCGGTGTAATCGGCGATTTTAACGGTCAGGCGGACGACCGGACGGCTCTCGAGGACGCCGTTGGTCGAGGCCTGCCTTACCGAGATGTTGCGCACCCACCGCGCCTCGACGGGGATGGTGTCGGTCTCGTCGGCGGGGATGCCGAAGCGGTACCAGGTTTTGCCGTCCCTCTCGAATTTCTCGATGTCGACGGCGCTGATGGACGACACCGAGGCGCCCGTGTCGATTCTGGCCTCGAGCGAGGTCCCGGCCTCGGAAACGTAGATCCATTCGACCTCGCCGAGCATCAGCTTGCCGTCGCTCAGGCGCCGGTTGTCCGCGCTCACCTGCACGGTCTCGCGGCTGGGTTCCGTTTTCTTCTTCATATTTTCGTTAAGGTTCGAGTTCAGGGCGGAGAGCTGCGCGTTGATCTGATCCAGGGCCTTGCGCGTTTCCAGGGCGTCGGCCCCGCCCGCGGCGGCCCGCTCTTCCCTGAGGGCGGCTATCTCGCCCTTCACGGCCGCGATTTCGGGCAGCAGCTTGGCCTGCTCTTCCCGCAGGCCGGCGATGGCGTCGAGGGCGCGCTGATTTTCGGCGGCGCCGCTCGCCGTCTGGCAGCCCGTCAGGGCCAGCGCGGCCGCGGCGGCCAGCGCGGAGAGAAATTCCGTCATACTTCTTGGCATTTCATATCCTTACCGTTCATTTCTTCCTTTTCGCGGTGAAAACCGCCCGGGCGGGAGCCGGATAGCCTTCGACCGTCCTGGACGGGTCGGCCGGATCCAGGAAATCGCCGAGGGACTCGTCGGTCATCAGTTCGGTGCGGCGCTGTTCTTCGGGCGTCGTCACGCAGACATTTATTAATTTTACATCAATAAATCCGCAGCGATTTAATAAATTTTCCAGAGAAGCCGCGGATGGGATATACCACACATTCGGCATCTTCGCGTAGCGGTCCGCGGGCACGAGCACGGTCCGCTCGTCCCCTTCGATCACCAGGGTCTCGAGCACCAGCTCGCCCCCCGGCGCCAGGAGGCGCAGGAGCCGGGTCAGATGATCGGCCGGGGCGCGCCGGTGGCTGAGCACCCCCATGGAAAAGACCGTGTCGAAGGCCCCGAGCTCCGGCATCCGCTCGATCCCGAGGGGAAGCAGGGCGATCCGGCGGCGGATCTCCGGGGGCGCCGCCCGCCGGAACAGTTCGAACTGGGCGGCGAAGAGGGGGCAGGGATCGATGCCCGTGACCCGGGCGGCCCCCGCGCCGAGCATCCGCCACATGTGGTAGCCGTTGCCGCAGCCGACGTCGAGCGCGCTCCGCCCCGCGAGGGGGGTTATCCCCGGGAGCAGGCGGTCCCATTTCATGAAGCTCCGCCATTCCGCGTCGATGTTCTCCCCGAAGAACGCGTACGGGCCCTTGCGCCAGGGCATGAGCCTGCGGATCAGGCTCCGCAGCATGCGGCGCTGCCCCGGCGTCGCGTCCGCGGCGCTCCCGAAGGCGACCCGGGGCGCGTCGAGAACGGGGGCGGCCGCCGCGAAGCCCGCCGCGCGGGCGACCACCTTCTCGAAGCGGCGGAACTCCCGCCCCGCGGGCGACCGCGCGAACGCGTCCAGATCCGCGGGCAGGGTGAGAAGCCACGGCGCGAGCGCCGGATCCGTCGCTATTGATTCCAGAAACTCGTCAAACGGGGCGAACATGACGCGGGCTCCTCATTTCACGGCCAGGATCGAGCCGAAGTTGAAGCGCAGGCACCAGAGCGCGGCGCGGGAGAACCCGCAGCGCCGGAGCCGTTCCAGATGGACCGGGATCTCCTCGGCGATGAGCACTTTCTCGATGGCGGCGCGCTTCTGGCTTATCTCCAGGTCGCTGTAGCCGTTGGTCTTTTTGAAATCACGGTGCAGCTCCGCGAGGGCGTCCCCGATGACCGGGTCGGCGAACGCGAACTTCTCGCTGAGGACGAGCGCCCCGCCCGGCACCAGCGCCGCGGCGGTTTTTTCGAGCAGGGGGGCCCTTTTTTCCGGGGGGATGAACTGGAGGGTGAAATTGAGCGCGACGAGCGAGGAGGTTCCGAGCGGGATCGCGGTGACGTCCCCGCGCCTGACCGTCACGCGGGGGCCGCCGGGAACGCCGCGCAGCGCCGCGGCGGCGCGCGCCGCCATGGCGGGCGAGCTGTCCACGGCCACGATCTCGCAGTCCGCGGGGGCGGCGCGGAGCATCTCGGCGGCGCAGGCGCCGAGGCTGCAGCCCAGATCGTACAGGCGCGTGCCCGGCCGCGCGAATCTGCGGGTGAGCGGGCCGATCGCGCTCACGATGTCCCGGTAGCCCGGCACGGATCTCTCGATCATGTCGGGGAACACTTCGGCGACCTTCTCGTCGAAGGCGAAGTCGCCGACGCTCTCCCGCGGAGCCGCGAAAATGGTGTCACGCATCCGTAAGTCTCCGTAAGCCGCCGTTCCCGTGCCGATTAGGCGATTATAGCAGAATCGGGCGGGGGCGGCACGCCCGCCGGGCGGTTCCGCCGTCCCCGCCCCGGATCAGCCTTCGCGCCTCCTTCTTTTGAGAAAGGAGATGAAGGAGAGGTTCCAGTGGGCCTCGTCGCGGGCCGCGTCCCGCGTGATCCAGTAGGCGGCGAAGTCGTTCAGCTCCGCGAGGGTGTACGAGCGGTCCCGGAGCCCGGCGAGCTCCGCCTGCTCCGCGAACCCCGGGCCCGGGCGCCATCCGGGGGTCATGCGGAACATCCGGAAGGAGGCGGGGGAGGCCGCGGAGACCCGCCGGTACCGCAGGATCAGGCGCGCGCCGGCGGGCGGGGCCCCGTCCGGGGAGGAAGCGCTCCCCTCCTCCGGGGCGATCAGGCCGCTCGCCGCGAGCTCGGCGAGGTAGCCGGCGATTTCCCCGGCGTTCGGGCGGAAGACGATCCGGCCCGTGCTCCCGTCGGCGACGGTCAGGAGCCCCGCGATCGTCACGCAGTCGGGGACGATGACGCCGTTGTCGCAGAAATTCACCAGGTAGAGGGCGTAGACGAGCCGCGCCTGCAGGCTCAGGGCGCCGCCCGCGAGTATTTCCAGTTCCTGTCTGTTAAGCATAGGCGCTCCGCGGGGAAGTTGCGAAAGGGCCGGCGGCCGGCCCGGGATCGCCATTGTACCGCGGAAACGGCGGCGGCGCCGCGACCGGGGGCAAAAATCCGCGGATCCGCCGCTTTTTCCGCGCCCCGCGCGGGGCGCCGTTTCCGGCCCCGTTAATGTGAAAATATTTGCCGCGGGCCGAAAAAATTTAGTTTGGAAATGTGATTAATGATTTATAATTCCGCACTATGAAGGGCGGGCGCCGCGTTGCGCGGCAACGCCCGCGGACGCGCGAGCGCAGGAGGAAGATTCGGTATGTGGGATTATTCTGAAAAGGTCAAGGATCACTTTTTCCATCCGAGAAACGCCAAGGTCGTCGAGGACGCGAACGCCGTCGGCGACGTCGGCTCGATCACGTGCGGCGACGCGCTGCGCCTGATGCTGAAAGTCAACCCGGAGACCGAGGTCATCGAGGACGCCGGTTTCCAGACCTTCGGCTGCGGCAGCGCCATCGCCTCCTCTTCGGCCCTGACGGAGATGATCATCGGCAAGACGATCGACGACGCCCTCAAGATCACCAACAAGGACGTGGCCGACTATCTGGACGGCCTGCCCCCGCAGAAGATGCACTGCTCGGTGATGGGCCGCGAGGCCCTAGAGGCCGCCGTGGCGGACTACCGGGGCGAGTCTTACGCCCAGGATCACGCCGATTCCCCGCTGATCTGCAAGTGCTTCGGCATCGACGAGAACAAAATCGTCAGGACCATCAAGGAAAACGGCCTGACCACGACCGAGGAGGTCACCAACTACACCAAGGCGGGCGGGGCGTGCGGCTCCTGCCTCGAGAAAATCGAGGAGATCCTCGCGCGCACCCTCGAGGAGATCCGGTGCGACGCCCGCTTCAGGAACCTGCTCGGCGACGCCCCCTCCCCGGGGGCCGGCGCCGGCGCCGCGGCCGCGCCGGAAACCGGCGGGACCGAGCCCGAGAACGAGGCGGTGCCTTTCTACCCGGCCGTCGTCGCGGTGATCGAAAAAATGAAGCCCGCGCTCGAGCAGGACGGGGGCGGGGTAGTGCTCAGGCGCGTGACCCCCGGGCGCGTCGAGGTCGAGCTTTCGGGCGCGTGCACCGGCTGCATGATGACCGACATGACCCTGTCCTGGATCCAGCAGCAGATCGCGGAAGCCGTGGGGGAATACGTCCAGGTCGTGAACACCGCCCCGGCGGGTCACGGTTTCTATTGACGCGGACGGAAAACGGGAGGGACGATTATGAGCGCCGGAATCTATCTTGACAACAACGCCACGACCAGAACCGATCCCCTGGTTTACCGGGCGATGGTGCCGTTTTTCACCGAATACTTCGGCAACCCGAGCTCGATGCACGATTTCGGGGAGCCGGTGCGGCACGCCATCGACCGGGCCAGGCGCCAGGTCGCGGATTTCCTCGGGGCGGAGCACGACGACGAGATTATCTTCACCTCGTGCGCGACCGAGTCCGACAACACCGCGCTCTGGAGCGCGGCCAACGCCATGCCGGAAAGAAAGGAGATCATCACCACCGCGGTGGAGCATCCCGCCATCCTGGACACCTGCCGCGCCATGGAAAAGAAAGGCTGGATCGTGCACTACCTGTCCGTGGACGGGCAGGGCCGGCTCGATCTCGACGAGTACCGCCGCCTGCTCTCGAAGAACACCGCGATAGTCTCGATCATGTGGGCCAACAACGAGACCGGGACGATTTTCCCGGTCGAGCGGATGGCCGTGATGGCCAAGGAGGCGGGGGCGCAGTTCCACACCGACGCCGTCCAGGCCGCCGGCAAAGTCCCGATCGACCTCAAGAGCACGATGATCGACATGCTGAGCATCAGCGGCCACAAGCTGCACGCGCCCAAGGGGATCGGCGTCCTCTACCTGCGCCGCGGCACCCGGTACAGATCGTTCATGCACGGGGGCCATCAGGAGCGCGGCCGCCGGGCCGGCACCGAAAACGCCCCGTACATCGCGGGTCTGGGGGTGGCCTGCGAGCTCGCCGCCGCCCATCTGCCCGAGGTGAACACGACCGTCCGGGAACTGCGGGACCGCCTGCAGTACGGCATCCTCAGGGCCGTCCCCGACTGCTTCGTCACCGGGGACCCCGAGAACCGGACCGCCAACACGCTGAACATCGCCTTCGAGTACGTCGAGGGGGAAAGCATCCTCCTCAAGCTGAACGAGCACGGGATCGCCGCCTCGAGCGGCAGCGCCTGCACGAGCGGCTCGCTCGAGCCCTCCCACGTCATGAAGGCCATGAAGATCCCGTTCACCTCCGCGCACGGCACGGTGAGGTTCAGCCTGAGCCGGTTCACCACGGAGGCCGAGATCGACAAGGTCGTCGAGGTCGTCCCGAAGATCATCGCCGAACTGCGCTCGTATTCCCCGTACTGGCTGAAAGACAAGCCCGGGATGGGGGAGTTCGACCCCGACTACCGGGGCACGCTGTGACCGCGGGCGCCCGCCGGGCGGGCGCCGCGACTTTAACGACCGCCGCTTCGCTTCGGAGAAGCGGTTTATTTTTTTTTCGCGCCGGGGAGGGAAGGAAGTGGCCGCCGCAGACGAAGCCGAACGGCTTAAGACCGACGAAGCGTTCATGGCCGAGGCCGTGAGGGAGGCCCGCCGCGCCGCGGAGTTCGGCGAGGTGCCGGTGGGGGCCGTCGTCGCGGTCGGCGGGCGGATCGTCGCGCGGGGGCGCAACCTCATGATCACGGCGAACGACCCCACGGCCCACGCCGAGCTTTCGGCCATCCGCGCGGCCGCGCGGATCCTCGGAAACTACCGGCTGACGGACGCGACCCTGTACTCGACCCTGGAGCCGTGCGTCATGTGCGCCGGCGCGATCGTCCACGCGCGCGTCGCCCGGGTGGTCTACGGCGCGGCCGACGCCAAGACGGGAGCCGACGTCTCGGTGTTCGGCCTGCTGCGCGATCCCCGCCACAACCACCGCCCCGAGGTCGCGGGAGGCGTGCTGGCGGAAACGTGCGGCGCCCTGCTGTCGGAATTCTTCGCGCGGCGCCGAGCCGAGAAGAGGGCGGAAAAAGGGGAAAAAAGCGCCCCTCCCGGCGCGGACGACGCGGATCTCCCCGCCTGAAACGGCCGCTCCCGAAAAAAAAGCCCCGCCCGGATCCCGGGCGGGGCTTCGCGCTTCCGCGCGCGTCTTTACGCTTTGCCGGTCGCGGCGCCGGCGTCCTTGGCGGCGTCCTTCACCGCGTCTTTGGCGGCGTCCTT
>CAZFNS010000007.1:9585-64292 GCA_964520475.1 uncultured Enterobacterales bacterium
CGGCGTCCTTGGCGGCGTCCTTCACCGCGTCTTTGGCGGCGTCCTTAACCGCGTCCTTGGCGGCGTCCTTGGCCGCGTCCTTGGCGGCCACGGCGTCCTTGACGGCGTCCGCCACGGGGCGTTTGACGGAGCCTTTGACCGCGTCCTTGACGGCGTCTTCGATGGGGCGCTTGACGACGTCCTTCTCTTCGGTCTTGACGGCGCCCGAGACCAGATCCGCGACGTCTTCGTCCTTCAGCCCCAGGTTGACGCTTTCTTCGTACTCCTTCTGCTTCTGCTCGCGCTTGGCCTTGTCGGTCTGCACGATCGCGGAAATGAACTTGCTGCCCTTCTTCTTGTTGAATTTGTCCACGGCCAGGACGAACAGGAGGTCCGAGGAGCTGTTGTACATTACGCAGAACGAGTCGCGGGCGAAGCCGAGGGCCAGGCTGAGCCCGACCACCTGGGCGGTGAGCTCGTCGCTGAAGCCGAACAGACCCGCGACGACCGGGATCATCATGACGTGGCCGTTGAGGGTGCCCGAGCAGCACGCCGAGCCCAGGGCCGAGGCCACGCCCAGCATGACCAGCTGGTACGTGGACACGTCCATGTTCATGCCGTAGGCCACCGCCAGTATGGTGACGTTCAGGCAGATCGCCGATCCCGGCTTGTGGATGGCGGCGCCGAGCGGGATCGCCACGGTGTTGAGGGGACGGCTGACGTTGCTCACCCGGGCGGTGTATTCGTTGACCGGGATGTTGGCGGCCGAGCTGCAGGTGAAGAAGGAGCAGACCATGCTCTCCTTGGCGATCGGCATGAGGCTCAGCGCGTTCTGCCGGGTGAAAATGAACACGATGAGCGGGGTGAGGATCAGGTAGCCCGCCAGGTTGAGGAGGATGAAGTATAAAGCCAGCTCCTGGTAGTCGCCCTGCAGCTTCGCGGCCATGCCCGACTCGACGAGGTGGAAGCTCAGGCCCATGACGCCGAAGGGGGCGAGTTCGATGATGACCCGGGCCACGCCCTTGACCGCGTCGGCCGCGTCGGCCAGGAACTGCTTGGTTCCCGCCTCGCTCTTACGGAGGAACAGGCCGAACAGCACGCCCCAGAACAGCAGCGACAGGTATTTCGCGTCGTGGATGGCTTCGAGGGGGTTGCAGACCAACTCGTCGACGAAGACGTCCAGCAGGTCCCGGCCGCTGTTCGGGAACCCTCTCAAACTGGCGGGAGCTTCGGCGAGGTGGCCGATCCCCACGCGGTGCAGGCTGAACACCAGTATCGACAGGAACGAAGCCGCGGCGGTGCTCACCGCGAACATGATCAGGGTTCTTCTGAGGCCGTACACCTTCCTCTTGTCTTCGCCGGTCGACGCTATCGCGCTGAGAATGACCACGAACACGAGGAGCGGCGCGAAGTGCTTGACCGTCTTGAGGAACAGAGCGCCCACGTCCGAGAGCCAGTAAAACTGCTCGGAGGCGGCGTAACCCAGCGCGAGACCGGCGGCGAGGCCCAGAATCAGTCTCACGATGAGGGGTATTTTGAGATATGCGTTGATAATCGGCTTCATAGACGTCCCTGTAAAATAAAGCGTAAGCGCCGGTCTGTTCCCGTTCGCCGGACCGGCTTCGTTATGATCGTTTCTTTTCTTGTTGTAATATCCGGGGCGGGGCGCCGCCGGGGCGGTCCTCCGCTTCGTAACGAAATCAAAGCAATTATAATACCGCGGCCGGGAAATGGCACCCGGTAATTTGGGCGCATTGTGATCGGCTTTAACAAAAACGTTAATCAGATGTATTTGCTTTGTTACCGGCCGCGCCGGGAACGGCGGGGCCGCCCCGTTTCGGAACCCCGCGCGGCAGATCGGCCGAAAATTAGGTGCAAGCGCGGCCGTATTGAATTATAATAAAAGACGGTTTTGGGTTTTTTGAGAAGTTTACAAGGTTGTCTCATGAGCTGGCTTGAAAAGATTATAACTCCGAACAAAGAAAAGACTGTGCGCCACAACATCCCCGAGGGCGTCTGGACCAAATGCGAGTCCTGCGATCAGGTGGTCTACCGGGCCGAGCTCGAAAGGAACCTGAACGTGTGCCCTAAGTGCGGCTTCCACCACCGCATCGCCGCCCGGGAGCGGATCATGAGATTCCTCGACAACGGCGGCACGGCCGAGATCGGGGGAGAGCTCGAGCCGCGGGACATCCTCAGGTTCAAGGACACCAAGAGATACAAGGACCGCCTGAGCGTGGCCCAGAAGTCCACCAACGAGAAGGAAGCGCTGGTGGTGATCAAGGGAACCCTCAAGGGCATCCCGGTCGTGTGCGCGGCCTTCGAGTTCTCGTTCATGGGCGGCTCGATGGGATCCGTGGTGGGGGCCCGCTTCGTGAGGGCCGCGGAGGAGTGCCTCCGGGAAAGAAGGGCGCTGATCTGCTTCGCCACCTCCGGCGGCGCGCGCATGCAGGAGTCGCTCTTTTCCCTGATGCAGATGGCCAAGACCTCGGCGGCGCTCGAGAAGATGTCGGAGGCGGGGCTGCCCTTCGTCAGCGTGCTCACCAATCCGACCATGGGCGGCGTGAGCGCCTCGCTCGCCATGCTCGGGGACGTCAACGTCGCCGAGCCGAAGGCGCTGATCGGCTTCGCCGGTCCCCGCGTCATCGAGCAGACCGTGCGCGAGAAGCTCCCCGAGGGTTTCCAGCGCTCCGAGTTCCTGCTCAAGAAAGGCGAGGTCGACATGATCGTCGACCGCCGGGAAATGACGGGCCGGCTGGCCAACGTCCTTTCCATTCTCATGAAGATCCCGCCCGAGGGCGCGGCGGCGTCCGCGACCGGGACGATGCCCGCGGCGCCGGAGGGGGATCGCCGGGAGGCGGAAGCGCGGAGCTGATCCGTCCGCCGGGTTCCCGCGGCGGCGCGGGAACGGACAAGCCTGAGGCTCTCAGGCTTTTTTTTATGATTTTTCGGAACGGGGAGGATTAAGCCGTGAACGGAACCGGATCGCCGGGCGGGCCCGCCGGCCTGCCGGAATGGGAGGCCTTTCTGAACGGGATCGATCCCGACGCCATCGAGCTCGGCCTGGACCGGGTCATGAAGGCCGCCCGGGAGCTCGGCGTCGCCTCCTTCCCGGGCCGGCCGGTCGTCACGGTCGCGGGCACCAACGGCAAGGGCTCCACGGCGGCGATGATCGCGGAGGCCCTCGCCGCCTCCGGGGTGAGCTGCGGGCTCTACACCTCCCCGCATATCCTGAGATTCGCGGAAAGGATCCGCGTGAACGGCGCCGAGGCGGACGACGCCGAGCTCTGCGAGGCCTTCGCGGCGGTCCGCGCCGCGGCGGCCGCGGCCGGGGTCCGCCTCACCTATTTCGAGTACGCGACCCTCGCCGCGCTGCTGATTTTCCGGAACGCGGGCTGCGAGGTCCTCGTCCTCGAGGTGGGGCTCGGCGGCCGGCTCGACGCGGTGAACGCCGTCGACTGCGACGTCGCGGTGATCCCGAGCATCGGCCTCGATCACTGCGCGATCCTCGGGAACACCGAGGCGCTCATCGCCCGCGAGAAGGCGGGGATAATCAAACCGTCGGCCCGCGCGGTCATCCTCGGCTCCCTGAGCGGGGAGGCGGACGGCGCCGTCAGGGCCGAGGCCCGGGCGCGCGGCGTGCCCGCGTCCCGCGTCTTCGGCCTCGGCCGGGAGATCGCGGCCGTTTTCCGGGACGGGCCGTCCTTCGACATGACCGCCCCGTACGCGATCGCCGGCGTGCGCGTCCCCGCGCTGCCCCTCGTAAACGCCCCGCTCGCCCTGCTGGCCGCCGTGTTCGCCCTGAGGGAACTCGGCGCCGCGCCGGATCCGGACCGGCTCCGGGAAGGCATCGCCGCCGCCCGGCTCCCCGGGCGGATAGAGGTCGTTTCCGAAAATCCCGAGGTCATCCTGGACGTCGCCCACAATCCCCCGGCCGTGAAGTATCTGGCCGCGGCGCTCAGGAAGCGGGGGCGCGGGGAGCGCCGGGCGGTCGTCGGCATGCTCAGGGACAAGGACATAGCCGGCGCCCTCCGCGAGACGGACGGCCTGTTCGGCGAGGTTTACGCGGCGGATCTGCCCGGGCGGCGGGGCGCGCCGGCCGCCTACGTGAAGGAAGGATTCGTCCGCGCCGGCATGCCCCCGGAAAAAATAAGGACGTTCGGCCGGGTCGCCGACGCCTGCGCGGCGGCCCTCCGCGATCTGCCTGATGACGCCGGGCTGGTCGTCTTCGGCTCCTTCGTCACCGTGGCGGAAGCCCTCCGGAGCGGGCTTTTCCGGCGGGGCGGGTGAGCCCGGGCGCGGGATATTTTTTTCGCGGCGGGCCCGAACGCCGCGCGATATTTTGTACCGATATTTTGTATAATGTAGCGGCGGGGGATCGCGCCGCCGGCGGGACGCCCGCGGGGATTTTTCCGGCTTTTCCCGGTTTTTCGTTTTTTTCCGGCCCTTTTCCGGCCTTTTTCGAAGAGTAATCGCAAAGTGACAAGTCAGTTTATCCGGGTCCTGGTGGGAGCGGTGATCCTGCTTTTCGGCCTGACCTACGCCGTGCCGTATCTTTTTCCCCAGGAACAGCCCGGGGACGACCCCGGCCCCAGAAAAATAGAGGAAAGCGCCCCCGCGAAGCCGCGGCCGGCGGAGGGGGAGCAGGCGGGGCGGCCCGCCGACATCGACGAGTACGACGCGATGGACGAGAGCGGCTACGGATACGGCGCCCTGCTCGCCGACGATGAGGGGGCGCCGCCCGCCGCGGCCGACGACCCGGACGGCGTGCGGACCGGCGTGGTGGTGGGAGCGGAAAGCGCCCCCCGGAAGGACGCGTTCGTGGAGAACCCGACCGCCATGGGCAACACTCCCGCCGAGGCCGCCCGGATCCAGGCCGGCGCCGAGGCCGAGAAGAAAGCCCGGCTCGAGGAGGAGAACCGCCTGAAGGCCGAGGCCCTCGCCCGGGCCGAAGCCGAGAAGAAGGCCCGGCTCGAGGAGGAGAACCGCCTGAAGGCCGAGGCCGCCGCCAAAGCCGAGGCCGAGAAAAAGGCCCGGCTCGAGGAGGAGAACCGCCTGAAGGCCGCGGCCCTGGCCAAAGCCGAGGCCGAGAAGAAAGCCCGGCTCGAGGAGGAGCGCCTGCTTAAGGCGGCGGCTCCCGCGGCCGGACAGGCCGCCGCGCCCGCGCCCGCGGCGCCCCGGACCGGCGGAACCGACGCGGCCGCCGCCGGGAGATATCTGCAGGTCGGCTCGTTCAGCACCCTCGAGCTGGCCAACCAGGTGCGCGACCGGCTCAAAGGCGCCCGGATAGCCGTTCCCGCCGCCCTGGCCAAACACGTCGGCCGCGGCTTCGGGTACAAGGTGATCCCGGGCAACGCCGGCAACTTCACCCTGCTCGTGGGCCCGGCGACGGACGACGCGGTGCTGCGCGCCGTCAAGCCGAAGATCGACGCCGCGGTCGGCGTCAAGTCCTTCATCGTCTCGAAGTGACCGGCGGAGGGGAAGAGAATATGGCGGATCTGGAGCGGATAACCGGGTTCCTGGACTCGTACCTGCGCGTCGCGGAAATAAGCGATTACGGTTACAACGGCCTGCAGGTCGAGGGCAGGAGGGAAATCCGCAAGGCGGTGACCGGGGTGACGGCCTGCGTCGATCTGCTGGAGAAGGCGGCCGCGGCCGGCGCCGATCTGGTCCTGGTTCACCACGGCCTCTACTGGAAGGGCGGCGATCCCCGGATCACCGGGATCCTCGCGAAAAGGATCCGGGCCCTGGCCGGCATGTCCCTCGCCGCCTACCACCTGCCCCTGGATCTGCACCCGGAGATCGGCAACAACGCGCTGATCCTCCGGGCCGTAGGGGCCGCGGCCGCGGGCGGCCCGAGGCCCGGCGACCCCGCGGGCGTCGCCGTGACCGGGAGGTTCGCCGCGCCGGAGGACGCCGCGGCGCTCGCGGCGAAGCTCCGCGCGTTCTGCGGCCGCGACGTTCAGGTGCTGGGGGATCCCTCCCGGAAAATCTCGACGGTCGCGGTGTGCTCCGGCGCGGGCGGGTTCGTCCTCGAGGATCCGGGACTGACCGCCGACGCCCTGATCACCGGCGAGGTGCGCGAGCAGCATTACCATCTGGCCGTGGAAAAGGGCGTCGTCACCTTCGTCTGCGGCCACCACGCCACCGAAATATGCGGCATCCGGGCGCTCGGGGAACTCGTCGCCCGCGAGTTCGGCGTCGCGTGCGAGTTCATAAATTCATACTGCCCGCTGTGACGGCCGGAAGCGGCCGCCGGCGCCCGGCGGAAGGAAGAGCGTAAATGATTGACGTATCGGTTCTGCGCGAGAACTACGCGCGGAGCGGCCTGTCCCGCGCCGACCTCACGGAAAAGCCGGGCGCCCTGTTCGAGCGGTGGCTCGGGCAGGCGATCGACTCCGGCATCCCGGATCCCAACGGCATGGTGGTCTGCACCGTCGACGCGACCGGGCAGCCGTATTCCCGCATGGTCCTGCTCAAAGGCTACGACGAGAACAGCCTGGTTTTTTTCACCAACTACGGGTCGCGCAAGGCCCGGCAGATCGAGGGTAACCCCAGGGTCTCCGTGCTGTTCCCCTGGTACATGCTCGAAAGGCAGGTGGCCTTCACGGGCGTCGCCGCGAAGCTTTCCTACGTCGAGACGGTGAAGTATTTCGCGAGCCGCCCGCGGGATTCGCAGATCGGGGCCTGGACGTCGCGCCAGAGCTCGAAAATCTCCGCGCGGGCCGCGCTCGAAAGCAAATTCATGGAGCTCCGGGAGAAGTTCAGGGGCGGGCAGATCCCCATCCCGACCTTCTGGGGCGGGTACCGGGTCACCTTCGACAGCGTCGAGTTCTGGCAGGGCCGGGAGAACCGCCTGCACGACCGGTTCCTGTACGAGAGAAAGGAGGACGGCTCCTGGGAAATCAGCCGTCTCGCGCCGTGAGAACGGGGGAGGGAGTCAAAAAATGAACGGCGATCTCGCGGCGGCGGCGCGCGGGCTCGCGCGGGGAGCCGTCCTCGCGCTCGCCGCGCTCGCGGTCTGCGCCGGTCCGGTCCGGGCCGCGGCGGAACGGCCCGGCCTCGTCGTGGCGGCCAGTTTCCCGGTGCTCGCGGACATGGCGCGCCGCGTCGCCGGGGGCCGGGCGGACGTCCGGTCCGTCGTTCCCGCGGGGGGCGACCCCCACGCCTACGATCTGACGCCGCGGAACATGACGGATCTGGAAAAGGCCGGCCTGATCGTCGTCAACGGCCTGGGCTTCGAGGGCTATCTCGGCCGCTACCTCGCCGACGACAAGTTCCGCGGGCGGATCGTCGTCGCCTCGGCGGGCGCCGCGACGCTCCCGGGGGACGACGGGGCGGCCGATCCCCACGCCTGGCAGAATCCCGCCAACGGGGCGGTTTACGCCGGGAACATCGCGGAGGGCCTCTGCGGGGCCGATCCCGGGAACTGCGCCTTCTACCGGGAGAACGCCCGGGCGTACGCGCGGGAGCTCGCCGCCATCGACGAGTACTATCTCAAGGCGTTCGGGGCGCTGCCGCCGGGGGACCGGGTCATCGTGACTCCCCATGAGGCGTTCGGGTACCTGGGCGAGCGCTACGGCCTCCGGATCGTGTCCCCGGCGGGCACGGGATCCGGGGCGGAGCCGTCGGCGCGCCGCGTCGCGGAGATCGCGGATCTGCTCGACCGGGGCGCCGTGAAGGGCGTGTTCCGGGAAAAGAACGGCAACGCCTCGGTCCTCGAGCGGCTGGCCGGCGACCGGGGGATCGCGTCCGGCGAGCTTTACGCGGACACGCTCGACGAGAGCGGCCCGTGCTCCGCCTACGCCGGCATGCTGCGGCACAACCTCGGCGCGATCCTGAGCGCGGTGAGCCCGGGGCGGGAGGTTCCGGAGCCCGCGGGGCGGGATCCGGAAAAATAAAGCCGTAAAGACAAAGGAAAAAGGGGGTTTCCGCGGGGAGATCCTTTTTTTTTGCGCACCCGGGGGGGCAAAAAAAACCGCCGGCTCGCGCCGGCGGAAATCATCAACATTTGAGGAAAAATGAAAAATAAATAACGAACTTAAACATAAATTTGACCTTATGCTCAAGTCGTGTACATTATACACAATTTTTTATAAAGTGTTAACTTTTTGTAAAATTATTTTGGGAAGAAGGGAAATTTACGACCCGGTCAAAGTCACACCTTCCCGGCGCCGGGAGCGGCTGAGCGCGCGCGGAGGCTTGATTTCACTGAAAAAAACGTCCGGCCGCGTTCCGGAAAGGCCGGACGCGGCATCAAAACGGGGCGGGAAAAATTTTGTTAAATATGTGATTTAGATCACATATACCGCGCCGGGCCGCCGGGAGCGCCGCGGGGGCGGGCCCCCGGGCGGGCGTCCCGCCGGGCCGGGGCGCGCTTGACAACGTTTTCAAAATGTAATAAAACGAAAAAGCCGGAAACGGGGGCGTCCGGCCGCCTGCCGCGGGGCGGGGCCCGCGGAAATCCCGGACGCGCGGGCGTCGCGAGGCGCGATCATGCACATAGCTCAAATCTTCCGGCGGAAAAAGCCCGTTCTCTCTTTCGAAATCTACCCGCCCAAAAGGGACGACTTCCTCAAAAACATCGACGTCACGCTGGACATCCTGGCCGAGCTCCGGCCCGATTTCATTTCCGTGACCTTCGGCGCCGGGGGCTCGACCACCAACTCCCGGACCGTGGAGATCGCCGACAAGATCAAGAACAAATACGGCATCGAGGCCGTGGCGCACCTCACCTGCCTCAATTACTCGAAGGACGAGATCCTCGGGATGATCGGCAGCCTCCGGGAGCGCGGCGTCGAGAACGTCCTCGCCCTGCGCGGCGACCGGGTGCCGGGCGCGGCGCCGAAGAACGACTTCGCGCACGCCTCGGATCTCGTAAAGTTCCTCAAGGAGCACAGCGATTTCGGGATCAGCGGGGCCTGCTACCCGGAAGGGCACCCCGAGGCCAAGTCGCTCGGCGACGACGTGCTCAACCTGCGGCGCAAGGTCGACGCCGGGGCGGAGCACCTCATTTCCCAGCTGTTCTTCGAGAACGAGTCGTTTTACCGCTTCACCGAGCTCTGCCGGGTCGCCGGGATCGGGGTGCCGATCGAGGCGGGGATCATGCCGGTCATCAACAAGGCGCAGATCGAAAGGATGGTGAGCCTGTGCGGCGCGTCCCTCCCCGCGCGGCTCAAGCGGATCGTCGACAAGTACGCGGACAACCGGGAAGCCCTCTTCGACGCGGGCATCGCCTACGCGACCGGCCAGATCATCGAGCTGCTCGCCTTCGGCGTGGACGGCGTGCACATCTACACCATGAACAACACCCGGGTCGCGATGCGGATCTGCGAGAGCCTCAGAAACGTCCTGAGCCGGTGAGGACGCGGCGCGCGATCCGCTCCCCGGGCGCGCCCCGCCCCGCCGGGGCGGGCGGGCCGGCATGCGGGGCCCTGCGTCCCGCCGCCGTTGTCCGGGCGGGCTTTTTGCAGATATAATGAGAAGGAAGAGGATCGTTCCCCGCGTTTCTTCGGGAGTGGCTTATGAAATTATACGTGGTCAGCGGCAGAAGCGGCGCCGGCAAGTCCATCGCCCTGGGGGTGCTTGAGGATCTCGGCTTCTACTGCGTCGACAATCTGCCCGTCGCGCTCCTGCCGGCCTTCGTGGCCGCGAGCGCCGAGGAGTACTCCTCGGTGGCCGTGAGCATCGACGTGCGCAACTTCCCCGCCGGCCCGGACAAATACAACGAGCTCATCGACTCGGTCCGGAAAAACTCCGAGATCGACGTGGTGACGATCTTCATCGACGCCGACGACCAGACCCTCATCAAGAGGTACGAGGAGACGCGGCGCCTCCATCCGCTGTCGAAAGGGCAGACGAAGCTCTCCCTCGGCGAGGCGATCGTCCGCGAGCACGAGATCCTGAACCAGATCGCCGAGAGCGCCGACGTCCGCATCGACACCTCCGCCATGAGCATCCACGAGCTTTCCGGGCACCTGACCTCCCTGATCCTGGGCCGCAAGGAAAAGACCCTGACGCTCATTTTCGAGTCGTTCGGCTTCAAAAACGGCATTTCCAAGGACGCCGACTTCGTGTTCGACTGCCGCTGCCTGCCCAACCCCCACTGGGTGGCGCGGCTGCGCACCCTGACCGGGCTGGACAAGGAGGTGGAGGAGTTCTTCGGCGAGTATCCCGAGGTCCAGCTCTACATCCAGAACGTCGACGCGCTCCTGAACCAGTGGCTGCCCTACTTCGAGCGCTCGAACCGCTCCTATCTCACCGTGGCGATCGGGTGCACCGGCGGCCAGCACCGCAGCGTGTTCATCGCCGAGACGCTCGCGCGGTACTTCCAGAACCGCAAGAAGCAGGTGGTGGTGAAGCACCTGGCCCTGAACCCGAAAAAGAACCGGCACCCCTGATCCCGCCCCCGCGGTGCTTTTTCCCGCGGGATGGGGTATAATACGCGCGGCCCGGGCGCGCCCGGGGACGCCGCGGCCGGGCCGCCGCGGGGAAAAATTTTTGTAACTTGGGTTTTTGCACATGCTTGATTCGAAATATCTGCGCGGCGAGATTGAATACGCCGCGGCCCGTCTGGCCACCCGCAACTTCGTCCTCGACACGGAAAGGCTTAAAGCGCTCGAGGAGCGGCGCCGCGATCTCCAGATCCGGACCCAGAACCTGCAGGCCCGCCGCAACAGCCTGTCCAAAGCGATCGGCGCGGCCGTCAGAAGCGGCGGCGACGCCGCCGCGCTCCGGGCCGAGGTGGGGGAGACCGGCCGGGAGCTCGCCGAGGTCAAGGCCGCCCAGGACGCCGTGCTCGCCGAGATCGGCGCCTACGCCCTGACCGTGCCCAACCTGCCGCACGAGTCGGTTCCGGTCGGCCGCGACGAAAACGACAACGTCGTCGTGCGGGTCGAGGGGACTCCCCGGGAATTCGCCTTCGCGCCGAAGGATCACGTCGCGCTCGGCGAGGCGCTCGGGTGCCTGGATTTCGAAAGCGCCCGCCGCGTCTCCGGCGCCCGCTTCGCCGTGATGCGCGGCCCGCTCGCGCGGCTGCACCGGGCGCTGGCCCAGTTCATGCTCGACCTGCACACGGGCCGGCACGGCTACGACGAGTGCTCCGTGCCCTGCCTGGTGAACCACGACGCCCTGTACGGCACCGGCCAGCTGCCCAAGTTCTCCGAGGATCTGTTCCACACCTCGCTCGACGGCACCGCCGACGGCGAGACCGCGACCCGCCGGCTGTGCCTCATCCCCACGGCCGAGGTGCCCCTCACCAACCTCGTCCGGGACGCGATCCTGGACGCGGCGGATCTGCCCCTCAAGCTCACCGCGCTCACCCCGTGCTTCCGCTCCGAGGCGGGTTCGGCGGGCCGCGACACCCGCGGCCTCATCCGGATGCACCAGTTCGACAAGGTGGAGATGGTGCGGATCGTCCGCCCGGACCGCTCCTGGGAGGAGCTCGAGCGCCTGACCGCGGACGCGGAGGACGTGCTCAGGGAGCTTAAGCTCCCGTACCGCGTGGTGGCGCTCTCCACCGGCGACATGGGGTTCAGCTCCGCGAAGACCTACGACCTGGAAGTCTGGCTCCCGGGCCAGAACCGCTACCGGGAGATCTCCTCGTGCTCGAACTGCACCGATTTCCAGGCGCGGCGCATGAAGGCGCGCTTCCGGGACGCGGACGGCTCCGTGAAGCTCGTCCACACCCTGAACGGCTCGGGCCTCGCGGTGGGGCGCTGCCTGGTCGCCGTCATGGAGAACTTCCAGCTCCCCGACGGCTCGATCGAGGTGCCGGAGGTCCTGCGCGGCTACATGGGCGGCCTGGAGGTCATCGCCGCCCGCTAGGGGCGGTCCCCGGCCGGGACAAAAAAAAGCGCCTCCGGAAAGAAATTTCCGGAGGCGCTTTTGCGCGGGGCGGGCCGCGGTCAGCTGACCTTGTCCCCCGGCGCGACGCCGGGGTCGGCGCTCAGCAGGAAAACGCCCCCGCCGTCCGAGCCCGCGCACAGGATCATGCCCTCGGAGACCCCGAACTTCATCTTGCGCGGCTTGAGGTTGGCGGCCACGATGACGAAGCGGCCGGCGAGTTTCTCCGGCTCGGGGTAGGACTCTTTGATCCCCGAGAAGATCTGCCGGGTCTCTCCGCCGCCCAGATCGACGACGAACTTCAGCAGTTTGACGGATCCGGGCACGGCCTCGCAGGAAACGACCCGCGCGGCCCGCATGTCCACTTTGGCGAAATCCTCGATCCCGATGGGGGCGGATCCCGCCGCGGCCGGGGCGGCGGGAGCGGGGGCCGCGGGCGGCTCCTTTTTCCCGGCTCCGACGTCCTCTTTGGAATCCTCGATCATGGCCGCGACGGTTTTGGCGTCGATGCGGGCGAACAGGGCCTTGAACGGCCTGATCTCCGTGCCGAGGAGCGGGGTCCCGAGGCTGTCCCAGGCAAGTTCCGCGTTGAGGAACGCCGCGCTCTTCGCGGTCAGATCCGGCAGCACCGGCGAGAGGTAGGTTATCAGGATCCGGTACATGTTCAGGGCCATGGTGCAGACGTCGAGCAGCTCGTCCCGGCGGCTCTCGTCCCTGACCACGATCCACGGGGCCGTGTCGTCGACGTACTTGTTGGCGAGATCGGCGAGATTCATGATCTCCCGGATCGCGCGGTGGTACTCGCGGCTCAGGTAGGCTTCCTTGATCGTTTCCCGGGCGTCGGTGAAGCGCGCGAGCAGGGCGGGCTCCGCGACGGCGGCGCCGAGCCTGCCCCCGAATTTCTTGGTGACGAAGCCGGCCGTGCGGGAGGCGAGGTTGACGATCTTGTTGACGATGTCGGAGTTGACCCTGGCGACGAAGTCGTCGAGGCTGAAGTCCAGGTCGTCGATCCGGCCGTTCATCTTCGAGGCGTAGTAGTACCGGAGGCACTCGCGGTCGAAGTGGCGGAGGTACGTGGAGGCCTTGATGAAGGTCCCCTTGGATTTGCTCATCTTGGCCCCGTTCACGGTCACGTAGCCGTGCACGAAGATTTTGGCCGGGGTCTTGTAGCCGCAGCCCTCGAGGGTGGCCGGCCAGAACAGGGAGTGGAAGTACAGGATGTCCTTGCCGATGAAGTGGACCATCTCCAGATCGCCGTCCTTGCGGATGAGATCGTAGATGTCGCCCTCGCCCCGGGCGTCGAGCAGGTTCTTGAGGGAGGCGAGGTAGCCCGTGGGGGCGTCCAGCCACACGTAGAAATACTTGTCCTCCGTCCCCGGGATCAGGAAGCCGAAGTAGGGGGCGTCGCGGCTGATGTCCCACTGCTGGAGCCCCTCGTCGAACCACTCGCGCAGCTTGTGGCTCATCTCGGCCTGGAGCGCGCCGCTCCCGGTCCATTCCTCGAGGAAGTCCCGGAAGGCGGGCAGGTCGAAGAAATAATGCTCCGACTCCCTGAGCACGGGCGCCGCGCCGGAAACGGTCGAGTAGGGGTTTACGAGCTCGGCGGGCGAGTAGGTGGCGCCGCAGGCTTCGCAGTTGTCGCCGTACTGGTCCGGGGCGCCGCATTTCGGGCAGGTTCCCTTGACGAAGCGGTCCGGCAGGAACATTTTCTTCTCGGGATCGTAGAGCTGGGAGATGACGCGGGTCCTGACGTAGCCCCGCTCCTTCAGCTTCTCGTACATGCCGGTGCAGATCTCCCGGTTCTCGGGGGAGTCGGTGCGGTAGTAGTTGTCGTAGGTTATGCCGAAGCCCTCGAGATCCGCCCGGTGCTCCTTTTCGACCGCGGCGATCAGCTCCTCGGGAGAGATCCCGAGGTTCTGCGCCTTGAGCATGATCGGGCTCCCGTGCTGATCGTCGGCGCATACGAAATAGACTTTGCGGCCCAGCATTCTCTGGAAGCGGACGTAGATGTCGGCCTGGATGTGTTCGAGGATGTGCCCGAGGTGGATCGAGCCGTTGGCGTACGGCAGGGCGCAGGTTACAAGCAGTGTTTTGTCCGAAGGGGTCATCGGCGCTTAACTCCGTGAAGGTGAAGATATGAAGATATCCGGATAGCGCGTATTCTAGCACATTTTCGCGGCCCGCTCAGCGGATCCGGGGCGAAAGGCCCCGAAAAAAAGCCCCCGCGGGCGCGGCAGCCGGGGGAAAATCCCCCGGCCCGCCCCCGCGGGGGCCCGGCCGGGCGCCGCCGTCAGTTCAGGTTCGAGGCGGCGAACTCCCAGTCGACGTAGTCGAAGAAGGCCGTGACGTAGTCCTTGCGGCGGTTCTGGTAGTCCAGGTAGTAGGCGTGCTCCCACACGTCGATGCAGAGCAGCACGTTCAGCCCGTCGGTGATGGGGGTGTTGGCGTTCCCCGTGTTGACCACGGAGAGGGCGTTGCTGACCGGGTCCTGCGCGAGCCAGGTCCAGCCGGAGCCGAAATTGGCGACGGCCTTGGCCGCGAATTCCTCCTTGAAGGCCTTGACCGAGCCGAAGTTGGCCGCGATCGCCGCCGCCAGCCTGTCCGGGATCGGCAGGGCCTTTTCCTTAGGGCACAGGCAGCTGAAGTAGAAGCCGTGGTTGAAAGCCTGGGCGGCGTTGTTGAAAATGGCGCCCACGGAGGTCTTGACGATTTCTTCGAGCGGCTTGCCGACGAACTCGGTGTCCTGGATCAGGGAGTTCGCGGTGTTCACGTAGTTCTGGAAATGCCGGTTGTAATGAAAATCCATGGTCCTCGCGGAGAGGAACGGTTCGAGCTCGCCGAGCCCGTACTTCAGTTTGGGTAGAAATAAACTCATGGTACGCACCTTGTCTGATTGTTGTCGAAAAGGCCCGGCCGCGGCCCGGGCGGGCCTGTCCCCGCTTTCATTATAATACACCCGGCCCCGGGGATAAAACCGTCCCGGCGCCGTTTTTAAAAACGGGAACGGGCGGGGTTTTCGTGTTAGAATTAAGCGGACGGCGCCCCCCTCCCCGGAACTTCCGGGCGCCGCCTCCGGAGCGCCGCATGAATTTTCTCAAAAAGTTTTTCCTCGTCGTCTGGTTCCCCCACGCGCGGGTCCTGTGGGGGCTTTTGTTCCTCGGCTTCGTCTACTACGAGTCGTGGGGCCTTTATTTCCAGTACGGGCTCGATCTCAACCCGTGCATCGAGTGCGTGTACGAGCGCGCGTGCTTCCTGTTCTTCGCCGTCGCGGCCCTGATCGGCCTTTCCGCCCCGAAGTTCATGCCCGTGCGGCTGGCCGCGTCCCTTGCGTGGCTGGCCGCGTCCGCCCGGGGGCTGATTATTTCCGTCGCGCACCGCGGCTACGAGATCGATTACCAAAACTCCCTGAACGACCCCTTCGCCGCGGCGACGACCTGCGGCCTGCGGGCCGAATTCCCGCCGTTCCTCAAGCTCGACGAGTGGGCGCCCTGGATGTTCGCCCCCACCGGGGTGTGCGGCGAGGCCTCCTGGGATTTCGCCGGGCTCACCATGGTGCAGTGGATAGTGATCATCTTCGCCTGCAACGCGGCCGTCGCCGCCGCCGTCACGCTGCTCTCCTTCATCCCGTACGGGAAGTACGTCCGGCTGCGGGACGGGAAGTGAGGATCTTGCGGCGCGCCCCGGAAGCGGCGCGGCCGCCGGCGCCGCGCCGAAACAAAACCGGGCGGGCAAAAAAGAAGCGGGTTCCGGCCCGCTTCTTTTTTTGTCCCCGGCTTTTCCCGCCGGGCTCCCTAGCTCCGCAAGAGTTCCGGGAGCCGGGCGAAGAACGTTCTGAGCTCCGCCATGTCCGCCGCGACGTACTCGGCCTGCTCCTGCGGGGTCTTGAGGAGGAACGCCCCGCTGCAGGTGTAGTGGCGCGGCAGGCTGATCCGCAGGTCGCAGTCCAGCTCGCGGATATGCATCGGCACGGTCACGGTGCCGTAGTCGCGGGCCGCCGGGGCCCCCGATTCGACGGTCAGCCTTTCCGGCCAGGGCGCGAACTTCGGGACGGGGCCCCGTTCGAACGACCAGAAGCCGGCGCTCGTGAACAGCCCGAATTTCGCGAGCATGAGCGGGGCCTCGCGGGGCGCGAGGGGCATGTGGAGCGTCCGGAGGTAGATCCTGAAGTCGCCGCCGTTGGTGACCGCGATGAACTGGTCGAATTTGCCCGACTCCCGGAAGAACGGGCCGAGGCCGTGCGCCTCGATGTAGGGGTGCAGCTTCTCCGCGAACAGTCTGAAGCCCTCGTCGATTTTGGCGATGCAGTTGAGCTCGTAATCGCTCGCCTCGCCCCATCTCTCGTCGAGGAAGGCCGCGTTGGCGAGCGGCCGCAGGGCTTCTTTAAGTTCCGGGAGATCCCGGTCGTGCCAGCCGGGGATCGTCAGGACGTCGTTGAGCCGGTTGTTGCAGCACAGGTAGCAGCTGTCGATCAGATCCTGGGCCTGGCGCGGCAGGTAGCGGATCTCCGCGGAGGAGAGGCAGACGTCGTACAGGCAGCACAGCAGGTAGGCGGCCAGGAAGCGCCCCCACGACGGGAACATGGTGACGATGCGCCCGCCGCAGATTTTGAGGAGCTCGTCGCGCTCGGCCTCGCCGACGATGCCGATGGCGCAGGCGCAGGCGGTGATGTCGATCTGCCGGGTCAGGTTGCCGGCGATGATGCCCGTGTCCGCAGCCAGGTCGAGCAGGGAGGCGAAGCGGTCGCAGAACGTCTTCATCCAGGTGAGCCGCTTCTCGTCGCAGATGATCTTGGAAACCGAGTACTTGAGGGCCAGGTGCGGGTCGTGCCCGCATTCGCGGTAATAGTCCGCGAGGTGCCCGTCGATCTCCAGCCCGTCGATGAACCGCTCCATGGCGGCGGAGTCCTGGTTCAGGCTCAGGTTCGCCAGCTCGCCGGGGCGGGCCCGGTTGAAGCTGTGGAAGAACTTGAAGACGCCGATTTTCCAGGCGCCGGCGTCGCGCATGGAAGTCAGGTAGTTCCGGAGGGACACGCCGTTCGTGACTTTTTCCTGCCGGAGCAGCCTCTCCGTGTACGCGAGCGCCTCGGACCGGTTGGCCTGGGTCGCCCAGTACAGTTCCGGAACCGAGAAGGGGAGGAAGTGAACCTCGTGCAGCGAGTTCACGAATCTGAGATTCAGGTAGGGATTGAACATCATGGAAGGGCGGGCTCCTCCGGGCGGCGGGGCGCCCCGCGGGAGCGGGGCGCGAAAAACGAAAGAGGGACGGCGGTCCGCCGCCGTCCCTCGTCAGATTATACGGTCTGCCCGATCCGGGTGTCAAGGACGCCGGGCCGGGGCGGGCGCCCCGTCAGCCGGCGGCGCAGGGCGCGGCCGCTTCCGTGAGCCAGCCGAGGCCGATGAAGGTTTCGGTCATGACGGGGAGCAGGAGCCACGTGCAGAAGAAGCCCACCAGGGACAGGACCAGCGTGTACGGGATCGCCATGACGAACATCCGGCCGTAGGACAGCCTGATGAGCGGGGCGATGGCGGACGTCAGCAGGAACAGGAACGCCGCCTGGCCGTTGGGGGTCGCCACCGAGGGCAGGTTGGTGCCCGAGTTGATGGCGATGGCGAGCATGTCGAACTGCTCGCGGTCGATCTGGCAGTTGGCGAGCGCCGTGCTGATCTGGGTCACGTAAACGGAAGCCACGAACACGTTGTCGGACACCGACGAGAGCACGCCGTTGGCCGCGTAGAACAGCGGCAGCTGCGCGTCCTTCGGCACCGACAGCACCCACTCGATGAGCGGGTCGAACAGGTGGAGGTGGGTGATGACCGCCACGATCGACAGGAACACGCAGAGCAGGGAGGTGAAGGGCAGGCTCTCGGTGAAGGCCTTGCCGATCTCCGACTCGTTGTTCACGCCGGTGAAGGTGGTGGCCAGGATGATGACCGAAAGGCCGATGAGGCCCACCGGGGCGAGATGGAAGGCCAGGCCCACGATCAGCCACACGGCGATGATGACCTGGCAGAGCAGGGAGATCCTTTTCCTCCGGCTGGTCTCGTGCCGGTTCTTCTCGTTCTCCTTTTCCAGGATCGCGTAAACCTGATCGGGCAGCTTTTCCCCGAAGCCGAGGATGCGGAACTTCTCGACCGCCACGCAGGTCAGGATGCCGCAGACGAAGACCGGAACCGAAATGGGGGAGACGCGCAGGGCGAACTCGGCGAAGTCCCAGCCGGCGGTGTCGCCGATGATGAGGTTCTGCGGCTCGCCGACGATGGTGAAGATGCCGCCGAGGGCGGTGCCCACCGCCGCGTGCATCAGCAGGGAGCGCAGGAAGAGCCGGAACTTGTCGAGCGAGACGCGGTCCTCCTCGCTCACGGCGCTGTTGTCCGACAGGGGCGTGGTCTCGGAGGTGATGACCTTGTGGTAGATGGCGTAGAAGCCCGAGCACACGGTGATGATGACGGCCAGCACGGTCAGGGCGTCGAGGAACGCCGACAGGAAGCTCGCGAGGAGGCAGAATATGACGGAAAGCGCGATTTTCGAGCGCACCGCGATCAGGATCTTCGTGAAGATGGCCACCAGCAGCTCCCTGATGAAGTGGATGCCCGCGACCATGAACATAAGGAGCAGGATCACCTCGAGGTTGCGGAAGATCTCCGCCTTGACCTCGTCGACGGTCGTCATGCCTATCGCTATCGCCTCGATGGCCAGCAGGCCGCCGGGGAGAAGCGGGTAGCATTTGAGGGCCATGGCCAGGGTGAAGATGAACTCGGCCACGAGGATCCAGCCCGCGGTGACGGGCCAAAAACGGAACAGCAGGGGATTGACCACCAGGAAGAAAATTACGGCCCGCTTGTACCACGCCGGGGCGTCGCCGAGAAAGTTCATGCCGAGCGCGCCGGGGATGCTTAGGGGCCTTGAAGCGTTGTCTGTCATACGATGTGCGGTCCTGAAGAAGTTAAAAAGACGTGAACTCCCGTCTGTATTATACATTTTTTTGCCCCGGGCGGGCAAAACCCGGGGCCGCAAATTACGGATCGCGCGGCAAAAGGCCGGGACGGCCGCGCGCCCCGGCGGCCCGGGGCGCGGCAATTGCCAAAGCCCCGCGAAATATCGTATAATCCCGATATGCGCGGGCGGCGCGGCCACAGGCCGCGGCGCCGCCCGCCGGCGGCCTTCCGCGCGCGGTTCCGGGGAAGGCGGCCCGGTCGTTCGGTCTGGCGGTAAAGCTTATGAATCTCTTCTCCTTCAACGAAATCTCAATCATCACCGTAATGGTGGCCCTTTCCTCGATAATCGGCATCCTCCTCGGCTCGGTGAAGTACCGGGGCGTCGGCCTCGGCATCGGCGGCGTGCTGTTCGGCGGCATCTTCATGGGATGGCTGGCCGAGTACCTCCACTGGATCCCGGTTCTGTCCTCGAGCGTCATGAACGTGACCGAAGGGATCGGCCCGGGCGACGTGGTCACCGGCGACACCCTGGCGGCCGTAAAGGCGAAGGTCGAGGCCAGGGGCCTCGCGCTCAGCTACCGGGACGTGCTCAACTACGTCCAGGAGTTCGGCCTGGTGCTGTTCGTGTACACCATCGGCATCCAGGTGGGCCCGGGCTTCTTCGCGAGCCTCCGGGGCGCGGGCGTGAAGCTCATCGCCTACGCCGTGGCCATCGTGCTGTTCGGCGCGGCCATCGCCCTGGGCCTCAACCTCTTCTGCGGCCTTAACCTCGATTCCACCGTCGGCATCTACGCCGGCGCGGTGACGAACACCCCGGCGCTCGGCGCGGGCCAGGCCATGATCGGCGATCTGGTCGCGAACCTCAAAGACGCCGGCCAGGCGGTGCCCGAGGGCTTCGACGCGAACAACGTGGCCTCGGCCTACGCCGTCGCCTATCCGTTCGGCATCTGCGGCATCCTGCTGACCATGCTCCTCATCCGGCTGTTCTTCCGGGTCGACGTCAACGCCGAGGGCGAGAAGTACGAGGTCCAGAAGAAGAGCGCGCGCAAGGACCTCAACACCCAGAACGTCTCCGTCAACAACTCGGAGCTGTTCGGCGTCACCCTGGCCGAGATCCCCGTCTTAAAGAGCGGCGAAGTCGTCTGCTCCCGCCTCAAGAGGGGCGAAACCCTGATGGTGCCGAAGCCCGACACCGTCGTCTACGCGGGGGACATCCTCCATCTCGTGGGCAGCGACGAGGAGCTCAGGAAGGCGGGCGAGTTCATCGGCGAGGCCGTGCAGGTCTCGCTGACCACCAAGGGCACCGAGCTCACCGTGCGCAAGGTCGTGGTGACCAACGGGCAGATCCTCGGCAAGAGCCTCGACGCGCTGGAGATCAAGTCGCGGTTCGACGTGGCCGTGTCCCGCCTGATCCGCACCGGCATGGAATTCATCCCGCACAGCGGCACCGTCCTGCACTTCGGCGACCAGCTGAACCTCGTCGGCCGCGAGGAGTCGATCAACGCGGTCGCCGACATCGTCGGCAGCAGCACCGCGGAAATGGAGAAGGTGCGCATGATGCCCGTGTTCATCGGCCTGCTCTGCGGCATGCTCCTCGGCTCGGTCGCGATTCCCGTCCCGGGCCTGCCGGCCGCGCTCAAGCTCGGCCTCGCGGGCGGCCCCCTGGTGGCGGCCATCCTGCTTTCCCGCTTCGGCCACATCGTCACCTTCAGCAAGATCCACTGGTTCATGCCGGCTTCGGGCAACAGCGCCCTGCGGGAGATCGGCATCATCCTGTTCCTCTCCATCGTCGGCTTCAAGGCGGGCGCCGAGGGCTTCGTGGACACGCTGCTCTACGGCGACGGCCTGAGCTGGATGGGCTGGGGCGTGTTCGTCACCTTCATCCCGCTCATCGTGTTCGGCGTCATGGCCTACCGCTTCTCCCGGATCAACTATCTCTCGGTCTGCGGCATGATCGCGGGCTCCATGACCGATCCGCCGGCCCTGGCCTTCGCGAACGGCCTCTACAAGAACTCCGAGGCGAGCGCCCTGGGCTACGCGACCGTGTACCCCTTCACGATGTTCCTGCGCATCCTGACCCCGCAGATCATGATCATCCTCGCGTACTACCTGGGAGCGGCGGGCTGACGCGGGCCGCCGGCGCTCACGAAAAAGGCAGAGCCGGGGGCTTTGCCTTTTTTGCGCGCCCGCAAAGCCGGAGAAAGACGACATGACGGAAACTTCGCGAGGCGGGGACGGGGAGATCTGGTTCCCGCGCGTCTGCAAAAAGGGGCTCGCGGCCGTGCTCGCGAGCCCGGGCGGGTGGTTCCGGGCCGCCGGGGCGGGGCTCGCCGCGCTCGCGCTCGCGCCCGTTTCCTGGTGGGCGCTCGGGTACTACGCGGCCGGGCGCGGTTTCCGGATCGGGGACGCGGCCGCGGCGGCGCGGCGCTTTTACGGGCTGTTCCTGGGCGAGCTCGCGGCGGTGGCCGCGCTCGCCGCGGGCGGCGCGTGGTGCGCGTCCCGGATCCCGGCGCCCGCCCCCGGGACGGTCCCGCCGCCGGGCTGGACGGACGTGCGCCTCTACTGGCTGGGCTGGGCCGGGCTGACGCTGTTCTTCGCGCTGGTGACCCTCAACGCGGTGATCCTCGGGATCGACCGCGCGCGTCCCGATCTGCCGCGGCGCGCCCTCGGCGCGGCCGCCCTCGGCTGCTGGCTGGGGCAGGGCACCCAGATCCTGCTGCTCTGCGCCCTCCTCGCCGGGGCCGGCGTTTACGCCGACGCCCACCTCGCGGGCTTCGTCCTGGCGGTCCGGCATTACATCAGATTCAACGCGGAGCAGCCGGAATTCCTGCTCGGGATCGTCCGGTTCCGGTGCTGCTTCGCCGTTCTCGCCCTGTATTACGTGGGGACGAGCGTGCATATCCTGGAGCAGGCCGGCGCCGTGCTGCTGCGGGGGGCGGCCGCCGTCACGGACGCGGCGGGGCCGGGGCGGGACGGACGCGGCGGGGCGATCGGGACGGAAGAAGGGGAGGAACGCTTATGAGCGCGGGCGGAAACGGGGGGATCCCGGAGACGGGTCCGAACGGGGGCGCGGGAGGGTCCGGGGAATACTGGCGCGCCGCCCGCTTCCCGGGGCGCGCCGCGACCGCGGGCGAGGGGGCCGGGTGGGTGTTCGGCGCCGTGCGGGACGCGTTCGCCTGCGCCCCGGCCGCCCGGGCGGCCGGGGCGGCCGCGCTCGCGGCGGCCCTGCCCGGGCTTCTGGGCGGCGGCGCGGCCGGCGCGGGCTCCTTCCTTCCGGGGACGGGCTCCCTCGCGCTGACCTTCGCCGTGTTCGTGTTCGTGAATCCCGCCGCCTGGATCGCCCTGTTCCGGGACGCCTTCCCGCCCGGATCCCCGGCGGGCGGCCCGCTCGGGACGTACCTTCGGGCGATGCGGGAGCGCGGTTTCGCGATCGTCCGGCTCGCGCTCGCGGAGTTCCTCCTCGGGGCGCTGGTCCTCGCCCTGGCCGCGGGCGCCGCGTACCTGCTGGCGGGCGACGACGCGAGGTACGTCGCGGCCAACCTGGACCGGCTGGAGGCGGCGGCGCTCCGTTTCCGGGACGCCGCGGAAACCCTGGCCGCGGACGGGGGGAACGCGGGCTTCGGCGAGGTCTTCGGGGCGTTCCGGGACGAGCTGCCGCTCTTCGCCGCCGCCCTGCGGGCCGGCCTCGCCGCGGGCTTTTTCCTGCTCGCGGGCTCCCTCGCCGCGTTCATGGCCGGGTTCTACGCTCCCTGCCTCGTGATCAACGCCCGCGCCGGGGTCCTCAGGGCGCTCTGGGAGGGCTTTAAGGCGTTCAGCCGGAACATCGTCTCCCTCACCGTCGCCGGCCTGCTCTACGCGGCCTGCGCGCTCGCGCTGCATATGGGCGCGTACCTGGTTTCGGGGCTCTCCGCGGCCGCGGGGACGGCCGCGTTCTTCGCGGCGGGCGTCGCCGGCGACGCGCTGGTCTTCATGATCACCTTCCGCTCGGTCCGGGACGTGTTCTGGAAAGAACCCCCGGCCGGCGGGGACGCTCCCGCCGGATCCTAAAGGGCGCCGGCCGGGAGCCGCAGGTACCGGCCGGTCCGGCTCCGCGGGCACGCGGCGATCTCCTCCGGCGTGCCCGCCGCGACGATCTCGCCGCCCGCGGCCCCGCCGTCCGGGCCCATGTCGATCACGTAGTCGGCGTTCCGGATCACGTCGGGGTCGTGCTCGATCACGACGACGGTCGCCCCGTTCCCGACCAGCTTCTCGAACACGCGGAGCAGGGTCGCCACGTCCAGCGGATGCAGCCCGACGGTGGGCTCGTCGAAGACGAACAGCGTGTCGTCCTGGCCCCGGCCCAGGTCGCTCGCGAGCTTGAGCCGCTGCGCCTCCCCGCCCGAGAGGCCCGGGGTGTCCTCCCCGAGGGTCAGATAGCCGAGGCCGAGCTCGTTCAGGGTGCGGATCCGCCGCGCGGCCGCCGGCAGGTCGGAGCAGGCCGCGAGGGCCTCCTCGGCGCTCAGATCCATCAGGGCGGGGAGGGACAGCGGTTCGCCGCCGTTCGCCGGCGCCCGCCGGACCAGTCCCGCCTCCTTCGCGTAGCGCGAGCCGTCGCAGCCCGGGCAGGGGATCTCGACGTCGGGCAGGAACTGCACGTCCAGGCCGATGACCCCGGCCCCGTCGCAGACCGGGCAGCGCAGCCGGCCCGTGTTGTAGGAGAAGTCCCCGGCTTTGAGCCCCCGTTCCCGCGCCTCCGCCGTCCGCGCGTACGCCTTGCGCAGCTCGTCGTGCGCGCCGCAGTAGGTCGCCACGGTCGAGCGCGAGTTGACGCCGATGGGCGCCGCGTCGATGAGCCGGACCCGCGCGATCCCGGGGGCGGAGACGGATCGCACGTGCGCGGGCAGGGGTTTGCCCCGGACGGACGCCTCCAGGGCGGGCACCAGGGTCTCGAGGATCAGCGTCGTTTTGCCCGAGCCGGACACGCCGGTCACCGCGATGAGCCGCCCTTTGGGGAAAACGGCCGCGAGGGGCTTCACGGTGTGGATCGCCCCGGCCGAGAGGGCTATGGTCCCGAGCGCGAACATCTCGTCCCGGGACGCGCGCCGCCCCGGGCGGGTCAGGGTCTTCCCGGCGAGGAACGGGCCGATCCGCGAGGAGGGATCGGCCGCCAGCGCGGCGGGCGCCCCCTTCGCTATGATCGCGCCGCCGGCCGCGCCGGCCCCGGGGCCGAGCTCGACGATCCAGTCCGCCCAGCGCAGCACCTGCGCGTCGTGATCGACCGTCACGACGGTGTTGCCGTCCGCGATCAGATCCCTCATCACGCCCCGCAGCCCCTCCAGATTGGCCGGGTGCAGACCGATGGAGGGCTCGTCCAGGATATAGAGCACCCCGGTGGTGCGGCTGCGCACGGCGCGGGCGAGCTGCATCCGCTGCCGCTCCCCGTTGGAAAGGGTGGAGACGGGGCGGTCGAGGGTCAGGTAGGACAGCCCCAGCTCGGTCAGGCGCCGGGAGACGTCCAGGAAGGAGCCGCGGATGCTCTCCGCCATCGGGCGCATGGGCGCGGGCAGGGAGGCGGGCACGCCCGCGACCCATTCCGTCAGATCGCCCAGGGTCATCGCGCAGGCCTCCGCCAGGGAGATCCCCCGCAGGAGCGGGGCCCGCGCCGCCGCGGAAAGCCGCGTCCCGCCGCAGTCCGGGCAGGTTTCCGCGCGCAGGAATTTTTCCACGCGCTTCATGCCCTTTTCGTCCTTGACCCGGGACAGGGCGTTCTCCACGGTGTAGATCGCGTTGAAATAGGTGAAGTCCATGTCCCCGGCCGCGCCGCTGGTGCGGTTCTGGTAGACGATGTTCTTTTTGACGGCGGGGCCGCGGAAGACGATGTCGCGCTCCCTTTGGGTCAGCTCGCGGAACGGCACCGAGGTGCGCACCCCCATTTCCCGGGCGATGTCCTTCATGAGCGACCACATCAGGGTCTGCCACGGGGCCACCGCGCCCTCGTCGATGGAGAGCGACTCGTCCGGCACCAGCGTGGACTCGTCCACGGTCCGGACGACGCCCGTGCCCTCGCATTTCTTGCAGGCGCCCCGGCTGTTGAAGGCCAGATCCTCGGCGCCCGGGGCGAAGAACTTCTCCCCGCAGACCGGGCAGACGAGCGGCAGATCCGCCGCGACGTTCAGGGACGGCTCCAGGTAGTGGCCGTTCGGGCAGCGGTGGCTCGCCAGCCGGGAGAACATCAGGCGCAGGGCGTTCAGCAGCTCCGTGCCGGTGCCGAAGGTGCTGCGGATGCCGGGGATCCCGGGGCGCTGGCGCAGCGCGAGCGCGGCCGGGACGTGCCGGACCTCGTCCACGCGGGCCTTTTCCGCCAGGGTCATGCGCCGGCGCGTGTAGGCGGACAGGGACTCGAGGTAGCGCCGGGAGCCTTCCGCGTAGAGGATCCCCAGCGCCAGGGACGATTTGCCCGAGCCCGAAACCCCGGCTATGCCGGTGATCCGGCCGAGGGGGATGTCGGCGTCGATGTTTTTGAGATTGTGCACCCGCCCGCCGCGCACTTCGATTCTGTCGGGGGTTCCCGTGTTTTCCGCCATGTCCGCTCCTTGCCGCCTTGCCGCGCGGCCCGCCTCCGCCGGCCCCAAAAGGGAATAATTCCCGTCTCGGGGCCGCCCCGGACGATCATTTTACCACATGATCCCCCGGGAGGCGGGGGCGCCCGCGGGGCCGGGGCGGTCCGGCCGCCCCGGGATCAAATAAAATTTGGTCGCGGGGAATTTTTCCTATATAATTTCACAGATTCCGGGACGCGTCCCTTTCCCGCGGCGGGCGGGGCTTTAACGTTCCGTTCCCGTCGGCATTTCCCGACGCCCGATTGACATCAGAACAGCAAAACCGGAGAACAGACCATGTTAAACACAGTTATAGGCTATCCGCGCATCGGCGGCGGGCGCGAGCTTAAGTTCGCCCTGGAAAAATATTTCAGACACGAGATCGGCGCCGAGGAGCTGCGGAGCGCGGCGGCGGAAGTCCGCCGGCGGCACTACGCGTATTTCGCCGAGGAGGGGATCGATCTCGCGCCCTGCGGCGATTTCTCTTTTTACGACAACCTGCTCGACGCGGCGGTGATGCTCAACGTCGTCCCGGAGCGCTACCTTAAGGCCGGGCTGAGCCCCCTCGACACCTATTTCGCCATGGCCCGCGGCGTCCAGGAGGGCGGGGTGGACCTCAAGGCCCTGCCCATGAAGAAGTGGTTCAACACCAACTACCATTACATCGAGCCCGAGTACGACGGCAAGACCCCGGTTAAATTCAACCCCGAGTTTCTGTCCGGCCTCATCGACGAGGCGGCCGGCCTCGGCGTCGACTTCAAGGTCTCCCAGATCGGCCCGTTCACGCTGCTCAAGCTGATCAGATACGCGGACAACTCCGGACCGGCGGATCTCGGGGACGCGGTGACCGCCGCCTACGCCGATTTGATCGCCTACGTCCGCGCGAAGAACGTCAAATGGCTCGCCCTGGCCGAGCCGGCGCTCGTCCGCGATCTCGACGAGGCCGACAAGGCGCTCTTCCTCGAAATCTACGCGAAGCTCATCGCCGCGAAGGGGGATCTCAAACTGGCCCTCGACACCTACTTCGGCGACATCAGGGACATCTACTCCGAAGTAACCGGGCTCGGCTTCGACGCCATAGCCCTCGACTTCGTGGAAGGCCGCAAGACCTTCGACCTGGTCCGGACCCTGGGCTTCCCGAAGAACGCGATCCTCGCGGCGGGTCTCGTCAACGGCAAGAACATCTGGCGCGCCGATTACGAAAAAGTCCTCGCCGCCCTCGCCGAGCTTAAGGAGCTGGGCGCCGAGGTCGCCGTGAGCTGCGGCTGCTCCCTCCTGCACGTCCCGGAAAGCACCGAGTACGAAACCGATCTTCCCCCGGAGAAGCTGAAGTATCTCTCCTTCGCCCGCCAGAAGCTCGGCGAGCTCAAGGAGATCAAGGCGATAGCGGAAGGCGCCCCGGGGGCGGAGCGCTACCTCGAGGCCAACAGGGCGCTCTTCGCCGCGGAGCGCGTCCCGGAGGACGCCGGGCTCAGCGCCAAGATCGCCGCCCTTAAGGACGGGGACTTCACCCGGCTCCCGGCGCGGACCGAGCGCCTCGCCCTCCAGCACCGCGAGCTCGGCCTGCCGCTGTTCCCGACCACCACCATCGGCTCGTTCCCGCAGACCTCCGAGATCCGGGGCCTGAGAAGGGACTTCAGGAAGGGGATCATCGGCCGCGCGGCCTACGAGGAGCGCATCGGCGCGCTCACGGTCGAGTGCCTCCGGCTCCAGGAGAAGATCGGCCTGGACGTCCTGGTGCACGGCGAGTTCGAGCGCAACGACATGGTCGAGTACTTCGGCGAGAAGCTGGACGGCTACATCTTCACCAAGAACGGCTGGGTCCAGTCCTACGGCAGCCGCTGCGTCAAGCCTCCGGTGATCTGGGGCAACGTGACCCGCCGCGAGCCCATGACCGTGAAGATGAGCGTGTTCGCGAACGCGAACACGGACAAGATCGTCAAGGGCATGCTCACCGGCCCCGTGACCATCTTCAACTGGTCGTTCCCGCGCGAGGACCTGCCGGTCCGGACCTCCATCCTGCAGCTCGCCCTGGCCCTGCGCGACGAGGTCCTCGATCTGGAAAAGGCCGGGGTCCGGATCATCCAGATCGACGAGGCCGCCCTTAAGGAAAAGCTGCCGCTGCGCCGCTCCGACTGGGAGAGCGAGTACCTCGACTTCGCGATCCCGGCCTTCCGGCTCGTGCACAGCGGGGTGAAGGCGGGAACCCAGATCCACACCCACATGTGCTACAGCGAGTTCAACCAGATCATCCGCTGGATCGACGCGATGGACGCCGACGTCATCACCTTCGAGGCCTCGCGCTCCGACTTCGCGGTCCTCGACGCCCTCAAGGCGAACGACTTCCAGACCGAGGTGGGCCCGGGCGTCTACGACATCCACTCGCCCCGCGTGCCCTCCGTCGGCGAGATCGTCGCCGCCCTGGAGCGGATCGTCGCCAAGGAGGATTACCGCAAGGTCTGGGTCAACCCCGACTGCGGCCTCAAGACGAGAGGCGCCGCCGAAACCGGCCGGAGCCTCGCCAACCTGGTCGAGGCCGCCCGGATCATGAGAGGCAGGTTCGGGGCCTGATTCCGGTTCCCGGCCCGGTTCCCGGGAAGATAAAAAGCCCGCCGCGCGAAGCGGCGGGCTTTTTTTCGCGCCCGCGCGCGCGTAAAAAAATCCGTTCCGGGAGCGTCCCGGAACGGATCGCGGCGCCTGACGCTTAAGAGACCGGGCCTTACCAGAGCATGGAGGCGATGAGACGGATGGCGTCGTCCGTGTTGTCGTCGGCCTTGCCCCGGGCGTAGAGCGAGCTCACGTAGTAGACGGCCATCTCGTTGCCCTGGAGGGCCGCGGACTTCACGTAGCCGAAGGCCTTCTTCGGGTTCTTGCCCATGCCTATGCCGTTCATCTGCAGCGCGGCGATGTTGAAGGTGGCCTTGTAGTCGCCGGACGAGTCGGCGTAGCCCAGGTACTTGGCGGCCTGATCCGCGGCGACGGTGGTGCCGACGCCCATCAGGTGGAAGATCCCGAGGTTGTTGTACGCCTTGAAGTACTTCTGATCCGCCGACTTCTTCATCCACTCGAACGCCTTGGCGTAGTCGCCCGCGTGGAAGAGGTGCATGGCCAGCCGGTACTGGGCCTTGGCGTCGGTCGGCTCCGCGGTCTGGGGAGCCCCCGGATCCTTGTCGCCGTCGTGCAGGATGTACCGGCCCGGGTTAGCGCCGCAGACGCGCTTGGCCTTGGTCAGGGCGTCCGTGTAGCTGACCACGCCGAGCGCCCGGAGGTTCCCGTAGTAGAACAGGTTCATGAGGGCCGCCGCGCTGAGCAGGGTGGTGTTGTGCGTCTTGATCCCGGTTTCGCCCATGAGCACCGAGTGCCCGCAGGTTTCCAGCTTCTCCCCGAGGAGGATGGCCCGGGCGAGTTTGGGGCGCGGCTCCTTGACCGTCTTCAGGATGCGGGCGGCGTGGCCCGGGTTCTTCTCGATGCCCTTGCCGTAGAGGTAGAACGAGGCCAGGATGACCCTGCTCGAGTCGGTCAGGCTCTCGGCCGGAACCTGGTTGAGGAGGGTGAAGATCTTGCCGTAGTTGCGGTTCTGGTTGTCGGCCAGGTTGGTCCGCACCATGGACTCGATGCACCGCGCCGAGCCGGCGCGCACGCCCTTGTCGTAGTACTCGGCCGCTTTGGCGGCGTTCTTCATCCCCGACAGTTCGTCGGAGTAGAGGTCGCCCAGGCGGCAGAAGGCCTCGGGGATGTTCTTGGCCGCGGCGGCCTCGAAATAGCCCTTCGCCTTGGCGCGGTCGCGGGTCACGCCGGCGCCGGTGTCGTAGATCACGCCCATCTCCAGCGGGAACTCGTTCTGCAGATCCGCCGGCGCGGAAACCAGGAGCTTCGAGACCTCCCGCGAGTTGCCGGTCTTCGCGTAGAACCGGATCAGGGCCGCGTCGACCTCGGGATCCTTCTTGTTGACGTAGCCGCTCAGGTACTTCATGGCCTCCTTGTTGGTGGACATGTTGCCGATCAGGGCGAGGCCCGCCTGCCGGTAGGCGTCCTTGCGGCCCTTGCGGGCGGCGAACACGTACAGGTCCTTGACGGTCTGCTCGTCGGCCTCGGCGGTCTTGCCGTCGCCGCTCTCGTACAGTTTGGCGAGCTCGAACGCCGCGTCGGGGTTCTTCTTGGCGGAGTTGGACAGCAGGGTGACCGCCTTCTTGGCGTCCTTGGGCACGCCCTTGCCCTCGAGGTACATCATGCCGAGCCGGTACTGCGCGTCGGCGTTGTTCTTTTCCGCCGCGATGCTCAGGAAGCGGGCCGCCTTCTGGGGATCGGCCTTGGCGTAGGTCCCGTCGAGGTAGATGGTGCCGGCGAGGTACATCGCGTCCTCCATGCCGGCTTCGGCGACCTCGATGATGAAGCCCGCGCCCTTGCTCTTCTGCTCCTTCGTGTACTTGCCCTGGAGGTAGATGGAGCCGAGCAGGTACTTGGACTCGGCGTGGCCGGCCTCGGCGGCTTTCTCGAGCAGCCCGGTGCCGATCTTGATGTCGCGTCTCACGCCCTTCTTGCCGCCGATGTACCGGGTGCCGAGCTCGTACTGGGCGGCCGGGTTCTCGAGATCCGACTGGGCCTTGAGGGTCTTGTAGTTCGCCTTGGCGAGCTGCTCCGCGGTCAGGAACTCGACCTTTTCCTGCGGGGCGGCGGCCTGCTCCGCGGCGAGCTCGGCCTGGGCCTTGGCCTCGGCTTCGGCCAGAGCCTTGGCCTCGGCTTCCTGCCGGGCGGCTTCGGCCGCCGCCTCGGCCTTGGCGGCCTCGAGCTTGGCCAGCTCCTCGGCCTTCGCGGCCTCGAGGCGCTCGGCCTCCGCGGCCGCCTCGGCCTTGGCGGCTTCGAGGCGGGCCAGCTCGGCGGCCTTCTCGGCTTCGATCCTTTCGAGCTCGGCGGCCTTCTCGGCCTCCTTCTTGGCGTTGGCCTCGGCGAGCTCCTGCTCGCGCCTGGCCTCGGCCTCCTCGCGGGCCTTCTTCTCGGCCTCGGCCGCGGCTTCGGCCTCCTTGCGGGCGAGCTCCGCGGCCTCGGCGGCTTCCTTGGCCGCCTCCTCCTGCTCCTTGACCTCGGCTTCCCTGCCGGCGGCCGCGAGCTCCTCGCCGCCGCTCGCGATGGCGATCAGGTTCTCGGGCGAGCTTTCCTCTTCCTTCTTCGGCTCCGCCGCGGCCGAGGCGATCTGGCCGGGGATGATGCCGAGGGACGGGGTCACCGCGGAAATGTCCTTAAGCTGTTTGGTTATGGTGGCGTCGCGCTTGGTCAGGTACTCGTACGCGGAATTGACCAGCGACTCGAAGTCGAGCAGCACCATGCTCTCCTCCACGGTCTTGAAGGAGCTGGCGAGGCGGAACTTGTCCTCGGCCTGGCGCTTCTTCGCGTCGAGGATGGGGTTCTGGGTGAAGATCATGTCGGCGTTCCGGCGCAGGTCCAGGGAGCGCAGCAGGGGGTACGAGGGCAGGTTCAGGTTGGCGAGCTTGCCCGCGGACGAGCCGTGGTAGAACCCGCGGATCGGGTACTGCTTCGATCTGCTCTCCACCGGGGAAAGATCGGAGCCGAGCAGATCGAGCGTGACCGGCTCGGCGCCGCCCGCGCGGAGCTTCTCGAGGAGGGCGACGTCCGCCGCGTACGCGGTCTTGTCGGCCTCGCTCATTTTGGACTCCCCGCCCTTCATGATCTGCTTGTACTCGCTCAGCTTCGGCGCGGCGACGTAGATGTCTTTGAGGCCGCCGCACCCCGGGACCTCTCCGGTGAGCTTCAGTTTGAACACCTCGAGGGGCATGCGGTCGGACAGGAAGCCGTCGGTCGGGAGCGGGCCGCTCACCGTGCCGGTCGCCTGGAAGAGCCCGGCGGTCTTGAGCTGGCAGTCGTAGAAGTCGACGGCCTTGGTCGAGAAGGCGATCGCCCGGCGCACCCGGTCGTCGTAGTCCTTTTTGATCTTCTCGAATTCCGCGCCGGTCGCGGCCGCCGCCTCGTCGCTCTCCGCCTTGATCTGGACGGGGTAGGCGATGACGCTCGGCAGGGCGTGGTTCAGCAGCACCAGCTCCTGGAGGGTCGTGGCGTTGATCTCGGTGAAGTCGTCGCTGATGTAGAACTCGCGCGTGCCGGTCTCGCCGTTCGGGATCTGCTTGAGGAGGATGCTGATCTCCCGGGACATGAATTTCTTCATCTCCTTGGCGGAAACCCGGCTGTAGTCCCCGACGCCGATCAGGTAGCGGCAGACGTGCATCGCCACCACGGGGCCGTAGATCGAGCGCAGGTCCTCGATCGTGTAGTAGCCGTTCCTCCGGAACGTGCTGTAGGCGGCGATGTTGCGCATCAGCTCGGTTTCGGTCGCGTCCTGGGGCTTGTAGAACTTGAAGATGCTCTCGGCGGTGCTGAGGTGGTACTGGTAGTTCTCCGGCATGAGATCCTTGGAGAGCTGCTCGCCGATGTTGGCGATCCTGCCCCTGATGTTGTCAATCGCCGCCTTGGAGAGGTACGGGGTGATGTCCATCTCCAGGATCTCGCTCTCGTTCTTCTTGCCGAGCCGGATCACCTGCGCCTCGATGTCCTTGATTTCCTGGAGCTCGTACTCGTCGAGCTTGCCGGCGCGCTCGCTCTGCTTCTTCCGGTGGAGCACCTTCTCGAGCTCTTCGGTCTTGATGGCCTTGAGGCGCGCCGTCAGGGCGTCGACGTTGCTGAAATCGTCGGAGATGACCGCGTTGTACAGCGCCGCGGCCACGGCCACGGGATTGTTCTTTTTGTCTTCCCGCACGTTGAGGTTGTCCGGGCCGTTCTGCCGGGTTTCGGGCTGGTTGTGAAAGTAGGCCCACATCCCGACGCCCGCCACGGCGGCCGCCAGGGCGACTCCCGCGGAGATCGCCGCCGGGGTGGAGTATCCTTGTTCTTTCTGTATGTTCATTTTTTGGTACGCTCGTTATTTATTTCCAGGAAGCAAATGCCGAAAGGCGCCGATGCCGGGGAACGGAGGCCGCCCCGCGCGCGTCTGCCTGTCTTCGGATTTTAAGCCGTCCGGGGCCGGTTGGCCACAAATCGCGCCGGGCGGCTTTCATTGATGTAATTTATTTCACAACCTCGGCCGCCGGCGGGGTTTTCGGGGGAAAGGAAAGCGACGATCCGGGCCTGTTTGTACGGTTTTTCGGACGGGGCGGGCCGCGCGCCCGGGCGGCCGCCGCCCAGAGCGCGTCTTTAAGGCCCCGGGAGGGGCGATTTCGCGGGAAAAGATCATATTTTCCCCGCGGCAGATGGTATAATGAACCGAACGGCCGCCGCCCCGCGGGGCGGCGGCCCCGGACGACGAAGGGCCGTCCGCGCCCCCGGGCGCGGGCGCCCGTCCATACAGGAGAAAATCAAATGAATTTAAAGAAGCTGACCGTTCTCGCCGGCGCGGCCCTGGGGATCCTGGCCGGCCCGGCGCTCACCGATTACGGAACCGCCGCGGCGGCGGGCAAGTTCGCCTGGCAGAAGGAAGTGGTCTGCAAGCGCAGCGCGCTCGCCGATCCCGTCGCCGTCGCGGCGGGGAACCTCAGCGCCGACGCGAACGAAAACGCCGGGTGCTTCGGCGGCCCCGCGAAGAACTGCGATCTGAGGATGTACCAGATCATGGTGGAGAGCTACCTGCACGGCGAGGGCGGGGCGATGGGCTACGGCTACGCCTGGGGCCCGAGCCAGCACGACGGCAACCTCAAAGGGATCATCGAGAGCCTGCCCTACATCAAGTCGACCGGCGCGAACGCCGTGCTCCTCAGCCCGATTTTCAAGACCGAGATGGTCCAGAACCAGGACAGCGAGTTCTACAAGCTCGACGGCACCGGCTACTTCACCTCGGACTATTTCCAGGTCGAGCCGAAGTTCGGCACCATGGACGAGTTCAGGGAGCTCGTCAACAAGGCGCACGCCCTCGGCCTGCGGGTGATCCTCGACGTGGCCCTCGGCCACTCCAAGGTCAACGTGACCGCCACGAGCCCGGCCGGCAACAAACTCCTGGTCGACAAGCAGTGCCTGAACATCCGGGGCGGCAGGGAGATCCAGATGTACAGCCTCGCCACCTGCTTCAACACCGCGCTGTCCCTCGACTACCTCAAGGAGGTCGTCGCCTACTGGGTGAAGGAGGCCAAGATCGACGGCTGGAAGTTCGACAAGTCGTTCGAGATCCCCCGCGACGACTGGAAGGCGATCCGGAGCTCCCTCGAGCAGGAATCCGCCAAGAGCGCCAACGCCTACAAGCTGGCCGGGAGGCAGACCCAGCCGGCGGCCTTCATGACGGCCTACGTGCCGACCAACACCCTCAAGGACTACAACGACTACGTGCTGGCCCCGGGCGGCCTCGGGAACGCGCTGAGCTTCCCCACGCGCAACGCGGCGGTGCGGGTGTTCGCGGCGCGCGAGTCCCTGTCCGCGGGCGACTGCGGCAAGCCCGCCTCCCATCTCAACGAAGAAGTGACCAAACTCGGCGGCCTCTCGCCCGAGTTCTCGGCGACCGGCTTTATCTCGGGACACGAGGTGGTGCGCTTCGGCGACCTCCTGCAGCGGGCCGGCTATGAGAAGGACGGGGCCAAGGGCGACTCGTACTACGACGCCCACCGGGCCGCGTTCAGCTTCCTGGCCTCCATGTCGGGACCGCTCGTCATATACTACGGCGACGAGTTCGGCGAGGACATGCCCAACTTCGCCAAGCAGGTGCCCAGCAAGTGCAACGAGATCAACCAGTGCGACGACCACGTCTCGCGGACCCAGGCGCGCACGTCCGGCTTCAGCGCGGCCGAGACCGCCCTCAAGAACGACGTCGCCGAGTACATGAACCTGAGGGACGCGCACAAGTCGCTGTCGAACGGCACCCGCCGGCACATCTACAGCGACGAGAGCGTCTACATCGACCTCAAGCAGAGCGGCAAGGACCGCGTCCTCTACGTGCTTAACGCGGGAACCGCGCCCCGGGAGATCACCATCGGCGGGGACGTGTGGCAGGCGGCCGGCCTCGGGACCTGCGGCCTCACCAAGCTGGTGGGCAAGGGCTCGGTGTCGTCGGGCGTGATCCAGGCCCCGGCGCTCTCGGGCACGTTCTTCGGCGCGAGCTGCCGCTAGGCGCGGCCTTTCCGGAAACGGCGGCGCGGGCCGCCGTTTTTTTTTTGCCGCCGGCGTCCCGGGCCCCGGGCCCGGGACGCTTGACACCGCCCCGGAAATGTAATAAAACGTAAGGACGGAACGGAGCCGGCGGCTTCCGTTCCGCGTTCGCGCGACGCCGCGCGGACGCCCGCCGGCCGGGGCCGCGCGGGAACCGAAACCCCGGGCCGGATCGGCCGCGCGGGCGGAGGACGCCGCCGCTTGCCTGTCGGAGTGCCTCAGGGCTGAGATCAATTCGTTGAAATCCGCACGACCTGCTCAGGGTAATGCCTGCGAAGGGAACAGTTCAAACTCTCAAGCCGGTTTCAGGACCGCCGCGGGCAGGCGCTTTTCGTTAACGGGATTGCCTTGCGGCGGGACGGTCACATGCCGGATTCACCTTTATCGACCAGAGAATCATTCGCGAAGCGGGAGCGGGAAGCGGAGGAGCGTCTCCGCGCCCTCAGGGGCCGCGCCTACCCGGGATCCCGGCGCTCGTACCGGGACGTCCCGGAGACGGGGTTCCGCGTGCCGGTCCGGACCGTGGACCTTTCCAACGGGGAGAGCGTCGATCTGTACGACACCTCGGGCGTTTACGGGGATCCCGGCGCCGCGGTCGACGTGACCGCGGGCGCGCCGCTCGTCCGCGAGCCGTGGCTCGGCCTCCGTTCCGACCTGCGGATCGTGGCGGATCCCGCCCCGGGCTGCGGCGTGAGCTCGGCGAAACGGACCCGGGAAAGCGCCGCGGGCCTCACCCAGCTCGCGTTCGCGCGCCGGGGGATCGTCACCCCCGAGATGCGCTGCGCGGCCGCCCGCGAGAATATCGGCGCGCCCGGCGAGCCTTTCACGCCCGAGTTCGTGCGCGCGGAGATCGCGGCGGGCCGGGCGGTCCTCCCCGCCAACGTCAACCATCCCGAGGCCGAGCCCATGGTCATCGGATCCGCCTTCCGGGTCAAGGTCAACGCCAACATCGGCAGCAGCGCGGTCTCCTCCTCGGTGGCCGAGGAGGTCGAGAAAATGGTGTACGCCGCCGTGTGGGGCGCGGACACCGTCATGGATCTCAGCACGGGCCGGCGCATCACCGAAACCAGGGAGCGGATCCTCAGGAACGCCCCGGTGCCGGTCGGCACCGTGCCCCTCTACCAGGCGCTCGAAAAAGCCGGCGGGGTTCCGGCGAACCTGACCTTCGACCTTTTCCGGGACGTCCTCCTCGAGCAGGCCCGGCAGGGCGTCGACTACTTCACGATCCACGCGGGGCTCCTCCGCGAGTTCATCCCGTACGCCGCGAAGCGCCTCACCGGCATCGTGTCCCGGGGCGGGTCCGTCATGGCCGCCTGGTGCATGGCGAGCGGGAAGCAGAATTTCCTGTTCGAGCGCTTCGACGAGATCCTCGACGTCTGCGCCCGCTACGACGCCGCCGTGTCGCTCGGCGACGGCCTGCGGCCGGGCTCGGTCGCCGACGCCAACGACGAGGCGCAGATCGCCGAGCTCAAAGTGCTCGGCGAGCTCGCGCGCCGGGCCCGGCAGAAGAACGTGCAGGTCCTGATCGAGGGGCCCGGCCACGTGCCGATCGACCGGATCCGCGAGAACATGGAACTCGAGCTCAGGCACTGCGCCGGGGCGCCGTTCTACACCCTCGGGCCGGTGGTCACCGACGTGGCCCCCGGCTACGACCACTTCACGTCGGGGATCGGCGCGGCGCTCATCGGCCGGTACGGGGCGTCGATGCTCTGCTACGTGACCCCGAAGGAGCACCTCGGGCTGCCCGGGAAGGACGACGTGCGGGAGGGTCTCATGGCGTACCGGATCGCCGCGCACGCCGCCGACCTCGCCAAGGGCCATCCCGGTAGCGCGGCCTGGGACCGCGCCATGAGCGCGGCGCGCTTCGAGTTCCGCTGGGAGGATCAGTTCGCGCTCAGCGTCAACCCCGAGCTCGCCCGCCGGCTCCACGACGAGGATCTCCCCGGGGACTGCCGCAAGGCCGCGGAGTTCTGCTCCATGTGCGGCCCGAAGTTCTGCGCCATGCGCCTGAGCCGGGAGATCCGGGCGCGCGCGGCGAAGGACGGCCGGGACGCGGCCGGGGAGCGGAAGTGACATGAGGAACACGGTGCTGGCGATCGCGGCGACCGACAGCTCGAACGGCGCCGGCGTCACCGCGGACATCGCGACGCTGGACTTTTTCGGGGCGCGCGCCGTGGCGGCGGTCACGGCGGTGACGGCGCAGAACCTCGACGGGGCCGCGGCGGCGGACCCGGTGCGCAACCGGATCTTCACGAAGGAGCTGGAGGCCCTGACGGCGCCCGGCATGCCGGAGATCGGGGCCGTCAAGATCGGCCTGATCCCGAACGACAAGATCCTGCGCACCGCGATCACGTTCATCCGGGAGCGGAAAAAGCTCAACCCGGGCCTCAAGGTGATCTGGGACCCGGTGACGGCGGCCGGCGCCGGGGGCAGGCTGTCCGAGGTCAGCTACGCGCCGTGGCTGCGGGTGCTCCTGCCCCTCGTCGACCTGTTCACGCCCAACCTCCCCGAGGCCGCGGCCCTGTGCGGCGCCGCGCCCGACCCGAGCGGGTTCGGGGCGTGCCTCGAGAGCCTCGCGGACATCGCCCGGCGTTTTCGGAAAATGGGCGCCGGCGCGGTTTGCCTCAAGGGCGGGCACCTGCCCGCGGCGATCCGCGCCGCCGCGGCCAAAGCCGGGAAAAAGCCCGATCCCCGGCTCACGGACTACGTCTACGACACCCTCGTGTGCGGGCGCCGCGGCGACGTTTTCTACTTCGGGAGCCCGGCGTTCCGGGGCGGGGCGGACGCGGGGCCCGTGCACGGCACGGGCTGCGTCCTCGCGAGCGCGGCGGCGGCCATGACGGCCGCGGGCTATACGGCGCCGGACGCGGTGGCGTACGCGCGGGCCTACGTGACCCGGGGGATCCGGGAGTCGGAGGCCTTCGGCGCGAAGAGCCGGCTGTTCCGGCACGGGCCGGCCGGGCCCGCGGATCTCGCCTCCTCCTTCCCGGTGATGGGGCGGAACGCCCGCGAGCTCGCGCTCATGCACGAGCCCCGGCCCGACCCCTTCCCGCCGTGCCCGCGCCGCCTGGGGTTCTACCCGGTGGTCGACAGCGCGGCCTGGATCGCGCGGCTCTGCCGGGCGGGCGTGAAAACCATGCAGCTCCGCGTCAAGGGCCGGCCCGATCCCGCCCTGCTCGAGCGGGAGGTCGCCGAGAGCGCCGCCCTGTGCCGGGAGAGCGGGGCCCGTCTCTTCGTCGACGACTACGCGGATCTCGCGGCCCGGCACGGGGCCTACGGGGTCCACCTCGGGCAGGAGGATCTGCTCACGGCCGATCTGGACAAAATCAGGGCCGCGGGGCTCAGGCTCGGCGTGTCGACCCACGGCTACGCGGAGATCGCGCGGGCCTTCCTGGTGCGGCCGAGCCTCATCGCGCTCGGGCACGTCTACCCGACCGCGTCGAAGGCGATGGAGTCCCGGCCCCAGGGGCCGGAGCGCCTGCGCGACTACGTGGCGCTCGCGGGCTCCGCGTACCCTACGGTGGCCATCGGCGGCATCAAACTCGGCAATCTCGGCGAGGTCCTGGCCTCGGGGACGGGGTCCGTCGCGGTGATCACCGCGATTACCCGGGCCGCGTCCCCCGACGAGGCGGTGAAGGTCTGGCTCGAGCGGGCGGGGCGGGGCGATCCCGACCCGGAAACGGATCCGGGGGAACCGTCCCCCGGGCGCGCGCCGGCGTGATCCGGCGGAAAGGCGCGGCCCTCCGGGCCGCGGGCAAGGTGGAACGATGAAGGTATACGTGAACGACGAGCCGCGGGAAACCGCGGCGGAAACGCTCGGCGACCTGCTCGGGGAGACCGAGGGGCTGCCGGAATACTACTCGGCGGCCGTGAACGGCGATTTCGTGGAGAAGAGCCGCTACGCGGCCCTGAAACTCAAGGCGGGCGACCGCGTCGCCGTCTTCGCCTTCGCGGCGGGGGGCTGACGGGCGCCCGGGAGAGTCGGAATGAGCGATGAACTGACAATCGGCGGGACGAGCTTTTCCTCCCGTCTTTTCACCGGCACGGGCAAGTTCGCCTCGGCGGAGCTGCTCGCGCGGGCCGTGGCGGCGTCCGGCTCGGAGCTGGTGACCGTGGCCGTGAAGCGCTGCGATTTCAAAAAAGGCGGCGACGCCATCCTGCCCGTCCTCAAAAGGATGAAGGGTGTGCGCCTCCTGCCGAACACCGCCGGGGCGCGGAACGCGAAGGAGGCGGTGTTCGCCGCGAAACTGGCGCGCGACGCCCTGGGGACGGATTTTATCAAGGTGGAGGTCCACCCGGATCAGCGCTTCCTGCTGCCCGATCCGCTCGAGACCCTGGAGGCCACCCGGATCCTGGCCGCGGACGGCTTCAAGGTCATGCCGTACTGCAGCGCCGATCCCGTGCTCTGCCTGCGCCTCGCCGAGGCGGGGGCCGCCGCGGTGATGCCGCTCGGGGCGCTCATCGGCAGCAACCGGGGGGTCACGACCATGTCCATGCTCAAGGTCATCATCGCCCAGAAAACCGTGCCGGTGGTGGTCGACGCTGGCCTCGGCCGGCCCTCGCACGCCGCCGAGGCCATGGAGGCCGGCGCGGACGCCGTGCTGGTCAACACCGCCATCGGCGTGTCCGGGGATCCCGCGGCCATGGCGGAGGCCTTCGCCCTGGCGGTCCGGGCGGGGCGCCTCGCGTACCTGGCCGGCATGGGGGCCGAGTCGGACGAGGCGGTCGCCACCAGCCCGCTCGCGGCGTTCCTGGAAGACGGCGCCGAAGGAGCGGGAGCGTGAGCTTTTACGACGAAATCGCCCGGGTGAAACTCGCCGATCTGGCGGCCGCGGTCGCGGGCAAATCCGAGCGGGAAGTCGGCGCGGCGCTCGCGCGGAGCCGCGCGGACGAGCCGCTCGATCTCGGCGACTTCATGGCGCTGATCTCGCCCGCGGCGGCGCCGCGCCTGGCCGAGATGGCGGTCCTCGCGCGCCGCTACACCCGCCGGCGCTTCGGCAACGCCGTCGGCATGTACGTGCCCCTGTACCTGTCCAGCCTGTGCTCCAACCGCTGCCGCTACTGCGGCTTCGCCGCGGACAACCGCTTCCGGCGCCGGTATCTGAGCCCGGCGGAGACCCGCGCGGAATGCGAGGCCATCGCGAAAATGGGCTACGAGAACATCCTGCTGGTGACGGGCGAGTACAGCGCGCGCTGCGGCATGGACTACTTCCGGGAGACGGTGCCCGTGGCGAGCGAGTACGCCTCGTACCTCATGATGGAGGTGCAGCCCCTCGGCGCGGACGACTACCGGGAGCTCAAAAAGCTCGGCGCCGACGCGGTGATGGTGTACCAGGAGACCTACGACCCGGACTGCTACCGGGAGAACCACCTGCGCGGCCGCAAGACCGACATGCGCTGGCGCATGGAGACGCCGGAGCGGCTCGGCGACGCGGGCATGGACAAGATCGGCATCGGGGTCCTGCTCGGCCTCTACGACTGGCGCGCCGACACGGCGGCCCTGGCCATGCACGCCGCCTATCTGCGCCGGCGCTACTGGCAGACCAAGCTGAGCGTGTCGTTCCCGCGGCTCCGCCCGGCCGCGGGCGGCTTCGCCCCGGCCTGCCCGATCGGCGACCGCGAGCTGATCCAGGTCATCTGCGCCTGGCGGCTCTTCGACCACACCGTCGAGATTTCGCTCTCGACCCGCGAGAGCGCCCGCTTCCGGGACGCCGTGACCCCCGTGGCCGTGACCGCGATCAGCGCGGGCTCGAGCACGCGCCCGGGCGGCTACGCGGACAACCGCGGCGACCTCCCGCAGTTCGAGATCAACGACGGCCGCTCCGTGGAGGAGGTCGCCGCGGCGCTGCGCCGGAGCGGCCTCGAGCCCGTGTTCCGGGACGCGCGCGGCTCCGTCGCCCCGGGCGTCTGAAAACGCGGGGCCCGCGCGTCCGCGCGGGCCCTGCCGTTCCGGGGCCGTCTTCCGGCCCGGCTCCTCAGTTCCGCAGTTTCCGGAACACGCTCACCACCACGCCCGTAATCTCGCACCCGAGCTCGGGGGTGATGGGGACGGGGCGGTAGCGGGGGTTCGCCGGCAGGAGGATCGGGCGGGGCTTCGCGCGGTAGAACTTGGCGGTGAACTCGCCGCCGATCGCGGCGATGACGAGGTCGCCGCTCCGCGGGGTCAGGGAGCGGTCGACCACCAGGTAGTCGTCGGGCAGGACGCCGGCTTCGGTGAGCGAGTCGCCCGCCACCTGGAAAATGTAGCTCGTGTGCGGGTGGCTCACGCAGAACTCGTTGAGATCGAGCGAGCGGTCGACCGAACCGCCGTTCGGCAGGGGAAAGCCCGCCCCGACCTTTTCGAGCGCGAGGGGCAGCTCCGCCCGCTCCTCCCCGTCTTCCCCCGGTCCGGGGAGCCGCGGCCCGCCGACCGGCGCGACGCGGAACCCGTCCTCTTCGGCTTCGTCGTATTCCGTCACGGTTTTTCCTCCTCTTTCTCCGGCGTCAGTTCCCCGCGGCGGCGCGCGCCCGCTCTTCCGCCCGGATCCGGTCGATGTCCGGGACGAACCAGGCGAACAGCGCCGCGAAGGCCGCGAAGACGATGACCGCGTCCATGATCGCGGCCGCGCCGTAATGGTCGCCGATGTACCCGAACAGCGGCGAGGTCAGCCCGCCGAACGAGATGCCGAGGCCGATGGTGACCCCGGAGGCGAGGCCGACGTGCCGGCAGAGCAGCTTCTGGCCGAGCACCATCGCCGAGCTGAGCGATCCGTAGACGCAGAGCGCCGCGGGCACGAGCGCGATCCCCGCCGCGAGCGGGGTCTCGATCGCGCGGAAGAGCAGCATCCAGGGAATGAACAGGAGCACGCTGTAAAAGAGCACGTTCTTGAAGCCCACGCGGTCCGAGAGGATCCCGCCCCCGAGGCTCGCGATCGCGGACGCCACGGCGATGACGGTGAGGTTGACGTTGGCCTCCCGGGCCCCGAGGCCGAACATGTCGACGAAATAGGTGGGGATGAAGGTGGTCAGCCCGAACAGCACCGAGGAGCGGAAGTAGATCATGACGGTGAGCAGGGCGAAGCCGGAGTACGACTCGCGCTCGGTCGAGGCGGCGGCGTCGAGGCGGATCTCCTCGCGCTCGGTGTAGCTCCGGTAGAGCCGGTTCCGCGCCGTCAGCACGCCGCACATGATGAAGGCGGGGAAGCCGATGACCATGATCCCCGGCAGCCCGAAATGAGCCGTCGCGGCGGAAAGCAGCAGGGGGCCCGCGGCGAAGCCGAGGTTGCCGCCGACGGAGAAGATGCCCATGCCGAGCCCCTTGTTCCGCACGGACACGCTGTTGGCGAGCTTGCCGCCCTGGGGGTGGAAGACGGCCACGCCGACGCCCGAGGCGGTGAGGAGGACGAACAGGGCCGCGAAATCGGTGATCAGGCCGATGAACATGAACCCGAGGGCCGCGGTGAGCATGCCGAGGCTCATGAGGTACGGGCGGGGCTTGCGGTCGCTGAAGTAGCCCACGACCGGCTGGACCAGCGAGGACACCAGCGTGGAGGCGAGCACCAGGTACGAGATCTCGAGCTTGCTGTGCAGCACGTGCTGCTCGAGCATGATGGTGAGGGCGGCGCTCACCGATCCCTGGCAGATGTCGGTGGCGAAATGCCCCGCCATCAGGATGAGGTTCTCTTTGTAGGTCCTGATAAAGTCAAGCATGGTTCGGTGTCCGCGCGGCGCGTTTCCCGGGGATCCCGGGACAGAGGCATTATAGCATTTTCCGGGCGGGCGATACAGCGTATAAATAATATATATGTGTCCGCGGGCCCGCGGGGTGTGCTATACTGTTTCCGAATCGCGCGTACGGCGGGCATCGGCCGGATATCGGGACATGGTTATGAGCAGAACGATCGAAATCGAATACATTCTGAAAGACGAAGAAGGAAAGGAAGTGGCGAGATTTCAGGACCTGGAAGAGGCGAAAAAGTACGACCGCATGCTGGACGCGGCCGACGGCATTTTTGCGCTTTTGAGCGGCATCAAAGAGCTTGAGGGCCTCGGGGACGGTCTCAGGGACGAAGTCTCGTTCCAGATCGCGCGGCACGGCGACGAGGTGATCTCGATCCTGAGCCGCATCAATCCCAAGAAGAAGCCGGCCCCGGCGAAGAAGCCCGCCGGAGAGAACGGGGCGTGACGGGGCGGCGCGGATCGCCCGTTACGCTGTTAACAACCGCGGCCGATTGAAGTATAATTAAACGAGATCGGACGGGCGCGGGGGCCTCCGGGCGTCCCCCGCGTCCGCGCGTCCCCGCGCCGGCGGGAGCGCGCCCGCGCCGTGTCCCCCGGTTTGAGTCGAGTGCTGCCTGAAATGTTGAAGTCCGTCCCGAATATACTGACCGTCCTGAGAGTCCTGCTGATCCCGGTATACATCGTCTTTTTCCTGATCCCGAACAACTGGAGCAACCTCGCCGCGGCGCTGGTCTTCGTGATAGCCTGCGTCACCGACCTCCTCGACGGCTACCTGGCGCGCAAGCTGCAGGTGTGCTCGCGCTTCGGGGCCTTTCTCGATCCCGTCGCCGACAAGATCATGGTCTGCGTGGCCCTGGTGATGCTCGTCGACTGGTTCTCGGCGCACCGGGCCGAGTTCCTCCCCGGGTTCTCGGTGATCCTCACCCTGTGCTCGGTGATCATCATTTCGCGCGAGATCGTCATCAGCGCCCTGCGGGAATGGATGGCCGAGATCGGCAAGCGCGGCCTGGTGGCCGTGAGCTGGATCGGCAAGTGGAAGACCGCGCTGCAGATGATCGCCATCACCGGGCTCATCTGGCGCGACCAGGACTGGATCGCCCGCGGCAACTGGATGGCCAACATGTGCCTGGGCTTCATGCTGATCGCCACGGGCCTCACCATCTGGTCCATGGTAAGCTATCTGACGGTGGGCTTCCGGCACATCGACGACGAGGCCGCCTGACGGCCCGTCCCCCGCGCCGGCCCGCCCGGCGCTCCGGCCCTCCGCTCCGCGGAGGCTGTTTTTTTTACGCGGCGGGCGGCGCGGGATCCGCCCGCGGGTGAGGGAACATGCGTTACTACGACGTTTCGGCGCGCGCGGCGCGCGACGCGCCGCCCGCGGGGGCGAACTACGGGATCTGCCATTTCGACGCGACCGGCGACAACCCCGCGCCCGGCCTGACCATCGCGCGGCGGGAGCCCGCCCCGTCTCCCTTCGCCGCGCCGCGCGCGCGCTTCCGGGAGCGGGAGCGCCCCGGGACGCCGCCCCTCCGCTGCGATTACTTCGGCGCCGCCCCCGAAGAGAAGCGCGTCCTTTTTCAGGCGGCGCTCAATCACCTCGCCGCCAAGGACTTCGCCAAAAGACGCGGGATCCTGACCGGCCTCCTGGGCTTCCGGGACAGCGGGATCTCCGTGGGGGGCGACGCGCTCTTCATCTACGATCACTTCTTCGCCCCGCGCAAATTCGAGATCTACCTGAACGAGCGGACCGGCGCGGTCGCCGAGCTCGACTGCTACGACTACGCGGAGCGCTCCGAGTGCAAATTCCCCGTGACTTACGACGGTTTCCGGCACGTTTACGAGAACGTCGTCCAGGATCTCTTCGAGGTGTGGCTCCCCGACGGGATCGCGCTCTCCCCGGAGGCGCGCGCCCGCGCGGATGCGCTGACCGAGGAGGAACTGCGGGCGGCGTGGCCTTATCTCGGCGGGGGCGCGGCGGTTCCGGCCGGGCCGGCGCCGGCGCCGCGCGCGCCGGCCGCGGCCCGGGGCCCGGGGCGAAGGCCCGCGGGCGGCCCGTCCGGGCACGCGCCCGGGAACGGGCGGGATCTGGGGCCCGCCGTGGATCTCATCTTCCGGGTGACGCTCGCCGCGGTGATCGTCCTCCTCGCCGTCGCGGCGTTCACGCTGTTTTAACCGGGAGGACGTCGCATGGCCGTGCCGGGACAGGCGTTCATCGCCGAAAAGCTCGCCTCCCTGTACCGCGGGAGGGGCGGGGGCCGGAGCCTGCCGCTCTTCGCCGCCGCGATCCTCACCGGGACGCTCACCGGCGCCGTCTGCTCCCTCTTCGAACTGATCCCCGATTACCTTAACGAACTGCGCGTGAGCCTTTTGGGCGGGACGGGCGGGGCCGGCGTCACGGCGGCCGCCCTGGCCGCGGCCTTCCTCGTCAGCTTCGCGCTCGCCGCCGCCGCGCTTTACCTCACCCGGAAGTTCGCGCCCGAGGCGGGCGGCTCGGGGATCCCCGAGATCGAGGGGGCGATGGTCGACCTGCGCCCCGTGCGCTACAAAAGGGTGCTGCCCGTCAAGTTCTTCGGCGGGATCCTGTCCCTGAGCTCCGGCATGATCCTCGGCCGGGAGGGGCCGTCGATCCAGATCGGCGGCAACCTCGGGGCCGCCGTCATGGACCTCCTGCGGATCCGGCGCGAGGATTTTTACGTGCTCCTCGCCGCCGGCGCCTCGTCGGGCCTCGCGAGCGCCTTCAACGCCCCGCTCGCCGGGATCCTGTTCGTGCTCGAGGAGATGCGCCCGCAGTTCCGCTACCGGTTCTACGCGATCCAGGCGGTGGCGGTCGCGGTGATCTGCGCCGTCATGACCCGGACCTTCGTGACGGGCGGCGACGATCCCGTGTTCGACCTGCCGGTCTTCGACCGGGTCTCGGTTTACGATCTGTGGACCTTCCTGATCTTCGGGGCCGCGGCCGGGGTCGCGGGGGTGGTCTTCAACAAAGCCGTGGCGCTCGCCCAGGACGCCTGGGCGCGGGTCTCGGGCGGCCGCCCCCGGCGCGCGGCGCTCCTCGCCGGCGCGGCCGGCGGGGTTTTCGGGGCGCTCTCGCTCGCGGAGCCGCAGCTCACCGGATCCGGCGTCGCCTTCATCCCCGGCTGGGTGCTCACCTCGGCCCCGCTCGGGACCCTCTGCCTCGTCTGCGCGGCGCGCTTCCTCGGGCTGCTCGTGTGCTTCGGCTCCGGGATCCCCGGGGGCCTGTTCGCCCCCTCCCTGGCCCTCGGCGCCCTGCTCGGGGCCGCGAGCGGCATGGGCCTCCTCGGGGCGGGGCTCCTCGATTACGACCCGGGGATCCTCGCCGTCGTCGGCATGTGCGCGTTTTTCGCGGCGTCCGTGCGCGCGCCCGTGACCGGGATCGTCCTCATCTGCGAGATGACCAACAATTTCCAGTTCCTGCTTCCGATGATGATCGCGACGGCCGCGGCCGCCCAGGTCGCCTCGGCGCTCCGCGGGCGCCCGATCTACACCCAGATCCTCGAGCGCACCCTGAAGATGAGCGGCGACGCGGCGATCCTCACCGAGTACGACGACTTCAAGAAGAACAACAACGTCGAATAAACGCGCGGGACGGGCCGCGCCCCGTCCGCGCCGCCGCCCCGGCCGGGCTCTTTTTCCTTCTTTGCGCTCCTTTCCCTCCCTCTTCCCCGCACCCGAAAAAAAATCCCGCGCGGGCGGGATTTTTTTTGCCGGGGGCTGCGGTGGGGCTCACTCCGGGGGCCGGCGCGCCGCGACGGGCGACACGTACTTTTCGAGGAAGACGGCGTCCGCGTCGCTCAGGGCGACGCCGTTCGCGGCGAGGAGATCGAGCGCCGCCTTCAGGAGAAGGGCCGCGCTCGCGGGCGCGGGATCCGCCCGGAACGCGGCGAGGGCCGCCTCCGGATCCGCGGGCTCCCCGGCGGGATCGTAGAGGGCGAGCCCGGCCGCCGCGGGGGCGGGGTGGCCGTCGAAGCAGCTCTCGGTGCCGCGGTGGCAGGTGGGGCCGGCGGGATCGGCCGCCGCGAGCAGGCAGTCGCGGTCGCAGTCGGCGGTGAGGGCGGCGAGGTACAGGTAGTGGCGCGATTCCTCGCCCTTGGTCCACAGCCGGCCCTTGGTGCGGCTCCAGAAGGTGATCTTCCCGGTCGCGAGGGTCGCGGCCAGGGCCTCCCGGTTCATGAACCCCTGCATGAGCACCGTGCCGGAGCGGCGGTTCTGCACGACGACGGGGACGAGCCCGCCGACCTTGTCCCAGTCGAGCGTGTCGGGATCGAAAGCGATTTTGCGGTCAGTCACGGACGGGCACTCCTTCTTTTCTGAGGTAATCCTTGAGATCGGGGATGGCGATGAGCCCCTTGTGGAACACCGAGGCGGCGAGGCACCCGTCGCAGCCCGCCTCGAGGAAGCCGTCCCGGAAATGGGAGGGCCGGCCCGCCCCGCCCGAGGCGATGAGCGGGACCTTCGTCAGGCTGCGGACGAGCTTGAGCTGGACGAGGTCGTAGCCGTCGCGCATGCCGTCCCGGTTCATCATGTTGAGGACGATCTCGCCGCAGCCGCGCCGCTGGACCTCCTCGACCCACTCGGGGGTCGTCCAGCGCGTCACCAGGGTGCGGGACTCGTCGCCCGTGTACTGCTTGACCAGGTAGCGGTCCGTCGCCGCGTCGTAATACGAGTCGATGCCGCAGACCACGCACTGCACCCCGAAGCGGTCGGCGAGCCGCGTGATGAGATCCGGGTCGGACAGGGCGGGGGAGTTCACGGAGATCTTGTCGGCCCCGTACTCGAGGATCTTCGCGGCGTCCTCCGGGGTCCTGATGCCCCCCGCGACGCAGAAGGGGATGTTGATGACCTCGGCGACCCGGCGCACCCAGCTTTTGTCGACCGTGCGCGCGTCGCTCGAGGCGGTGATGTCGTAGAACACGAGCTCGTCGGCGCCCTCGTCGGCGTAGCGCTTCGCCAGCTCGACGATGCCGCCCATGACCTCGTGGTTGCGGAACTGCACGCCCTTGACGACCACGCCGTTCTTGACGTCGAGGCAGGGGATTATTCGTTTGGCCAGCATCTTACGGCCTCCTTCACGGTGAATCTGCCCTCGAGCAGGGAGCGGCCGACCACGATCCCGGCGGCGCCGCTCGCGCGGACCGCCGCGACGTCGGCGAGGCTCCCGACGCCGCCCGAGGCCAGGAAGGCGATCCCCGGGAAGCGCCGGCTCAGGTCGGCGTAAAGTTCCGCGTTCGGGCCGAGCAGGGTGCCGTCGCGCGAGATGTCGGTGCAGAGCACGTACCTGAGGCCCTCCGCCGCGTAATCCTCGATCAGCTCCTCGGCGGTGAGGGCGCTGCTCTCCCGCCACCCCTTCACGGCCACGAGCCGGCGCCCGTCCGCCGCGATGTTCACGTCGAGGGCGAAGGCGAGGCGGTCCGGCCCGAAGCGGCGCAGCCACGCTTTGGCCGCGGGGCGGTTCCCGACGCAGGCGGATCCGACGACCACGCGGTCGGCGCCCGCGCCGAGCAGATCCTCTATATCCTTTTCCGTGCGCACGCCGCCGCCCACCTCCACCGGCGCGGGCGCGTCCCGGAGCAGATCCGCGATGACGGCGAGCTGCCGCGCGGCGGGATCCTTCGCGCCGTCGAGGTCGACCAGGTGCAGGTAGCGGGCGCCCTCGGCCGCGTAGAGCGCGAAGCGCTCCCGGGGGGAGACGCCGTAATCGGTGCGGCGGCCGTAGTCTCCCTGGCGGAGGCGGACCACTTTGCCGCCTATGAGGTCAATCGCGGGTATGATCATGTTCCGGGCCTCCTAAAGTTCGAGGAAGTTCTTGAGCAGCAGGTGCCCCGCCGGGCCGGATTTCTCCGGGTGGAACTGCGTGCCGAAGAAATTGCCCGCGGCGACGACGGCGGTGAAGGGGCGGCCGTAGGTCGTCGTCGCGACGGTGCGCTCCGTCACGCCGAGCGCGTACGAGTGCACGAAGTAGAAATACGCGCCGTCCGGGATCCCGCGGAGCAGGGGGTGGGTCCCGTCGTGACTTATCTGGTTCCAGCCCATGTGCGGCAGGATCAGCCCGGGCTCCCGCAGCAGGGTCACCCGGCCGGGGACGAGCCCGAGGCACGGGACGGTTTCGCCGCCCGCGCTCATGCTTTCCTCGGAGCGTTCCGCGAGCATCTGCATGCCGAGGCAGATGCCGAGGAGGGGCTGTTTCGCCGCGCGGATCGGCCCGTCCAGGCCTTTGGCCCGGATGGCCGCCATGGCGGCCGCCGCCGATCCCACGCCCGGCAGGACGAGTCTGTCCGCGCGGGCGAGGTCCGCGGGATCGGCGCTGACGAGGCAGTCCGCGCCGAGCCGGCGCAGCGCGAAGAGCACCGACGCGATGTTGGCCACGCCGGTGTCGATGACGGTAATCTTGCGGGCGGTCATCAGAGCGCCCCCTTGCTGGACGGCAGCTCGTCGCCTTCCCTCTTGAGGGCCGGGCGCAGGGCCCGGCCGAAGGCCTTGAACAGGGCCTCGACCTGGTGGTGGGCGTTCCCGGACGTGACCCTGAGGTGCAGGGTGAGGCCCATCGCGCAGGCGAGGCTCCGGAAAAAGTGCGGCACCATTTCGGTGGCGAGCCCGCCCACCTGCCCGCGGGTGAACTCCGCGTCGCAGGAGAAGGCGCAGTACGGGCGCCCGGAGATGTCCAGGCAGGCCTCGACGGGGCGGTTCATGAGCGAGTCCGCGGGCAGCCCCTCGAGTTTGGCCTCGACCTCGTCCATGGCGAGCGCGAAGCCGAAGCGGCCGATGCCCCGCTTGTCGCCGAGGGCCCGTCTGAGGGCCTCGCCGAGGGCGATGCCGACGTCCTCGACGGTGTGGTGCTCGTCGACCTCGAGGTCGCCTTTGGCTTTCAGTTTCAGGGTGATGCCGGCGTGCGTGGCGATCTGCTGGAGCATGTGGTCGAAAAAGCCCACGCCGGTCGAGATCGCGCTCTCGCCGGGGTCGTCGAGATCGACGAACAGGTCGATGTCGGTCTCTTTGGTGACCCGTGTCACCCGGGCGGTGCGGGGCACGCGGGCGAGCTCCCGGGCAATCCTGTCCCACGGGTTGTCCGCGCGGGAGTAGAGCACGCCCTTAAGGCCCATGTTGGCGGCGAGCTCGAGATCCGTGGGGCGGTCGCCCACGACGAAGCTCCGCCCGGAGTCGATCGCCCCGGGGATCAGGTACCGGGCGAGGAGGCCCGTCTTCGGCTTGCGGCAGGGGCAGCCGTCCCCCGGGAGGTGCGGGCAGATCAGCACCTCCTCGAAGACGACGCCTTCCGAGGCCAGCGTGCCGAGCATGAGCCGGTGGGGGCCGACGAAGCTCTCGTAAGGGAAGGAGTCCGTGCCGAGCCCGTCCTGGTTGGTGACCATGACCAGTTTGTAGCCGGCCGCGCCGAGCGCCTTGAGAGCCGAGATGACCCCGGGCTCGAATCTGAGTTTCGCGAACGAATCGACCTGTTTGTCCGGCTCCGGCTCTTCGATGACGGTGCCGTCGCGGTCGATGAAAAGATATTTGTCCATGAGCCTCCCCCGCGGACGGATCCGGGCGGGGCAGGGCCCGCCCGCAGCTTAAAAAACGAAACGCGCCCCGCGCCCGGCGTCAGCCGCCGGCCCCGCGCAGCGCCTCCAGGACCGCGTTCATTTCCTCCTCGCTTCCCACGGTGATCCGCACGCAGTCCTTAAGGCGCGGCTTCGCGTCGAAATCGCGCAGGATTATGCCCCGGCGGGCGAGCTCCGCGAAGATCTTCTCCCCGTCCGCGAAGCGCGCGAGCACGTAGTTGGCGTCGCCCGGGAAGATCTCCCTGACGCAGGCGAGCCCGGCGAGTTCCCGCGCGAAGCGGTCCCGGCGCGCGACGATCTCCGCGACCCGCTCCCGCATGATGGCGATCCCGCGGGCGCTCAGGGCCTGGACCGCGATCTGGGCGACCGGGTCCGGGATCGGGTAGGGGTCGATCACCTTGAGCATGAGCCCGACGATCTCGGGATCGGCCAGGGTGAAGCCGCAGCGGATCCCGGCGAGGGCGAAGGCCTTCGAGAGGGTGCGGGTCACGACCAGGTTTTTGCGCGCGGCGAGGTGCCCCAGGACGGATTTTTCCGGGCAGAACTCGATATAGGCCTCGTCGACGACCACCAGGCAGCGGTTCGCGGCGAGATCCAGGATCCGCAGGATCGTTTCCGCGCCGGCCGCGGCGCCCGTGGGGTTGTTCGGCGAGCACACGAACACGATCTTGATCCGCCCGGCGTTTTCGTCGAGCGCCCGGCCGATCGCCTCCGGATCCGGCCGGAAATCGTCCGTGAGGGGAACCTCGGCGACCCGGACGCCCGCCGTGTCGGCGCACACCGAGTACATGCCGTAGGTCGGGGGGCTGATGAGGACCGCGTCCCGGCCCGGCTCGCAGAAGGCGCGCACCAGAAGGCCCAGCGACTCGTCGCTCCCCCGGGAGACCAGGATGTTCTCCGCGGGAACGCCGCAGTAGTCCGAGTACGCCTCCAGGACCTCGGGGGGCTGGCATTCCGGGTAGCGGTTCAGGGTGAGCGATTTCATCAGGAACAGGCTGCTCTTCGGGGCCTCGTTCGCGTTCAGGAACACGCGGCCCGCGCCGCCGATGCGGCGGGCGGACTGGTAGGGGACCAGGTTCCTCGTTCTTTCCGTCGCCAGCTCGCTTATGAAACTCATGACTGTTTTTCTCCGTTGAGCGCCGCCATGCGCACGCTCACGGCCCGCTTGTGCGCCGTGAGCCCCTCGGCGTCGGCCATGAGGCCGATCGCGCGGGAAAGGGACGCGAGGCCCTCTCCGGTCGCCTCCTGCACCGTGTAGCGGCGCAGGTAGTCGGCGAGGCCGAGCGAGGAGCAGGCCCGGGCGTGCCCGTAGGTCGGCAGGGTGTGGTTGGTGCCGCTCGCGTAGTCGCCGGCCGACTCCGGGGTCCAGGGCCCCAGGAAGATCGAGCCCGCGTTCCTGATTTGCGGGAGCAGGGCGCGCGGCTCCGCCGTCTCCACGATCAGGTGCTCGGGGGCGTAGCGGCGGGCGATCGCGCAGGCCTCGTCCAGATCGGCGCAGACTATGGCGACGCTCCGCCCGAGGGCCCGGGCGGCGATGTCCCTTCTCTCGAGGGCGAGCACCTGCCTTTCGGTCTCGGCCACCACGCGGGCGCCGTAGCCCGGGTCGGGCGAAACCAGCACGACCTGCGAGTCCGGGCCGTGCTCGGCCTGGGACAAGAGGTCCGCGGCCGCGAACGCCGGGTTCGCGGTCTCGTCGGCGATGACCATGACCTCGGAGGGGCCCGCGGGCATGTCGATGGCCGCGCCGCGGGAATCGGCGCTCACCTGCTTCTTCGCCTCGGTGACGAAAGAGTTGCCCGGCCCGAAGATCTTGTCCACCTTCGGCACCGTTTCGGTGCCGTAAGCCATGGCGGCGATCGCCTGGGCGCCGCCGACGGCGAAGATTTCGCGCACGCCGCAGAGCGACGCCGCGTACACGATGGCGTCGGACACGGGCGGCGGCGAGCACAGGACGATCCGCGGGCACCCGGCGATCCGCGCCGGCGCCGCCAGCATGAGGGCGGTGCTGACCAGGGGGGCGCTGCCGCCCGGGACGTACAGGCCGACGCTGTCGATGGGGTGGGTGTGCAGCTCGCAGGTCACGCCCGGGCGGGTGACGACGGTCACGGGCTCCGGCTTCTGCGCGGCGTGGAACCGGCTTATGTTCTCGTAAGCGAAGCGCAGGGCTTCTTTGAGGTCCGCGCCGACGCGCGCGCACGCGGCCCCGATCTCCTCTTCGGTAAGTTTGAGGCGGTCCGTCTCCAGGCGGTCGAACCGGCGGGCGAACTCGAAGAGCGCCGCGTCGCCTCGTTCGCGCACGGCGGCGATGATGCCGGCGACCGTTTCGGCCCGGCTCGCGCCGTCCGAGGCCGCGGGGCGGGCGAGAACCTCGGCGCGCTCCCGTTCGGACAAATCTTTCCAGTTGACAATTTTCATGGCGTTACTTCAGCATCTTTTCGATAGGGAGCACGAGAATGGAGCTCGCGCCCAGGGCCTTCACTTTTTCCATCGTCTCCCAGAAGAGGGTCTCCGTGGAGACCACGTGGATGGCCACGTGGGTGGGGTTGCCCGCGAGCTCGAGCAGGGTCGGGTTCTCGGCGCCCGGGAGCAGGGCGGTTATCTCCTTCACCTTGTCCCGCGGGGCGTGCAGCATGATGTACTTGCTGCCGTGGGCCTGGATCATGCCGTCGATCCGCCGGATCAGCCGGTCGGCGATGGCCTGCTTCTCGGGGTAGAGATCCTGGTCGCGCTGGATGAGCACCGCCTTGGACCGCATCACGACCTGCACCTCCTTGAGGCCGTTCGCCTCCAGGGTGGCCCCGGAGCTGACGAGATCGCAGATGGCGTCGGCGAGCCCCGCGCGCGGGGCGACCTCGACGGAGCCGGTGAGGAGGACGGTCTTGAAACTTACCTTCTGGCCGTCCAGGTAGCGCTTGGTGAGGTTGGGGTAGGTGGTGGCGACCTTGAGCCCCTCGAGGCTTTGCACGCCGGTCCATTCCTGCTCGACCGGGACGGCGAGGGACAGGCGGCAGCCGCCGAAGTCGAGCCGGCGCACCAGGGCGTAGCCCGTGGGCAGGCCCTCCTGCCGGCGCTCGATGGCGGTCTCCTCGAGCACGTTTTCGCCGACGATGCCCCAGTCCACCACGTGATCCATGATCAGGCCGGGGATGTCGTCGTCGCGGACGCGGAGGATGTCGATCTCCATGTTCTCGACGTGGGCGATCAGCCGGTCCTCCCGCGTGTTGATCCTGAGCCCGCAGCTCTCGAGCAGCCTGACGGACTCGTCGCAGAGCCGGCCCTTCTTCTGCATGGCGATGCGGAATTTTCTGCTGGACATTGTCAAATCATCCTTCTTGCGTGCCTTATAAGAAAAAACCCCTGGAAGCGGCTTTCGTTATCTTCCAAGGGTCTTCCGCGAAAGCCCGGCCGCGCTCCCGGAAACCGGTCCTCCGGAAAACGGCCGTCCCTCCCGAAAGATTGTCCGGAGGCGGCGGCGCGGTCCGCGGGTATTCGGAAACATGGCGGCTCTCTGTGCCTGAATTCAAAAACGCGGTTATTATACACCGTTTTCGCGGCGTTGATAACTGCTTTTAACGTTTTTCGCCCCCGGCCGGGGGCGGGCGCCGGGGCCCGCCCTCCCGCCCCGGGCGGGGTCAGATGCCCATGTGCTCGAGGATCGCGCTGACGATCAGGGAGACGAAGCCCCAGCCGAACAGGCACACCAGGAAGGTGACGAACGCCTCGAGGAGCGGTTCGGGCCACAGGGTCTCGTCGGGGAGCTTGGGCTCCTCGACCGGCACCAGGTACCGGGCCTTCGAGAGGGCCAGCTTGCGGGCAGACTCGAGGTTGGTCATGGCGATCTCCAGCATCTTGAGGGCGAACTCGTGCCGGATCTTGATGCGCTCGTAGCGGCTCACCGAGTGGCTGAGGTTGTCCTCCCCGCCGGAGGCGGCGTCCGCGCCGGCATCAGGGGCGGCCGTCTCCGCGGCCCGCGCCTGCTCGGCGGCGCCCGCGAGGCGCTTCTTGTACTCCTCGAGCTGGATCTCGATCGACTCGATCCGGTTGCGGACCGATCTGATCTCGACGTTGTCCTCGCGGATGTACTTGAGCTTCTGATCGAGCTCGGCCCGCGACTCGGCCAGCCGGCCCTCGAGATCGTAGATGATCTTCTGGACGCTCGCCGCGTCGGAGCTCGGGTCGATGACGGTGTTGTCGTCGCGGAAGCGCTCCATTTCCACCGCGGTCCTCTCGACCTCGCTCTGGGCGTTGGCGAGCTCCTCCCGGGCCAGGCGGATGGTGTCGTTCTGGGCCTTGGTGTTCATGTTGTTGATCAGGACTTCCACCTCTTTGAGGATGTTCTCGGCGAGCTTCTTCGAGAACTCCGGATCGTAGGCCTTGACCGCGATCTTCACCAGCTCGCTTTCGCTGTCGAGCTTAACCGACACGGTGTCCTTCCAGAACTCGGAAATCTCGCGGACGGTCGGCTTCTCCGGGATGGAGTGCACGAGGTCGTGGGGGCTGTAGTGCCCGATCAGGTCGAATTTCTCGTCGAGGGCCATGAACATGTCGGGCGACTGGATGTAGTCCTTGGCGATGTAGATGTCGTTGTTGGTGTTGCCCCCGAGGAAGCTCGACGCCGAGAGCGAGACCGTTTCCGCGGCCGCGCTGTTGGATTTGAGGGCGAACACGCTTTCGGAAACGTACATCGGGTCGCAGATGAGCGTCTGGTAAAGCAGGACCGCGAGCGCCGGGATCACGAGGACGGCGGCGAACAGGGCCTTTTGCTTGTCGTCCGCGATCGCCCGGAGGATTTTCTGCCAGAAAGAGGGCTCCTCGTCGACGACCTTAAGCTTGGACGCGTCGACCGCGGGCGGCAGCGCCTCGGCCTCGGCGGGCGTCCCGGGGGCGCCGGGTCCCCCGGCGGCCGGCGGCACGGCGCCGCCGGCGCCCGGAGCGCGGGCGGC
>CAZFNS010000007.1:64392-82666 GCA_964520475.1 uncultured Enterobacterales bacterium
CCGGCCGCGGTTTCCCGCTGATTCTTATCGCCGGCGGGGTTGCCGTTATCCCCGGCGCGGCCCCGTTCCGCCGCGGGTTCGCTGTTTTTTTCTTCCATTTAATCAAAGGTTCCTGTTGGTAAAGGACAATGACCGGTATATGGCCGCCGCTTCGGCCACGGTGGCGCACTCGCGCAGCTTGGCGTCGGCCAGGATGAGCGTCTTCTTGCACATCGCGGCGATGTTGCCGATGTTGTGCGACACCAGGATCAGCGTCGAGTTTTTGGATCTCTCCTTGAAAAGATCGATGCTTTTCTGCCGGAACGAGGCGTCGCCTACGGAAAAGGCCTCGTCGATCAGATAAAAGTCAAAGCCGATGGACATGCTCAGGCTGAAGGCCAGTTTCGCCCTCATGCCGGAGCTGTAGGTCTTGACCGGCTCGTACAGAAAGTCCCCGAGCTCGGTGAATTCCTCGATGAAGGCTTTGTTTTTCCTGTAGTCGCTGCGGTAGATCCGGCTGATGAACCGCAGGTTCTGGTACCCGGACAGGCTCCCGGGCATGAAGCCCGCGAAGCCGACCGGCCAGCTGATGGTGCTCGTCCTGACGATTTTCCCCGCGTCGACGAACGTGGAGCCGCACAGGATCTTGAGGAGCGTGGACTTGCCCGCGCCGTTGAGGCCCAGGATGCCGGTGTTCTGGCCTTCCTCGAAGGTGTAGCTGACGTCCCGCAGCACGAAGTGGCGCCGGCGGTTCCTCATCATAAAGCTCTTCGACACGTTTTCCAGTCTGATCATCATTCCATCCTTCGGTGCGAGGCGTGCTCGAGCAGCAGGCCCAAAACGATGAGAACCGTGGAGAACTCGTACACGTACGCCATGCCGAAGTTCAGGTTCACGCTGAAGACGTCCGTGATCGCGAAGCGCAGGTTGTGTATCGCCACGTACAGGGGGTTCCAGTGGCAGATCTCCTGCACCCAGGTCGGGAAGCGCTCCACGCTGAAGAAGATCCCCGAGATGAAAAACAGGATCCGGTTCACGTAGGAGAAGATGTTGCCGAGGGTCGGGTAGAAGACGTTAACGGAGGCCACGAAGATCGCCGAGCTCACGGCCAGGTAGAAGCTCCCGGCGAGGGTGAAGATGAAGTGGCGCGTGTCCGTGACGTGAAAATCGAACCCCAGGGCGGAGGCCCCCGCGATGATGATTATCGCCGAGGTCACGTGGGTGAGGATGACCAGCAGGCACCGCGCCAGCATCAGGTCGAGGGGCTCCACGTGGGGGAACTGGAGCAGGGCCCCGTTCGAGTCGATGGCCCGGAGGCATTTGCCGACGCATTCCCCGAAAATGTTGTAGATCAGGAAGCCGCTCAGCAGGAAGTACACGATCGGCAGGCCGTTGTGGAACGCCGTTCCCGTGAAGTACCTGATGAAGGCGAAGATGAGAATCCCGAAGACGGTCTGCATCAGGCACCAGATGTAGCCGAGTCTGGTGTCGCCGTACATCGAAACCGTCTCGCGCAGGTAAATGGCCCTGACGACGTTCGCCATGCACGAGAGTTTGCGTCTGAAGGATTCGTCCGGTTTAGTCATTAAGATTGCGTATTTTTCTGTAGCCCGCGAAAGCGTCGCCGGCCTCGGTTTCCGCCGGGGCGTAGTCCGCCTTCCGGCAGTAGGTCGCTTTGCGCCCGTCGTCCGCGCGGACGAAGATCCGGCAGTTCTCGCCGAGGGCGTTGTAATATTCGTCGGAGAGCGCGCACGTCGTCTCCTCCAGGCACAGCCGGTCCTCGGCGGACAGGGGATACGCCGGCGCCGCCGGTTTGACGGCGGGAACGTAGGGCTCCGGCCGCGACTGGCAGGCGGAGGCCGCGAGCGCGAGCGCGAGGGCCGCGGCGGTCATGGTCAAATGCGATAATCTGTTCATGGGAACGGTCTTACCCGGACGCCCGGGAGCCGGGACGCCGCGGCCTTCGGCCGGACGGCGCGCCCGCGGCGGGTTAAAAAATTTTCTTCAGATTGGTCATTATAACTTACGGCGGGCGGCTTTGCAGGTAAATTTTCGCGGCGGGGATCCCCGCGGGGCGGGCGGATCACTCCCCGGAGGCCGCGGCGGCCGCGGCCGCCGCCTCCTCGGCGACGATCCGCTCGAGGCGCGCGAGCTCGTCCCGGCGGGCCGCGGGGCTGCGGGGCGCGAGGAGCCCGAGGAACCCGGCGACGTCCGCGGCGGTGAGCCTGACGCTGCCGCCGAGCCCGAGCCGGTCGCCCGCGCGGATGAGCTTGATGGCGGCGATGAGCTCGGGTTTGCAGATGTAGGCGCTCTGGCGCGGCTCGCGGGGCGCGAACGCGTCCCGGCCCCCGCCGCGGGGCGCCGGCCTCCGGCGGGCGCGCACCTGCATGCCGGGCAGGTAGATGAAGTCCTCGGCGTCCACCGCGCAGCGCATTTTTTCGATCATGTGGGTGATTTCCCGGAGCAGCCGGTAGCGGTGCGTCAGGCTGAAGGAGGCGCGCGTCCGCCGGCAGATCGAGGCGACGCGCTTCACGACGCATTTCTTGCTCACGGGGGCTTCCGCGGTGATGACGGCGGCGACCGCCGTGTCGATCTCGTCGGTGCTCAGGGCGGAGAAATCGGGCCGGACCGTGAGCGCCTGGACGAAACCGTCGAGGTAGGCGTAAACGTAGGCGTCGGGCCGGCGCTGGCCGAGGCAGACGGTCACCCCGGGGGGCTCCCCGAAGGCGCCGGCCGCCGCTTCCCCGGACCCGCCGAACAGGCTGATGAGCTCGAAGCCCGGGGCGCCCGCCTCCGCCGGCGCGGGCTCCGCGGATCCGGGCCGGTCGAGGTAGAAGTCGAAGAAGCCCTCGGGCATGATGCTCCCGATCCCGAAATCGTCCCCGTCGGGACTCGTGAAGCTGATGTTGGCGAGGTCGCTCCCGGTGAGCCGGACGCGCCCGCCGCCGGCGCTTTCCCCCGGGCCTTCCCTGCCCGCGGGGGCGCCGTTCTCGTCGTTCGCCGCGGGGAGCTCCGTGCCCGGGGGCTGCGGCGCGGGCGGCTTCGCGGCCGTTTCCCCGGGGGTAGCCGGGCTCGCGCTCCCCGAGGGAGCCGCGGGCGCGGGGGCGGCCCGCGCCGCTTCCGCCGGGGGCGCGGCGTCCCCGCTCCCGGCCGGCCCCGCGGGCTCGGGCTCCTCCCGGTACTCCTCGAACGAGCGGATGATCTCGTCCCCGGGCCCGGGGAGGGTTTCCGCGCGGGAGTCCTCGAAGATGTGCGCGTCGGCGAGCTCGTACACCGCCGGGATGATGTGGTTCTCGCTGAACAGGCTGCCGAGCCACGAGGCGAGGCTCTCGCGCTCGCCGGCGTCGCGGCACAGCGCGCCGACGCGGGCGGCGATCGAGCGGTCGAGGCCGTGCGCGGCGATGATCCCCACGGCCTTGAGGTAGATGAACAGGATGTAGGGCTCCTCCCCGGAAAGGGCTTTGAGCGTGCGCAGAAAGTTTTTGCACTCGGGGAGGTCCGCGATCCGGTAGACGATCTCCTCGAGCTGCAGGGCCGGGTTCTCGCGGCAGATCTCCTCGAGGCGCCGGTACACGGCGTTTCTGAGCCAGGGCGCGTCGGCCCGCGGCGCCGCCCGGTCGGAGCGCTCGGCGGCGTAGTGGTAGATCTCGAGCATGTCGAAGACGTAGCCGATGTCCCCCGCGGGGTAGTCCAGGGTCCGCCGGTACAGGGACATCATGGTGAGCAGCGTCCGGGAGGCGAAGTTCGTGGCGTGGTAGGGGATGTTCTTGAGCTTGAGGTGCCGCGCCACGACCAGCTCGCGCCGGGGATCCCCGCTGAGATCGAGGAGGTTGTAGGAGTTGAGCGTGACGGGGAGCCGGCAGAGCCCGAACAGCGCGCGCATGCAGGCGATGCCCGCGGCGCACTTGCGGCGGATGATGTAGTTGACGAAGTTCTCGATCACGCCCATCCTCTTGCTGAGGAAGCCGAACTTGAGCAGCGGGTAGCGCTCCTTGAGAAGCGCCGCCCCCTGGCGGTTCAGGGCGATGAGGAACTCGATCTCGGAGACGCTCACGTCGAGGCCGTCCTCGGCGTCGCGCTCCTCGAGCAGGGAGATCAGCAGGAAGACCTTCTCGTCCGCCCGGGTGAAGGAGAAGTTGGCCTCGAGCAGTTCCTGGTAGTCCGCGGCGTAGGGGTCGGCCGTGGAGATCTCGTCGATCTCCCGGGGCGAGAGGTAGATCTCGCCGCAGTCGAGGAGTTCCCTCAGTCTGTCGCTGTTCGTGATCGCTAGATATCTGGACATGGCGCCGCCGGTTCCGGAAAGTCAGCAGGCCGCGGTCAGCTTTTGCCGCCGCCGTCCGCCGCCGGGGCGGGCGCGGGCCGGTCGCTCTTCAGCTCGAAGCGCGACTCCCGGACGGCTTCCTTGACGTTCTTGAGGTTGGAGACGAACTGCGGGCCCTTCCTCAGGAACAGGCCGGTGGCCAGCACGTCGACCAGGGCGAGCTGGGCGAGCCGCGAGGCCATGGGGATGTAGACGTCGGTGTCCTCCGGGATCTTCGTCGACAGCACCAGCGAGCACTCCTCGGCGAGCGGGCTGTTCTCGGCGGTGATGCCGATGACGGTCGCCCGGCGGTTGCGCGCGTACCGCGCCACCTCGACCAGGTTCTTGGTCCGGCCCGTGTGGGAGATCATCACGAACACGTCCTCGAGGCTGCAGTTCGACGCGCTCATGAGCATCATCACCGGATCCTCGAAGTAATTGCAGGGGATGTTGAAGCGGAAGAACTTGTTGAGCATGTCGTGGGCCACCGTGGCGCTCGCCCCCACGCCGCAGAAGGTGATGCGGCGCGCGCAGCTCAGCACGTCGACGCAGCGCTGGATGACGCGGATGTCGGCGTTCTTGCGGGTCTCGTTGAGGATGGAGATCTCGGAGTCGAAGATCTTGCGCGTGTAGTTCTCGGTGCTGTCGTTCTCGTCGACGTGGATGTTGACGTAGGGGATGCCCTTCGCGAGCGTCTGGGCGAGCTTCAACTTGAAGTCGGGGTAGCCCTCCGTGTTTATCTTCTGGCAGAACCGGTGGACCGTGGGCTCGGAGACCCCGGCGCTTTTGGCCAGCTGGGCGATGCTGGAGGCGATGACCTTCTGGGGTTTTTCCAGCACCACGTCCGCTATCTTCTTTTCCTTGGGGCTGAAGTACTCGTACCTGCCCTTGATGAAATCCAAAAAGTTCAACATATTTCCGTAACCGCTCTCAAGCCTGGCAAGCTCCGGGACCGTCCGCGCGCGGCCGCGCGCGTCCCGCTCTCGTATTAATTTTAATTTTAGTCCGCGATAATTTCATGACGGGAGTTTAAAATTTTTAAACGCGCCGGGAAATTTACCGCGCAAAGTATCTTAATTTTAATGGCTTGTGATAACGTTTTCAAAAACCGTTCCCCGCTTTTGTGCTGTATGTGCCGTTTTGGCGGCGGGAGATCCCCGAAACCCGGAATCGATTTACGGCGGGCGGCGCGGCGCCCCGGGGCCGCCGCCGCGGGGCCGGTTCCCGAAAAACAAAACCCCGATCATCATTTTGGATTTTGCCCCGGGCGGAAGGGGCCCGGAAGGGGCGCATTAATTGACGGGCCGGCGGCCGGGAGAGTATAATCTTTAATTACGTTAAGCCGCGCGCCCGCCCCGGAGGGCCGTTTCCCCGGCCCGGCGGGCGGCGGCGCCCCGCGCTGGAAACAGCGGATTTGCAGAGAATTTATTTTAGGAGTTGTCAGAAATGCCAGGATTTGCATTAGTCGGAGACGTCGGCGGCACCAACGCCCGGATCGCGTTGTGCGACATTGATACCGGTGAGATCAGGGACACCGTCGTTTACTCGGCCGTGGAGAACGAGAGCCTCGAGGGCGTGCTGAAGGCCTACATGGCGGATCACGCCGCCACTCCCGTGAGCGAGGCCTGCATCGCCATCGCCTGCCCGGTCATCGGCGACCACGTGGCCATGACCAACAATCCCTGGGAATTCTCCATCTCCGAAATGCAGGCCAACCTCGGCCTCGCCAAACTCCTGGTAATCAACGACTTCACCGCCCAGTCCATGGCCGTCCCGGTCCTGTCCGAGAAGGACATGGTCAAGATCGGCGGCGGCGAGCCCGACCGGAGCAAGCCGGTGGCCGTGTACGGCGCCGGCACCGGCCTCGGGGTGGCGCACCTCTTCAACTACAACAACACCTGGTACAGCGTTCCCGGCGAGGGCGGCCACGTCGACTTCGGCCCGAACAGCCCGGAGGAGGACCAGCTCCTGACCGTGCTGCGCGAGGAAGTCGGCCACGTCTCCTTCGAGCGGCTCCTGTCCGGCATGGGCCTCGTCAACATCTACCGCGCCATCGTCATCTCGGACAACCGCGTGCCCGAGGACCTCGAGCCCAAGGACGTGACGGCCCGGGCCCTCGAGGAGGATCCGGACACCGACTGCCACCGCGCCCTCAACCTGTTCTGCGTCCTGATGGGCCGCTTCGGGGGCAACCTGGCCCTCAACATCGGCGCCTTCGGCGGCGTGTACATTTCGGGCGGGATCGTGCCGCGCTTCCTCGACCACTTCGTGAACTCGGGGTTCCGGGTCGCGTTCGAGGACAAGGGCAGGTTCAGAAGCTACCTGCACGAGATCCCCGTCTACGTGATCACCAACAAGTACACCGGCCTGATCGGCGCCGGCGCCTATCTCAGGCAGGAACTCGGCCTCAGGCTGTGACGCCCGGCCCGGGATAAGGACGGCGACGGCCGGGAGTCTCTCCCGGCCGTTTTTCGGATTAAGCGGCGCGGCGCGCGCCGGGGAGAGCGCGGATGAAGCAAGACGGCAAGCCGAACCTGGCGGCCCGGGCGGCCCTCGCGGCCGCGGCGGCCGGCCTGCTCGCGGCGGCGCTCCTCTTTCTCGAGGGGGCGTGGATCTTCGCGGCCCTCGCGGCCGCGGCCGCCGCGGGCGGCTGGCTCGCGGAGGGCATGCGCGCGGCGCTGTGCTACAAGGGCCAGTCCCCGGCCGGGACCGATCCGGCGGAGGATCCCTACGCGGACCTGGAAAAATACGAATCGGACGGCGAGTGAGGCGCGGGCGTGAATCGGGACGAAGAAAAAGCGGCGGAAGAAAGGCGAACGGAAAACGGTCCGGCGCCGGACGGGGCGTCCCCGGGCGGCGGGCGGTTCGGCCCCGGCTATTACCTGAGGTGCGTGATCCTCCCGGCCGCGGCGGGGCTCGCGTGCGTCGTCTTCGGCTTTACGAAGGAGCCGGAGATTGTCGACTCGTGGTCGCGGCTCTGGATGCTGGCCAACCGGCAGCCCGCGTACGCGGGGGTTTTCGGGGGGTTCCTGCTGTACCTCGCGGGGCGCGCGTACCTGCGGGCGCGGGCCGCGAAAAAATAGGACGGGTCCGGGCGGGTCCCGGGTTGCGACGGAGTGGCGATGGCTGCGGATGACGGAAAAAAAGGGCTTAATCTGAGTTTTCCCTCGCCCGGGGAGTTTTTCGGGAACCCGAACCGGGACGGGGCCCCCGGCGGCGGGCCGGGCCGGGCGGAGCCCTCCGGGCCCGCGCCGGCGGGGGAAGAGCCCCGCGCCGCCCGGGAGGGGGACGATCCGCCCGGAGACGGGCGCCGCCTCGATCCTGAGTTCGTGCGGGATTTCTTCCGCGCGGACGGGCCCCTCGCCGTGAAGCCCGGCTACCGGCTGCGCCCCGGCCAGGCCGACATGGCGGCCGCGGTCGCCCGGGTCGTCAATCGTCCCGGGATCCTCGTGGTCGAGGCCGGCACGGGCGTCGGCAAGACCTTCGGGTACCTCGTGCCCATTCTCCTCTCGGGCAAAAAAGCCCTGATCGCCACGTACTCCAAGGCCCTGCAGGACCAGCTCTACGACAAGGACATCGCCTTTCTCGGCGGGATCCTCGGGCGCGACGTCAAGATAGCCCTGCTCAAGGGCGCGGCCAACTACGTGTGCGTCAGGAACCTCCGCTCGGTCTTCGGCCTGCCCGGGGGCGAAGGCGAAGACGAAGACGGGGCGGGCTCCGGGCAGACGGGCCTCTTCGACGCCCTCCCGCCCGGAGAGGCGCGCGGCTCGCTGCCGGGCCTCGCCGACGCCGGAAAGATCAGCGCGGCCGTCGCCGACTATCTCGCCCGCTTCGGCAAATCGGGCGAGATCGACGAGTTCCGGGCGTTCATGCGCATGCGGGGCGCCGACGTCGGATCGTTCGGCCCGCAGGCCCTCGTCGTGAAAAAACTCACCTGCCCCAAGAAAAAATGCCCGTTTTACGAAAACGGGTGCTTTTTCGTGAAGAACCGCAAAAACGCCAAGGAAGCCGACGTCGTCGTCGTCAACCAGTCCCTGCTGTGCTACGGGGTGCAGACGGAGGAGACCCTGTTCCCGAAGGCCCCGGTCGTGGTCGTCGACGAGGCGCACAAGTTCGAGAGCGTGCTCAGGGACGCGTTCAGCCGGGAGGTGAGCGACGAGTCGCTGGGCGATCTCCTGGCCGAGGTCGAAAAGAGCGAGGTCTTCCGGGCCCCGCGCGGGCGCCGGACCCGGGCGGGGAGCGGCGCGGCGGACGGCGACGCCGCCGGGCGGACGGCGGAACTCCGCGACCGGCTGCGCGAAGCCCTGACGGATCTCGAGAATTTCATCGGCCCGCGGGGGACCGGTTCCTTCCGGGCGTGCCTGGACAACCGCTATACCGACGGGAACTTCCGCCTCCGTAAGGAGTTCGCCAAGTACGTGTATTCGATAAGCACCTTCGCGCTGCCCGCGGGCGCGGGGGGGAGCGCCCCGGCGGGGATCGAGGCGGCGGAGGAGGGGTCGGTCGCCGACCTCGCGCCCGACCGGCTCCTCGAAGGCCTCGCCCGGCTGCGGGACAAGATCGCCGCGGCCGCGGCCCGCTTCGGGGAGCTGGTCCGGGCCGCGGCGGCCGCCGCCCCGGACGAGGATCGGGCCGCCCGCCTCCGGGAGGCGGCCGAGCCGATCCTCGCCGAGTTCGACGGGAGCTGCGGCTTCCTGGACGAGATCGCCGAGTACGCGGATCTCTGCCTCCGCGCGGGCGGGATCCCGGCCGAGGGCGCGTATTTCTGGTACCGCCTGGATCCCCGGCATTTCCGGCTCATCGCCACGCCCTTCAAGCCCGATCTCGCCTTCCGGCAGTTCTTCCTGGACCCTGACAAGGGCTACGAATCGTTCGTCTTCACCAGCGCCACCATCGGCTCGGCGGGCCCCGCCGCGCCCGGCGCGCCCCCCGATTTCTCCGATTTCACGACGGCCGTGGGCGTCGCCGACGCCGCGCCCGTCTGCAAAAGGGTGCCGAGCCCCTTCGACCTGAAGAGGAACGCCCTGCTGTGCGTGCCCCGGGAGCTCGAGCGCTTCGCCCCCGGCGGCGCCGAGGCGCGCCCGGGCGTCGGGTACGCGACCCCGGCGAACATCGTGAAGATGCTCGAACCGGTCATAGCCGCCACGGCGGGAGGAATTTTTTTCCTGACCACGTCCTTCGAGTCCTGCCGCCGCTACGCCGAGGCGTTCCGCGCTTCCGCGCGGAAGGGGGGCGCCGCGGCCGGCCGGACGATCCTGGTCCAGGAGCGGGGCGGCGGCGACAACGCCCGGCTGCTCGAGACCTTCCGCAAAGCGGGCGACGCCGTGCTCGTGGGCACCAAATCGTTCTGGGAGGGCGTCGACATCCCGGGCAGCGCCCTGTCGCTGGTCATTATCGAGAAGATCCCGTTCCCGATGAAGTGCGTCCACAACTTCATGAGCGAAAAGCGCTGCGAGAGCGAGGGCTGCAACGGCTTCGACCGGGTCGACGTCGCGGCGGCGGTGATCGATCTGAAACAGGGGGCGGGCCGCCTGATCCGCACCGAGACCGACCGGGGCGCGGTGATCGTCCTCGCCCGCGAGCTCCTGCCGGACAGCCCCAAGCGCTACATGCGCCGGATCATTTCCAACCTGGCGCATTTCGGCGTCACCACGAGCCTCGACGACGTGAGGGCTTTCATGGCGGGGGAAGCCCCCCGCGGAGGTGCGGAAAACTTATGACGGTTATTCTGGCGGTGGACGCGGCCACCGAAGGCTGCAGCGCGGCGCTTTTCCGGGACGGCGCCGTGCGCGCCGCGCGCCGGAGCGCGGCCCCCCGGGAGCACGCCCGGCTCCTGCTGCCCTACGTCGACGCGATCCTCAAAGAGAGCGGGCTCGCCCTCGCGGATCTCGACGCCCTGGCCTGCGGCCTGGGACCGGGATCCTTCACCGGGGTGCGCACGGGGGTGGGCGTGGCTCAGGGCCTCGCCTTCGGCGCGGGCAAAAAGCTCGTCGGGATCACCGACCTCGCGGCCCTCGCCCTCAGGGCGGCGCGCGTCGCCGCCCTGGACTGCGCCGCGGCCGCGACGGACGCGCGGATGGGGGAGGTTTACCTCGGTCTCTACGTCCTTAAGGACGGCTTCCCGGAGCCGCTCGTCCCCGAGGCGGTGCTCCCGCCCGGCCGGGCCCGGGAGCGGATCGCGGCGGCGCTCGGGGACCGGCGCTTCGCGGCCGCGGGAACCGGCTTCCGGGCGTACCCGGAGCTGGCCGCGGGTTTCCCGGGCGCGGTCCGGACCGGGGACGATCTCCCGGACGCGGCGGAGATCGCCGAGATGGCCGCGCGGGTCTTCGCCGCGGGCGGGGGCCTCGACCCCGCTGACGTCCGGCCCGTGTACCTCCGCGACCGGGTCGCCTGGAAAAAGGCCGGGGAGCAAAAGCCGGGGATCCCCGGAGCGCCCGCCGATCCCGCCGCGGGCGCGGTCCGGGGCTGATTTGCGCGCTCCCGAACTTGACAAGACCGGGCCGAGGTTGTATATCTTTTATATGCACGCAAGCCGCGGAACCGCCGGCGCCGTCCCGCGCGCGCCGGCCCGCCCCGGGCTCCGTTCTTGCGCGGCGCACGGCCTCGTCTGTCCGGGACGCGGCTCCGGCGGAGCGGCCGGAATTGGTAATCCATCAGACGGGTGAATCGTATGGCGTACAGCACGGCTTTTGCGCGCGGGCACGGGGTTGCCGTAATCGGCGTCAGTCCCGTCTCGATCCGGCGCATGAGACTTTACGAAAAGCTCGGCCGCCGCGTGACCGCCGTCTACACCCACCAGCCCAACAAGACCCGGGAACTGTTCCGGAGCCTCGGCTTTCCCGAGGACATCCCCGTTTTCGACAGCATCGCCAATTTCTGGAAACACGAGCCCTCGTCCTACGTGTACGTGGCGTCCCCCTGCGAGACGCGCAGCAAGTACGTCATCGAGGCCGTGCTGCACGAGCGGGACGTCATGGTCGAGCCCCTGATGGCGCTCAACATAACCGATCTGGCCCTGATCCAGCAGAATATCGTCAAGACCCGCCGCATCGTCATGGAGGCCAATCCCGCCCTGAATTCGCCCCTGCTCGCCTATCTCGGCCGGATCGTCAAAAACGGCTCCCCCTTCGGGGACATCGGCGTCACGAACTCGCTGTTCGTGAGCATCGGCAAGGGGCACGGCGGCGCGGTCCCCGGCGGGGAAGGGGACCGGGAGATCCTGCGGGGGGCGCTCTTCGACCTCGGCTACCACGCCGTGTCCGCGGTGGTGGCGCTCGCGGGCTGCGGCATCGAGCTGATCAACTCGTACCAGGACCGGCCGGCCTCGGCGGGCGGCATGGACATGAACTCCAATTTCGTCCTGAAGAACGGGAACGGCATCGTCTCGATCGTGAACGTCTCGTACCTGAGCTCCATGCCCGACATCATCGACGTCGGCGCCGAGAAGGGCTACTACTGCGTCCGGGACTTCATCTCCTCCCAGAGGTACGACGTGATGCTGCGGGGCAAGGCCGCGGTCGAGTACGATCTGAACGACTTCATCGTCCGGGAGTACGATCTGGATTTCACCTGCGACGACGAGGGCGAGTACAACGCCGTCGCCGAGATCCTCAATTTCGAGAAGGCGCTCGACGCGGGCTACGACGGGTGCCTGGCCGGGGATCTCAACAAAATGCTCGAATCCAAGACGGTGGTCAGGATCCTGAACGAGATCCGGGCGAATTCCCGCTAGGCGCGGTTCCGGCGCCGCGGCGGAAGAACGCGCAAAAAGCCAAGAAGCAAAAAAGCGCACAAAAAAGCAAAGATGCCGAAAGCAAAAGAAAAGGCTCTTCCCCGCGGAAGAGCCTTTTTCGATCCGGTTGCCGGGGCTTATTCCCCCTCTTTCTCCCCGGCTTTCTCCTCGCCGTCGCCCGTCTTCATTTTCTTGTTGACGTCGGGAGCGGTGCTCTCGTCCGATCCGCCCGCGGAGGCGGCGTTCATGTCCGTGACGTCGGTCGACTCGATGCCCGGGGCCTCGCGGTACTTGGCCATGACCTCGTTGATCATTTCGGGATCCGTTTCGGGGCCGAAGCAGTGGTTGGCGCTCTGCTCGAGGATCTTAAGGTTGCTCAGGCGGGCCGCCTCGACCTGGAGCACGCACTGGTCGTACTTCGCGGACTGCCGGCTGCGGTCGTACTTGTATTCGCACTCGATTTTCTTTTTGACGCTGTTGTCGTCGATGTGGCGCTTCTGGTAGGCCATCTTGTCGAAGGCGGAGTCGACGCAGGTCTGGAGACGGTCGAGTTCGTGCTTGCGCTGCTGCTCGAGCTGCTGGACGAGCTTGTCCTGGTTCCGGACGGCGAGCTCCGCCGCCTTTTCCTTGTTGGACTGCTTTATCGCCTCGAGCTGCTTGCTGGTGAAGGTGGTGTTGATGGATTCGATATGCTTCACGCCGTAGGGCTTGGTGGGGGAGTAATGGATGCTCCCGTCCTCGTCCACCCAGCGGTAAAAGGTGCTTCCCGCCACGGCCGCGGCCGAAGGGAGCGCGAACAGCGCCGCGGCGGCGGCCGCGAGAACAAGTTTTCTTAACATCGTGTAATCCATACGTAATCCGTTACATGGCCGCATAATCGCCGTAAAACCGGGCGCGCGGCCCGGGCGCGGGCGGCGCCGGGGGCGACTATGCGCAACTTTTTTAATAAATTGTAGCAGACGCGCCCGTCTTTGCATAGATTTTTGTAAAACAATTGTTTGTTTAATGCAAACAATTGTATATCGGGCGATCCGCCCCCCGGCGGGGGCGCCGCCCGTCCCGCGGTCATTTCGCCTTGCCCGCGAGCAGGAGCGCCTCGTCCGCGATAATGGCGAGCTTCTCGCCGATGGACGCGCCGGGGCGGCTCTGCAGGGCGTTGTCGGCGTTCTTGATGAACTCCTCCCAGACGCCGGGATCGGTTTCGGTGCGGCTCGCGGCCAGCCAGGCCTGCACGGTCGGGATCTCCCTGATCTTTTCGAAGTCGAGATCGGTCATGTCCTTGAGCCGCGGCTCCCACCTCAGGTTGTTGAAGACGAGATTGGCGGCCACGGTGTCGGTGATCTCGCCCCCGGTGGTGTCGCCGACGAACATGATCAGGATGACCGAGTCTTTGCTGCCCGCGCCGTCCGCGTCGTCGCCCCGGGAGGACATCAGGGACTCGACGTCGAGGAGCAGGTACTCGCGGCTGTTCCGGCCGGAGTCGAAGGTGTTGTCGCAGACGACCGCGAAGGCCGGGAGATCGGCGACGGTGGACTCGTAGATCTCGTTGTTGTCGACGCACGACTTGTCGGCCGCTATCTTCTGCGCCAGATCGCGCGCGGACTCGGCGCCGAGGATCTCCGGGGTCACGAGGGTCGACGCCGAAACGTGCTCGGCGCTCTGGTCGCTGACGGTGATGAGGTTGTTGCCGTAGATGTTCTCGGTGATGTTGTAGATGAAGAGCGGGATGTCGGACTTCTCGGAGTTGATCCTGAGCGGCTTGAAGTTCTTCTTGCGGCGGGGCAGCAGGTACTTCTGGTTGAAGAGGGCCGCCTTCATGCCGTCTTCCGCCCGCGCGTGCAGGAGGGCCGCGTCGGCCGCGAGGGCCTCCTTCAGCTCGGCGGCCTTGTCCGCCTCGCTTTTCTTGGGGAAGGACGGCGCCAGGAACAGGTTGACGGTGTTCACCGGGACGACCAGGTCGGAAAGGGTGGTCTCCGGGTTGCGGTAGTTGACCAGCTCCTTGGCCAGGTAGTTCACGATGAGGATCTTCCGGGCGTCCCCGTGATCGAGCTGCCCGTTGTAGTTCTCGGTTTCGTAGCGGTAGGTCTGGCCGATTCTGGCGTTGCCGGCGCGCATGATCACGAAATAGTTGGCGGAGGCGGCGGTGCAGCTGAAGAACCCGACGTTCTGCCCGTTCATCATGAACTTGGAGCTGTACACGTTGCGGCACTCGGACTGCAGGCCGGCCAGGACGCCCGTCAGATCTCTCCCCGACTCGGGGTCGAGGAAGCTGCCCGAGAGATCCCGGGAGATCGCGGACAGTTCGAAAGAGGATATGGCCTCGTCGCGGAGCGCGATGAACTCGACGAAAGGTTTGTGGAAATACTCGCCCCTGACGCTCATCATGTCCCCGATTATCCGCGGGGACGAGAAGGTCACGCCGTCCGACATGGTCTCGTAAGGTTCGGGATTGGCCCTGACGTCGAAATTCGAGAAGAGGATTTTTTCGGGCTTGGGCCGCAGGGCGGGATTGAGATAGACGCTCACGAAGGAGGTGTTCAGGTCGCGGGGCATGGTGACGTCGACCTCGGACGGAAGCGACTCCGTCAGAGACAGTCCCGCCGCGCAAAACAGCGCCGGCGCGGCGCATATCCCCGGGAACAGTTTCTTAAGATTCACGGCAGCCTCGATTATGATACCGGCGGTCTTCCGGGGCGATCCCGGCCGGCCCGCCGGGCGGCGCCGGAAAAAACGCACCCTTACGGGACTTTATTATAAATTATGTTGTTAAAAAAGGTTTTCCGGACACGTGAAAATATTGACCCCGATTATATTTTTCGGGCGGGGGACCGCTCCCGCCCCGGGGCGGCCCGCGCCCGGGCGGCCCGCCCGGGCCGTCCCTCCCCGGGAGCGCGGAGCCGGCGGGGGAAAACAAAATTTTTTTTGACAGGGCGGGAAAAACATTTATAATAGTTTTCGTTTCGGCCTACGCCGGAGACAAAGCGGGAATAACTCAGCCGGTAGAGTGCAACCTTGCCAAGGTTGATGTCGCGAGTTCGAGTCTCGTTTCCCGCTCCAGCGCGGCGCGTTAGCAAAGCGGTTATGCAGCGGATTGCAAATTCGTACAGCCCGGTTCGACTCCGGAACGCGCCTCCACCGTCAGATTAAACGCCCGAGTGGTGAAATCGGTAGACACAAGGGATTTAAAATCCCTCGGAACTTAAACTTCCGTGCCAGTTCGATTCTGGCCTCGGGCACCATCCCAGCGCATCCTTTTTTATTTTCCGCCCGCGCCCGCGCGCGGCTCCGCGCCTTTTCCGGCCCGCGCCGGCGCCCGTTTTCCCCGGTTTCCGCCCGCCGGACGTTAACAAAATCGTTAAATCTTTATGGCGCAAAACCGTTGAAAAATCACACTTTGCGAATTCCCCGCCCGTCCCCGTGCAAATTATTTGAAGTATTGCAGGAATAGCGGCCCCGATATGTGTTACGTTGTATAAAGGTTGTATAAAGGTTGAGCGGCCGCCGCGGGAAGCCCGCCGGGAGCGGGCCCGGGGCGGGCGTTTCCGGGACGCCGGGCGGATTCCGCGTTTCGGATAAAACCTCGTGAGAATCTCAAGGCCCCGGCCGCCGGGTCCCGGCCCGGGCGGGGCGCGGGATCCGGAGGCGCCGGTTCGGCCGGAGGAGCGTATTGTGGCAGTGAAGTTGGGAAACGGCGGCGACGCAGCCGGAAAAACCGGCGGCCCGGCGGGGCCGGGGGCGCCGAGAAGGGAAGCCAAGGACACGCGGCTCGCGAATCCCCTGGACAAGAGGGTCCTGCGGACCGAGCAGAAGATCCGCGGCGTGTTCGTGGACATGCTCGCCGACCGCGAGTACGGCGAGATCACCGTGGGCATGATCCTGCAGCGCGCCGGCATCAACCGCTCCACTTTCTACAAGCACTACATCAACAAGAACGATCTCGCCTCGGAGGTCCTCGCGAACTGCCAGGAACGCGTCATCTCCTCCCTGGTCGGGGACAGGAAGCTTACGATCGGCAACCTGAGCTTTTTCCGGGAGCTGCGGCGGGTGATGAGCGAGAACGCCCCCATGCTCAAGATCCTGCGCAAGCTCGACTCGAAGGATCTCGACCTCAAAGAAAGCTTCCACGACTATTTCTACCGCTACATCAAAGAACGCCACGCCCGGATCCTGACCGGCCTCTCCTCGCGGGAGGTGGATCTCGGCGCCTACATCACTGCGGGCATCCTCGTGTCGGTGATCGGCTACTACATCGAGAGGGACGAGGAACCGCAGCCCGAGACCCTGACCAGGATCTTCCTCAATATTTAGCCCCGCGGCCGGGGCGCGCGGTCCCGCCCGGCGGGGGCGGGATTTTTTTTGTAAAAAAGTAAATAATATGTAAAATTTTTATGATAAAATAGGCTATCTGCAAGGTATGTCGGCACGGGATTATAATAATTGACGGAACGCGCGGCGAAGCCGCGGCGCGGTTATGTTTTCGCCCTTCGGCGCGGGGAGCTCCGGCTCCCCGGGGCGCGGAAGGGCTTGTCTGAAGATTTGAGTTGAAGTAATGAATTGGAAAAAGACCTGGCATAATTTCACCAACGGCTACGACGACTGGGAGTCCCGGCTCAAAAAAGAAAGGGGCTCGATGTTTTCCACCGCCAGGGGCAAACTGCTCGTTGTCGCCGTCGTCGTGCTGGCCGCCTGGGGACTGGTGCTGCTGAACCATCTCAGCCGGTACTTCTCCGTGCACAACTACCGGCACCTCGCGGCCGTCGCGCTCGAGAACAGGTTCTACGACGAGGCCCGGCAGAACTACGAGAAGCTCATCGAGCTCGGCGACGTGCAGGCTCTTTACGACGTGGCGGATCTCTATTTCGAGGGCCGCGGCACCATGAAGAACACCGTGACCGGCCTCGAGTATCTCAACAAGGCCGCCGAGGCGGGCTATTCCCCCGCCATGGTCAAGCTCGGCAAGCTTTACTCGGCCCGGGGCTCCGACACCAGCACCTGCGTGGGCCACGACTACAAGCAGGCCTACGAGTGGTTCATGAAGGCCGGCGACAACCCCGACGCCCTTTACGCCATCGGGCAGATGTACAAGCGCGGCCTCGGGGGCCTGAGCGTCGACGAGAGCATGGCCAACAGCTACTTCAACCGCTGGATCGACATCTACGAGAAGAGGGCCGACAAAGGCGACGTGGAAGCCTCGCGCACCCTGGCCAGGTATTTCGGGTCGCTCGAGAAGAATCCCGCCAACGAGGAAAGGACCGTTTACTGGTACGAGCAGGGGGCGAAGCGGAACGACATCGCCTCCATCGAGGCCCTTGCCTTCGCTTTCTACCTCAGCCCGAAACAGGACGTCAGGGACAAGGCCGACAAGTATTTCAAGAGGCTCGAGAAGCTGTATCAGGGCCTCATCAAGAGGGGCAACACCCGGGCGATGGTTTCCCTCAGCTACCTTTACTCGATTAAAACGATGAGCCTCTACGATCCCGCGAAGTCGCGGGACCTGATCATCAAGGCCGCCGAGCTCAACAACGACGAGGCCAAGCTGATCCTCGCCCACATGATTTCCACCGGGGCCGTCTCCGAGCAGGAGGCGAACACCAACGCCGAGGCCCTGCGCTACGAGGCCAAGCGGCTTAAGGAAATCCGCGCCGAGGGCGGCGACATCGACGCCATGCGCGATCTCGCCTTCGAGGCCCTCACCGGAACGCAGACCGTGGCCGGCAACCCGCACGGCATAAGCGGCGAAAGCACGCGGTACAACCGCCGGGAGAAAAACGAGGCGGTCAATTCCCGCAAGGCCGGCGAGCTCGCGAAGCGGGTGGCCGACATCCAGAGCGAAGACAAGATGGTGGTGCTCTCCGAAAGCGGAACCGGGATCCCCGAGGCGCCCGCGCTCGCGGAAGCCCCCGGAGCCGGGGTGAACGGGACCGCGGCCGAGGCCGCCGCCGCGGCGGCCCGGGCCGGTGAGCCCGCGGCCGGCGGCGAGGCCGCGCCGTCCGATACCGCGGCTAAGCCCGAGGGCGGCGAGGAGGCCGCGCTGTCCGGCGCCGCGGCCAAGCCCGCGGACGACGGCGAGGTCGTGCTTTCCGACACCGCGGCGAAGCCCGAGAGCGGCGACGAAGTGGTGCTCTCCGACACCGCGGCCAAACCCGAGAGCGGCGACGAAGTGGTGCTCTCCGACACCGCGGCGAAGCCCGAGGGCGACGGCGAAGTGGTGCTTTCCGACACCGCGGCGAAACCCGATGACGGCGACGAGGTCGTGCTTTCCG
>CAZFNS010000007.1:82766-97204 GCA_964520475.1 uncultured Enterobacterales bacterium
GTGCTTTCCGACACCGCGGCGAAACCCGATGACGGCGACGAGGTCGTGCTTTCCGAAACCGCGGCCAAATCCGAGGGTGACGGCGAAGTGGTGCTTTCCGACACCGCGGCGAAGCCCGAGGGCGACGGCGAAGTGGTGCTGTCCGACACCGCGGCGAAGCCCGCGGGCGGCGCGGAGGGGCTTGCCGACGCCCCGTCCGGAGCGGAGGAGCAGTTCGAGGAGTTTGTGGATCCCGAGCTTGAGATCGCCATGGGCATCGACGGGAACGGCGAAGCCGCGGAGGGCGGAGCCGCCGAAGCCGGACCCGACTACGAGGAAGCCGTCAAATGGTTCACCATGGCGGCCCAGAAGGGCGATTCCAAATCGATGTACGAGCTTGCCAACATTTACAACGACGACAGCCCGTTCTCCAATCACTACGATCCGGAGAAGGCCGTGTACTGGCTGAAGCAGAGCGCGGCGCTGTGCTACGAGCCGGCCTATCTGTCCCTGGGCGAGATCTACAACAAGCCGGGCAGCCCGGTGGAAAACGCCGGCAAGGCCCAGGAGTGGCTGACCAAGGCGGCGACTGAAGGCGATTTCGTGGCCCAGAAGAAGCTCGCCGAGGCGCTGGCGCGGGGCGGCAAGGGCGTGCAGTCCGACATGTTCAACGCCCTCAAATGGACCCTCGTGCTCAAGTCCTACATCGGCACGTTCGACACCGACAGCTGGTACAAGGACGACGTGAACGCGATGGAAAAGCGCTACTCCTACTACCTGACCCCCGCCCAGGTGATCGAGGCCCAGAAGGAGGCCGAGGTGATGCGCATGAAGTACGGCTCGGCCTGGTAGCCCGGAGCCTCGTCTTACCCAAAAAAATATCCGCCTTCAGGCGGATATTTTTTTTGTCCTTTGCCCCGGCGGGCGTCAGCGCGAGCGCACGCCGATCAGCCGGTCCTCGCGCCCCTTGAGGACGAACGAGGCGGGATCGCCGTAAGTCTCGGCCCGGGTGGCCCGCCGCACGCTGATCCGGCGCGCGTCGGCCGCCGCGTTGAGGCCCCAGCCGAAGACGCCCCCCGTGATCGCCGCGTTCGACAGCTCCATGCCCGGCAGGAAACGCTGCGCGAGGTAAGTGATGAGCGCGGCGCTCAGGATCACGGAACCCCAGTACAGCAGGGAGTTGCGCGGCAGGTTCCCCACGAACGCGCCGGTCTGGCCGTTCATGGCGAAGAAGTACCGCTTCCCGCGCCACTTGGTGGTGAGCAGCCACATGGGGTAGAGCACCGAGCGGGCGGAGATGTCCGAGGGGACGATCGCGCCCATGGGCCCGGCGCCCTCGACGCCGACGTCCCGGATCGAGGAGTAGCCGCCCATGGTGCGCTTGCGCATCTGGCTCTTGAGGCTGCCCGCGGCCCGCAGGGCGGCCCGGCGCGCGCACGACTCGCACGACTCGTCGTACACGTGGGCGGTGAAGCCCGGCAGGTACCCGGTTTCGAACGGCACCGCGTCGCCGAAGAAGTACGGCTCGAGGGATTCGGTGATCTCGTCCCGGATCGCCCGGCACGAGTCCTCGGGGATCATCCGGAAACTCATGGAGGCGTCGCGCATCACCTGGTAGATCTCCGTGTTGGCGGCGCCCATGCGTTCCGCCCGGAAGAAGGCCGGGCCGCTCACCTTCATGTCGTAGACCCAGAAGGGCACGTAGCAGCCGACCAGGCTGTCGAGGGCGTTTTTGCGCCTGAACTCCCGCGGCACGAAAAACTTGCCCCGGAGGTGCGCGAAGTACTTGTCCTTGAGCTCGTTCTTGTCGATCTTGAAGGGCACGACCATGTCCGGCACGTGGTTGCCGGTGAGCTTGTTGTAGAAGACGATGTTGTTGCCGCAGAAGGGGCACACGGTGGAGACCACCGTGGCCGTGACGGCGACGGCGCCGCCGCACTGCTTGCAGGAGTAGGTGTCGAGCAGGGTGTTCTCGTCGCCCGGGGCGGGATGGCGCGCGATGGGCTCCTCCGGCTCCCCGTAGTGGTTTTTGACGACGGGCGCGCCGTCTTCGCTGAACTTCCGCGCGTCGGGCGGGACGATCTCGTCGGCCTCGAACTCGCTGTCGCAGTAGCGGCACTTGAGTTTGCCGCTCTTGATGTCGAAGTCGAGCGCCCCCCCGCAGGAGGGGCACTTGTAGTTGGCCAGCAGAGTCATGTCCGGGCTCACCCCGCTCCGTTAAGGGGAGCGCCGCATTCCGGGCAGAATTTCATCGGGCCGGCGCCGTCCGGGAGGACGAAGCCGCAGCGCCCGCACTTGCGCGGGGCGGCGGGCCGCGGCTGGCCGCACTCCGAGCAGAACTTGCCCGAATTGACGGCTCCGCACGCGCAGGTCCACTCGCCGGCGCCGGCGGGGGCGGGCGCGGCGGGCCTGGGCTGGCCGCACTCGGAGCAGAACTTGCCCGAGTTGACGGCTCCGCACGCGCAGGTCCAGGAGGCGGCGCCGCCCCGGGCGGCGGCCCGCTCCCCCGGCTTCATCCGGAAGAGATCGGCCGCGACGCCGCCCCCGAGGCCCTGGGCCATGCCCATGCCCATGAAGCCGGCCATCGCCCCGGCCTCGTTGGAGGCCGCGGCGCGCATGGCCTCGGCCTGAGCCTGGGTGAGCTGGGCGGCGGCCATGACCGGGTCGCGCAGCGGAACGGCGAACTGGAGGTTCTTGAGCTTGGCCGCGTCCTCGTCGGGCAGGGTCACGGAGTTGATCGAGACCGAGACGATGCTGAGGCCCCGGAGATCGTTCCACTTGGCGCTCAGCACCCGGTTCATCTCCTCGCACAGTTCGTCGACGTGCGAGGGCAGTTCGTACGGGCGGATCGACAGTTCCGACAGACGGGCGAAGGCCGGGTTGAGGGCCCCCACGAATTCCGACTTGAGCACCGGCTTGAGCTGATCCGTGGTGTACTCCTCGGCCGCGTTGCCGGCCACGTTGGCGTAGAAGGAGATCGGGTTGGTGATCTTGAAGGTGAAGATGCCGTTGCACCGCACCGACAGGTCGGCGTCGATCCCGGTGTTCCGGTCCACGATGCGGAACGGAATGGGGCTCGGCGTGCCGAACTTGTTGTCCATGATCTCCTTGAGGTTGAAGTAGTACACGCGCTGGTCGCGGCCGGTGGCGCCGCCGTACTTGAAACGCTCCCACATGGTGCGGAAGACCGCCCGGATGTTGTCGCCGTCGAGGCCGCCCGTGAACAGCGAGGGCTCGGCCGAGGCGTCGTAGGTGAAGACGCCGGGCTCGGCGGCCACCTCGGTGACGACGCCCTGGTCGACCACGATGGCGCACTGCCCGTCCGCGACGGCGATGGCCGAACCGCGGGAGATGATGTTGTCGTTGCCCCGGTTGGAGCTGCGCCGGTCGCCCTGTTTGGCGCCCCGGGCGAGCAGCACGTTGTTGCCGAGCGCGTCGCAGGTGAAGAATTCCTTCCACTGGTCGGCCAGCACCCCGCCGACCGAGCCGGCGGCGGCTTTGATAAGTCCCATGGTTACTCTCCTTTTTTTGAATCCGCGCGCGGTTCGAAACGTCCCGGAGGGGCGCGCGCCCTCCGCCGGAAAAAGATCGCCGGAACATTGATTATACCGCCGCCGGGCGGGCGTGTAAACAAAACGGCGGGTGCGCCGCGGCGCGGATCGGACAATATTTTATGGCAAAGAATAACGCATATATATATAATACGAGACGGGGAACCGCGGGTTCCCCGCGCCGCCCCGGCGGCGCTCGCGCGGACGTAACGCGGAGACTTAAAATATGGAACCGGAAAACAAAGAAGCCGAAGGCGCCGGGGGGCGGACCCCCTTAAGCGATCTCATCGACGCGGCGCGGGCGGTCGCGCGGGAGCGGGCGCGGAACGCCTTCCCGCTCGAGCTCATCCCGGCGGTGGAGCGCTCCCCGGAGGACTTCCGGCTGCTCGCCCGGATCCCCTACACGCGGTTCGGGATCGGCAAAAAGCGCATCCCCCTGGACGATCCGGCGGGGGACGAGAAAACCCTGGTCATAATCGACACGGAGACCACCGGCGTCGATCCGCGCAAGCACAAGATCATCGAGCTCGCCCTGGTGAAGGTGCGCTACTCCCCGGGCCTCGGGCGGGTCACCTCGATCGAGCAGGTTTACGACGAGCTGGAGGATCCGGGCGAGAAGCTCCATCCCGATATCGTCGCCATCACCGGGCTGACCGACGCGGATCTCGCCGGGCACAGGATCGACGACGGCGAGGTGTGCTCGATCCTCGCGGGCGCGCCGCTGATGGTCGCCCACAACGCGGCCTTCGACCGCCCCATGTTCGAGAAGAGATTCGCAGGAGTCGGATCCCTGGACCGGCTGCCGTGGGCCTGCAGCTGCCGGGAGATCAACTGGAACCGGCTCGACGGCCGCGTCAGCTCCTACCGGCTGCCGCTCATCGCCTCGGCCGTGGGCTATTTCTACGACGCGCACCGCGCCGCCGTCGACTGCCTGGCGCTCCTCTGGCTCCTCAGCGTCGTGCAGGGGGCGCTCGCCGAGCTCCTCGCGAACGCCGACCGCACCTCCTACGTCATCAGGGCCCTGGGGGCCCCCTACGAGGTCAAGGATCTGCTGCGGGAGCGGAGCTACCGCTGGTACGACAATTCGACCAGGGACGCCCGGAGCGGCGCCTGGTGGAACTTCCGCAACAAGTACTGGTTCAAGACGGTGTACTCCGCGGAGGAGTACCGTGAGGAGGTCGCCTACCTCAACGGACTCTACGGCGCGGGGATCACCGCGGCAAACCAGAGCCTGTACTCGGCCGCGTTCACGGCCCTGGAGCGGTTCAAGTAGGGGCGCGGCCGCGCCCGCGGGGGAGAAAAACGTGAATCGGGACGAAGACGGCGCTTTTCCGCTCGGGAAGATCCCCGAGATCCGGGCCCGCCCCGGCGACTTCCGGCTGCAGCGCCGCGTGCCGTTCGTACGCTGCCGGGACGGCGCGGCGCTCCCGCTCGTCCTGAGGCGGTCGGACGGGCCGGAGACGCCCGCGGTCTTCGTCGAGGCCGTGACCACCGGCCCGGGCGTTTACGACAGCATCGTCGAGCTCGCCATGGCGCGGTGCGGCCTGGCCGCCTCGGGGGAGGGGCTCGCGGCGGTTTACTCCCTGTACCGGGGCTACGAGGAGCCGCGCCGCCCGGCGCCCCCGCACCTCCTGCGCCTCGCGGGCATCGAGCCCTCCTTCCTCGCGGGCGCCGCCTTCGCCCGGAAAGAGGTCGCCGCGGCCGCCGCGGGCGATCCGATCATGGTGTCGACGGGCGGCGCCCGCACCAGGCGCTTTTTCGAGCGCCGCTTCCCCTCGCTCGCGGGGCTCCGCTGGGTCGACCCCGTCTACGACGTCTCCTGGCAGAAACTGAGCCCGCTCCTGCTGCCCCACGCCCCGCTCCCGGTCAACCTCGAAAGGCTCGGCTACTTCTTCCGCTACGGATCCGCGGTCGAGCGGGCCTTAGGCTGCGCCTGGTTCTTCGATCGCGTGCCGGGCGCCGTCCGGGCCCTCGCCGCGGCGGCGGGGCGGGAGACCTACCGGGTCTGGGCGCGCTCGTCCCGCTACGAGGTGAAGGAGGAGCTCGCCTTCCGCGGCTACGCGTGGAACCCGCGCGAGCGCTGCTGGTTCGTCGCGGTCCGCACGCGCGAGGAGGCCGAGGCCGAGCGGGAGTACCTGCGGGGGAAATGCGCGGATCCCCGGCTCGTCGAGATCGAGGTCATCGACCGCCGCCGCGGCTGACGCCGCCGCGCGGCCCGGGTTCCCCCGCCAGACGAAAAAACCCCCGCGGGTCCGGCCCGCGGGGGTTTTAAGTTCAAAGCGATCCGCGCTTTAGCCGCGCCTTACAGGTGCTTGACGCGGCGGCGCACCTCTTCCTGCTTGCCCGCGTTGAACGGACGGGTGTCGGGGGCGCCCAGGTAGCCGCAGACGCGCCGGATCACCGAGGCCCGGTTCGGGTTGTGGTTGCCGCACTTCGGGCAGACGAAGCCCTTGCTGGTGCACTCGAACTCGCCCTTGTAGCCGCACTCGTAGCACTCGTCGATCGGGGTGTTGGTCCCGTAGTAGGGCACCCGGTCGTACGCGTAGTTCCACACGTCCTCGATGGCCTCGGGGTTCTTCTGCAGGTTCGGGAACTCGCCGTAGCAGATGAAGCCGCCGGTGGCGAGCTCGGGGTAGGGCTGCTCGAAGTCGATCTTCGCGTACGGGTCGACCTTCTTCTCCACGTCGAGGTGGAAGCTGTTGGTGTAGTAGCCCTTGTCGGTGACGCCCGGGATCATCCCGAATTCCTTGCTGTCCAGCTTGCAGAAGCGGTTGCAGAGGTTCTCGGACGGGGTGCTGTACAGGCTGAAGCCGTAGCCCGTCTGCTTCTTCCATCTCACGGTGGCGTCGTGCATCGTCTTGACGATCTTAATGCCCTTCTCCCTGAGCTCCTGGCTGTCGAAGATGTGCACCTTGGTGCCGTAGAGGGCGTTGATCGTCTCGTTGATGCCGATGTAGCCGAGGGACACCGTGGCCCGCCCGTTCTTGAAGATGGCGGAGATCTTGTCGTCGGCCTTGAGCCTTACGCCGCAGGCGCCTTCCATGTAGAGGATCGGGGCGACCTTGGCCTGCACGTTGTCCAGGCGGCGGATGCGCTCCATGAGGGCCTTGAAGCAGAGCTCGAGCCTCTGGTCGAGGATCTCGTAGAACTTCTCCTCGCTGCCGTGCGCCTCGATGGCGATGCGCGGCAGGTTCAGGCTGACCACGCCGAGGTTGTTGCGCCCGTCGTGCTCCTCGACGCCGTCGCGGATGTACGGGGAGAGGAAGCTCCGGCAGCCCATCGGGGCCTTGAACGAGCCGGTGACGCGGAGCACCTGGTCGTAGCTCAGGATGTCCGGGTACATGCGCTTGGTGGTGCACTCGAGGGCGAGCTGCTTGATGTCGTAGTTCGGGTCGCCCTTGTCGAGGTTGAGGCCGCGCTTGATGGTGAACACCAGCTTCGGGAAGACGGCGGTCTTGTGGTTCTTGCCGAGGCCCGCGATCCTGTTCTTGAGGATCGACTGCTGGATGAGGCGGGACTCCCACGAGGTGCCGAGGCCGAAGCCGAGGGTCACGAACGGGGTCTGGCCGTTCGCGGTGTGCAGGGTGTTGACCTCGTACTCGAGGGACTGGAAGGCGTCGTAGCACTCCTTCTCGGTGCGGGCCCGCGCGTAGTTCTCGGCGTCGGGCACGTGCCACTCCGCGGCCACGGCGAGGTGCTTCTTGTAGCTGCAGGTCACGTACGGGGCCAGGATCTCGTCGATGCGGTTGATGGTGGTGCCGCCGTAGATGTGGCTGGCCACCTGGGCGATGATCTGCGCCGTCACGGCGGTGGCGGTGCCGATGGAGCGCGGGGTCTCGATCTCGGCGTTGCCCATCTTGAAGCCGTGGGTGAGCATGCCCTTGATGTCGATGAGCATGCAGTTGAACATCGGGAAGAGCGGGGAGTAGTCCAGATCGTGGAAGTGGATCTCGCCCTTCTCGTGGGCGAGCACGACGTCGTGCGGGAGCATGTGGCGCTTCGCGTAGTGGCGGGCCACGATGCCCGCGAGGAGGTCGCGCTGGGTCGGGATGACGCGGCTGTCCTTGTTGGCGTTCTCGTTGAGGATCTCCGGGTTGGACTGCTCGATCAGGCTCTCGATGTCGTGAATGAGGTCGCTCTGCTTCTCGCGCATGCGGTCGCGGTCGTGGCGGTACTCGATGTAGGCGCGGGCGACTTCCTTGTAGCGCGAGGCCATGAGCTGGTCCTCGACCAGGGTCTGGATCTCGCTGATCTGGACTTCGTCCTTGTTTTTGAGCTTCCGGAATACCTTGGCCTCCACGTCGGCCCCGCAGTTCAGATCGCGGATGCCGCAGGCTTTGAAGGCCTTGGAGACGGCGTTGACGATGCGGATGCCGTCGTAGGCCACGCGGCTGCCGTCGCGCTTGATTACGGTAATGTCGGGTTCCATGATGATTCGTTTCCTCTCGCTTAGGCGCCGGAGGGAACCGGTAAAAGCCGCGCGGTGAAGCGGCTCTTTTGCGGACCGGCCCGTCCGGATATATAGTTAAAATAAAATCATGTTTCTCTTCGCCGCGTCCGGTTGACGTTTTTTACGTTCCGGGGCCTTCGGGAGGCCGCGCGCGGGCGGAAACGGCGGAGCTCGCGCGTCCCGGCGGTATATTATTTTTATATAAAATAACATACTCCGGAGACTTTCCGGGGGCGCTCCGCGGGACGGGGGTTTTCCGGGGAAAACCGGGGGTCCGCGGGGCGAAACATGCTGTCCAACAAGGATTATAGCAACAGAGACCGTCTTAAAGCACGCTTTTTCGGTTTTTTTTGACTTAAATTCCAATTTTGGATATTTTTGCGCCGATCCGGTGATTTTTGATATTTTTGTGACATAGTTCAAAGAAATTTTAAAGCGCTGATTTTGTAAAGGTTTGAGGGCGTTTTTTCCTTCCGGGGCGCGGACGGCGAAAATCGCCGGACTAAATATAGGGATTTAAAAGCCTCAAAAACAAATATGCTACTAGATGTAGTATCCGATTTAAGGTATAAAATTTATCCTTATACATATGAATTATCATGTGAACGTCCCTTTTGAGAACGTTTTCGGGCGCCGGAAACGCGTTTTCGGGGGGTTTGCGGGCCGTAAAATATATAAATAATATAATTTGCTAAATACAATATAAATAGAATATAACCCGGATAAAAGCGGCGGACAAAGGGGAACGGCGGGGAATATAGATAAAATTTAATCTCAGGCAAAACGGATCCGCCGGCCCCGCCGGGGCGGGGACGGGGCGGGGGAAGGGGCCGCCGCGGGGGCGCTCAGCTCCCGGCGCCCGCGAAGATCCGGTACCTTTCCCCGAACTCGGGGAGGACGATCTTAAGGAGCGTTCCGGCGTCCGCGAGGCCCGCGGGGCCCCGCAGGAAGGCGGCGGTCTCCCCGGGATCCAGGGCGGCGGCGAAGCGGTCGGCCTCCGGGGCGTAGCTTATGTGCCAGAGCTCGCCCGCGCAGAGCCCGTCCCGCGCGTAGGGGCGGAAGAAGCCGCGCTTTCCGAGCGCGTCCCCGAGCCACGCCCCGAGGCGCCGCTGGCACCCGGAGCGGTAGCAGGCGTTGGTGAGGTCGAACCCGCCCTCCGGGGGGATCGCCGACGGGTCGTACACGTCTATGTCCGTGCCCCAGTGGTGGCGCGAGAGCCCGGGCGCGGCGCTGAAGTACAGGATGGCGCGGATGAGTTCCTCCCGGCTCAGGCGGGAGACGTCGAGGGGGGTTTCCGAGCGGTCGAGCACGGGGCGCTTCCCCGCGATCTTCTCCTCGAAGATGGTTTTCTGGCGGGCGAAGCTCCGGAACGACGAGGCGGCGCGCAGGTCTATGCCCGCGCGGCGGGCGTCCTCGCGCAGGAGCGCGAAGGCCGCGGCCGTCTCCGGGGTCAGGCGGGCGCCGCGGCCGAGGTCCGGGCGGTCCGTCAGGTGGCGCTCGGCGAGGCCGTGCAGGATCGCGGGATCCGCGTAATCGATGGCGTGGCTCATGGCTTTTTTCTCCGTGCGGCCGCGGGCCGGGGCCGCGGCGCTGCGGTTATTTTAATTAAATCGCCTTTTGTCCCGCAATTATTTTATAATGCGCAAAAAAACGGAGGGGCGGAAATGACGGGAAGGACGGGAAGAAAGAACGGCCGGGCGGTCCCGGCGGGCCGGGCCGGGAGGCGCGCGGGGCTCGCCGCGGCGGCGCTTTGCGCCGCGCTCGCCGGCGCGGCGCCCGCGGCGGAAAACCCCGCGGACACGGCCCCGGCGCCGTACGGAAAGGGCGGCGGGGCGGTCGTCCGGCGGATCCCCGAGCCCGCCCCGAACCCGCGCGCGTCGGCTTATCTCAAGCGGGAGAAGATCCGCCTGCAGAACCTGACGACGGACGTCTGCCGCGATTTCCGCGAGGGCGACGTCGAGTTTATCTTCTGCGCCAATCCCGTGCTGATGCTGCTCGAGGAGCAGTACCTCAACTCCCGCGGCCTCACCTTCGACAAGGACGGCTGCGTGTTCGGCTGCTCGGAGCACCGGCGGGCGCTCGCGAAGTGCGCGCAGGGCAAGTTCGCCCTCATCTGCGCCCAGAACTACTTCGAGTCGCTCATGGCCGGGGACGCGATCGCCGCGGGCCGGGAGGGGCGGCTGGATCTGGAGTTCTCCTGCCGGAGCGCGGACGGCGAAGGGGAAGACGGCGGGGACGGCGCCGCCTTTCCGGTGACCGTCAGCCTCTGGTCCACCGTCCTGCCCGCGGCCACTTTCGCCGTGGACGGGGTTTCGTACCGGGTCTACGGCTACCCGCAGTTCCGGGGCGAGTACTTCCGGGACATGAGCTCGATCTGCCTGGGCTGCGATTTCCGGGCGCAGCTCGCGCTGCCGGAGGAGGGCCGGGCGGAGATCGTCCTCGGGGACGGGGACCGGGACCGCGTCATTTCCTGCGCGGCGGCCCCGGCGAAGGCGGCTCCCGGGAAGGCGGGCCGGCCGGGGCGCGGCCCGAAAAAATAAAGACAAAAGGCAAAAAGAAAGCCGGGCTGCGCCCGGCTTTCTTTTTGCCTTTGACCGTCTTCTCGCTTAACCCCGCCGTCAGCGCGCCTTTTCGGTGATCCGGACGCCGGCGTCGGTGCCGGCGATCAGCACGTCCGCGCCCCTCATCCCGAAAATGCCGACCGTGACCACGCCGGCGATGCCGTTTACGGTTTGCTCGAGCCCGATCGGATCCTCGATCCGCAGGCCGTGCACGTCCAGGATGTGGTTGCCGTTGTCGGTGACGCAGCCCTCGCGCCAGACGGGGCGGCCGCCGAGCTTCGCGAGCTCGCGCGCGACGTGGGCCCGCGCCATGGGGATGACCTCGACGGGCAGGGGGAAGCGGCCGAGGACGTCGACGAGCTTGGAGTCGTCGACGATGCAGACGAAGGTTCTGGCGACGGCGGCGACGATCTTCTCCCGGGTGAGGGCCGCGCCCCCGCCCTTGATCATGGCCATGCCCGGCTCGATCTCGTCGGCGCCGTCGACGTAGACGTCGAAGCTCTCGATCTCGTTGAGATCGAACACCCTTATGCCCAGGGCCCTGAGCCGGGCGGTCGAGGCCTCGGAGCTCGACACGGCGCCCGCGATCCGGTCCTTGAGCGGCGCGAGCCGCTCGATGAAGTAATTGACCGTCGAACCGGTCCCCACGCCGAGCACGGCGCCGCTCTTCACGTATTTGACGGCCGCCTCGGCCGCGCAGATTTTTTTCTGGTTCTGATCCATTTTCCGGAATCCGCCTCAAAGTCAAAAAAGGAGATCAAGAAAAATTATACCGCCGCGGGGGCGTTTGGCAAGCGTCCAGCGGCGCGAAAAAAAAAGGAGCGGGACCTTCCGGTCCCGCTCCCCGCGTTCCGGCCGGGGCTTTTCGGCCTCAGCGGCTGAAGACGAGATCCCTGGTGGGGGTGATGATCTCCGGCAGGGGCACGTCCCAGGTGTCCGTGGGCAGATCCTCGACTTCCTGGATGTCGAGGGCGAGGCCGATCGGGTACGGGCCCTGCTGGCCGTTGTGGTAGAACTGCAGGGTGCGGTCGTAGTAGCCGCCGCCCATGCCGAGGCGGTTGCCCTTGCTGTCGAAGGCCACCAGCGGGGTGAAGATGATGTCGATGCGGTTGAGCGGCACGACGTTCTGCACGTTGAGCTCGGGCTCGGGGATGTCGAAGCAGTTGGGGTTCATCACGGTGTTCTCGTCGTACTTGAGAAACAGCAGCTGCCCCTTCGAGAAGGGGTGGATGACCGGCAGCGCCACTTTCTTGCCCTGGGCGGCGCACCACTCGATCAGGCCGTTGGTGTCGATTTCGCCGTCGACGCTGATGTAGAGCGCGACGCTTTCCGCCTTCCGGATCCGCTCGTTCGCGGCCACCCGGGCGATCAGCTGCTCGGAGTACTGCGCGTGGAGCTCGGGGGGAATGGCTTTTCTTAAATCTCTGATTTTTTGACGTAACAAAGGACGAGACGTAAACATATGAATCAAATCCCGTATAAAAAGTATTCTGTTATATGGTTCTGGGAATTATAACATTTTCGCGAAGACAAAAAAAGGCCCCCGGAACGCGTGCTGATTCGAAACCACGAACCCGTAAGGTCAGTGCGAGGAAAATGTTCCGCCTCTAGGCTTCTCGCTTACCGGGCAGAACCCGATGCGAGCCTGCTCACCTTGCGGAAGTAATTCCTCTATTCTTTTATCATCGGCTCAGGACCAAAAGCAACGTCCGCGTCCCGGGGATTTCGGGGGCCGGATCCGGCGGCGGAGAAACCCGAAAGAAGCTCTCTCACCTCGTCCAGCCTTGTTTTTACTATACTCTCAAACGCGGCCGTTTTCAATTCCTGATTTATCAATTCGTGATAAATATCCAACGCGGCCAGGATGGCCAGTTTCTCGTTCGAGAACTTCGGCGCGACCTTTTTGAGGACGTCCAGCTTCTCCGCGAGGCGCCTCTCGGCCTCGCGCATGCTCTCCTCCTGATCCCGCGGGCAGGTGATGCGGAAGGCGCTGCCGAGGATGGTGAGGGTCACCTCGGTGTTTTCGTCCGCGGGCCCGCCGGCGGGGGCGGAGTTGTCCGGCTCGTTCATGTCTCTCCTCCCGCGCGCCGGGGCGCGCGTCCTTATCGTTCGTCCCCGGTCCCCGGCCGGGCGCCGCACCAGCGGGGCACGCGCCGGCAATAGGCGCGGAACTCGTCCCCGAAGGCCTCGAGGTTGATCCGCTCCTCCTCTTCGATCACCGCCCGGAGCGCGATCGCGAGCAGGGGCACGGTGACGATCAAAAGGAGCGGGCAGAAGCACAGCCCCGTTCCGCCGAGCAGGAGCGCGAGGGCGAGGTACATCGGGTTGCGGCTCAGCCCGTAGACCCCGTCCGTGAAGAGTTTGCGGCGGTTGGGGACCCAGGGCAGGGGGCTTATGCGCGCGCGGTAGAAAGGCTCGAGGGCGAGCGCCCCGAGGGCGCCGCCGGCCGCGCAGAGGAGCGCCCCGGCCGTGACGAACACGAAACCCGAGACGCCCCCGAAGAAGAGCGCCCCGAGCAGATGGGCCCCCAGCAGAACCGCGAACGCGGCGGGGGGCGGAATCTTCGCGGCCGCCCGCCGCAGCTTTTCCCCGTATGTCATGACAGCGCCGTCCCCCTCCGGTCCGGGGGCGGCGCCGGACGGCGCCCGGTCCCGCCCCTCTGTCTATAATATAAACCGTTTCGGCGCTTTTTGCACCCGGAAGTCCCGGCCGCCCGGGCGGCGGGGCCGCGCCCCGTCCCGCCAATATTGACAACGTCCGAAATGTAGTATAATTTACACAGCTTGAATTTGCCGGGGCGCCCGCCCGCGGGGCGCGGGAGGCGCTCCCGCCGCGGGGCGCGGCGCCGCCGGGAGGCTGACGAGATGAGCGAGAAATTACACAAGGTTATGGCCGCCGCGGGCCTCGGATCCCGCCGCGCCATGGAAGAATACATAGCGGCCGGCCGGGTCAGCGTGAACGGCAGGGTAGCGGCCGTCGGCGAGCGGGTCGAGGAGGGGGACGTCATCAGGCTGGACGGGAACGTCGTCCGGTCTTCCTCCGCCCCGCGGCCCGTGTGCCGGGTCCTCATGTACAACAAGCCGGAGGGGGAGATGTGCACCCGGTCCGATCCGGAGGGGCGCCCCACGGTGTTCGACCGCCTGCCCCCCGCGAGCGGGAGCCGCTGGCTCTACGTCGGGCGCCTGGACGTCAACTCCTCGGGCCTGCTGCTGTTCACGACCGACGGCGAGCTGGCCAACCGCCTGATGCATCCCGGCGGGGGCGTCGAGAGGGTCTACGCGGTGCGCGTGTTCGGCGAGGCGTCGCCGGAGCAGATTGAGACGCTCAAGGCGGGCGTCGAGCTCGAGGACGGGCCGGCCCGCTTCGAAAAGGTTGAGTTCGCGGGCGGCGAGGGCGTCAACCGGTGGTACCGGGTCTCGCTGCGGGAAGGGCGCAAGCGCGAGGTGCGCAGGCTCTGGGAAGCCGCGGGCCTCCGGGTCAGCCGCCTCAAGAGGATAAGATACGCGACCGCGGAGCTCGGCCCGCTGCCGGCCGGGGCCTGCCGCGAGCTCGGCCTGGCCGAGGTCAACGCCCTGCGCGCGGCCGTCGGGCTCGCCCCCGAGACGGAGACGTTCGTCAAAGACGAGAAAGCCGATCCGCGGCGCGAATTCGCGCGGAACCGCCGGGCGGCGCGCGCCGCCCGGTCCGCCGCGGACGGGCGCAAAGGCCCCCGCGGGCGCTTCCCGCCCGGCGGGGAGGCCCCGGTCCGCCGTCCCTACGGCGTCTCCGCCGGCGCGGGGTATTCCCGGGCCGCGGAGGAGACCGAGGGCGCCATAGCGGCCGGGGCCCGGGCCGCGTCGCCGTGGGCGCGGCCTTCCGGAACCCGCCCCCGGGACGGGGAGAGGAGTTTCGGGCGCG
>CAZFNS010000008.1:0-7997 GCA_964520475.1 uncultured Enterobacterales bacterium
CGGAAAGCCGCCGAGGAGAAGGCCCGGCAGGAGAAGTTAGCCAGGCAGGAAGCCGAGCGGAAAGCCGCCGAAGAAAAAGCGCGCAAGGAACAGCTCGCCAAACTTGAGGAGGCGAAACGGGTCGAAGCCCGGATAAAGGATTCCGGCAGGGAGTTCGCCGGTCTGAACGACGCCCATTACACCGTGCAGCTCGTGGCCACCTCCAGAAAGGAGGAAGCCTACAGAATAGCCGAGCTCGCCGGGAATTCATGGGTGCTTTACAGGCCGAAAGACAAACAGTATATTGTCATGCACGGCGATTTTAACGATCGCGCGGCAGCCGCCAAATCCATCGCGTCGCTGCCGGCGTCAATCAGAAAGGCCAAACCGTGGGCCAAAAACGTGGCGGCGGTGAAAAAGGAAATTCAATGAAATATTTAATCGCTCCTTCAATTTTGTCGGCGGATCTCGCCCGCCTCGGCGAGGAAGTCAGGAATGTGCTGGACGCGGGCGCGGACGTGGTGCATTTCGACGTCATGGACAATCACTATGTGCCCAATCTCACCTTCGGGCCCCAAATCTGCGCCGCGCTGCGCAAATACGGGATCACCGCCCCCATAGACGCCCACCTGATGGTAACGCCCGTCGACGAACTGATCGGCAGTTTCGCCGACGCCGGAGCCGACAGCGTCACTTTTCATCCCGAGGCGTCGCGCCACGTCGACCGTTCCCTCCAGCTGATTAAAAACAGGGGATGCAAGGCGGGGCTGGCGCTCAATCCCGCCACGCCGCTCGAGGTCCTCGATTACGTCTGGGACAAACTGGACATGGTGGTGATCATGTCCGTCAACCCCGGATTCGGCGGGCAGAGTTTCATCCCCTCCGCGCTCGGGAAAATCGCGGATCTGAAGCGGCGGGCCGCGGCGAACGGCCGGGACGATCTGATCATCGAAGTCGACGGCGGCGTCAAGCCGGCGAATATCGCCGCGATCGCGGCCGCCGGGGCGAACATGTTCGTGGCCGGTTCCGCGATATTCGGGAGCGGCGACTACCGCGGGGTCATCGCCGACATGCGCGCGCGTCTCGGGGCCGCCGGGTAAGACCCGGTTCCGCGGCGGTTCCCGCCCCGCGCCCGCGATATTGACAACGGCCTAAAAGTAGTATAATTTTGAAAATCCGCCGGCGGAAACGGTCCGGCGGAGCGCGTCCGCTCCGCCGGGTGAAAACTTCGAACCCGGACGGCTTCACGGGATTCCGGGATCCGTTCCCTCCTCATTCCGCGACGACGCCGGCATACCGGGTTCGGCGCGGGCGGCCGGCGCCGGCGGCTTTAATCTCGTTTCGCGGAATTCGTCCCGGGTGTCTCCGCCCGGGGAACGGAGCCGCGAAATTTTAATCAGGATTCGGTTTAACATGAAGGAAATTGTATTCAGCGCGGCTCAGCCATCCGGGGAATTATCGATCGGCAACTACATCGGGGCCCTGAGCCAGTGGGTCAGAATGCAGGACGAGTACGACTGCGTGTACAGTGTGGTCGACGAGCACGCCATAACGGTGCGCCAGGATCCGGACACGCTCCGCGAGGCCAGCTACAACACCCTGGCTCTCTATCTCGCCGCCGGCATCGACCCCGGGAAATGCATCCTGTTCCTCCAGTCCCACGTCCCGGCGCACGCGCAGCTCGCGTGGGTCCTCAACTGCTACACCCAGATGGGCGAGCTGAGCCGGATGACCCAGTTCAAGGACAAGTCGCAGCGCTACGGCAACGCCGGCACCACGGCGGGCCTTTTCGACTATCCCGTCCTCATGGCCGCGGATATCCTGCTGTACCGGGCGGGTCTGGTGCCCGTGGGGGACGACCAGCTCCAGCATCTCGAGCTCACCCGGGACGTCGCCTTCAGATTCAACAATATTTACGGCGATATCTTCGTGCTGCCGAAGGGATTCGTGCCCGGAGCCGGCGGCCGCGTGATGAGCCTGCAGGATCCCCTGAAGAAGATGTCCAAATCCGACGACAACCGGAACAACGTGATTACGATGCTGGAGGATCCGAAAAGCATCGTCAAAAAGCTCAAGAGAGCCGTCACCGACTCCGACGACCCGCCCGTGGTGCGTTACGACTGGGAAAACAAGCCGGGAGTTTCCAACCTGCTCGATCTGATGAGCGCGGCGACCGGCCGGCCGGTCGGGGAATTGACGGAGCATTTCGCGGGCAAAATGTACGGCCAGTTCAAAGCCGAGGTCGCCGACGCGGTGGTGGCGCTGCTCGAGCCCGTGCAGCGCCGGTACCGGGAATACCGCGCCGACGAAGCCTACCTGAGGGAAGTGTTCGCGAACGGCGCCGCCCGGGCTTCGGAACGGGCCCAGACCATGCTCGACCGGGTTTACAGGGCCGTGGGTTTTATCGTGTAGGTTCCGGCGCGGCCGGCCGGCGGGGACATTCGCATGCAGAGAGTTGTGGGCGGTTTATTGCTGGCGGCGGCCGCGGGCGCCGTCATACTGTTCGCCGCGCGCGGCCCGGCCCTTTTCCATCGCGCGCCCGCCGCCGGGGAGCAGGCGCCGGTAAGATCCGTGAAGACCGCCGAGGTGGAATATTCGTCCGCCGGGATCCGCCTGCCGATCGTCGGGCGGGTGCGCGCCAACAACTCCATCGAGATTACCTCCGAGGTGACCGGCCGGGTCGCCGAGGTGAAGGTGAGCCCCACGCAGTCCGTCAAAAAAGGCGACCTCCTCATCCAGCTGGAAAACAACCGCCAGAAGGCTCTTTTGCGGGAAGCGGAGTACGTGCTCAAAAATTACCTGCGCCGCCTCGAACTGGCCTCCAAACTCATCAACCGGGGCGCGGTCAGCCAGGATTCTTACGAACAGCTGCAGGCTTCCGTGAACAGCCAGCGCGCCCTGGTCGACGCCAGAAAAGCCGAGCTCGACGACCGGGTGATCTACGCCCCCTTCGACGGGGTGGTGAGCCTGCATAACCTGACCGCGGGGCAGCTCGTCAAACCCGGCAACGTGCTCCTGCAGCTCGATGACATCAGCCGGGTCTACGTGGACTTCCCCGTTCCCGAGCGCTTTCTGTCGAAAATAGTGATCGGGCAGGAGGTCACCGCCGTGACGGACGCGTGGCCGGGCCATATCTTCAGCGGCCGGGTCAGACAGATCGACACCCACGTCGACGCCGACACCCTCGACGTGGGGGTGCGCATCTACTTCGAAAACCCCGAGCTCAAGCTGCTCGACGGCATGATGCTCGCGGTCAGCCTCAACCTGGCCTCCGAGAAACTGCCCGTGATTCCCCTGAAGTCCCTGGTCTATTCCGGCGACGACCGCTACGTGTTCGTGGTGGACGACGAGCGCCGGGTGTTCAGGAGGAAGGTGACGCTCGGGGCGGTTAACGGAGCCATGGCCGCGATCACCCAGGGTCTGCGCGTCGGCGCCGAAATCGTGGTCGAGGGGACGGACGGTCTGCGCGACGGGGACGCCGTGGCCGTGATCAGGCAGGACGACCTTGAGGCCGCGGACGACCGCACGCCGCTGCTTAAAAAGAAAGACCGGAAAAACACGAAGGACAAGATGCTGTGATTCTGAGCGAGGTGTCGATAAAGCGTCCCGTGCTGGCGGCGGTGGCGAACGTGCTCCTGCTGGTGCTGGGCGTCATCTGCTTCTTCCGCCTCCCCGTCCGCGAGCTTCCCGCAATCGACTATCCTTCCCTGACCATCCTGACCGACTACCCCGGGGCGTCTCCCGAGGTAATCGAGTCGCGGGTCACCCGGGTGATCGAAAACGAGCTCTCGGGCATTTCCGGCATCAACGTCATCATCTCCAACAGCCGGAACGGCCGTTCGTGGATCTCCATCGAGTTCAAGCCCTCCAAAGACATGCTCGAGGCGGTTTCGGACGCCCGCGACGCGGTTTCCCGGGCGCGCAAAAGACTTCCCGACGACATCGAGGAGCCGGTGGTCACCAGAGACAACGGCGACGGCGAGGTGGTGCTCTGGCTCAATCTCTCCAGTTCGGTCATGGACCGCGTGAGCCTGTCCGACTACGCGTCGAACGTGCTGGAGAAGAACCTCAGCCTGGTCGACGGGGTTTCCCAGATAGAACTCGTCGGGGCTCTCGAAAAAGTCATGTACGTGAGCCTGAACCCGCAGAAGATGGCCGCCATGGGGGTGACCGTCGAGGATATAATCGAGTCGATCGGCAAGGAGAACATCGAATTGCCGAGCGGGGAGATCAGGAACCAGGACATGGTTTTCCCGGTACAGATCAAAAGGCTGTACACCGACGACAAAAGCTTTGAGCTGCTCCCCGTGCGCCACAGCGGATCCGACCGGACGATCCGCCTGAGGGAGGTGGCGTCCGTCGAGGCCAAGGCCAAGAACGAGGAAAGCTTCTACCACCGCAACGGCATATCCAGCATCGGCGTCGGCGTGATCCCCCAGTCCAACGCCAATCCGCTCGACGTGTCCGCCAACATCCGGGCCAAGGTCGGGGAACTGAAGCGCTATATCCCGGAAGGCCTCAGTCTGGACGTCGATTACGACAGCACGGTCTATATCCGCAGTTCGATAGCGGAGGTTTACGACACCCTCGGCATCACCGTGATCCTGGTGATCGCCGTGCTTTACCTGTTTATCGGCTCCTGGAACACGACCCTGATACCGGCGCTGACCGTGCCCCTGTCGCTGGTCGCCTCGTTCACCGGGGCGTATTTCTTCGGCTTTTCGATCAATATCATAACCCTGCTGAGCCTCATCCTCGCCATAGGACTGGTCGTGGACGACGCCATCGTCATGGTCGAGAACGTCTCCTTCCACCTCAAGAGGGGCGAGGGGGTGCTCGCGGCGTGCTGGAACGGCTCGAGGGAGGTGGGCTTCGCGATAGTGTCGACGTCGGCGGTGCTCATCACCATCTTTCTGCCCCTGGTCTTCATGCAGGGCGTGACCGGCAAAATGTTCATCGAGTTCGCCGTGCTGCTGTCCCTCGCGGTGTTCTTTTCCGGATTCACGGCCCTGACGCTCAGCCCGGCGCTGTGCGGGATAATCCTGCGGCCGGCGGGGGAGGGCGGCCGCCTTTCCCGGCTGCTCGACCGGGTGATCGGCGCCTTGGAAAGGGTGTACGGCGCCTTCCTGCGCCGGACCCTCCGGAAAATATACATTTACCCGCTCGCGTTCCTGGCCGTGGCCGGGCTGATGACGCTGCTCTACCGGGCCATTCCCCACCAGCTGAGCCCGGTGGAGGACCGCGGCGTGGTCTATATCTACGCTCTCGGCGAGGAAGGCGCGAGCATCCACCGCATGAAGAGAAGCATGCTGGCGCTCGAGGAGCGGATTATGCCGTTCGTCGGACAGGGCACGGTGAAATCGGTCAGTTTCAGCACGCCCTCCCTGGGGCAGGGAACGGATCAGAGCGGCTTCGTGGTCATCCAGCTCGAGGACTGGGACAAGCGGACCGTGTCCGCCTCCGAGTTTATCCGCGTGCTGAACAAAAAGCTCCGGGACATCGCCGACATGAAGGTCTACGTCTACCAGCCGGGGTTCCGGGGCAAGCAGGGCTCCCCCGTGCGCTACGTGATTAAGGGACCCGGCTACGCCGGGATCCAGGCGGCCGCGATGAAACTGGTGAAAGACGGGCTCGAGGCCGGCGTCATCATCAACCCGGACACCAACTACAGCGAAAGGACGCCGGAAATCGAAGCGGTCATCGACAGCAATCGGGCCACCGTGCTCGGCGTGACCATGTCGGACATTTCGCAGGCTCTGCAGACCTACCTCGGGGGTACCTCGTACACGACGTACGTGGAAAACGACGAGGAGTACAACGTCTACCTGAGAGCCGACGAGAAGCTGTTCCGGGACATCACCGACATCGCCGCCCTGAACATCAGGACCGGGTCGGGGAAAATGGTCCCGCTCGGCAGCGTCGCCGAATTCAAGCTGGTGGCGCGGGCCCGGAAGCTGCCCCATTTCGACCGGATGAAGGCCGTGACCGTTTCGGCCCACCCGGCCGGAGACAAAAGCCTCGGCGACGTGCTCGACTGGATGGACGAATGGAGCCGGGACAACCTCGACCGGAGCATAAGCATTTCCCTCGACGGCGAGTCCCGGAGTTTCCGGGAGAGCGAGAACGAAATGATGGCGGTGTTCCTGCTCGCGGTGCTGGTTACCTACCTGGTGCTGGCGGCGCAGTTCGAGAGCCTGGTGCATCCGGTCGCGATTATGGTGACCATCCCGCTCGGCATCTTCGGCGGACTGCTCGGGCTGTGGATAACGGGTCTCACCCTGAACATCTACAGCGAGATCGGCCTGCTGCTCCTGGTGGGCATGGTGACCAAGAACGGCATCCTGATCGTGGAATTCGCCAACCAGCTGCGCCGCACCGCCGATCTGTACGAGGCGGCGGTGCGGGCGTCCGTGCGCCGGCTGAAGCCCATCCTGATGACGTCCTTCACCGCCGTGGCCGGAGCGATCCCGCTGATCCTCGCCGACGGCCCGGGCTTCGAAAGCCGCCGGGCCGTGGGGACGGTGATATTTTTCGGGATGAGCGCGGCCACCTTCATCACCCTGGTCGTGCTGCCGGGCTTTTACTTTATCCTGGCGCGGCTGGCCGGAAACCCCGGGGAGCGCGAGGCCAGGCTCGTGCGGGAACTCGGGGAGTCGTCGGCGCGCGACTGGAAGAGGCAAAGCAGCTGATTTGTGAATATTTATTCATAAATATTGAATAAATATTTGATTTTGTTTACAATCTCACAGCGGCGGGAACCCGCGGTTCCCGGCCGCGCCGGCGCGGGCCGGATTACGACGTCAGAGGGGTACGTATTATGAGTGAAGTTACCAGGGCCGATTTCGACAAATATCTTATGGGCGTTTACTGCCCGGCTCCCTTCGTGGCCGCGCGGGGCGAGGGCTCGCGCTTCTGGGACGACGCCGGCCGGGAATACGTCGATTTCGGCGGCGGCATCGCCGTCAACGCCTTCGGCCACTGCAATCCCGAGATCGTCGCCGCGCTCGCGGAGCAGGCGGGCAGGCTCTGGCACATTTCCAACTACATGTGCACGGAGCCGGCCATAACGCTCGCCAAGAGACTTACGGAAAGCACTTTCGCGGACAAGGTGTTCTTCGCGAATTCGGGCGGCGAGGCCAACGAGGCCGCCCTCAAGCTGGCCCGCCGCTACGCCTACGAGAAGAGCGGACCGGAAAAGTCGCAGATTATTTCCTTCCTCGGCAGTTTCCACGGCCGGACCCTCTTCGACGTCACCGTCGGCGGCCAGGCGAAGTACCGCGAAGGCTTCGGCCCGCTGCCGGGCGGAGTCGCGTACGCCCGGTACAACAGCCTCGACGACGTGAGGGCGCTGATCTCCCGGGAAAAAACCTGCGCGGTCATCATGGAGCCGATTCTGGGAGAGGGCGGCATCGTCCCGGCCGAGCCGGAATTCATCCGGGGCGTGCGGGAACTGTGCGACGAAAACGACGCGCTGCTCGTATTCGACGAGGTGCAGACGGGCTTCGGCCGGACCGGCCGGTTCTACGCCTACCAGCTCTACGGCGTCGTCCCGGACATCATGACCTCCGCCAAAGGCCTCGGCGCGGGCATCGCCATCGGCGCGGTGCTGGCGCGGGAAGAGGTCGCCCGGGTCTTCAAGCCGGGCATGCACGGCACGACCTTCGGGGGCAACCCGCTGGCGACGGCGGTCGGCTGCCGCTCCTTCGAACTGGTCAGCCGGCCCGGGTTCCTGGAGAGCGTCGAGGCGAAGGGACGGCTGTTCCGTGACCATTACGCAAAGCTCAACGCGAAATACGGGTGTTTTAAGGAGATCCGCGGCGCGGGCCTGATGCTGGGCGCCGAGCTCAAAGATCCGGATCTGCTCAGGAAAATAACCGCCGAGTGCCTGAAGCAGGGGCTCTTCGTGCTGACCGCGGGCAGCGGCGTCGTCAGGACCGTGCCGGCGCTCAACATCGGAGAAGACGACATCGCCCTGGGCTTCGAGCGCATGGACAAGGCGCTCGGGATCGTTCTGTAAG
>CAZFNS010000008.1:8097-19195 GCA_964520475.1 uncultured Enterobacterales bacterium
GACATCGCCCTGGGCTTCGAGCGCATGGACAAGGCGCTCGGGATCGTTCTGTAAGGGCGGGCTCCCGCCCGCGCGCGGCAAAGCCGGCCTCCCCGGGGCCGGCTTTCCTGCGCCCGGAAGAGCGGGCGGCGCGCGACGGGCAAAAAAGAAGGCCGCGCCAAGGCGCGGCCTTCTTTCCGGGGATCTTACCGTCAGCGGGTGTTGAACACGACGATGGTCTTGCCGTGCGCGCTGATGATGTTCTGCTCTTCGAGCATCTTCAGGATGCGGCCCACGGTTTCGCGCGAGCAGCCCACGATCTGGCCGATTTCCTGGCGGGTGATCTTGATCTGCATGCCGTCCGGATGGGTCATCGCGTCGGGCTGGTGGGCGAGGTTGAACAGGGTGTGGGCGATGCGGCCCTGCACGTCGAGGAAGGCCAGGTTCCCGACCTTGCCGCTGGTCTTCGACAGCCGGCGCGCCATCTGGGCGCTCAGCCGCATGAGGATTTCCGGATTCACCTGGATGAGCTGGCGGAATTTCTTGTAGGAAATCTCCGCGATTTCGCACGGTCCCTTCGCTCTGACCCACGCGGTGCGGACGGGCACCTCCGATTCGTCGAAAAGCCCCAGTTCCCCGATGAAATCGCCCTGGTTGAGGTAGGAGAGGATCATTTCCTTGCCTTCTTCGTCCTTGATCAGCACGGCCACCGACCCCTTGACGATGTAGTAGAGGGTCTCCGCCTTTTCTCCGGCGTGAATGAGGGTGCTCTTGGCGGGGTACTTGTGAACGTGGCAGTGCGACAGGAACCATTCCTGAGTGGGATCAGATTGGGGTTTTCCGATAAACATGTTGAATCCTTATTATTTCGACGGCACCGGCAGTCCCGTCCCCGCCGGCGGCGGCGCGGGCGCGTACCCGCAGGCGTAATCAGTTATTTCACCTGGTGAGTTAAAATATTATTTTTGAATAAGTTCCGTTCCACATCACTTATCCGCATTGTGAATAATACTCAATATTTGCTAAAATTGCATTAGTATATTAAGATCTTCACAGAATGTGATCTGTATCCGTGATACAGATCACTCACACTGCGCAGCACGGCGGGACCCTGATCGGACGTCTCCGCGGCCCGGCTCCCGGGCCGCGGGGCGGCTGTCGCGTCCCGCGCTCGCATACACCGGAGTGACCAGCAGAGATGAGCCAGGATTCAGCTTCCCGAAACGGCGCGGCCGCGGCGGGGACGCCGCCGGAGGGACTCGGGGAGCCCGCGACCACGGAATCGCCCGTTTTCGACGATATCAGACACTACAGGGACGACGAGGTGCCGGACGCCATAAAGAGCATTCTCGGCGACGACGAACTCGTGTCCGGCATATACCGGAGAATGTTCGGGTTCCTGCCCGATTCCCTCGAAAACGTCGGCATGCCCTTCCTCAAGTTCATCCTCAAGATGCGCTTTTCCCGGGTGAAGACCATCCGCCAGGTGCAGGATTACGTCGCCAGCTTCATGAAGGGCGTCATCCGCGACACCACCGACGGGTTCACGAGCAGCGGCTTCGACACGCTCGATCCGGACAAGGGGTACCTGTTCATTTCCAACCACCGCGACATCTCGCTCGACCCCGCCTTCATCGACATGGCCTGCTATTTCAACGGGCTCGACACCGTCAAGATCGCGATCGGCGACAATCTCCTGAAGACGAAGGTCGCCACGGACCTGATGCGCCTCAACAAGAGCTTCATCGTCAAAAGATCCGCCCAGGGGCGCGACAAGCTCAGGGAGCTGGCCCATCTGAGCGATTACATCGGCCTGGCGATCGAGGAGCGCCACAACGTGTGGATCGCCCAGAGGGAGGGCCGGGCCAAGGACGGCAACGACAAAACCGAGGAGGCCATCCTCAAGATGTTTTACATGCGCGGGAAAAAGAAAAAACTGAGTTTCCCGGAGTACGTAGGGAGCCTCAACATCGTGCCGGTGTCCATAACCTACGAGTTCGATCCGGGAGACGCGGCCAAGGCCCGCGAGCTTTACGAGACGGAACGGACCGGCAGCTACACCAAATCCCGGCTGGAGGACATCGACAGCATAGTCGGCGGCATCAACGGCTACAAGGGCCGGGTGAACATCGCGGCGGGCAAACCCCTGACCGGCGGCTTCGAGACCCCCGCGGAGCTCGCCGCCCTCATCGACGAATTCATTTACGCGAATTACCGGATATATCCCTCGTGCCTGCTGTCCGCGGGCGTCGCGGAAGGGGTGAGCGAAGAGGACAGGAAGAAGTTCGGCGACAGGATCGAGGCGATAGCCCCCGAGCTGCGCGATTACGTGAAAAGAATGTACGCCGCGCCGTACTTCAACCGGCTGAAGGCGGAAAAGCGGTCCTGAGGCGTCCCCCGGCGGGGGGCTGGCGGGGTTCCGGCGGCGGAACCCCGTTTTTTTCGTTTCAGCGGCAGCCGGGATCCCGTTCGGTGTCGATGACCAGAATGTCCGTCTTGCCGATGAAATTGAATTCGGTCGCCGTCGAGATCGTGTACGCTCCCATCATTTTGCCGACGATGACGTCGCCGATGTCGAGATCGGGCAGCGGGATGTTTTCCGCGATAATGTCGATGCTGTCGCAGGTCGGGCCGGCCAGAACCGATTCCGCCGCCGGGCCGTCCGCGTACGGGGCGAACTTGGGGTAAACCACGTGGTCGAAAATCTGGCCGCTGTAGCTGCAGTACACGCCGTCGTCCAGGTAGTACCAGGGTTTGCCGAAGCGGTAGGCCTTGCCGACCACGGAGCAGATGTTGATCATGGCCGGGGCGCTGATGAACCGGCCCGGCTCCGCGATTACCCTGACGTCGGCGGGGATCTCCCCGAGGGCGGCCCTTATCGGAGCGCAGAATTTGTACATGTCCGTCGGCTCGGCGTGCTCGTAGTCGACCGGGAAGCCCCCGCCGATGTCCAGGACGGTGAGCCCGACGCCGGCTTCCCGGGCCTCCCGGAGAATTTTCGCGCATTCGCGGATCGCCTGGGCGTGCCGGTTGGCGTTCGGCACCTGCGATCCGACGTGAAAGGAGACGCCGCAGATGTCCAGTCCCAGCTCCCGCGCCGCTTTGATGAGATCGAGGCAGTTTTCCGGAATCACGCCGAACTTCCGGGACAGATCCACCTGCGTTTCCGGATTCGGGAAGCTCACGCGGATGAGCAGCCTCACCCGGTCGCGGTACGGGATGAATTTTTTGGCTTCCTCGGCGTTGTCCGCCACGAACGTGCGGCAGCCGTACTCCAGCGCGTACCTGATGTCCAGATCTTTTTTGATGGGGTGGGTGTGGATGCACTGCCGCGGATCGATGTTCAGGGATCTGACGAGATCGATCTCGCCGCGGGACGCGAGGTCGAAGCACGAGCCTTCCTCGATCAGCGCCTCGACCGCGCGGGGGTTGGGGAGGGGCTTGAGCGCGTAGTGGAGAACGACGCCGGGGAGGGCCCGCGCGAGTTCCCGGTACTGGAACCTCACGGTGGCCAGATCCAGGATGAGGAGGGGGGAACCGTGCCTGCTGATCAGCGCGCGGTAATCCAGAACGGTGTTAAATAAGTTTTTCATGGGCTCGTCAACGCCTTAATGACGGGTAGTCCTGTCCGCATAATTGCATAAACGGGGGAAAAAATAAATTATTTTTTCCCCGTGAAAACGGGCGCCGGGAAATTTCGGGGGAATCGGCCGGCCGGCCCGCGCATTATTGCGGAAAACGGCCCGCGGCGCAATTAAAGTTTCGTTTTTCCGCGGGTTTCGCGGCGATTCCGGGCGGCTTTGGCGGGACGATTTTTTGAGTGACTTAACTTTTTCTCTCTGATAAAATATAGAGAGCCGGGTTTCGCGCCGCCCGGGCGCGAAATGTTAATTATTTTTGTAGTTATATCGCAAAAATTTAACCTCAGAGTAACAAAGATTAAAAAAGTTATTACAATTGACTATGGCGGTTAATTGTAACTTGATTCTGATGGAGTTCGTTATGATGCTACGACACAGGACGGGGCTGCCGCGGGGATCGCGGGGACGGAAAGGTTTTACATTGCTGGAGCTGATCATAGTGATAGTTCTGATCGGCATTCTGACCACGATTGCCCTCCCGGCCATGAAGAACTGGCGCGCCGAACAGGATCTCGCGAGCCGGGTGGAAAACCTCATCGCCACGATGGATCTGGCCCGGATCAGCGCGGAGCAGACCAACCGGATGGTGACCATAGTCCCCAACCGCAACAATAACGGCACCAGATCGTGGAGCGCCGGCTTCTCCGTGATTTCCAACGCCCTGTATACGACCGGCCGCGGCGATTTCTCCGATCAGGACGAGGAAATAGCTCAGATGGACATATCCGACACCGGCATCTTCCTCGGCGTGTCCGACGGCACCTCGGTAAACGATGACGCCGTAAACATCAGGTTCCTTCCGAACGGCATGTCGGGAATCGTGGGCGGCGGCTGGGTCGACATAGTCACCGTCAAGGGCGAGGTTGTGTTTACTCTGTGCAGGAGCATCGGCACCGACGCGCACACCTGGACCGTAACCATGAGGACATCCGGCGACACCACCAAGGATTTCAATCTCAGCAGGGGCGGCAAGTGTCCCTCGGGGAGTTAATGGAGGAAAAAATGATTAAACAGAAGGGTTTTTCCTTGATTGAACTCATGATTTCGATGTTCATAGTGTCTATAGCCATGCTCGGGTTCGCGGTTCTGCAGACTTTCAGCGCGAGGGCGCTGAGCTCGTCCTACGCCCGCACGACCCAGACCGCGGTCCTGCAGGAGTTCGTGAAGATTTTCCAGGTGGGCAACATCCCGCTCGGCGATCTGAGCTGGGGCGGGAACCAGGACATAACCTTTGACTGCGAGAACGCCGTCCAGCAGCTGCGCGACGCGCGGACGGGCGGCTCGGTTCTCGGCAACGGGGTGAAGGCGGTGTGCGGCCGCATGGATGACGCGCCGGGCGTGCTGGGCCACGACGTGGTGTTCGGTCTCCACAGAAACGAGCTTATCCCGAACAAGCTGTCCTCATACACCCTGAGCATAAGCTTCGCCTACCTGCCCAAGCGGCCGGGCCGCGTCGCCGACGAGGCGGCCGGCGACGATGTCGACGTTACCGCCGACGGCTACTGCCCGCTGACCGGGTACGACACCGAAGAATTTAACAAGAAACGCGTGCAGGATAACGTCGTGTGCAGCCATGTAGAGGTGATGCTATGATCCTTAACAAGAAAGGTTTTGGTTTAATCGAACTGATGATCAGCATTCTGGTCGCGTCCGTCATCATAGCCGGCCTGTACCAGATGCTGACCTCGAGCGTTCTGAATTTCGGGATTTCCAGCGCGACCGGACGTTCCGGGAAAAGCGCCCGCCAGGTCGACAACATGCTGAACAACCTGGTTTTCCAGGCCGGTTTCATCAATTACTCCCGCGTGGCCGACTATATCGAGTTCGGCAACCAGGACTCCGGTTTCAGCAGCGGCCAGTTCTACAACAACTCCGACGCCTGGTCCGGCGTGGCCACCGTGCAGGGGGGCGATACGACGGAAGTCAACGGCAGCAAGAGCGACAGCATAAAATTCAGGTTTTACGGCTCTTCCGTGAACGACGACATGGCGAACAACAGTTCCACCGAAGCCAACGGCTACATCTTCGACTGCCGCGGCAACCCGGTGCCGAACACGCTTGAACTGGAGATGATCCTTTTTGTCGGCGACAAGGGGCTGGTATGCGCGCAGCACGTTCTCGAGGGCAACCCGTCCGCCGACGGCATCGACTGGGAGATTGACCCCCAGGATCCCGAGGTGATTGACTCGTCCATCGTGGGCATGCGTCTGCTCTATGCCTCGACGACTCAGAACAACGAGGACGCCGGCAAGTTCTACCTCGCGAAAAACGTGGGCTCGGGACTCGCCAACGCGCCGGACTGGTCCGACATAAACGTCGTCAAGTACGCCATGGTGACCAGGCAGGCGACCGGCCAGAAGGTCGTCAAGATGCACCAGGAGGCGCTTAAACTCCCGCTGTTCACCGCGGAGGAAACCTCCGGCAACGCGGTCAACTTCAAAGTCGACGACGCGCACAGGGGCAGCATGCACCGCGTGATTTCGGGTTCCGTTTCGCTGCTTAACCACGACAACTTCAAGTAAGGGGGACGATTGATATGACTTTGAGACATCAGAGGGGCGTCGCCCTGGTTGTCGCTCTTATGATTACCCTGATTATCGGGGTAATAGCCGTTACTCTCGCGAGCGTCACCACCAGGAGCCAGAAGAGCGACAACGCCAACTACGGCAAGACCGTGGGCCAGGCCAACGCCGTGTCGGGCGTGAACAGGGCCATAAACTTCCTGTCCAGCACCGCCCAGTTCGAGGACCGCGGTTTGTTCCTCCCCACGACGGTTCAGTCGCAGGGCATCGACCAGGCCGTGGTGGGGGGAGTCAACATTGCCACCACGGATTTCTTCAGGGGCGTCGTGAACGTGATGGGCGACTCGCTGCTCGACACCCGCGGCACCGGGGACAGGACGCCCTGGTACCGGGTTCACGACAACTGGACGAGAGAGAAATGCAACAGGTGCGTTATCCTGAATAACGGAACGACAGCATATCTGATTGAATACCGCGGCTTCCGGGGGCAGACGGGCGATCCGACGTCGTCCGCAGCGAGGATCGGGTACGCCTTCTACAGAATCACTTCCAGAGGGCTTGACAGTGTGGACAACGAACGTTCGGCGGCCATCGTGCAGACCAACGTGGGCATCAGAAGAACTCTTGAGGAGGAGTAACAAATGAGACGCACACAGAGCAAAGGCTTTACTTTAATTGAACTGATGATTGTAATGGCCATCGTGGCGATTCTGGGCATGATCGCGGTTCCCTCGTACAGAAACTACATGATAACCGCGCGCAGATCCGACGCCACGCAGAATCTGACCAAACTGACCATGGCTCTCGAAAACTGCTATTCCCTGAACAACACGTACGAAAACTGCATTTCGAACGACCAGACGAGTCTCCTTTCGGACGTTTCGGCTTTCTATGACTTCACGTCCGTCGTGGACAGGAACCATTACTACCTCACCGTAACCGCCGCGAGAGGCACGCAAGTCAACGATATCGACGAATGCAAGACGCTGACGGTCAATCACCTGGGCAGAAGGTACTCCAACTGCGTCACGACGTCATGCACGAGCCGCACCGGCGCCCAGGCCGACCCGTCCAAGTGCTGGTAAGGCCGTCGCAGTTTCTTTCTGATGCCTGTTGAACGGTTGAGCCCTCATCTCGCGTGAGGGCTTTTTTTATGCCCCGCGTCCGGCGGGTCCGGGGGCTCTCCATCGCTTCTTCCGGCCGTTTCAGCCGTCGAAGGTGAGCAGTTCCAGCCTGAATTTCGCGGAGCCGTCCAGGGCGAGCGTCTCCCGCAGGACCGGCAGAACTTCCCCGAGCTTCTCCGCCAGCCCGTACGGCGCGTTGAGGATGATCACGCCGGAGCCGTACATGCCCGGCGGGGCGTCCCGCTCGCGCACGGCGAGCTCGGCCCGGAGCGTCCTTTTGACGTTGAGTTTCGCGAGCCCCCGGATCAGGGTCCAGCTCTGATCTTCGGCCCGGCCGAGCAGTGGGTACCAGACGGCGTAGACGCTCTCCGGGTATTTGCGGGCGGCGGTTTTGACGAGATGCGCGGTGCCGGCGTACTCGCCTTCGAGTTCGTACGGGGGATCCACGAAGACGAGCCCCCGGCGGATCTCCGGGGGAATCAGCGCCGGCAGCCCCTCGCGGGCGTCGCGCAGGTGCGCGTGGCAGAAGGCGCAGTGGCGCAGGTTGTATTTGAGGCTCTCGAAGTCGGCCGGGTGAAGTTCCAGGAAGTGGGCGCTGTCGCCCTCGCCGAGCAGATCCGCCGCGAACAGGGGCGAACCCGGGTAGAACGAGAGCCCGTTTTCGCCGTCGTTCGCGTTCATGACGGCCCGGAAGTATTCGGGAACCAGTTCCCCGAGCGCCGCGCTGCCCGCCGCCTTGGCGACGCCGTTCAGGTATTCGCCCGTCTGCCGGCTCCACGCGCTGTCGAGCCGGTAAAGCCCGGCGCCCGCGTGGGTGTCGATATGGGTCAGGGGCTTACCCTTCGCCTTGAGCAGGCGGAGGATGAGGCACAGGATGACGTGTTTGAGCACGTCGGCGTGGTTGCCGGCGTGAAATCCGTGTCTGTAGCTAAGCATGAGGTTCCTCCCGTCCGGAAGCCGCGCCGAATTCGCGCGTCCGCCGTTCCAGAATTTCGCTTTTTTCCATCCAGAGCGTTTCCGCCTCGCCGAGCTCGGACTCCGTCCGGCTCCGCCTCAGCAGGACGTCCCGCAATTCCTCCCGGCGTCCGGGGTCGTACAGTTTTTCGTCGGCGAGCCGGGCTTCGAGCCGGGCCTTCAGATCGGAAAGCTCGGCGATCCGTCTGTCGAGATTTTCGATTTCCTGTTTCAGCGGCCGGAGACTTTCCCTGAACCCGGCCTCGATTTTCTTCCGTTCCTTCGATTTGAACGCCGCGTTCCGCTCCGGCCCGGGTTCCGGGGCCGCCGGGCGGGCCCGTTCGGCGGTTTTCTTTTTGTCGAGCCCGGCGAGATAGGCGCGGTAGTCGCCGAGGTCGCCCGCGAACGGGGCGACGCGGCCCTCGCTGACGAGATAAAACTCGTCGGTGGTGGTTTTGAGGAGGTGGCGGTCGTGGGAAACCGCGATCAGGGCTCCCCGGAAGCCGGCAAGCGCCAGGATGAGGGCCTCGCGCATGTCGAGATCCAGGTGGTTGGTCGGCTCGTCCAGGAGCAGCAGGTTGGGGCGCTGCCAGACGATGAGCGCGAGGGCGAGCCGGGCTTTTTCCCCGCCGCTGAAATGGCCGGTTTCCTCGAGGGCCTTGTCCCCGCCGAAGCCGAAGCCGCCGAGGAAGGAGCGCAGATCCTGCTCCCGGGCGTCCGGGGCCAGCCGCGCCAGGTGGGCGAGGGGCGAGGCCCCGCCGTCGAGGCTTTCCACCCGGTGCTGGGCGAAATAGCCGATTCTGACGCCCTTGGCCGCGTTCAGGACGCCGCCGAGCGGGGGAATGACCCCGGCCAGCGTTTTGATGAGCGTGGATTTGCCGGCGCCGTTACGGCCGAGCAGGCCGATCCGCGACCCGGGAGAAAGAGTGAGTTCAACGCCGGTCAGGACGGTTTTGTCCGGATAGCCGGCGGTCAGGTCTTCCAGGCGGACGAGCGCGCGGGGCATTTCGCCGCAGTCCCCGAATTCGAACGAGAAAGGCGAGTCGTAGCGGGCGAGGACGATCCGTTCCATCTTTTCCATGGCCTTCAGGCGGCTCTGCGCCTGCCTGGCCTTGGTCGCCTTGTACCGGAACCTGTCCACGAAGGAGCGCAGTCGGGCGAGCTTTGCCTGCTGCTTTTCGTAAAGGGCTTCCTGCAGGGCGATCCGGCGGGACCTTTCCTCCTCGAAGGCGGAGAAGTTGCCCGTGTACATGCGCAGCTTCAGGTTCTCGATATGGATGACGCGCGTGCAGATGTTGTCCAGGAAGTCCCGGTCGTGCGAGACGATGATAAGGGTGCCGGGGTAGCCGCGCAGCCAGTCCTCGAGCCAGATCACCGTGTCAAGATCCAGATGGTTGGTGGGCTCGTCGAGCAGCAGCAGATCCGAGGGGCAGAGCAGCGCCCGGGCGAGATTGAGGCGCATCCGCCAGCCCCCGGAGAAGTTTTTCACCGGGGCGTCGTAATCTTCCCGGGCGAAGCCCAGGCCGGTAAGCAGGGCCTCGGCCCGGTTCCGGACGGCGTAGCCCCCGGCGGCTTCGAGTTCCGCGTGCGCGGCGGCCGCCGCCATGCCGTCCCCCCGCTCTTCGGCCGCGCGCGCCGCGGCCTGCAGGCGGCGGAACTTCGCGTCCCCGTCCATGACGTAGTCGGCGGCGCCCTCGGCGAGGGCGGGGGTCTCCTGGGAAACCGAAGCGACGACCCAGCCGTCCGGGACGACGATTTCCCCGGCCTCGGGAGCCAGTTCCCCTTTTATCGCCGCGAACAGGGACGATTTGCCGCACCCGTTTTTGCCCACCAGGCCGACTTTGGCGCGCGGGTACACGACCGCCGAGGCGTCCTTCAGCAGGACGGCGCCTCCCCGCGCTATTTCGAGATTGTTAAAGTAAAGCATAGGTTTCCGCCCGAGAACGGCGCCCGGGGCTCCGGGAAGACGCCGCCGGAAAATTTTTCAAAGTTTAATACATATGCCGGGCTCTGTCCACTTTCCGCCCGCGGCCGGCAACGGGCCCTCCCGCGCGCCCGCGCCGGGGCAAATCGGTAATTTTTTACGTCCGCGCCTGTGCTATAATTGGGGAGTTTCGTTTCAAACGGGTTATTTGCTGAGATTTTTTTATGAAGATTACATCAAACACCGTCGTGTCAATCGACTACATCGTCACCGACGAAAACGGCCAGGTTCTCGACACCACCAACGGCCAGGACGCGATGGAGGTGCTCATCGGCCATTCGAACATCGTGCCCGGGCTGGAGGACGCCCTGCTCGGCAAGGAGAAAGGCGACAGCGTCGACGTGCTGGTGCCCCCCGAAAGAGCTTACGGCGTCAGGCATCCCGAGCTGATCCAGGAAATCGGGCGCAATCTCTTCGAGGGCATGGAACTCCGCGTGGGCGACAGCTTCCTCGCCGACACCGATCTGGGCAGGAAGCCCATCGTGGTCAGGGAAATCAGGGAAAACACCGTGGTGGTGGACGGAAACCACCCGCTCGCGGGCATGGCCCTTAAATTCATGGTGGACATCATCGACGTCAGACAGGCGACCGACTCGGAAATCGAGCACGGCCACGTGCACGGCCCTGACGGTTGCTGCCACGAGGGCGGGAGCGATCGCGACGGCGGGCACGAGTGCTGCCGGGGCGGGAGCCGCGACGGCGAGTGCGGGCACGATCACGGGCACGGACACGGACACTGCCACGGCCTCGGGCATGAGCATGAGGACGGGCACGAGCACGAGCACGAGCATGAGCATGAGCATGAGCATGAGGACGAGCACGGGCACGAGCACGAGCATGAGCATGAGCATGAGCATGAAGGCGAACCCGAGCGCGAGGAAAGCCGCGAGTCCG
>CAZFNS010000008.1:19295-78303 GCA_964520475.1 uncultured Enterobacterales bacterium
GAGCATGAGCATGAGCATGAAGGCGAACCCGAGCGCGAGGAAAGCCGCGAGTCCGGCGGGGACGAAGGCGGGCGCGGCTGAGCCGGCCCCCGGCGCGATTGACCGTCATGAAGCACATCGTTAAATTTTTCCCCGAAATAATCGTCAAAAGCAGATCCGTCCGCAAGGAAATGTCCCGGGTGCTGCAGAGCAACATCAGAAACGTCCTGGGACGCTCCGGGGTTAAGGTCAGGATTCAGGACTGCTGGGACAAACTGGTGATCCGCCCCGACGAGCGGTACCCGTGCCCGCGGACCGCCGCGGAAATCGGGGAGCTGCTCGGCCGGATACCGGGGATCCACGCCGTGCTCGAGGCGGAAGAGTACGGGTACTCCTCCCTGCGCGACGTTTACGAAAAAACGGCGGCCGTTTACGGCGAAAAGCTCGCCGGCAAAACCTTTTGCGTGCGCGTGAAGCGCAAGGGGAACCAGGATTTCAGCTCGGTCGACGTCGAGCGGTACGTGGGCGGCGAGCTCCACGACAATTTCCCTTCGGCCGGCGTCAGGCTGGAAGACCCGGATCTGACCGTCTCCATCGAGATAGACGGGGACCGCATGTTCCTGGTCACCGCGGTCCGCCCCGGCATGGGCGGGTATCCCCTGTCCACGCAGGACGACGTCCTCAGCCTCATATCCGGGGGCTTCGACTCGGGCGTGTCGACGTATATGCTGATTAGAAGGGGCTGCCGGGTGCATTACCTCTTCTTCAACCTCGGCGGGACCGAGCACGAGACCGGGGTCATGCGGGAATGCTACTATCTCTGGGACAAATACGCCTCGTCGCACCGGGTCCGCTTCATCAGCGTGCCTTTTGAGAAAATGGTCGGCGAGATCCTCACCAAAACCCATCACAGCGTGCGCGGCGTCATTCTGAAGAGGATGATGTTGCGCGCCGCCGCGGCCGTCGCCGCGCGGGCGGGCGCGGGAGCGCTCGCCACCGGGGAAAGCCTCGGGCAGGTCTCCAGCCAGACCCTGGCCAACCTCGCGGTCATCGACGCCGCGGCCGGCGTCCTGGTCCTGCGCCCGCTCATCGCGGCCGACAAGCAGGACATCATCGACCGGGCCCGGGAAATCGGCACGATCCGTTTCGCTGAAACCATGCCCGAGTACTGCGGGATCATCTCGGACCGGCCGACGGTCAGGGCCGACCCCGCCTTCGTGGCGAGCGAGGAGGCGAAGATCGACCCCGCCCTCGCCGGGGAGCTCGCCGCGGCCGCGCGCTGGACGGACATCCGGGACGTCCCGGGGATCACCGCGGAGATGATCGAGCGCGACGTCGAGGTCACCGAGTTCGCCGCGAGCAACGAGGTCGTCGTGGACATCAGGACCCGGGAGGAGATCGAGGCCAGGCCGCTGGTCACGGAAAAGGAGCATCTCGAGATCCCCTTTTTCAAGATCTCGTCGGTGTTCGGCGGCCTCGACCGGACCAGGACTTATCTGCTTTACTGCGGCAGGGGCGTGATGAGCCGGATGCAGGCGCGGCACCTCATGGATCTGGGCTACCGCAACGTCAAGGTGTACCGGGAGCCGGAAAAGCGGGCGGGATCCTGCGCGGCCCCGCCGCGGGAGCGGCCCGCGGGCGGCGGCGAATGACGAACAAAGACCCGGGCGGGATCGTCCGGGTCTTTGCTTTTCCGCGCGGGCGGGAAGCCCGCCGGGGGAGGGGTTACGCCAGGGCGTTCGGGCCGAACAGCATGTTCCCCGCCACCCGTTCGGCGGTTTCGGTGTCCTTGAGCACGGCGAGCACGGTCAGGCCGAATTTGCAGGCGAAGGCCGGGCCCCGCGCGGTGATGATCCGGTTCACCGGATCGACGACGACGTCTTCCTCGGACTTGCAGCGGATCTCGTCGGTGGTGCCGGGATAACCCGTGGCGGGGGTGTTCTCGTCGAGGATGCCGTGGCGGGCGAGGACGAACCCCGGGCCGGCGCAGATGGCGGCGATCAGCCCGCCGCGCTTCTTCTGGGCGCGCAGCACCCGGCCGACCAGCTCGGAGTCGCGGCAGTTGCAGGCTCCTTTGTATCCTCCCGGCACGATGACCGCGTCGTATCCTTCCTCCGCGTCCTTGAGCAGAATGTCGGCTTTCACCGTAAGCCCGTGGGAGGTCCGCACCTCGAGGGAAGCGTCGGACAGCGCCGCGAGGGTGACTTCGACGCCGCCGCGGGTGAGGATGTCGGCGGGGGCGACGGTTTCGATGTCTTCGGCTCCCTCGGCGAATATTATCAATGCTCTGGTCATATGGACTCCTTCTGAGATTTCAGCGTGCTGTAGAGATATCGGGCGTATGGTGTTTTTATACCATATTTCGCGGCCGTTTTGATTAAAACGCCCAAAATATAATCCAATTCTGTCCGCTTGCCGCCATAATAATCCCGGTGCGTGGAGGAATAGTTCGCGGCGGTCGCCCGGGCGACGCCGGCCGCCCGCTCCGCGATTTCGGCCGGGGTGGTTTTCAGCCCGAGCCGCTCCAGCACGGGGGCGATCTCGGCCGCGATGTCCGCCATGAGCCCGGGGTACGCGAGTATCCCGCCGTTGCGGCAGTTCTTGAGCGCGGTCAGGGGGTTGATGACGGCGTTCACCGCCAGTTTCGCGAGGAGTTCCCCGCGGATGGCGTCCGTGTAGGCCCCCATGGGCATGCTTTTCACGAAATATTTGACGAGAGGGGTCTCCCGCGCGTGCCGCAGGGGCCCGGCGCGGGTGGGGCCGAGGCCGTTTTCGCGGACGCTGAACCCGCGGTGCTCGGCGCCGTTCGCGGTCGCCGCCACGTAGAGCCGTCCGGTCCGGGTCAGCCGGGCGAGTTCGTCCTGGACGCCGAAGCCGTTCACCATGAGGATCACGGGGGTGCGCGCCCGCAGGTGGGGCCGGATGTCGCGGATCACCCCGGACACCGAATAGGCCTTGACGGTGATGACCACGAGGTCCGCGGTCCGCGCGGAGGGCGCCGGGCCGACGTCCCGGACGCAGCGCCGGGAGGCGCCGAGGGAATCCAGGCGGCAGCGGCAGACGGCCTTCCGCGCCTTCGCGACGCGGGTGTCGGTGAAACCGACCCTGAAACGGCCGCCGCGGCGCAGGAACTCCGCCGTGAGCTGACCGATGCTGCCGGCCCCGATGATGCGGACGGAGGGCCTGCCGTCGGCTTTCTTCCGCCCCGGGGCGGGTGAGGGCTTCCGCGCGGCGCCCGGATATTTACAGTTTTTCATCCGAAACGGGGCATACCGCGGCCCTGCGCCGCGAATATACCGTTAAATTAACACAAATGGCCGATGCGGTGCCACGAAACGTCAAATGACGTGCTATAATTGAGCACCTGTCAGGGACAGCATTATAGGACTACCCGCGCCTGTTAGTAAACAATTTGCGTGTGATTACAGGAGGTTCGTGCGAATGGAACAGCGGCAGACTCTCGAGCAGATGCTCGAACAGATTGACGCACTGGTGAAGACCATGGAGTCCGGCGCCATCCCCCTGTCGGAACATCTCGCCCTTTTCGAGCGGGGCGTGGGACTCATCAGGAACTGCGAGCAGGCGCTCAGGGAAGCGGAGGGCCGGGTCAGGATCCTGACGGACGGACAGGCCCTCGCCGACGGGACCGGGACCCCGGATCAGGTCCTGGCCGATTTCAGCCCCGAGCCGCGCGGCTAGCGCTTCCGGCACAGGAGCTCAGGGCGGGACGCGGCACCCCGCGTCCCGCCGGTGCGTTTGTTATGAATATGAAGTTGGCACTGAAGCAATATCAGGACAGAGTTAACGATCGGCTGCGCCGGGCGGTCGAAGGCATTCCCCCCGTGGCCGTGAAGCTCAACGAGGCGATGAAATACGGAACCCTGCTCGGCGGCAAGCGGGTGCGGCCCTTCCTCGTTTACGCCACCGCCGGCTCGCTCGGAGCCGATCTGGCGCTCGCCGACGCCCCCGCGGTCGCCATCGAGTGCATCCACGCCTATTCCCTGATTCACGACGATCTTCCCGCCATGGACGACGACGATCTCAGAAGGGGCCGCCCCACGGTTCACAAGGCGTACGGCGAGGCCGCCGGCGTGCTTTCGGGGGACGCGCTCCAGGCTTTCGCCTTCGAGGTCCTGGCCGGGGCCGAGTTCCCCGCCGACATGCTCGGCAATCAGCTGGAAATGCTGCGGGTCCTCGCGCGGGGCAGCGGCTCCCGGGGCATGTGCGCGGGGCAGGAACTCGACATCGAGGCGGAGGGCCGCCGGGTCACGCTCGAGGAGCTCGAAAAGGTGCATCGGTACAAGACGGGAGCCCTCATCGAGAGCGCCGTGGAGCTCGGCCTCCTGTGCGCCCGCTCGGTGAGCGGCGGCGTCCGGGAGGCGTTCCTCCGCTACGCGCGCTGCGCCGGCCTGGCTTTCCAGGTGTGGGACGACGTGCTGGACATCATTTCGGACACGGAGACGCTCGGCAAGCCGCAGGGCTCGGATCTGGACGGCGGCAAGAGCACTTATCCCGGGCTGATGGGACTCGGGAACGCGCAGGCATACGCCCGCTCGCTCGCCGCCGAGGCCGCGGAGGCCCTCGCGGGCCTGCCGCTCGACACCTCGGTGCTCCGGAGCTTCGCGACGTACATTGTGGAAAGGGATCACTAGGCAGATGAGCGACGAGAAAGACGCCGGGAAATACGCTTTGCTGAATTCGGTAAATTCCCCGGCGGATCTGAAAAAGCTTCCCCTGAGCAGCCTCGGGGAACTGGCGGCCGAGCTCAGGGATTTCCTGATCAGCACCGTGAGCAAAACGAGCGGCCATTTCGCCTCCGGGCTCGGCGTCATCGAGCTCACCGTCGCCCTCCACTACGTCTTCGACGCCCCGGAGGATCAGATCATCTGGGACGTGGGGCACCAGGCTTATCCCCACAAGATCCTCACGGGCCGGCGGGACCGGCTGCACACCATCCGCCAGAAGGGCGGGCTCCATCCCTTCCTGTGGCGGGACGAAAGCGAATACGACGTCTTTTCCACCGGGCACGCGAGCACCTCGATAAGCGAGGCGCTGGGGCTCGCCATCGCCGACCGTCTCCTGAAAAGGAACCGCCACGTCGTCGCGGTGCTCGGCGACGGCGCCCTCACCGGCGGCGTGGCCTTCGAGGCCCTCAATCACGCGGGCGATCTCCTCGAGAACATGCTGCTTATCCTCAACGACAACGAAATGAGCATATCCGGCAGCGTCGGCAGCATCTCCCGGCACCTCGCCATGTGGCTTTCCTCCCCGTCGTACAACAACATCGTGCAGAGCGGGCGCCGCACCCTGGACGCCGTCCCCAAGATCAAGGAACTGATGGACCGGGCGCACGAGCACATCAAGGGCATGATCATGCCCGGGACGCTGTTCGAGGAATTCGGGTTCAATTACGTGGGCCCCTTCGACGGGCACGACATCGGGACGCTCGTCGCGGCGCTGCAGAACTTAAAGCAGGTCAAAGGGCCGCGGATCATGCACGTGCGCACGGTGAAGGGCAAGGGCTACCGGCCCGCCGAGGTCGACCCGACGGCCTATCACGGCGTGCCCAAGTTCGAGGTGCCGGTGGGCGTGGACGCGGATCCCGCCAAAAAGCGCGGCACCTTCGACGAAAATTTCGGGAACTGGCTGGTTTACGCGGCCGAGCGCGACGAAAGGCTCGTCGGGATCACCCCCGCGATGTGCGCCGGCTCGGGCATGGGCGAGTTTTCGCGCCGGTTCCCCGACCGGTTCTTCGACACGGCCATCGCCGAGCAGCACGCCGTGCTGCTGTCGAGCGGGCTGGCCGCGGGCGGGCTGCATCCGGTGGCGTGCGTTTACTCCACCTTCCTGCAGCGGGCTTACGACCAGATCATCCACGACCTGGCCATCCAGAACCTGCCGGTGGTGCTGGCCATCGACCGCGCCGGGATCGTGGGCCCGGACGGCCCGACGCACCAGGGCGTTTTCGACATCGCCTACGTCAGATCGGTGCCGAACATGACGCTGATGGCGCCGCGGTCCCTCGGGATGCAGTGGAAGATGCTCAACACGGCTCTCGCGTGCGGGCGGCCGGCCGCCGTGCGGTACCCGCGCGGCCCGGGCGAGCCCGGCGACCTCGTCCGCGACGGGTCGGTCGTGGAGATCGGCCGGGGCGAGATCCTCAGAAAAGGCCGGGACGTCTGCTTCATGGTCTGGGGGCCCCTGGTCGGCGACGTGCTGCGCGCCGCGGAAGAGGAGGGCTTCGGCTGCACCGTCGCCGACATGCGCTTCGTCAAGCCCCTCGACGAGGAGCTCATTCTCGCCATGGCGCGGGAGCACGACGTCATCGTCACCCTCGAGGACGGGGTCGTGCGGGGCGGCGTCGGCGAGGAGGTCGGCCGGATCGTCCAGGAGAACTTCATAACCTGTCCCGTCCTCTGCGTTGGGATCCCGGACGAGTTCGCCGAGCAGGCGTCGCCCGCCGAGATCTACGAGCTGTACGGCATGACCGGCCGGCAGGTCATACGGCGGGGCAGGGAGTTTTACGAGAAATACCGGGCCCTGCGGGAGCGGGGCGGGGCCTGACCCCGTTTTCCCGGGAGGGGCGCGCGGTCCCCCGCGGCGCCGCCGGCATCGGAGGAGTGCAAATGCCATCATTCGACATAGTTTCCGAACTGCAGATGAACGAGGTCCGCAACGCGGTGGACAACGCCTCCCGCGAAATCGGGAGCCGCTTTGATTTCAGGGGCGTCGAGGCGGAGTTCTCCCTCGACGAGAAGGAGAAGCGGATCAGGCTCGGGGCCGACGCGGATTTCCGGATCAGGCAGATGAACGACATCCTGCGCGACAAAATGTCGAAACGCAACATCGACCCCGCGGCGCTGGATTTCGGGGAGCCGGAGCCGTCCGGGAAGAGATGCCTCGAAACCGTGCGGCTCAAGAGCGGCATCGACCAGCCTACGGCCAGGAAGCTGGTCAAACTCGTCAAGGACTCGAAAATCAAGGTGACCGCCCAGATCCAGGGCGACGCGGTCCGGGTGACGGGCAAGAAGAGGGACGACCTGCAGGCGGTCATCGCCCTGGTCAGGGGCGCGGATCTCGGGCAGCCCTTCCAGTTCAACAATTTCAGGGACTGACGCCGGCTACGGGGCTTAAATGAACGGGACCGCACTGCCGGCGGGGGACGAGAGCGTCTGGCGCCGGATCTTCTCCGTCAAAATGCTGATCTGCACGGGGCTGGGCTTCAGTTCCGGGCTGCCCCTCTATCTCCTGCTCAATCTGGTGTCGGCGTGGCTGCGCGACAGCGGGGCCGATCTCAGGACCATCGGCCTGTTCTCCGTATGCAGTTTCCCGTACGTGTGGAAGTTCCTCTGGTCCCCGCTCCTCGACCGCTACAGCCCGCTCGGGCTTGGGCGGCGCCGCGGCTGGATGATCCTGACCCAGCTGGCCCTGTTCCTGACGATGGGCTCCATGGGCTTTTTCTCGCCGGGCGACGAAGAGCCGATCCTGAGTCTGGGCGGGGGCCCGGCCCTCCGGCAGATCCACGCGGTGATGGCGCTCTGCTTCCTCGTTTCCCTGTTCTCGGCCACCCAGGACATCGCCCTCGACGCCTACCGGCGCGAAATCCTCGACGACGCCGAGCTCGGCCTCGGCAATTCGATATTCATCAACGCCTACCGGCTCGCCGGCCTCGTGCCCGGGGCCCTGTCGCTGTACCTGAGCGACATCCTGCCCTGGAGTCTCGTGTTCGTAATCACCGCCGCGTTCATGTCGGCGGGAGTCGTCACCTCGTTCCTCGTGAGCGAGCCGGAGCGGGGAACTCCGCCGCGGACGCTCCGGGAGTCGGTGGTCGAGCCTTTCGCCGATTTCGTGCGGCGCCGCGGGATCCCGGGCTTCGCCGGCATGATCGTCTTCATTTTTCTGTACAAATTCGGCGACAGCATGGCCACGGCCCTGTCCACGCCCTTCTACATGGACATGGGCTACACGAGGACCCAGATCGGCCTGGTGAACAAGATGGTGGGGCTGTGGGCGATGGTCGCGGGCAGCATCGCCGGCGGGATCATCATGCTCAGGATCGGCATCAACCGGGCGCTGTGGCTGTTCGGGGTGGGGCAGATCGTCACCATCCTGGGATTCGTCGCGATCGCCCACGTCTGGAAGAACCAGGCCGAGTTCGCCGGCCTGCTGCTCGCGGCGGACAGCCTCGTCGCCGGGATCACCGGCTTCAATCCCGGCGCCGCGGCCGCGTTCAGTTTCCCGAGCGTGACCCTGCTTTCCCTGGTCGTGGGGGGCGAATGCCTCGGGGCGGGGCTCGGCACGGCGTGCTTCGTCGCGTACATGTGCCGGGAGACGGGCGGGAAGCACGTCGCCACGCAGCTCGCCCTCCTCACCGCGCTCGCGGCCGTGCCGCGCACGGTGTGCAACGCCACGACCGGCTACATCATCGAGGCGGCGGGGTACGAGAATTTCTTCGTCATCTGCTACGCCCTGGCGATTCCCGGCATGCTGATGCTGCTCTACGTCGCCCCGTACGGCGGGGACGGCGCCGGGGAACGGGAGCCGGCCGGCGGCTGATCCGCCCCGCGGGGCGGAGAATGTCACATATTGCAATCGTCCCCGGCGGTAAAAATCTAAATCGGATCGGCTTTATGCTAAACTGTCAGATGATTCCGACGGTCACGTCTTTTCGGCGAAAAGACGGGGGATCGCGGTTGTCGGGTCTGTCACGCGCAGACATAGAGCTTTCTTCAGCAGTTTATTCTTCGGAAACACCATGATAAATATCAAGAAAGGACTGGATATTCCCATCAGCGGCAAGCCGGAAAACGTGATAAACGCCAGCGCCAACGCCGTGAGGCACGCGGCCGTGCTGGGCACGGATTTTCCCGGGCTCAAGCCGTCCATGCAGGTGGAGGTCGGCGACGTCGTCGACAAGGGTCAGACCCTTTTCACGGATAAGAAAAATCCCGGGGTCTGCTACACCTCCCCCGTTCCCGGCAGGGTGGCGGCGGTGAACCGCGGCGAGAGAAGGGCTTTCCAGTCGGTAGTCATAGAATTGGATTCTGCTATCGTGGGTAGCAGGAAGTTCAACGCCTATCCCGCCGAAAACCTCAGCGAGCTGGGCAGGGACGCCGTGGCCGGGCAGTTGATCGAGTCCGGGGCCTGGGTTTCCTTCAGGACCCGTCCCTACAGCAAGACCCCCGCTCCCGGCTCCGTTCCGGAGCACATCTTCGTGACGGCCATGGACACCAACCCCCTCGCCGGCGATCCCAAGGTGATAATCAGCAGCCACGCCAAGGATTTCTGCGACGGCCTCGACGTGCTCAGCGTCCTGACCGACGGCAACGTGTACGTGTGCAAGGGCGAGTCCTCGCTTCCCGCCGATTACCGCTCCCCGCGGATCCAGGAAAAGATCTTCGTCGGCAAGCACCCGGCCGGTCTCGCCGGAACCCACATCCACTTCACGCACCGGGCCTCCGAGGAGCACGTGATGTGGTCCGTGGGCTACCAGGACGTCATCGCCATCGGCCATCTGTTCAGGACGGGCGACATCTACAGCGAAAGAATCGTCAGCCTGGCCGGACCGAACGTGTCGAACCCGCGCCTCGTCAGGACGGTGCGCGGCGCGTGCGTCTCCGAGCTCGTCAGAAACGAGCTCGCCGGCTCGAACTACCGGGTGATCGCCGGATCGGTGCTGAACGGCAACACCGCCGCGGGGCCGTTCGATTACCTGGGCCGGTTCCACCAGCAGATCAGCGTGATCCCCGAGGGGAACCGCCGCGAGTTCCTGGGCTGGGTCATGCCGGGATTCGCGAAGCACTCCGTCACCAGGACCCTGGCGAGCAGCTTCTTCCCGCCGCGCGACTTCGAAATCACCACCGCCGTGAACGGCGGCTCCCGGGCCATGGTGCCGATCGGCTCGTACGACAAGGTCATGCCTCTCGACATCATCCCGGCGATGCTGCTCAGGGCCATCGAAATCGGCGACACCGACACGGCCAGGCTGCTCGGGTGCATGGAGCTCGACGAGGAGGATCTCGCCCTGTGCACCTACGTGTGCCCGGGCAAGACCGACTACGGCCGGCTGCTCAGGAAGTGTCTGACCAAGATTGAGCTTGAGGGGTAACAGATGATCCTTAAAATTTTAAACATGCTTGAACCCCTGTTCTCCAAGGGCGGCAGGCTCGAGACGCTGAGTCCTCTGTTCGAGGGCGTCTCGACTTTCTTGTACACACCCGGCACGGTGACCCGCAACACCACCACCCACGTGCGCGACTTCCTCGATTTCAAGCGCATGATGATCATGGTGTTCTTCGCCGTGTTCCCCGCCATGTTCTGGGGCTGGTACAATATCGGCAGCCAGACCGTGAGCGCCTTCGCCTCGAGCCCCGAGCTGGCTGCGCAGGCCCTGAAGCAGTTCGAGCTGCTCGGGCCCGACTGGCATTTCGCCCTGGTGAAGCTGCTCGGCGGATCGCTCGGCGCCGACGCCGGGTTCTACAGCCGGATGCTGATCGGCGCGGTCTTTTTCCTGCCGGTCTACGCCGTCTCCTTCGGGGTGGGCGCCTTCTGGGAGATCCTGTTCTGCATAATCCGCAAGCACGAGGTTAACGAGGGTCTGTTCGTGACCTCGCTGTTCTTCGCCCTGATCCTGCCCCCGACGATCCCGCTGTGGCAGGTCGCCCTCGGCATTTCCTTCGGCGTCATCATCGGCAAGGAGGTGTTCGGCGGCACCGGGCGCAACTTCATGAACCCGGCCCTCGTCGGCCGCGCGTTCCTGTTCTTCGCGTACCCCGCCCAGATTACCGGCGACTCCGTGTGGGTGCCGGTGGACGGCTTCACCGGGCCGACCGCCCTCAGCTACTACGCCAAGAACGGGTCTCTGCCGGTCAGCCAGCTCGACGCGTTCCTCGGCAACCTGCCCGGCTGCATGGGCGAGGGTTCCACGCTGTGCATCTTCATCGGCGGCATCGCCCTGCTGATCATGGGCATCTCCTCGCTGCGCGTGGTGCTCGGCGGCTTCATCGGCCTCGCGGCCATGACCATGATCTGCAACTTCATCGCCTCCCCGGACTCGGCGAACCTGATGCTCAACATGCACATCACCGAGCATATCGTCCTCGGCGGCTTCGCGTTCGGCATCTTCTTCATGGCCACCGACCCGGTTTCGTCCGCCTTCACCGGCCCGGGCAAGTGGGCGTTCGGCGTGCTCATCGGCGTGATGGTCGTGCTGATCCGCGTGCTGAACCCCGCCTATCCGGAAGGCGTGATGCTGGCGATCCTGTTCGCCAACTGCTGGGCGCCGCTGTTCGACTACTGCGTGTCCCAGTTCAACATCAACCGCCGCCGGCACGCCGCCGCGCCTAAATTAGTAAAGGGGAGGGTAATTTAAGATGGTTAAACAAGACAGCGCGATCCGGACGTTCGCCGTGATAGGCGTGCTGTGCTTCGTCTGCTCGGTCCTTGTTTGTCTGACGGTGGTCGTGCTCAAACCTCTCCAAGACCGGCAGATAAACTCCGACCGCGAAAAGAGCGTTCTGGAAGCCGCCGGCATCGACATCGGCGACGGGGACATTTCCGAGATCTTCCACAAGAGCGTGAACGCCCGGCTGCTCAACCTGGACACCGGCAAATTCGTGGACTCCGCCGATCTCAGGGAGATCGCGCAGTGCCCCGCGGACAAATCGGAATCGGACTGCGCCGGCTCCTACAACTTCGTCTCCGAGTCCAAGCTCGAGGCGAGGAACCGGGAGATCGAGCCCGCGAGCGACTACGCGGGCATCAAGGTCCGCGCCGCCTACATGCCCGTGTACTTCGTGCGGAACGGGGACGGGGCGCTCACCCGGGTGGTGCTCCCGTTCTACGGCCAGGGCCTCTGGTCGACCATGTACGGCTACCTGGCCGTGGGCGTTGACGGCTCCACCATCGAGGGCCTGAAATACTACAACCAGGGCGAGACCGCCGGTCTCGGCGCCGAGGTCACCAATCCGGCCTACACCGTCAAGTGGATCGCCAAAAAGCTCTACGGCGACGACGGGGTCTACCGGTTCGCGGTCAAAAAGCGCGCCGACGGCAACGATCCTTACCAGGTCGACGGCATTTCCGGCGCCACGCTGACGAGCGACGGCGTGAACGCCTCGGTCAGGTACTGGTTCGAGATCGTCTACGCCGATTTCCTCAAGAAAGTCAAGAACAGGGAGGTGCAGTGATGAGTGATTTACCTACCTCGCGAGAGGCCTTCGTCAGGCCGCTGATACAGGACAACCCCGTGATGATCCAGGTGCTCGGCATCTGCTCGTCGCTGGCGGTGACCTCGAACATGAAGACCGCGCTGGTCATGAGCCTCGCCCTGACTTTCGTCACCGCGTTCTCCAACCTGATCATTTCCTCGATCCGCCGGTTCATCCCGAACAGCGTGAGAATCATCGCGCAGATGACGGTAATCGCCTCGCTGGTCATCATCGTCGACCAGCTGCTCAAGGCCTTCAGCTACGACCTGTCCAAGCAGCTCTCCGTGTTCGTCGGCCTGATCATCACGAACTGCATCGTCATGGGCCGGGCCGAGGCGTTCGCCATGAAGTACCCGCCCGTCCTGTCGTTCTTCGACGGTCTCGGCAACGGCTGCGGCTACGGCATCATCCTCTGCTTCCTCGGCACCGTCCGCGAGCTCGCCGGCTCGGGCAAATGGTTCGACGTCACCGTCTTCCAGACCGTGAACGACGGCGGCTGGTACGTGCCCAACGGCTTCATGCTCATGCCCCCGTGCGCCTTCTTCCTGATCGGCCTGCTCATCTGGCTGACCAACCAGGTCTGCGGCACCGGCGGCAAGCCCGACTATGACACAACTCGTAAGGACGCTTCATGATGGATTACGTAAATTTATTCATAAGGTCTGTTTTCATCGAAAACCTCGCGCTGAGCTTTTTCCTGGGCATGTGCACCTTCCTGGCCGTGTCCAAGAAGGTCAAGACGGCCATCGGCCTCGGCATCGCCGTCATCGTCGTGCAGACGATCGCGGTCCCGGCCAACAACGTCGTGTACACGTACGTCCTGAAGCCCAACGCCATCCAGACCGGCATCGACCTGTCCTTCCTCGGGTTCATAACCTACATCGGCGTCATCGCCGCCCTGGTGCAGATCCTCGAGATGTTCCTGGACAAGTACGTGCCCAGCCTGTATTCGGCGCTCGGCATCTTCCTGCCGCTCATCACCGTGAACTGCGCGATCTTCGGAGGCGTGTCGTTCATGGTGCAGCGCGAGTACAACTTCGCCGAGTCGGTGGTGTACGGCATAGGATCGGGCTCCTCGTGGGCCCTGGCCCTGATTCTCCTCGCGGCCGTCCGCGAAAAGCTGAAGTACGCGCACCTCCCCGAGGGCCTGAACGGCCTCGGCATCGTGTTCATTACCGCGGGACTTATCGCCCTGGGCTTTATGTCCTTCTCCGGCATTAAACTGTAAGGGGGCAAGAACAGATGTTAACCGTATTGTATGGCGTCAGCCTGTTTATCATCATCGTGATGGCTCTGGTGAGCGCGATTGTCGTCGCCAAGCACTTCATGGTGAACAGCGGCGACGTGACCATCGGCATCAACGGCGATCCCGACAAGGCCGTGCAGGTGCCGGCGGGCGACAAGCTCCTGACGTCCCTCGCCAACCAGGGCATCTTCGTGCCGTCGGCGTGCGGCGGCGGCGGAGCCTGCGGGCAGTGCCGCTGCAAGGTGCTCAAGGGCGGCGGCGACGTGATCCCGACCGAGCTCGGCCACCTGACCAAGCGCGAGGTCCGCGAGGGCTGGCGCCTGGCCTGCCAGGTGGGCGTGCGCCAGAACATGGAGATCGAGCTCCCGGCTTCGGTCTTCGGCGTGAAGAAGTGGATCTGCACCGTCATTTCCAACAAGAACGTGGCCACGTTCATCAAGGAGCTGCGCCTGCGCATCCCCGAGGGGGAGGAGGTGCCGTTCCGGGCCGGCGGCTACATCCAGATCGAGGCCGAGCCCCACACCGTGAACTATCGGGATTTCGACATCCCGGAGGAATATCTCGGCGACTGGGAGAAGTACAAGCTCCGCGATCTGGTTTCCAAAGTGGACACGCACATCCTCAGGGCCTACTCCATGGCCTCCTATCCCGAGGAGAAGGGGCTCATCATGCTCAACGTGCGCATCGCCACGCCGCCCCTGCGCGACCTGACCCTGCCGCCGGGGCAGATGTCCTCGTACATCTGGTCCCTCAAGCCGGGCGACAAGGTCACCATCTCCGGGCCGTTCGGCGAATTTTTCGCCAAGGAGACCGACGCCGAAATGGTGTTCATCGGCGGCGGCGCCGGCATGGCCCCGATGCGCTCGCACATCTTCGACCAGCTCAAGCGCATCAAGACGAACCGCAAGATCAGCTTCTGGTACGGGGCGCGCTCCCTCAAGGAGATGTTCTACCAGGACGAGTTCGATCAGCTGGCCCGCGAGCATCCCAACTTCACCTGGCACGTCGCCCTGAGCGACGCCCAGCCCGAGGACAACTGGACGGGCTACACCGGCTTCATCTCCAACGTGCTTTACGAGAACTACCTCAAGAACCACAAGGCTCCGGAAGACTGCGAGTTCTACATGTGCGGTCCCCCGATGATGACGAAGTCGACCATCGACATGCTGCACAGCCTGGGCGTTGAGGACGAGAACATTCTCCTCGACAATTTCGGCGCCTGACCGGGCGGCGCGGTTTCGGAAGGGCTCCCGCTCCCGCGGGGGCCCTTATTTTTTGCGGGCGGGGCGGGGCGCCGCCGCCCGGGCGGCGCGTCATTTGTGTTAATCAGTTAAAGTTAACGCGCGCCGGTTTGTAATAAAATCACATACGGGCGGGGCGCCGGGGCGCGGGTCCCGCGCGGGGGCTTCCCCCCGGACGGAAAGAGGACGGAACATGACGACGGACATCGGTGATTTCTGGCCCGAAGGCGAGATAACCATGCAGAACGGCCGCGAGGCGATCGCCCGGCAATTCGAGAGCCTCAAGGCGGACTTTTTCGCGGGGGTGACGGTGGAAGAGCTCGTGCTGGCCCGCTCCGCCTTCATCGACGCCCTCATGACCAGGCTGTACCGGCAGTTCGGCTTCGACGGCTACCCCGGGCTGTGCCTGTGCGCCGTGGGCGGCTACGGGCGCTCGGATCTGCAGCCGCGCTCGGACATCGACATCCTCATCATCACCGACGAGCCCGTCCCGGACGCCCTCCGGGAGCGGATCGCGCGGTTCACCGGCCTGCTGTGGGATCTGCGCCTCGACGTCGGCCAGTCGGTGCGCACCGTCGACGAATGCGTGACCGAGGGGCGCAAGGACGTCACCGTCGCCACCAACTGCCTCGAGTCGCGCTTTCTCGCGGGCTCGGCCGAGATCTTCCGCCGTTTCCGGGCGCGGATCGAGGCGGACGACTTCTGGCCCGCCGGGGAGTTTTTCAGGGCGAAGATCAGCGAGCAGACCGCCCGCCGCTCCTCCCACCGGGATTCCATCTACATGCTGGAGCCGGATCTCAAGAACAATCCCGGGGGCCTCAGGGACATCCAGAACATCCAGTGGATCGCGCGCAAGGCCTTCGGCATCCGCACGCTCCGGGATCTCTGGACGGGCGGCCTCCTCACCCGGATGGAATACATCGAGCTCCGGGAATGCCGGGATTTCCTGTGGCGCGTCAGGTTCGCGCTGCATATCTCCGTGAACAGGCCGGACAACCGCCTGACGTTCGACTGCCAGCGCAAGGTCGCCGAGCATCTCGGCTACGCCGGGGAGGGCAACGCGCCGGTCGAGGCCCTCATGAAGCGGTTCTTCCAGACTTTGCACCGGGTTCTCGAGCTCAACGAGATCTGCATGCAGCTGATGCAGGAGCGGATTTTTCCGAAAAAGCTGATCAAGGGCAAGGTCTTCAACCAGTATTTCCTGCTGCGGGACGACCTGATCGACGTGATGGATCCCGAGATCTTCGTGAAAAAGCCCCAGACGATCCTCGAGCTCTTCCTCATCCTGACGGAGCGCGAGGAGCTCTCGGGCATATACGTCCGGTGCATCAGGCACCTGCGCGCGGCGCGGCGCAGCATCAACTTCCACCTGTGCGAGCGGCGGGAGTGCCGCGCGATCTTCCGGAAAATCATCTCCAAGCCCCGGGCGCTCGCCGCGGCCCTGCCGATCATGCACCGGCACCACATCCTGTCGCTGTACACCCCGCACTGGGAGAACATCGCGGGGCTCATGCAGTTCGACATGTTCCACACCTACACCGTGGACGAGCACACCATGCGGGCCCTGCGGAACATCTACGACTTCACGCACGGGCGGAAAGCGGACTTCAGCCTGTTCAGGCAGGCCTACGGGCACATTCCCTCGCCCGATCTGCTGGTGCTCGCGACCCTGTTCCACGACATCGGCAAGGGCCGGGGCGGCCACCACGCCGAGAACGGCGCCCCCATGGCCCGCTACTTCTGCCAGCTCCACGGCTACAACCGCTACGAAAGCAAGCTGGTCGCCTGGATGGTGCGGAACCATCTCTACATGTCCATGGTCGCGCAGCGGCGGGACATCTCCTCGCCCGAGGTGGTGGCGGAATTCGCGCGGCGGGTGGGGGACGAGACCTGCCTCAACTACCTGTACTGCCTCACCGTGGCGGACATCTGCGGCACGAACGACACCGAATGGAACAGCTACAAGGACACGCTGCTGCGCACCCTGTACTTCGAGGCCCGGGACGCGCTGCGCAAGGGGCTGGAAAATCCCCCGGACCTCAGCCTCCACGTGCGCGAGAACCAGAAGCGGGCCATGGGCATGCTCACCGCCACCGGGATCAGTCCCATCGAGGTGTTCAAGGTGTGGACCAACCTGAAGCGCGACTACTTCATCAGGTACTCGCCGCAGCAGATCGCCTGGCACACCCGGAACATCATCAGCCACCAGGACGATGGCCCGCTCATCCTGTTCGGCCAGGACGGCGCGACCGGGGGAACCGAGCTGTTCATCTACACGAAGGAGTACAACGGGCTGTTCGCGCGGGTCACGGGCGTGCTCGCGGAGAAGAACCTGAACGTCCTCGCCTCGACCATCTCGAACACGGGCAACAATTACGCCCTCGACACCTTCACGTTCGTGGACAACGCGGGCCGCCAGATCGATTTCGACCGGATCCCGGCCATCCGGAGGGCCCTCGCGGACTCCGTCGCCTCGCCGGAGTACCGGCCGCCGAAAATAAAGCCGCTTCCCCAGCGGCTCAGGCAGTTCCGGCACCCGACGGCGGTGACGTTCCTCGAGGACGGCGAATCCGCCCTGACCCCGCTCGAGATCACCACGCTGGACCGGCCGGGGCTCCTCGCCAAAATCGCCAAGGTGTTCAGCGAAAACGATCTGGTCATCCACGCGGCCAAGATAACCACGACCGGAGAACGGGCCGACGACTTCTTCTCGGTCACCGGCCAGGACGGGCTGCCTCTGGGCGCGGAGGCGCGCGAGCGGCTCCGCGCCGAGCTCACGGAGCTCCTCGACGCCGGGGGCCTCGCGGAAGGCCCCGGCGCGTGAGCCCGGGCTAGGCTCCGGCGGCGATGAACCGGCCGAGGGTGTCCTCTTCCTCGTCCCGCAGCGTCAGGACCTCGCAGCCGGTTTCGGTGATGACGATCTGGTGCTCGAACTGGGCCGACGGCTGTTTGTCGGCGGTGGTCACGGTCCAGCCGTCTTTTTTGTTCAGCCTGACCTTCCAGCCCCCGGCGTTGATCATGGGCTCGATGGTGAACACCATGCCCGGCCGGAGCGTCAGGCTGTAGGGATTGGGGTAGTAGTGGACGACCTGGGGCGGCTCGTGGAAGCCCTCGCCGATGCCGTGGCCGCAGTAGTCGCGCACCACCGAGAACCCTTCCCGGTCGGCTATTTTCTGGATGGCTTTGCCGACGTCGGTGAGGTTGCGGCCCGGGCCCATGGCCCGGATGGCCTCGTAAAGGCACTGCTGCGTCGCCCTGACGAGGCGGCGGTTCCGCGGGGAGGTTTCCCCGACGACGTACATTTTGCTGGTGTCGCCGTGCCAGCCGTCCTTGATCACGGTGACGTCGATGTTGACGATGTCGCCGTTGTGGAGCCGGCGCGGGCCGGGGATGCCGTGGCACACCACCTCGTTCACCGAGATGCAGGCGCATTTCGGGTAGCCGTTGTAGCCCAGGCAGGCCGACACCGCCTGCCGGTCCTCCTCGATGAATTTAAGCATGATGTCGTCCAGCTCGCCGGTGGTCACGCCCGCCCGGACGTGCGGCCCGATCATGTCCAGGGTCTCGGCGGCTATCCGGCAGGCGGGCCGCATTTTTTCGATCTGGGCCGCGGTTTTTACAATAACGTTGTTCATGAAGCGCTTTCCCGTTTTTGCGCGCGGCCCGGGATCCCGGCCGGACGGCGCGCGGACAGAAGAAAATCCGCGGTAATTATAACATTATTTCCCGGCCCCGGCGCCGCCCGGCCCGGCGCGAAAAAACTGTTGAACCCCGCGCCCTTACGGGGTATAATCCGTCTGCTTTCCGCTCCGCGCGGAAAGCCGGCGCGCCGCGCCGGGTTTATTTTTTTTTTTTACGATCACACACACCGGGCTTCAAGGGCAAATGTGGGGGTGCTGCAGGTCAGTTCACATTCCCGTCCGGTGGAGGAACAACCCCGTAAGGATAATCGGATGTCTAAAGTTTCTATCGACGAAATGTTCGAAGCCGGCGTTCACTTCGGCCACCAGACCCGCTACTGGAACCCGAAGATGAAGCAGTACATTTACGGCGCCCGCAACGGCGTGCACATCATCAACCTCGACCGGACCGAGGAACTCTTCAACGACGCCCTCAACTTCATCGGCCGGAAGGTGGCGAACAAGGGCAAGGTGCTCTTCGTGGGCACCAAGCGCGCCGCCGCCGATCAGGTCAGGGAGTACGCGCTCTCCTGCGGCCAGTTCTACGTCAACCACCGCTGGCTCGGCGGCATGCTCACCAACTACAAGACCGTCAGGCAGTCCATCAGGCGCCTCAAGGATCTCGAGACCCAGGCCTCCGACGGGACCTTCGAGAAGCTCACCAAGAAAGAGGCCCTCGAGCGCACCCGCGTCATGGCCAAGCTCGAAAGGAGCCTGGGCGGCATCAAGGACATGGGCAGCCTGCCCGACGTGCTGTTCGTAATCGACGCCGAGGTTGAGCACATCGCGATCAAGGAAGCCAGCAAGCTCGGCATCCCGGTGGTGGCCGTCGTGGACACCAACTCGGATCCCGATCTGGTCAACTACGTGATCCCGGGCAACGATGACGCCATCCGCGCCATCAATCTGTACCTCAGCGCCGCGGCCGCCGCCGTGAACGAGGCCCGCGAGGTCCGCGAGGCCGAAGCCGCGGCCGCCGCGAAGGAAGAGGCCTGATCCGGGTCTTCCGTCCGTTAAACCGCGGGGAGGGACCGCTCTCCCCGCCCGCTTAAGCTTACACAGAAATTTTGGGATATTTAAGATGGCAAACATTACCGCTGCTCTCGTAAAAGAATTACGCGAGCGTACCGGCGCCGGCATGATGGACTGCAAGAAGGCCCTGGTGGCCGCCGGCGGCGACATCGAGAAGGCGATCGACGACATGCGCAAGAGCGGCCAGGCCAAGGCCGCCAAGAAGGCCGGCCGCGTGACCGCCGAAGGCGTCATCGTCGCCGCGGCCTCCGCGAACGGCACGTTCATCGCCGAGATCAACTGCGAAACCGACTTCGTGGCCAAGGACGCCAGCTTCAACGAGTTCTGCGCGAAGATCGCCGCGATCGCCGCCGACAACGGCGTGACCGACGTCGAGGCCCTCAAGGCCCTGCCCTACGAGGGCGACGAGACCGTCGGGGCCCGCCTCACCGCGCTGATCGCCCGGATCGGCGAGAACATGTCGATCCGCCGCGTCGCCGGGATCAAGGGACCCAACGTCGGCCTGTACATCCACGGCAACCGGCGCATCGGCGTCCTGGTCGACATGGAAGGCGGCGACGCCGCCCTGGCCAAGGACGTCGCCATGCACGTCTGCGGCCTGAACCCGCAGTACGTGAACCCGGAGGACGTTCCGGCCGAGCAGGTCGAGCACGAGCGCCAGGTCCAGCTCGAGCTGGCCCTCAAGGAGAACGCCGAGGCCGCCAAGCCGAAGCCCGCCGCGATCGTGGAAAAGATCATCAGCGGCCGCATGGCCAAGTACACCGGCGAGATCTCGCTGACCGAGCAGAACTTCGTCAAGGACGACAGCGTGAAGGTCGGCGACCTGCTCAAGGCGCACGGCGCCGTCGTCAGGTCGTTCGTGCGCATGGTCGTGGGCGAGGGCATCGAGAAGAAGTCCGCGGACTTCGCGTCCGAGGTGGCCGAGCAGATGGCCGCCGCCAGGAAGTAGCCCGCGCGGGGACGACGCGGAAAACGCGGAAAAAAGAGGGGGCCGGCGGCTCCCTTTTTTTGTTTGCCCCCCGGGCCGCGCGCACGGTAGACGCAAAATCGCTTTTCGGTTTATAATAAAGCCGCTTTGAGACCCGCGCGGCGGGCGCGGAAAAAAAGACGGAACACCGGAGAGGCGCATGAGTTCGGACATCGCGTACAAGAGAATTTTACTTAAACTGAGCGGCGAGGCCCTGGAAGGGGACGAAGCTTTCGGCATCGACCCCGCGGTGCTGCGGCGGACGGCCGGGGAGATCGCGGGACTGGCCGGGGCCGGCGTGCAGATCGGGCTGGTGATCGGGGGCGGCAACATCTTCAGGGGCGCGAAACTCGCGGCGGCCGGGCTGGGCCGGGTCGCCGGCGACCACATGGGCATGCTGGCCACGGTCATGAACGGGCTCGCCATGCGCGACGCCCTCGAGCGGATCGGCGTCGGGACGGCGCTGATGTCGGCGATGCCCATCCAGGGGGTTACCCTCCCGTACTCGTGGATGGAGGCGGACGCCCGCCTGAAGCGGGGCGAAGTAGTCATCATGTCCGCCGGGACCGGCAACCCGTTCTTCACCACCGACAGCGCGGCCTGCCTGCGGGGGATCGAACTGGGGGCCGACGCCGTGATCAAGGGCACCCGGGTGGACGGGGTTTACAGCGCCGATCCGGAGCGGGATCCGGGGGCGGTGCTGTACCGTGAACTTTCGTACCGGGAAGTAGTCGAAAAAGAACTGAAGGTTATGGATCTGAGCGCCTTTATTCTGGCGAGGGACCACGGAATGCCGATCCTGGTCTACAACATGAACAAAGAGGGCGCCCTGATGAGAGTGATCCGCGGCGAGCCGGAAGGCACCGCGATCGGGCGGAAAGCCGCGGGCGGATGACAAAAGGCACATGACGAGCGGAGAAAGCAAGCATATGATCAAAGATATTCAGAAACAGGCCGGCGATAAAATGAACAAAGCCGTGGACGCGCTTAAGTCGAATCTTTCCAAGATCCGCACCGGGCGCGCGCAGCCGGCGATCCTCGACGCCGTGACGGTCGACTACTACGGCTCCTCCGTCCCCCTGCGCCAGCTCGCCCAGGTGAACGTCGAGGACGCCCGCACCCTGGCGGTGAGCGTGTTCGACAAGAGCGCCATAAGCGCCGTGGAAAAGGGCATCATGAACAGCGGTCTCGGCCTGAACCCCGTGACCGCGGGAACGAGCATCCGCGTGCCCCTGCCCCCGCTCACCGAGGAAAGGCGCCGCGATCTCATCAAGGTCGTCCGCGCCGAGGTCGAGCAGTCCAAGGTGCAGATCCGCAACCTGCGCCGCGACGCGAACAGCGAGGTCAAGGCTCTGCTCAAGGAAAAGCAGATTTCCGAGGACGAGGAGCGCCGCTCGCAGGACGCCATCCAGAAGCTGACCGACGCGGCCATCAAGAAGGCCGACGGCCTGCTCGCGGAAAAAGAAAAGGAACTGATGGAAATTTAGGCGCCGCGCGGCACTATGAGCGAGTTAGCGGATCTTCAGCGGATGAACCGGCAGAGCGTGCCGGACCACGTCGCCATCATCATGGACGGCAACGGCAGATGGGCGGGCGCCCGGGGAAAGCCGCGCATCTTCGGCCACAGATCCGGCGTCGAGGCGGTCAGGAAGGCGGTGGCGTTCGCCGCGGAGAACGGCGTCCGGATCCTGACTCTCTTCGCCTTTTCCTCGGAGAACTGGCGCCGCCCGCGCGACGAGGTGGACGCCCTCATGGACCTGTTCTCCTGGGCCCTGGCCAACGAAGTCCGCAAGCTGAATCAGAACAACGTCAGGCTGAAGATCGTCGGCGACCGCGGGGCTTTTTCCGAAAACTTCAAAAAAAGCATCGCGGCGGCCGAGGAGCTCACGGCGGGCAACACCGGGCTGCTGCTCAACGTCGCCGTCAACTACGGCGGCAGGTGGGACATCCTGAACGCCGTCCGCAGGATCCTGGCCGGCGCGGCCGGGAACGGCGGCCCCGGGCCCGGGGACCTGACGGAGGAGCTCATCGGGGCCAATCTCGAGATCGGCCCCGACGTCGATCTGCTCATCCGCACCGGGGGCGAGCACCGGGTGAGCAATTTCCTGCTCTGGCAGCTGGCCTACAGCGAAATATACGTCACCGACGTCCTGTGGCCCGATTTCGACGGGGAGGTCTTCCGCCGGGCGGTGGATCACTACGCGGCGCGGGAGAGGCGGTTCGGCTGCACCGGGGAGCAGATCCGGGGCGAGACGCTCTGAGGCCGCGGGCCGGGAGCTGAGGTGATTTTTTTATCGGGTTGTATGCAATGAAAAAAAGAATCGTAACGGGCGTCATTCTGATCATCCTGGCGGTGTTCTGGCTGACCTTTTCGTTCGGGGACGGCTCGCTCGCGCTTTTCGAGGGCGGGCTGTACCTGCTCCTCGCGCTCGCCGCCTTCGAGTACTCGCAGTTCGTCTTCCCGAACGCGGTGCACGACGAGATGCTGCTTAAATCCCCGGGCGAGTTCATGCGGAAGAACAGCCGGCTGATTTTCGCGCTGCGCGCCCTGTACACGGCGTTCATCCTGTGCTTCACCAATCTCATCTACCTGCTGGTGTGGGGCTCGAGCGACCTGCCCGCGCCGTTCGCCGACGACGTCCGCGTCCACCAGCTGTTCGCGGCGGGCGCCAATCCGCTGCTCAAGTACGTTTTCGGGTGCAGCGCGGCCTGGTGGATCGCGGCGGCCTTCTTCGTGCTGACCTACCCGCACAACTCGAAGATCATCCATTCGAAAATGTTCCGGGCGGTCGCCGGAATCGCCTGTCTCGTGCCGTTTTTCTTCGCGTTTTACATCATCAGGTGCCAGAGCTTCCGCAGCGACTTCTACGTCGGGGTCACGGCGGTGCTTTCCGTGATGGTCCTGGTCTGGGCCGCCGACTCCGGGGCCTACTTCGTCGGCAGGGCCGCGGGGAAGCACAAGATGAGTCCGGCGGTGAGCCCGAACAAGACCGTCGAGGGCCTGTGCGGGGGCCTGCTCCTCGCGCTCGCCGTGTTCGCGGTCCTCGCCTGGCGGGGCTGCTACGGCATGGCCTACGGCTCGATGCCCGCGCTCGCCGCGGCGGCCGCGGCCACGGTGGTGTTCTCCGTGATCGGGGATCTGTGGGAAAGCCTGCTCAAGCGCGAGACCGGCATGAAGGACACGGGCTTCATCCTGCCCGGGCACGGCGGCGTGCTCGATCGGATCGATTCCATGCTCGCGGCCGTTCCGGTGTTTCTGGTCACGTACGCGGCCGCCGCGAGCGTCCTGGGGTAGGGGAACATGAAAAAGATTACCGTGCTCGGGGCCACCGGCTCAATCGGCGGGAACACGCTCGACGTCATCAGGAGGAATCCGGACCGGTACTCCCTTTACGCCGCCTCCTGCCATAAGAACCACGCGGCCATGGCCCGCATAATCCGGGAATTCGCCCCGGCGGTCGCGGTGGCCACCGACCGGGAGGCCTACGGCAAACTCAGGGAGTTCGCCGCCGCCTCGGGGTGCCGGACCGACATCCTGTTCGGCGAGGAGAATCTCTGCGCCGTGGCGGCGAGCGAGGAGTACGACGGGCTGATGTCGGCGATCGTCGGGGCGGCGGGGCTCAAGCCGACCCTGGCCGCGATCTCGCGGGGCCGGACGGTGTACCTCGCCAACAAGGAATCGCTGGTGATGAGCGGGCACATCCTCATGAACGCCGCCCGCCGCTACAAGGCGGCGATCATCCCCGTCGACAGCGAGCACAGCGCCATTTTCCAGTGCCTGCCCGAGCGGGAGCAGCGCCGCGTGGGCCGGTGCGACCTTAAGGGCGCCGGGATCGTCGGGCTGATCCTCACGGGCTCGGGCGGCCCCTTCCGGGATCGCGACCCCGCGACCCTGGACGCGGTGACCCCGGCCGAGGCGGTGAGCCACCCGAACTGGAGCATGGGGCGGAAGATCAGCGTCGACAGCGCGACCATGATGAACAAGGGCCTCGAGTTCATCGAGGCCAGATGGCTCTTCAACGCGGATCCCGCGGACATAAAGATCGTCGTCCACCCGGAATCGGTGATCCATTCGATGGTGCGCTACGCCGACGGCGCCGTCCTGGCCCAGCTGGGCGCGCCCGACATGCGCACCCCCATCGCGCGGGCCCTCGCGTACCCCGACCGGATCGACGGCGGCGCGCCCGCCCTGGATTTCGCCGCCGCGGGTCCCCTCACGTTCCGGGAGCCGGATTTCGCCCGCTACCCGTGCCTCGGCCTCGCGATCGAGGCGTGCCGCGTCTCGCAGGCCGTGACCACGGCGCTCAACGCCGCCAACGAGGTGGCGGTCGGGGCGTTCCTGGACGGAAAGATAAAGTTCACCGACATCTACCGGGTCTGCGCGAAGGTCGCGCCCGGCTTCGCGGCCGCCGGCGTGCCGGATCTCGAGTCGGTGCTCGAGGTCGACGCCCAGGCGCGGGCCCGGGCCTTCGGCGAGCTGTCCCTGCTCGCCTGACGGGAGCGCGGCGCATGATGATTCTGACGAGCGTTTTTTATTTCGCGGTGGCGCTGGGCGTGCTGATCGCCATCCACGAGGCCGGCCATTTCGCCGCGGCCCGGATGTGCGGCGTTTACGTGGAGCGCTTCGCCCTGGGCTTCGGGCCGCGCCTGTGCTCCTTCCGGGACCGGCGGGGCACGGAGTACGCGCTGTGCGCCTTTCCCCTGGGCGGCTACGTCAAGATGTACGGCGAGAACCCGGCGGACGAGGCGGAGGCGGCGCGGCTCGCGGCTCTGCCGCGGTACCGGGACGGGTCGTTCGCCGGCAAAAAGGTCTGGCAGCGCTTCCTGATCGTGTTCGCGGGGCCCTTCTGCAACATCCTGCTGGCGTGGGGCCTGTACAGCGCCGCCTTCGTCGCCGGGGTGGACGATTTCAAACCGGCGGCCGAGCTCACCGACGCAACCGGCGCGGCCGCCCGGGCGGGCTTTGCGGACGGCGATCTGATCGTCTCGGTCGGCGGCGTCGCCGTGGCCGACTGGGAGGAGGCCATGTACGAGCTCGTCGGCCACACCGGCGAGAGCGCCGTGAGCGTGGCCGTCCGGGGCGGTCTCGGCGCGGGGCCGGAAAGGAACCTGTCGCTCGATCTCTCGGGGTGGAACATCGACCCGCGCGAGACGGACATCCTCGGCCAGCTGGGGATCGAGCCGCTCAGGTACCGGATCGGCGACGTCGTCAGCTTCGTGGCCGGCGGATCCGCCGCGGAGAAAGCCGGGCTCAGGAAGGGCGACCGGATCCTGGGATTCGGCGGCGGCCCCTGGACCGCCTGGAAAGAATTCGCCGCGGCGATCCGCGCGAGCCCGGGCCGGGGGATCGCCCTGCGGGTCGAAAGGGACGGGGCCGAGCTCGGCCTCACGCTGACCCCCGCCGAAAAAAGGAATCCCGACACCGGCGAGATCACCGGCTTCGCGGGCATCTCCCCCGAGGGCAGCGTCGTGGAGGAGGTCTTTTTCACGCGGACCTACCCCTTCGGCGAGGCGCTGCTCAGGGGCGCGGGCAAAACCGTCCGCATGAGCGCGGTCACCCTGCAGATCATCGGGAAGTTCTGCACGGGCGACATCTCGGTGAAGAACGTGTCGGGTCCCATCGGCATCGCCAAGGGCGCGGGCATCACCGCGAGCCTGGGGTTCGTGTATTTTCTGGGGTTCCTCGCGCTCATCAGCGTGAACCTCGGGATCCTCAACCTGATGCCGGTGCCTTTCCTGGACGGCGGCCACCTGTTTTTTTACGCGGTCGAGGCGATCCGCGGCCGCCCCCTGAGCGAGGCGGTGATAGGCCGGCTCACGTACGCGGGCATGTTCCTGCTGCTCGGGCTGATGGTTCTGGCCGTGTTCAACGACCTGTACTACGGCCTGAGGCCCTGAGGCCGCGGCCGGGAGTGGAATAACAACAGCTAGATATGGTAACGAAGATTGTCAAAAATGTCTGATTCATGTTTTAAACGGGGACTGCTGGCGGCCTGCGCGGCGGGCGCGCTCGTCCTCGCCGGCCCGTCCTCCGCCGCGGCGGAGCCGTCCGGAACGGCGGAACCCGGGCCGGCGCGCGAGGGGCAGGCCGGGCCCGCGCCGTCAATCAGGATTACCGATATCCGGGTGCGGGGCCTGTACCGCGTCACCAAGGGCGCCGTGCTGCTCGCGATGCCGGTCCAGGTCGGGGACACGGTGACCAGGGACGACATTTCGCAGTCCCTCAAAAAGATCTACGCGACGCATAACTTCGACGAGGTCGAGGCGTACATCGACGAGAACGGCGTGCTCACCGTCGGGGTGAAGGAGCGGCCGACCATCGTCAACATCACCTGCGCGGGCAACGACGCCATCAAGACCGACCAGATCACCGAGATCATCACCATGCAGGGGGTCAAGGTCGGCGAGACCCTGAACGTCATCAAACTGAAGGAGCTGGAGGCGTCCCTCGAGGACTACTACCACAGCATGGGCCGCTACCAGGCGAAGGTGAGCACCATCCTGGTGTACCTGCCGCGCAACCGCGTGGACGTGAAGTTCAACTTCACGGAGGGCGTCAGCGCCAAGATCGAGCAGATCAACATCGTGGGCAACCGGGTCTTCCCCGAGGAGAAGCTCATCGGCCAGTTCGAGCTCCGCGACTCGGTGCCGTGGTGGAACTTCCTGGCCAGCCGCAACTTCCAGAGCCAGAAATTCAACGGCGACATGGAAACGCTCCGCTCGTACTACATGAACCGCGGCTACGTGCGCTTCAACATCGACTCGACCCGCGTGGAAATCACCCCGGACCGCAAAAGCGTCTACGTGAGCGTGGCCGTCAGCGAGGGCGAGCAGTACAAGATGAACGAGTTCCGCGTCGTGGGCGAGACGTACGGGCGCACCGACGAAATGCAGCGGATCATCCCGCTGCGCAAAGGGGACATCTACAGCGCGGCCCAGGTGACCCACGCCGAGGAGGTCCTCGCGAACTACATGGGCAAATTCGGCTACGCCTACACCAAAGTCAGGGGGGTCTCGGTGATCGACGACGAGAACCGCCTGGTCGACATCAATTTCCAGGTCGAGCCCGGCCGGAGGATCTACGTCACCGACGTGAAGATCACCGGCAACACCGTCACCACCGACGAGGTGGTCCGCCGCGAGATCAGGCAGATGGACGGCACCTGGCTGTCGAACGAGGCCATCTCCACCTCCAAGACGAGGCTCGACCAGCTCGGCTTTTTCGAAACCGTCGAGATCGAGCCGAAGAAGACCGGCCCCGATCCCGACACCGTGGAAGTGGTGACCACCGTCAAGGAGCGGCCCACGGGGTCGATCAAGGCGGGCGTGGGCTTCGGCACCCAGACCGGCATCACCCTGGACGGCGAGATCTCCCAGAGCAACTTCATGGGCTACGGCGGCAAGATCTCCCTGGCCATGAACACCAACAAGTACGACCGCAAGGTCGAGCTCACCTACGAGGAGCCCTACTTCACCGTGGACGGCATTTCCCTCGGCGGCAACGTCTTCTACGAGAAATTCGAGGCGGGCGACGCCAACCTGGTCGACTACACCAACCGGCGCTGGGGCGTGGGGGCGAACATCGGCTATCCCCTCGACGAGCACAATTTCATCAGATACGGCGTGACGTACGTGAACAACGAGCTGTCCCAGACCAACTCGTTCATCCAGATCCAGAAATTCTGGGACATGTACCAGGAGGACGAGGACGACAACAAGATCGTTTTCCAGAACTGGGTGGGCAGCATCACCTTCACGCGCAACTGGCTGGACCGGGCCGTGTTCCCGACCGAGGGCAACAAGCAGTGGGCGGGCCTGTCCGTGACCGTCCCGGGCTCCGACACCAAGTACTACAAGATCCGCGCCGAAACGACCCACTTCTGGCCGATCGACCGGGAGCGCCGGTTCATCGTGAACCTGCGCGGCAAGGCGGGCTACGGCAACGGCTACGGAACCAAGAACGGGGTCGACCAGGTGCTGCCGTTCTTCGAGAACTTCTACCTCGGCGGCGACGAGTGGCTGCGCGGCTTCAGGTACAACTCCGTGGGCCCGCGGGCGCTGTACGACTACACCATGCTCGGCAACAACGGCGTGATCGCCACCCGGGACGTCGTCGGCGGCAACGCGATCGTCACGGGGAGCCTCCAGCTGGTCGTCCCGACCCCGTTCGCCTCGGAGGGCTACGACACCAAGGTCAGAACCACGCTGTTCGTGGACGCGGGCTCGCTGTGGGACACCACGTACGACGAGTCGTACGTGAAGCAGTGCCTCGGCAACTGCGACTACCTGTACGACTTCTCCGATCCCAAAAAGATCCGGGCGTCCTACGGGGCGAGCGTGATCTGGATGTCGCCGGTGGGCCCGGTGGGCTTCACCCTGGCCGGACCGCTCAAAAAGCTCGACGGCGACCGGACGGAGTTCTTCAGCTTCACGCTCGGCCGGACGTTCTGACGGCGGGGGCGGCGGGGCGCCCGCGCCCTCCCGGAAAGGGGGCGGGCCGCCGGCCGGTTCCGCGGCTTTGCCGCATTTTGGAAAAAAAAACACGTTTCGGCGAATTATTCCGTTGATTTTTCGCCGCAACATATATAATATATGTGCTTTCGCGCAAGGATTTCACCGGTTCACCCAAGGCACGGCGGCGCGTGTCCCGGCCGGAGGTGCGCCAAACTTGTCAGGATTCATTTAGGAGAAATTATGTTAAAGTCATTGTCATTACTGGCGCTCGGCGTCTCTCTGGCCTTAGGCGCCGCCACGGCCTCCGCCGCCCCGAACGGGCCGGCGGTCATCGCTTCCGTAAACGTGCCGTACATCTACAGCAAGATCCCCCAGGCCAAGGCCGCCGAGGACCGGGTAAACAAGGCCACGGCCTCCAAGTCGAAGGCCCTCGACAAACTGCACAACGACGGCAGCGTCATCGAGAAGGCCCTCAATGACAGCAAGCTCGCCCCGGAGGAAAGGACCAAGAAGCAGCGCGAGCTGCAGGTTCTCGAAACCGAGATGCAGGTCAAGTACAGCGAGCTGCGCGAAGAGCAGCAGAAGCTCATGATGAAGGAGAAGACCGAGATCGACAAGAAGATCCAGAGCGCCATCGACACGGTGGCCAAGCAGAACAACATCGACGCGGTGCTCCGCGCCGAGGTGCTGCTGTACATCTCCGACGACGCCATCGACATCTCGGACAAGGTCATCGAGGAAGTCAGCAAGGCCAAGTAGCCGTTTCCGGATCCGTCCGGCACGAACGCGCCCGTCCGGGGAAACCCGGGCGGGTCTTTTTTTTTCGGGGGCGGGGGACCGCCGGGCGGCCCGGTCCGCCCGGCCGCGGCGCGTCCCCCGCAATAACCGGGAGTTTTTCCGGCCGGGTTGTGGTAAAATTTTATATGCGCCGGCCGCGCCCCGGGACGCGGCCGGCGGGTTCCCGGTGTTTTTGAGCGGTATCTTTAGGTGAGGTGTTGAACAGATGAAGATTTCTGAAATTGCCCAGACGGTTGGCGGAAAAGTCGAGGGGGACGGAGACAAGGAGGTCTTTAAGGTGGCCAACCTGGCCTCGGCGGGGCCGGACGAGATAAGTTTCCTGTCCGATGAGAAAATGCACAAATACCTGAAGGACACCAAGGCCGGGGCGGTAATCGTCCGCGAGGACGCGGCGGATCCGGCGCTCGGCCTGAACTACATCACCGTCGGCGATCCGTATCTCGCCTTCGCCAAGGCCGCCCGGATCTTCGACACCACGCCGCGCAGCGCCGACGGCATCCACCCGAGCGCGGTGATCGACCCCGCGGCGACGGTCGAGCCCGGCGCCTCCGTCGGGGCGAACGCCGTGATCGAGGCCGGGGCCCGCGTGTGCTCGGGGGCGCAGATCGGCCCGAACTGCTTCGTCGGCCGGAACGCCGTGATCGGCCGCGACACCAAACTCTGGGCCAACGTGAGCATTTACCACGACTGCGTGGTCGGCGAGCGCTGCCTGTTCCAGTCCGGCGCGGTCATCGGCTCGGACGGCTTCGGCTACGCCAACGAGCGCGGCCGCTGGATCAAGATCCCCCAGGTCGGCCGGGTGGTCATCGGCAACGACGTGGAAATCGGCGCCTCCACCACCATAGACAGGGGCGCAATAGATGACACAGTCATAGAAGATAATGTTATAATAGACAATCAGGTGCAGGTTGCGCACAACGACAGGATCGGCTACGGCACGGCGATCGCCGGGGCCACGGTGATCGCCGGGAGCGTCACCATCGGCAAATACTGCATTATCGGCGGCACTTCCGTGTTTAACGGCCACATCACCATATGCGACGGCGTCCACATCCTCGGACAGGTCGGTTCAAACATAAAGAAGCCCGGCAAGTACCAGTCGTTCCTGCCGGTACAGGAGGCTTCGACCTGGTTCAGAACACAGGCCCGCATGTACCAGATAGAAAAGATCTACAGGAGGCTGCTCGACACGGAGAACAGACTGGCTCAGATCGAAGGCAAGCAAAGTAAGGAATAAAAATTGAGCACTATGAACAACGAATTAGACATTCAGAGGATTCTGAATCTTCTGCCGCACCGTTACCCGTTCCTCTTGGTGGACAGGGTTCTGGAGTACTGCACCGAAGGGGAGCACAAGACCCTGAGGGGCCTCAAGAACGTGTCGTTCAACGAGCCGTTCTTCCAGGGCCACTTCCCGGGCAAGCCCGTTTTCCCGGGCGTGCTGATCCTCGAGGCCATGGCCCAGGCCACGGGCATCCTCGCCTTCACCATGCAGGGCAAGCCGCAGCAGGACGAGCTCTACTATTTCGCCTCGATCGACAACGCCAGGTTCAAGCATCCGGTCGTCCCGGGCGATCAGCTGATCCTCGAAGTCGAGTTCCTCAAGGAGAGACGCGGCATCGCCAAGTTTACCGGCGTCGCCTCGGTGGACGGCGAGGAGGTGTGCTCCGCCGATCTGATGTGCGCGAAGCGCAAGGGCTGATTTTTTTCCACGGGAGCAGGCAGACATGATCGATAAAACCGCAGTTATACATTCCACCGCCATCGTCAGCGAAGACGCCGTGATCGGCCCGGGCGTAACCGTCGGCCCGTGGACGGTCATCGGGCCGGAAGCCGAGATCGGGGAAGGCACGACCATCGCCTCCCACTGCGTCATCAAAGGCCCGTCCAAGATCGGCCGGCGCAACCGGCTGTTCCAGTTCGTGACCGTCGGCGAGGACTGCCAGGACAAGAAGTACGCCGGCGAGAGGACCTATCTGGAACTCGGCGACGACAACGTGATCCGCGAGCACTGCACGCTGCACCGCGGAACCGTCCAGGATCATTGCCTGACCAAAATCGGCAGCCGCAACCTGTTCATGGTCAACGTGCACGTCGCCCACGACTGCGTAATCGGCGACGACTGCATCTTCGCCAACAACGCCACGCTCGCCGGCCACGTGCACATCGGCAACTGGGTGATATTCGGGGGGCTCGCCGCCATCCACCAGTTCGGGCGCGTGGGCGACCACGCCTTCATCGGCGGCATGAGCGGCCTCAACAAGGACGTGCCGCCGTTCGTCATGGCCGCCGGCCATTACGCCAAGCCGTTCGGCATCAACAAGGAAGGCCTCCACCGCCGCGGCTTCAGCTCCGAGGCGATCACCGTCATCCGCCGGGCCTACATGATCGTCTACAACGACAGCAAAACCGTCGAGGAGGCCGTCGAAAAGCTTGAGCCTCTCAAGGAGCAGGAACCTTCAGTCGGGCTGATGATAGACTTTCTGAAGGAAAGCACCCGTGGCATCTGTCGCTGATCCCGTTTCCGGGACCGGCGGCGCGGGCGCGGGGCGCCTGTACGCCCTGGCCGCCTGCGAGTCCTCGGGCGACACCCTGGGCGAGGGGCTGATCCTCGCGCTCAGGAAGCGCGATCCCTCCGCCCGCTTCATCGGGATCTTCGGCCCGAAAATGCGCCGCGCCGCCGGCGCCGGGGCCGTGCAGCTGTACGACATGGAAGAGCTCGCCGTGATGGGCATCTTCGAGGTCCTCATGGCGCTTCCGCGCGTCCTGCGCGTAAGGAGCGGCCTGATCTCCGCCCTCAGAAAGGCCCGGCCCGCCGTCTACGTCGGCATCGACGCGCCCGATTTCAATCTCGGCGTCGAGCTCCGCCTCAGGCGGGACGGCATTCCCACCGTTCATTACGTGAGCCCCTCGGTGTGGGCGTGGCGCCCCGGCCGGATCGAAAAGATCAAGGCCGCCGCGGACATGGTCCTGTCGATCCTCCCCTTCGAGGAGGAGTTCTACCGGAAGCACGACGCGCCGTGCACCTACGTCGGGCACCGGCTCGCCCGGGAGATCCCCCTGAACGTGCCCATGAGCGCGGCGCGGCTCGCCCTCAATTTCTCCGAAGTGGCCATGAAAAGCAACCAGGTCGTCGGCGTTTTCCCGGGCAGCCGGAAGGGCGAGATCAAGTTTCTGACGCCGGAGTTCGCCGAGGCCGCCTACGCCCTGCAGAAACGCTACCCGGTCATGCGCTTCATCAGCGCGGCGACCACCGGGGCCAAGGCCGAGCTGATCGCGAGGATCTGGCGCCGGCACGCCCCCAACATCCCCCTCACCATCTGGGTCGGGAAGTCCAAGGAGGTCATGAGCGCCTCGAACGCCCTGATGATCGCCTCGGGCACCGCCACCCTGGAGGCCATGCTGCTCAACAAGAGCATGGTCGTGTGCTACATAGTCAGCGCCGTCACGGCCATGATCGGCCGGAGGGTGCTCAAGGTCGACATGTTCTCCCTGCCGAACCTGCTGAGCGGCAAGCGCGTCGTGCCCGAGCTGATCCAGGACGACTGCACCCCCGCGAACATCCGCAAGGAGATAAGCCGGATCTTCACCACCGACAACCGCCGCCTGTTCATGGAATTCAACCGCATCCACAGGCAGCTCAGCCTCGATTCCGACGCGCTCGCCGCCGACGCGGTGCTGAAGGCGGCGGAATCCGGCGGGGCGGCGTAAAGGGCGCCCCGTTTCCCGGCCGGCCCGCGCCGCGCCCGTTGTTTTTCGTATTCGCCGAGGGAGAGCGCCATGGCCCGCAGAGAACTTCCCCCCTTCGTCTACCCCCTGGGAACCGCGGGGGCGGTCTACGCCGGCGCCGACGAGGCGGGGCGGGGGCCGCTCGCCGGCAACGTGGTCGCCGCCGCCGTCATCCTCGATCCCCGCGACCCGATCGCGGGCCTCGCCGATTCCAAGACCCTGACCCCCCGCAAAAGGGAACTGCTTTACGCCGAGATCGGGGCCCGGGCCCTCGCCGTGGGCGTCGGCCGGGCCTCGCCCGCGGAGATCGACGCGATCAACATTCTCCGGGCCTCGCTCCTCGCGATGGAACGGGCCGTCGCGGCGCTCGCGGCGCGCCCGGACATGGTGCTGGTCGACGGCCCCCACGCGCCCGCGGGCCTGCCGGTTCCCGCCCTGGCGGTGGTCCGGGGGGACGCGCGGGTCCCCGAGATCGCCGCGGCCTCCATCGTCGCCAAGGTGACCCGCGACCGGGAAATGGACGAGCTCGACGCGCTGCACCCGCTCTACGGCTTTGCCGCGCACCGGGGCTACCCGACGGCCCGGCACCTCGAGGCGCTGCGCCGGCACGGGGTGATCCGGGGCCTTTACCGCGAAACCTACGCCCCGGTCAGGGAGATCCTCGCCGGCGGGGGCCGCGGGTAAAACGCGGCCCGCCCGCGGTTTCCGGAAAAATCTTTCCGCGCGGGGCGGCCTTTCTGCTAAGATGTCTTTCCCGTTCCCGTATTCCCGCCCGTCCGCGAGGCCCGCCCATGTCTGAAGGAAAGTTTGTTCATCTCTACGTCCACACGGACTGCTCCATACGCGACGGGCTGATGGACGCGAAGAAGGTCGTGTCCGCCGCGAAGGAGCTCGGCATGGAAGCGGTGGCCGTAACCGACCTCATGAACCAGTGCAACGCCGTGAAGCTCTACGAGTGCGGCCTGGCCGCGGGCGTCAAGCCCCTGTTCGGGATCGAGCTCAACGTCCTCGACGACACCCGCCGGAACGCGGGGGACGAGCGGATCTTCCGCGTCAAGCTTTACGCCGTGAACACGGCCGGCTACCGCAACATCGTGGAACTCCAGTCCGGCGCCTACCTGGAGGGCGCCCCCGCTCACGTGTTCAGGGTCAGGCTCAGCCGGCTGAAGGACTACTCCGACGGCGTCATCATGCTCACCGGCGGCCTCGCCGGCGATCTCGCCGGCTTCCTGCTCGCGGGGCGCGACGATCTGTTCGACAGGCGCCTCGCCTACTACCGGGAATGCTACCCGGGCAGGCTGTACTTCGAGATCTCCCGCTGCGGCCTGGCCGACGAGGAAAAATACATCCGGGCAGTGCTCCCGAAAGCCGCCGCGCTCGGCCTTCCCGTCGTCGCCGTCAACCCGGTGATGTTCCGGAACCGGGAGGACTTCGAGATCCACCGCGTGCGCGTGGCCATCCAGGAGAAGGTGACGATCAACGACGACAAGTGGATCCACCCCTACACGCCGGACATGTACATGCGCCCGGCGGAAGAAATGACCGAACTCTTCGCGGACGTCCCGGAGGCGGCGGAGAACACTCTGCAGATCGCCCGCCGGTGCAACGTGGATCTCAGGCTCGGGATCAACTGCCTGCCCAAATTCCCCACGGGGGATCTCACCGACGGCGAGTACCTGCGCCGGGAAGCCCGGCGGGGACTCGAGGAGCGCCTCGAGGTCCTCTTCCCCGACCCGGCCGAGCGGGAGGCGAAACGGGTCCGGTACCGGGAGCGTCTCGAAAGCGAGCTCGAAGTCATCGTCCCCATGGACTTCGCCGGCTATTTCCTCATCGTCATGGACTTCATCAGGTGGTCCAAGAACAACGGCATCCCGGTGGGCCCGGGCCGCGGCTCGGGCGCCGGCTCCCTGGTGGCGTACGCGATCGGGATCACCGACATCGACCCGCTGCCCTACGATCTCCTGTTCGAAAGGTTCCTGAACTCCGAACGCGTGTCCATGCCCGACTTCGACGTCGACTTCTGCATGGACAACCGCGGCCGGGTCATCGAGTACGTGGCCTCCAAGTACGGCAAATCCTCCGTGTCCCAGATCATCACCTTCGGCACGCTCGCCGCCAAGGCCTCGATCAAAAGCGTGTGCCGGGCCCTCGGCAAAAGCTACACCTTCGGCGACAAGCTCAGCAAAATGATCATGAGCCGGCCCGACGTGACGCTGCGGGCGACCCTCGGCCTGGACGAGAAAAAGGGGGAGTACCGCGTCCAGGAATTCGTGGACAGGTACGAAAACGACGAGGAGTGCCGGTACGTCACGGACATCGCCCTGCGGCTCGAGGGCGTGACCACCTCCCACGGCAAGCACGCGGCCGGCGTGGTCATCGCCCCGACCGTCATCACCGACTTCGCCCCGCTCATGTGCGACGAGTCGGGCGGAGACGCCAAGACCCAGTTCGACAAGCACGACGTGGAGGAGGCGGGACTGGTGAAGTTCGACTTCCTCGGGCTGCGGACGCTCACGGTCATCCGCTGGGCCGTCGACATGGTGAACCGCCGGCTCGCCGCGGCCGGGGGCGGGAAGATCGACATCTCCCGCATCGACTACCGCGACGCCCGGGCCTTCGAGCTCCTGCGCTCGGGAGCCACCACGGGGGTGTTCCAGCTCGAGTCCCAGGGCATGCGCGAGCTCATCCGGAAAATGCGGCCCGACTGCTTCGAGGACATGATCGCCCTGGTGGCGCTCTACCGCCCCGGCCCGCTCGGCAGCGGCATGGTGGACAACTTCGTCGCCCGCAAGCGGGGCGCCGAGCCGATCGCCTACCCGCATCCCGATTTCCAGCACGAGTCCCTGAAGCCGATTCTCGGGCCGACCTACGGCATCATCGTCTACCAGGAGCAGGTGATGCAGATTGTGCAGGTGCTCGCCGGCTATTCGCTCGGCAGCGCGGACATCCTGCGCCGGGCCATGGGCAAAAAGCAGCCCGAGGTCATGAAGAAGCACCGCGCGACCTTCGCCGAGGGGGTGGAGAGAAAAGGGCTGGTCTCCGAAGACACGGCCATGAAGATCTTCGACCAGGTGGAAAAGTTCGCCATGTACGGCTTCAACAAGTCCCATTCCGCCGCCTACGCGCTGGTCACCCTGCAGACCCTGTGGCTCAAGGCCCATTACCCCGCCGAGTTCATGGCCGCCATGATGACGTCCGAGAAGGCCGACGCCGAGAAGATCGAGATGTTCGTGAACGAGTGCCGGCGGATGAACATCCCGGTGGACCCGCCGGACATCAACCGGGGCGAGACCTTCTTCACCGTCGACGACCGCGGGCACATCGTCTTCAGTCTGAGCGCGGTGAAGGGGGTGGGGGATCTGCCGGTCGAGGCGATCATGGAGGAGCGGCGCCGCGGCCCCTTCGCGAGCATGTTCGATCTCTGCCGCCGCGTGGACAGCCGGAGCATGTCGCGGCGGATCCTCGAGGCGCTCATCGTCTCGGGCGCGCTCGACAGCATCGGGCCGACGCGCGACCACAAGGGCCGGAGCACCATGCTGAACTCGGTGGACCTCGCGCTCAATCTCTGCAACAGCACGTCGAAGGACCGGGCGGGCGGCTTCATCGACATGTTCGCGGAGGCGGAGCCCGAATTCCGCGATCCCGCGTACCTGGAAGCGCGGCCCTTCTCCGAGCGGGAACTGGCGGAGGGGGAGACGGCGACCCTCGGGCTGTGCCTCACCTTCGACCCCCTCGAGCGCTACCTCGGGGAACTGGATTACCTCGGCGCGACCCGGATCGCGTCCGTCGCCGCGCCGGCGGCCGGCTTCGGCCCGGAATGCCCCGCGGCCGTGCTGGCCGGGGTGCTGATCGAGCTCCGGCGCGCCCGGACGAAGAACGGGGATCCCCTGATGAGCGGGGTGATCATGGACGACACCGGGCGGGCGACCTTCACGCTCTGGCGGGAGAACATCGGCCGGTTCGAGGACAAGCTCGCGCTCAACACCCTGGTCGTGATCGGCGGCCGGACCGGCTACGACGCCAAAATGTCCATGAAGAAGATCTTCCCGGACACCGTGGAAACCGTCGCCGAGGCGCGGGAAAAACGGGCCCGGGCGATCCGGGTGAACCTCCGGCGGGAGCAGCTCGGCGACCGGCGCGTGCTCGAGGGCATCAGGAGCGCCGCGGCGGAGGGCGCCGGCCCGGTGCGGCTCGAGCTCGCCGTGGACGGGGGAGGCGCCGTCATGACGTTCCCCACCATGTTCCGCGTCGCGCCGGACGACGCGCTGATCGACGCCCTCGGGGACGTCACCGGGAACCGCGCCGAGGTGGTGTACGGCGGCGGGCGGGACGGCGCGGCCGCCGCGCGGGGCGCCTGGGACTGACGCCGCCGCGGGGACGGCGTCACAATATCCCGCGGCGCCGGGCCCCGGCGGCATTAATTTGTCGAAATCGGGCGGTTTTTGGGTTAAAATAATACAATTCAGGCGTTAAACGCGCGGCGCCGCCGCCGCGCCCGCCGCCCCGGGGAACGCGGGGCGGGCCGGGAGAAGCGGGACGGGGCGCGGCCCGTTGTTGTTGCAGTGCAAGGCGTGTCCGGGATTCAGGCCGTCGACGAGGTTTTTTGCTATGAACATGGATTATCTTGATTTTGAACAGCCCATCGCCGAGATTCTCGCTCACATCGAGGAGCTGAAAAAGGTAAACGAAAATATCGGCGACAGCGTTGATTTCACCGAACAGATCGAGTCGATGAAGAAGAAACAGGAAGAGCTGACGGTCAAAATCTTCTCCGATCTGGGCGCCTGGCAGATCTCGCAGCTGTCGCGCCATCCCCTGAGGCCGTACACGCTCGACTACATCGAAAACATCTTCACCGATTTCGAGGAGCTCCACGGCGACCGGGCCTACGCCGACGACAGCGCCATAGTGGGCGGCATCGCCCGCCTCGACGGCGAGTCGGTCATGGTCATCGGGCACCAGAAGGGCCGCGACGTGCAGCAGCGCACCCTGAGGAACTTCGGCATGCCGAGGCCGGAGGGCTACCGCAAGGCGCTCAGGCTCATGCAGACCGCGGAAAGATTCAGGATACCGATCATCACCTTCATCGACACCCCGGGCGCCTATCCGGGAGTCGGCGCCGAGGAAAGGGGCCAGGCCGAGGCCATCGCGAGGAACCTCAAGGTCATGAGCGCCCTCCGGGTGCCGATCGTCTGCACGGTCATCGGCGAGGGCGGCTCGGGCGGGGCCCTGGCGATCGGCGTGGGCGACCGCGTGAACATGCTCCGCTACTCGACCTACTCGGTGATCTCGCCGGAGGGCTGCGCCTCCATTCTCTGGAAGAGCGCCGACAAGGCGAATCTGGCCGCCGAGGCCATGAACATCACCGCCTCGGCCCTCAAGGAGCTAAATCTGATCGACAGCATCGTCGAGGAGCCCCTCGGCGGCGCGCACCGGGACTACAAAACCATGTCGGAGAACCTCAAGGCGCGGCTTCTGCTGGATCTCGGCCAGCTGAAGATGCAGACGGAAGAGCAGCTGCTCGAGAACCGCTACCGCAAGCTGATGTCCTTCGGCTACTGCTGACGGCAGCGCGGGGCGCCGCGGCGCCCCGCCCGCCCGGATCGGGCGGCGCAGATCCACCGCCCGGCCGCTCGCGCGGCCGGGCTTTTTTTATCACCGCGAACGACGCGGGACGGAGAACGAATGGACAAATCGCGCGCGGAAACGGAGGACGGCCTCGGGGACGTCAGGGCCCGCCTGGCGGAATTCCGGGGCATGCGCTGGGTGATCGCCCTGAGCGGGGGCGCGGACTCCCGCGCCCTCCTCGAGCTGGCGGCGGAGAACCGGGATCTTTCGGCCGGCCTCGCGGCCGTGTACGTCCACCACCATCTGCGGCCGGAGGCGGACGCCTGGGAGGAGTTCTGCCGGCGGGAGTGCGCGGCCCTCGGCGTCGGGTTCGGCGTGGAGCACGTGACCGTGCGCGGGGACGGGTCGCCCGAGGCCGCGGCCCGGGAGGCGCGCTACGCGGCGCTCGCCCGCCACGTGCCGGACGGGCGGCACGTGCTGTTCACGGCGCATCACGCCGACGATCTGCTCGAGACCATGCTGATGGCGCTCGTCCGGGGAGCGGGGCTCGCGGGGCTCGCGGCGATCCCCGCCCGGCAGCCCTTCGCCGGGGGGCTGCTCGCGCGGCCCCTCCTCGGGGCGGACCGCGCCGGGATCGAGCGGTTCTGCGCCCGGCGCGGGCTCGCCTACGTGACGGATCCCTCCAACGCCGACGCCGCCTTCGACCGCAACTACATCCGGCGCGAGGTGGTCCCGGCCCTCAGGAAGCGCTTCCCGGCGGCGGCCGCGGCCGCGCGGCGGACGGCGGAGAATCTCGCCGACGATCTGCGCGTTCTCGAGGACGCGGTCGGCGCCGCCGCGGCGAAGCGCCTCGCCCGGGTGCCTTACGCGGGGATCGCGCTCGATCTGCGCGGGCTCGGGGACGACGGGCCGCTCCCGCGGGCCCTGGTCAGGCATTTCCTGAAAAAATACCACGGCGTCGTCCTGTCCCGGGCGCGGCTCGGGGAGGTCATGAAATTCGTCCGCGCGGGCCGGACCGGGCGGGCGAAGCTCGCCGCCGGGGACATGGCGGTGAGCGTGTTCCGGGGGTTCCTCGTCGCCGTTCCCGACACGGCTCCCCTCAGGGAGCGCGGGGCGATCGCGCTTAAGCCCGGAGAAACGGCGGAAATCGGCGGCTTCGCGGTGACCCTGCGGGAAACGGCGCCCGGCGATCCGGTCCCCGGGCCCGCGGCGGGCTATTTCGTGCCGGCGGGATCCGGCCTGCGGATCGACTTCGCCCCCGCGCCGTCCCTCAAACTCCGCCCCGCGGGACGCGGGCACGGGCGGACGCTCAAGCAGCTGTGGAAGGAATACGGGGTGAACCTGGCCGCGCGGGGGCGCCACCCCCTGGTGCGCCGGGCGGACGGGACCGTCCTCGCCCTGCACGGCGTGTTCGCGGCGGCGGACGCGCCCGGGCCGGAGCCCGGCGGGGCGGGCCGCCTCTGCGTCCTCGGGATAACCTGCGCCCGGGACCGCCGGCCCGGGGCCTGAGCCGGGCAAAAAAAACGGCCACCGGGAAGATGACCGAAAACACGGAATGAAAAACAAAGAATGACACATGAGATATCATTGAATCTTCGTTTCGCAGGTACCTATTTAGACCGATAATTTTTTGAAAGGTTTCATGAAGAACGCGCGAAACCGGATCCGCGGAACGTTTTTTCCGCGCCGCGGGACGGAACGGCCCCCGCGCGGGCGTTGCCGCGGGCGGTTTCCGCGGCTTTCTCCGCTTCCGGGGCGGGCCGGAAAGCGACTTGCCCGGATTGTTAACCGGATCGCAAATTTTAAATATTTTTTCCGGGCGGCGCCGGTCGCGGCGCGCGGCGGGGGAAGCGGGACGGGCCGCGGCGTTTTTCCGGGCCCTTAAAAAGAAACTGCCGCGGACCGCCGGCCCGTGGCAGAAGATAAAGCACTTGATTGAAGGAGAAAATCAGTTTAATTAGCTTAACTGATAACTTAGAGGACTCCCTTCGCGAAAAGTTCAATTAATTTTAAAAAAAATTTCCGGCGGCCGGCCGGAGCCCCCGCGGGGCCCGTTTCCGGCGGGGTTCCCGCCCGGAAACAAAAAACTCGCTTTAGCCGAATAAAGCGAGTTGGGAAAGATATTATTATGAAGCAGAGCTTATCCGGCTCTGCATTTTTAGACACCCCCGCCCCGGAAAAGTTCGGGATTCCGCGCGCGAAAAAAAAGGGGGCGAACCGGGTTCGCTCCCTCTTCCGCGGCGCCGTCCCCTCCGGCCCGGGCCGTCAGGCCAGGGCCTTGATCCGGGCGCTCAGGCGCGACTTGTGGCGCGCGGCCTTGTTCTTGTGGATGATGCCCCTGGTGGCGGCGCGGTCGAGCAGGACCTCCGCGTTTTTGAAAGCGGCTTTCGCTTCTTCTTTTTTGCCTTCGCCGATTAACGCGACCACCTTCTTGACGGCAGTGCGCATCGCGGAGCGCTGGGCGACGTTGTGAACGCGATTTCTTTCGGTAACGAGGACGCGCTTCTTCGCTGATTTGATGTTTGCCAAAATAGACTCCTGAAAATTCCTTGTCGTGACATCCTCAACCGCCTGCCGCGGCGGGTCTTCCCGTCCGGCGGATCCGGTTTGCGTCCGGCGGCGCCGGCCCGTCCGTTCCGGGTTGCGGGTGTCGCAGTATACAACCTTCCCCCTGTTCTGTCAAGCCGGGGAACGCCGCGGCGGGGCAGAAAGGAATAAACGCGGCAATTCTAGCAGAATCCGCGTTCTTTGTCATGACAAACTCCAAATTATTTCGGCGGCCCGCCGGCGAATGTTTGAGGGAACCTCCGTAAGATATTATAATTTCCGCAGCGCGGGCCGCGCGGCCCGCCCCCGATTCGACCACACCACCGGCAGATTATGAGCAAGCTGTTCCGTTCGAGCCTGATTACCGCAGGCGCCACCTTCATGTCCAGGATCCTCGGCCTGATCCGGGACATCTTCATCGCGCAGCTCCTGGGGGCGGGGCAGAGCTCCGACGTGTTCTTCTTCGCCCAGCGCATCCCCAATTTCCTGCGCCGGCTTTTCGCGGAGGGGGCCTTCAGCCAGGCCTTCGTCCCGGTCATGGCGGAGTTCCGGGCGAACCGATCGGAGGCCGAGACGGCCGATCTGATAAGCCGCGCCGCCGGCACCCTGGGCGCGCTGGTGTTCCTGGTGACGGTCGCCGGCATGATCGGCAGCGGCGCCGTGACGGCGCTGTTCGGCTGGGGCTGGTTCATGGACTGGGTGAGCGGCGCCCCCGACGGCGCCAAGTTCCTGCAGGCGTCCTTCCTCCTCAAGATCACCACCCCGTACCTGTTTTTCATCACCCTGACGGCCGTTTCCGGGGCGGTGCTGAACACCTACGACAAATTCCTGGTGCCGGCGATCACCCCCTGTCTCATGAACCTGTGCATGATCGCCGCCTGCGTGTGGCTGGCCCCGCGCACGGCGGACCCGAATTTTGCCCTGGCCCTCGGCTTCCTCGCGGGCGGCGTGGTCCAGTTCCTGTTCCAGCTGCCCTTCCTTTACCGGCTCGGGTGCCTGGTCGTCCCGAAGTTCGGCTGGAACCACCCCGGGGTGGCGAAAATCAGGAAACTGATGCTCCCGGCCATTTTCAGCGTGTCCGTGAGCCAGATCAACCTCATCGTCAACACCGTGATCGCCTCGTTCCTGGTCACGGGATCCCTGAGCTACCTGTACTACTCGGACCGGCTGCTCGAGTTTCCCATCGGCATCTTCGCCGTGGCGATCGGCACCGTGATCCTGCCCGCGCTCTCCCGCAGCGCCGCCGCGGGCGACCGCGCGGGCTACGCGCGCACCATGGACTGGGGCCTCCGGCTGGTGCTGCTGCTCGGGATCCCGGCGATGGCGGGGATGATCGCGCTCCGCGAACCCATCATGCGGGTGCTGTTCATGAGAGGGGAGTTCGGGGTCGGCTCGGCGGAGCACGCCGCGCTCAGCCTGATCGCCTCCGTGGCTGGGCTGTGGGCCATTATGGCGGTGCGGGTGCTGGTCCCGGGGTTCAACGCGCGGCAGGACACGGCGACCCCGGTCAAGTACGGCGTCATCGCCATGGGCGTCAACATCTGCACCAGCCTCGTCCTGGTCTACCCGCTCGAGAAATGGCCGATCGTCGGCCCGGAGGGCGGCTACGGCTACATCGCCCTGTCCGCCGCCACCTCGGTGTCCGCCGCCGTGAACGCGTTCCTCCTGCTCCGGGGGCTCGCGAAAAAGAACGTCTACCGCCCCGGCCGCGACACGCTCTTCTTCGTGCTGAAGCTCGCCGCCGCCGCGGCGGTGATGTTCGCGGCGGTCGACCGGCTGAAGCTCGCCGCCGCGGACGGGACCGCGGCCTGGGCGGAAACCGGCCTCGGCCGGGCCGCGCTGCTCCTCGCTCTCCTGGTGGCGGCCGGGGCCGCGGTCTACTTCGCGGTCCTCGCCGCGCTGGGCGTCCGCCCGCGCCACCTGCGGGGGTAGCGGCTCAAAAAATGTTATAAGGCCCATATTTTTTTTGCTATAATCTCAGGCGTTGCGAACAGTGGTTTTTGAGCGGTCGAGTTATGCGTTTGGTGCGGCACCTGGATGAATACTCCGGAGACGGGCGGGGTCTGGCTCTGACCATCGGCAACTTCGACGGCGTGCACGCCGGGCACCGGGCCGTCGTCGCCGAGCTCCGGGAACGGGCGGCGCGGGCGGGCCTCGCGACCGCCGCGATGTGCTTCGAGCCCCAGCCCCTCGAGTTCCTGTCCCGGGACGGGATCCCGGCGCGGCTCAGCCGGTTCAGGGACAAGTTCCTCGGCCTGCGCGCGCTCGGCGTCGATTATCTTTTCTGCCTGAGGTTCGACGGGGCGTTCGCCGCCATCAGCCCGGGCGATTTCATATCCGGGATCCTGGCCGCCAGGCTGCGCGTCCGGCTGCTGGTCGTGGGGGACGATTTCCGCTTCGGCCGGATGGGGGACGGCGGCTACGATCTGCTCGCGGAAGCCGGGCGGAAATACGGCTTTTCGGTATACCGGACGCCCAGTTTCACCCTGGGGGGCGAGCGCGTGAGCTCGACGGCCGTCCGCAGGCTCCTGAGCGCCGGCCGGCTCGGGGAGGCCTCGGCGATGCTCGGGGAGTATTTCCACATCCGCGGCCGGGTCTGCCGCGGTAACAGAATCGGCACGTCCATCGGCTACCCGACCGCGAACATAAATCTCAACCGCCGGGTCATCCCGCTGTTCGGCACCTACGCCGTCACGGCGCTCCTGCCGGACGGGCGCGAGCTCCCGGGCCTCGCCAACGTCGGCAGCAGGCCCACGGTCAGCGGCTCGTGCCCGCTTCTCGAGGTCCACGTCCTCGACTACTCGGGCGACCTGTACGGGCGGGAGATAAAGGTTTCGTTTTTAAAGAAGCTCAGGGACGAGGAGAAGTTCCCGTCCGTGGAGGCGCTCAGGGCGCAGATCCGGAAGGACGAGGCGGCGGCCCGCGCCTTTTTCGGCTCCGCCCCCGGGGGTCCGGCGAGCCTTCCGGGAGCGCCCGGCCCGGGGTAACGACAGCGGCGCCGCCCGGCGGGCGGCTTTTTTCAGTTATGGTATTTTAAAATGACAGATTACAAGACAACTCTGAATTTGCCCGGCACGCCCTTTCCTATGAAGGGCGATCTGGCGAAGCGCGAACCGGGGATGCTGCGGGCCTGGGAGGAAGACGACCTCTACGGCCGGATCAGGGCGTCCCGGAAGGGCAGGAAGACTTTCATCCTCCACGACGGCCCCCCGTACGCCAACGGCGACATTCATATCGGTCATTCCGTCAACAAGATTCTCAAGGATATCATAGTCAAGGCGAAGACCCTGAGCGGCTACGACGCCCCCTACGTGCCGGGGTGGGACTGCCACGGCCTGCCCATCGAGCTGAAGGTCGAGGCCATCGCCGGCAAGCCGGGCCAGAAGGTCACGGCCGCGCAGTTCCGGGAGGAGTGCCGGAAGTACGCGCGCGCCCAGATAGACGCCCAGCGGACGAGTTTCAAGCGCCTCGGCGTCGTCGGGGACTGGGACAACCCGTATCTGACCATGAATTTCGAAACCGAGGCGAACATCATCCGCGCCCTCGGCAAGGTGGCCGAAAACGGCCATCTGGTCAAGGGCTTCAAGCCGGTGCACTGGTGCATCGACTGCCGCAGCGCCCTCGCCGAGGCCGAAGTCGAGTATTACGACCGGGAGTCGCACGCGATCGACGTGCGCTTCCGCTGCGCGGACCGGGACGCGGCCCTCCGGGCCTTCGGGGTTTCCGAAGCCGTCGGGGGCGACGTGAACTTCGTAATCTGGACCACCACGCCCTGGACCCTGCCCGCCAACCGGGCGGTGTGCCTCAACCCCGATTTCACCTACCGGCTGATCAAGACCCGCGGCGGGGCGTGCTACGTGCTCGCCGCGGCGCTGGCCGAGGCCGCGCTCAGACGCTTCGGCCTCGAGGAGGAGAAGGTAATCGCCGAGGCCGGCGGGCGCGCCCTCGAAGGGCTCGAGCTCCTCCATCCCTTCCTCGACCTGCGGGTGCCGGTGATCCTCGGCGCGCACGTCACGGACGATTCGGGCACGGGCGCCGTGCACACGGCCCCGGGCCACGGTCTCGAGGACTACGAGGTCGGGCTGAAGTACGGCCTCGAGGTGGCCTGTCCGGTGGGGCCGGACGGCCGCTTCGTCGAGGGGACCCCGTACTTCGCCGGGCAGAACGTGTTCGAGGCGAACGCCGCCGTGGTGAAACTGCTCCGGGAAAAGGGCGCGCTCGCCGCGCTCGACCGGATCACCCACTCGTACCCGTGCTGCTGGCGGCACAAGACCCCGGTCATCTTCCGCGCGACGCCGCAGTGGTTCATCAGCATGGACGCCAGGGGCCTCCGGCGGACCGCGCTCGACGAGATCGCGAAAGTCCAGTGGGTGCCGTCGTGGGGCCGCAACCGCATCGAGGCCATGGTGGCCGGGCGCCCGGACTGGTGCATCAGCCGCCAGCGCACCTGGGGCGTGCCCATAGCGCTCTTCGCCGACCGGGTCACCGGGGAACTGCACCCGCGCACGCCCGAGCTCATCGAGGAGGTCGCGCGGCGCGTGGAGAAGCGGGGCATCCAGGCCTGGTGGGATCTCGATCCCGCCGAGCTTCTCACTCCCGCCGAGGCGGAAAAGTACGCGAAGGTCCCGGACACCCTCGACGTGTGGTTCGACTCCGGCTCGACCGGCTTCTCGGTCGTGGCGAAGCGCCCCGAGTACCGCGGCGCCTCCGCCGACATGTACCTCGAGGGCTCCGACCAGCACCGCGGCTGGTTCATGTCCTCGCTGATGATCAGCGCCGCCATCACCGGCCGGGCCCCGTACCGGACCGTCCTGACCCACGGCTTCACCGTCGACGGCCAGGGCCGGAAGATGAGCAAGTCGCTCGGCAACGTCATCAGCCCCCAGGACGTGACGAAGAGGCTCGGCGCGGACGTGCTCCGTCTCTGGGTCGCCTCTAACGACTACAGCGGCGAGATTTCGGTGTCCGAGGAAATCCTGAGGCGCGCCGCCGAGTCGTACCGCCGCATCCGCAACACCGCGCGCTTCCTGCTCGCGGGCGTCGCGGACTTCAACCCGGCGGAGGACGCGATCCCCTTCGCGGACATGGTCGAGCTCGACCGCTGGGCGGTCGACCGCGCCGCGCGCGTGCAGAAGGAGATCGTCGCGGCCTACGACCGCTTCGACTTCCACGCGGTGGTGCAGAAGATCATGCAGTTCTGCTCCGTCGACATGGGCTCGTTCTATCTCGACGTCATCAAGGATAGGCTGTACACCGCGAAGACCGGCGGCGCCGCCCGCCGGTCCTGCCAGTCGGCCCAGCACCTCATCGTGCAGGCGATGGCGCGCTGGATGGCGCCGATCCTCAGCTGCACCGCCCAGGAGATCTGGGAGCTGATCCCGGGCGCGGGCGACAAGTACGTGTTCACCGCCGAGTGGTTCGACGGGCTCGCCCTGCTGCCCGAGGGCGCGGAGTTCGGCCCGGAGTTCTGGGAAAAGATCCGGACGGCGCGCGACGAGGTGAACAGGAAACTCGAGGCCGCGCGCCGCGGCGGGCTGATCGGGGGATCGCTAGAAGCCGAGGTCAGACTTTACGCGAACGACGCCTACGCGGAGGCCCTGGGCCGGCTCGGGGACGAGCTCCGCTTCGTCCTCCTGGTGTCGAAGTGCGAGGTTCTGCCCCTGGACCGGGCCGATCCGGGCGAGGCGACCGAGACGGAAGGCCTCGTCGCCGCGGTGGCCGCGAGCGCCGAGACGAAGTGCGAAAGGTGCTGGCACCGGGTTCCGGGCGTCGGCTCCGTCGCGGGGCGGCCGGGGATCTGCCCGCGCTGCGCCGGCAACATCGACGGGGAGGGCGAGACCCGCAGATTCGCCTGACGGCGCGCCCGCGCCCGGCCCGGCGGCCGGACCGGCGCGCGGGACCGGGGGAATGCTTATGAAAAATTTACTCAAAACGGGTCTTGTTTACCTGCCGGCCGCGGCGCTCGTGACCGCGGCCGACTGGCTGAGCAAGACGTGGGTCGCCGGCAACGTCCCCGCCGGCGGCGGCTTTATCGACGTGATCCCGGGCTTTTTCCGGATCGTCCACGTGCACAACGAGGGCGCGGCCTTCAGTTTCCTGGCCGGGGCCGGAGGCTGGCAGAAATTCCTCTTCGCCGCGATCGCCGTTCTCATCAGCCTGTACCTCGCCGTCCTCATGTACCGCGCCGGCGCGGCCAGGGCCTGGGAAAACACCGCGTTCGCGCTGATCATAGGCGGGGCCCTCGGCAATCTTTACGATCGGATCGTCTACTCGCACGTGATCGACTTCCTGGATTTTTACGTAACCTGGAACGGCGTCCCCCGCCATTACCCCGCCTTCAACGTCGCCGACTGCGGGGTGTGCGCCGGCGTGTTCATATTCGCCGTTTACGAAATTTTCTGCAACGGGGATAAGGAGCGCTGATGCCGCCGCGCAACTCCGGACGGACCCTTCTGCTGGTGAGCCCGCGCGGTTTCTGCGCCGGGGTGAGCCGGGCGATCCGCATCGTCGAGCTGGTGCTCGCCCGGTTCGAGAACGAAAAGGTCTACGTGCTCCACGAAGTCGTCCACAACCGGCACGTCGTCGCGGGGCTGAGCCGCCAGGGGGCGGTGTTCGTGGACAGCCTCGAGGAAATTCCCGACGGCTCCATCACCGTGTTCTCGGCCCACGGGGTGTCCAAGGCGGTGGAGCGCCGGGCCGTGGAGAAAAGGCTCCGGGTCTTCGACGCGACCTGTCCCATCGTCGACCGCGTCCACCGCAAGGTGCGGCGCATCAGCGCGCTCGACGAGGAGATCGTCATCGTCGGCCACGAGAAGCACCAGGAGGTGGAAGGCACCCTGGGGCAGTACACCAGTCCCGTCGGCGCCATCTACGTCGTCAACTCGCCGGACGAGGTCGGATCGCTCGCGGTCCGGAACCCGGACCGCCTGCATTTCGTGACCCAGACCACTCTGAGCGTCGACGAGGCCAAACAGTGCGTCGACGCCCTCAGGGAGCGGTTCCCGGGCATTTCGGGGCCGTCCGAAAACGATATCTGCTACGCCACCCAGAACCGGCAGCAGGCGGTGAAGGAGGCGGCGCGCCGGGCCGACGTCGTGCTGGTGGTCGGCTCGAAGAACTCCTCGAATTCCAACCGGCTGAGCGAGGTGGCCCGCCACGCGGGCCGCGAATCGTACCTCATCGACGATTACGGCGACATCCGCCCGGAAATGATCCGCGGCGGCAGGGTCATCGCCATCACCAGCGGCGCCTCCGCTCCCGAGTACCTGGTGGAGGAGATCGTGAAATTCCTCGGCGAGAAAGAGGAATTCAAGGTGGAGAACACCGGGATTTTCCGGGAAAAGGAGACGTTCAGCCTGCCCCCGGAACTGCGCGAATAGCCCGCGCGCTTTCCCGTCTTTTCTCTTCCCGGCGGGCGCCGCCGGCGGGACGCCCGCGCCGCGCGGGCGGATCCTTCCCCGGGGCCGCCGGTTCGCCGTTTAACGGCCATACCACATTTTTTCGCCAAATTCCACGGCTCCCGCTCGGTTTTTTCTTTTTTTGTCAAAAGTGGGAATCACTTTGTTAAATTATTGTGATCCAGTCTTGAGATTGGTGGTTAAAAAATAGCCATTTTGTGGCTCCGTTGTTAAAATTTCGTTGGTAATACGTGTGTTCGGCGCTTTTTGCGCAAAACGTTTGAGAACGAAAAGTCGATGAAGTAAATAACGGAGGAGTACTCATGACAAGACTCAAAGGTCTGTCCGAGGCAGTCAATGTTCTGACGATCCTGGCGGGAGCCGGCCTGACGCTGGCCGCGGGGACGGCCTGGGCGAATAACGGCTATCTGTCGGATGATCAAAACCGCATGGTTACGGAAAACGCGCCCGTAACCGAACCTTTCGGCGTAGGGGGGCTCGGGGTGGCGCCGCTCGTAATGATGACGGTGGGCCGGGAGCACGGGCTCTTCTCCGAGGCGTACACCGACTACACCGACGTGGACGGCGACGGCAACCTCGACATCATGTACGACCCGTCGATCGAGTACTACGGCCTGTACGACAGCGATTTGTGCTACAAATACCAGGACGGCGCCCAGGGCCTGCAGGACGCCCCTTCCGGCGATTTCGGCTACTGGTACCCGCAGAGCAAGGCGAAGGAGAAGTCGGGCGCGCTCGCGATGTGGAACGGCGAGACCAGATCCGTCCGGATCTGCGAGAAAAAGAACCAGTGGTCCGGCAACTTCCTCAATTATCTGACCTCGAGCCGCATCGACATCATCAAGAGGGTGCTGTACGGCGGCACCAGGGTGTACAATACCCACGACTCCGGGAAACTCCGCAAGAACGATTACAAGACCACCCGCTATGTCACCGACGAGGAAACCAAGAGCGGCTCCGCGCTGCTCGCCCATTCGCGGGTGCTGCGCGACGCCCACGCCTGGGGCAAGGTGCTCGGCGACAAGATGTACGGGGGCGCGTTCACCGTGAGCGATTTCACCGGACTAGACGACACCGGGGCCGGGGCGGACACGGCCTGGTTCTTCGTGGTGGCGTCGCCGGACAACCCCGGCAACAGATGGACGTCCAGTTTCATGCGCTACGGCAAGGTCGAGAACGCTGCCATGCCCGGCGTGGCCTCCGACCGCAACGATCTGAATTACATCTGGGACTGGGCGAGCCGCGAGTCCAACAACTACGAGGCCGATAATTCAATCGCGTCCAAAAACCAGCACCGGGTCAACAGAAAATCCCAGAGCGCCGACGACCACGTCACGAAGGAGCCTCTGTTCGTGGGCGGGGCGCGGGGCGTGACGGAGACGACCGTGGCGGTCGTGACCTGCACCAAGAAATTCCACGATCCCGAAAGCTGCAAGAATTACGGTACGGAAGACGCTCCGATCTGGCAGCCGATCGGCCTTTTGCAGCAGTACGGCGAAGGCACCGCGCCGCGCATGAAATTCGGCCTGCTGACCGGCAGCTGGCAGAACAACCGCCGGGGCGGGGCGCTGCGCGCGAACGTCGGCGACTTCAGCAAGGAAATTTTCATCGAAAAAGAGGGCAAACACAAACCCGGAGACTTCGATTTCACGCTGTCCCAGGGCGTCGCGGCGGGCAAAAAAGGCGATAAGGACAGGGTGAAATGCGACGACGGCGATCTGTGCGGCGTCGTCGCGACCTTCGACCGTTTCGGCATCGTGGCGAAGAACGACGGCGGCCTGACCAATTACGGCATGGGCGCCAAATCGAACGGCGACACGTGCGAGCGCGCGACGCACGTGCTGGGGGACATGGCGGTCGAGAAAGGCAACCCGCTGTGCGCCGACTGGGGCAACCCGGTGGGCGAGCTTCTCTACCAGACCGCCAGGTATTTCCGGGGCATGTCCATCCAGAACGCCGGCACCGCCATGGACGGCAGGGCGCTTAACATAGGACACGTGGAGGCGAAGGATCCGTATCCCGACGGCAGCTCGTCCTACTGCGCGAAACCAGTCTCCCTGGTGCTCGCCGACGAAAACATCAGCTTCGACAGCCCCGAGAGCAACTCCGACGCGTACGGCGGGGACGCGGGGGCCATCGTCGCCGAGACCAGGAGCGTGTCCGCCGAGTACGGCCTCAAGCGCGGCAGCTACTACATGGGCGGCGTCGTGGGCAAGGACAGCGGCCAGTACGAGTTCGTGCCGTCCCGCAAGGAAATTTCGGATCTGAGCCAGGTGGTCGGCATCGCCCCGGGCGCGGCGTTCAGCTTCGGCAGCTACAACGTGGCCGGCGTGGCGTCTCTTTACTCGAAAGCGCTCAGAACGACCAAAGGCCCGAACGGCAGCGCGAGCAACCAGTACCTGTCGACCTACGTGGTCGCCATGCAGCCCAACATGCCGCAGATCAATCTGAGCATCGGCGGGGCCGAGGTCGAGATCCTGCCGTTCGGCAAGACCCCGACGGATATCGAGGACATCGGCGGCCTGAGTCCCGGCACCACCGGCGGGCACCGGGTCGTCAAGCTCGAAAACGTGAAGCGCAAGACCAGGATCCACCAGTCGACCAACCAGGCGGCCGACTTCTACGTCCTGAACCTGGGCAACAACGAAGGCGAGTTCATGATCAACTACGAGGACTTCGAGTACGGTTCCGACTATGACATGGACTGGGTCGTCAATTACAAGTACCAGGTGCTGCAGGGCGCGAGCGGGGACTGGTACGTGCGCATCCAGCTCTCGCACAACGACGGCGACCCGTATTCGCCCCAGCACGCGGGCTACGTCATCACCGGCGTGGAGCACGAGGGCGTGTACATGGACCTCGGCAAGTACTCGGCCGGCAACTACGGCGACCGGGTGAGCAACATCTACGAGCTCGACAACGTCGTAAGCGACGCCTCGCTCATCAAATGCACCCAGGAAGGGAAGAGCAGCCTCGCCAACGTGGTCACCAAAAAAGTCAGCGACAACGCTCTCAAGCAGATGGCGTGCCTGGTGCCGGCGGAAGCGTACACGGAAGACGATTACGTCCGCCATTTCTGGAGCGCCGGTCAGATCGACGACTACTACAAGAACCACATCCTTCCGAACGCCGATTTCTATTACGCCAACAGAAAGGAGCTTTACAACGAAGGCTACAAGATGTTCGCGAGCTGGGAGGAAGTCAGGGTCAACGGCCACAACACGAATTTCCGCCTCCTCGGCGACAAATACTCGTCGGCGGGGCAGAGAGGCGGCCTGACTTCGAGCCGCGTGTTCAAGGTCAGAACCGGCTCCACCGATTCGGGCTGGCTGAAGACGCCGCTGTGGTTCGCCGCCAAGTACGGCCTCAACAGCGCCAATTCCCTGGCGCGGTCGAATCCCCAGGTCGAGCCCGACAACTACTACCTGGTCACCAACCCGATCAAGCTTAAGGACGGTCTGGCCCAGATGCTCAACAAGATTGACCAGTCGTTCAAGACCGGGTCGAGCTTCGTGGCGGAGGGCAACACGCTCACGGCGGGAGGCTTCGCCTACGGCTCCAACTACGACCCGGCGACCTGGTACGGCAGCCTGGAAAAGATCAAGTACGACGCGGATTACCACTACACGCAGACCTACGCGTGGAACGCCGCCGAGGCGTTCGCGTCGGTGTCGCCCGAAGACCGCCTGATCATGACCATGGACTACGCCGCCAACAAACTGGTCAGGCTGTACGCCGAGGACATCGGTTACGATCACAACGACTACAAAGGCTACGCGTCTTCATCCGCGTCGTCGGGCGTGGCGGCTTACGCCGGCTATAACATCGTCCGGGCGCTGATGAACGACGATTCTCTGGAGGACGACGCGATCCGGGAAGACGACGACATCCTCGCGTACGCCGACAAAATGGTGCGCTGGATGCTCGGCGAGCACAAGTACGAGGGGCTCAACTCTCCCGAGTTCGATTCCCTGAGACTCGAGAAGAACGGGAGCGCGCCGCTGCGCTACCGCGCGGAATCGCTCGGCGCGAAGGATCCGCTGCGGTTTGTGCTCGGCGATATCATAAACTCCGACGCGGCGGTGTTCGCGCCCGGGAACGACGGCAAACAGTTCATCGCGGTGGGCGCGAACGACGGCATGCTGCACATCCTCGACGAGGCGGACGGCAAGCCGGTCGTTTCCTACGTCCCGTCGGTAATGCTCTCGTCGCTGGGCCGGCTGGTCAGGGAGACCTACGCGACCGACCACTACCCGTTCGTGGACAGCACTCCCGTGTTCTTCAGGGACAGGCAGAGCGACGGCAAGGGCAAGTCCTACCTGTACGGCACGTACGGACTGGGCTTCAAGGGCGGCTACGTGCTGAACGTCACCGGGCTTTCCGGCCTCGTCGGCAAATCGCCCGACGAGAAGTTCAAAGCTCTCAACGAAAGCGCCGAGAACCCGCTCCTGCTGTGGGAACTGACCGAGAAACGGACCGTGACGGACGGGGCCGGAACCCAGACCGTCATGGGTTCGGACTTCATCGGCAAGCAGCGCCTGGCTCCGACCATGATCCGGCATCCGAGGGAGTACGGCTCGAACTACCCGGCCGTGCCTTACCTGCTCTACGGCAGCGGGTACGACGCGACCAGACAGGGACTCCTTCTGGTTGACATGCTGTACAAGGACAACCGCTGCCTGAGCGGCTCGCAGGCGACGTTCACCCCGTGCGTCGTCAGCGAAATCGAAACGCCCGCGGAAGATCCCTGGGGCAACGGCAGGACCAACGCCCTCGCTCCGGTCGCGACCTACTCCGAAACCGTGGTGGACGAGTTCGCCGACCAGATGCAGGGCTTCATCTACCGGGCGCTGTACTGGGGGGACACGTTCGGGAACGTGTGGAAGGTCGATCTGTCCGTGCTCGACGCCAATGAGGACGGCGAATACTACGACGTCAAAAACTGGGGCGTCGCGGGCGATTCGGCTCCGCAGATAATCTTCAGCGCGACCGACGCCAACGGCGTCGCCCAGCCCATCACCGCGAGGATCGGCATCGGCTTCAACAACGCCGGGGGCATCGGGCTGCTGTTCGGCACCGGCAGCATGTGGACCGAGGCCGACTACGACCAGGCTTCCAGGCTCTACAACGTGAACCAGTCCCTGTACATGATCAGAGACTTCAACACGACGGATCCGGAAGTGAACGCCGGCCCGGGCGGGAAACTCGTGCACAGGTGCGCCGCGCCGAGCATGGTGGCCTCGTCGGCCAACAGATGCCTGGTGCCGCTCACGGAAGCGATCGAGTCGGCCGATCCGAAGAACTTCAAGATGACCGCGCAGGTGGATCCGTCGGTGGATCTCACCAACGCCAAGCAGTTCGGCTGGTACCTGGACGTGTACTCGCCCGAGGGCGGCACGCTCATGACCCAGAACAGCGGCGCCCGCCTGTACCGCGACGTGAACATCGTCGACGGGACCTGGTTCTCGGTGCCCGTTAACATTCCCAACGTCGGCAACGCCTGCGGCGGCGGGGGAACGTCCTACGTCCTGAGCGGCTACTGGGTCTTCCGGAACAACCAGGTCGATCTCGAATCCGACAGCATGAACGACTTCCTGCTCGGGGAAGGCAAGACCTACGTCGACGCGGAGGGCAACCTGAGGACCGAATACGGCGGCGACAAAGCCACCGCGGCCGGACCGAGCAGCCAGGACGAAACCACGCACATAACCAAGGCCCTCAAGAGCAGCTCGTGGCAGCACCTGTTCTAAGGCCCGTATCCCGAAAATAAACGGAACCGAAGACCCCGTCCCCCGGACGGGGTCTTTTTTTTTTGCGCGGCGGACGGAGAGGGAAGTTAAAACCGTCCTTTCCGCGGATCCGGCAAGCGCGCCCGTCCGGTTCTCAAAATAACCGATAAAACGCAAAGCGATATATATCTAATTAACGAAAAAATTACTTGACGTTTACAATTTCATGTGATAAATGAGTTTATAGACGTGGGCGTATCCGCACGCTCCGGTCAGGCGACAAAAGATCGCCCGGAGCGTCTTATCTTAATTTTTCACGGGGTTGTTGCCGGGAAAGAAAGCCATGGACGATACACATGACCAATATGCCGCAGAGCAGATAACTCAACGGAACCCGAAACAAAACGCATGCCTCGCCTTGACAGGGGCGCGGGCAGGCATTTTCTCGTCCCCCGCGCCCGGCGCCGCCTCCCGGCGGATCGCCGGCGTTTCGATACGCAACCGCGCTTTAACCAGTTCCCTCATTGCCGCGACGCCGCCCGCGGGCGCGTTCCGCCCGTTGCGGGCGGACTCTCCGGCGCGGCCGGAGGCGCGTTCCGGCGGAAGACCGCGCCCGGGCGGCGGATGACGGAGGAACGGCGGCACATACGCGATGAACAAAAAAACAAACAAAAATAAATAAAAAATAAAGAAAGCAGAAAAATAAAGCATACGGAAAGAATAAAAAGCAAAAAAGAATAAAAAGAATAATCATGGAGGATTAACCTATGATAGGACTAAAGAATCTGTCGGGAGTCATAAACGTCCTCACGATACTCGCGGGAGCCGGCCTGGCCGCGGTTCCGGCAATGTCGTACGCGGGCAACGAAAATCTGACAGAAGCCGAGGATATCGACAAGGTCGCGCACGATACCCCCGCGACGGCGCCGTTCGGCATCGGGGGTCTCGGCGTCGCCCCGCTCGTAATGATGACGGTGGGCCGGGAGCACGGCCTGTTCTCTGAGGCTTACACCGACTACACCGACATCGACGGCGACGGCAAGCTCGACATCATGTTCGACCCGTCCATCGAATACTACGGGCTGTACAACAATCAGCTGTGCTACAGTTACGAGCACAGCACCTCGGGGCTCCAGAATGCGCCTTCCGACAAGAATTTCACCGGCTACTGGTACCCGGTCAAAAGGGCCAAACTCAAATCCGGCGCCCTCGAAATGTGGGGAGGCGAGACCAGATCCGTCCGGGTGTGCCCGGGCAACGCCTGGTCGGGCAACTTCCTCAACTACGTGACCTCGAGCCGCATCGACGTCATCCGCAAGGTGCTGTACGGCGGCACCCGGGTGTACAGCACCAACGCGGCCGCCGACCTGCTCGCCAACAAATACAAAACGACGCGATACAAGGAGACCAACTCCGCTCTGCTCAAGCACTCGCGCGTCCTGCGCGACGCCCACACCTGGGGCAAGGTCCTGGGCGACAAGATGTACGGCGGCGTGTTCACCGTGCACGACTTCACTCCCATGGACGGAACCGGCAACAGCAATCAGGCGTGGTTCTTCGCGGTGGCTTCGCCGGATAAGCCGTCCGACAGGTGGACCTCGAGCTTCATGCGTTTCGCGCTGGTCGACAACGCCGCCATGCCCGGCGTGGAATCGGGCAAGTCGCCCAATTACCTGTGGGACTGGGTGAGCCGCGAGTCCGAAGACTTCGATTCCGAAAACTCGATGGCTTCCAAGAACCAGCTGAGGATCGACCGTTCCAAAAAGGGCGAGGGCGCCCAGGTCATGAAGGGTAAATCCCTGTTCGTGGGCGGGGCGTCCGGCGTGACGACCACCAACGTGGCGGTGGTGGTGTGCACCGACGAGTTCCACGACAACGACAGCTGCAAAAACTACGGCACGGAAGCGAAACCGATCTGGCAGCCGGTAGGTCTTTTGCAGCAGTACGGCGAAGGCGAGTCCCCGCGCATGAAATTCGGCCTGATGAGCGGCAGCTGGCAGAACAGCCGCAAGGGCGGGACCCTGCGCGCCAACATCGGCGAGTTCAATAAGGAGGTGCTCACCAAGGCGGAAGCCGCCGATCAGAAGACCGCGCACCAGGCCGGCGACTTCGACTTCTCCAAGATCACGTGCACCAACAAGAAAGCCCTGTGCGGCATCATCCCGACCTTCGACCGCCTGGGCATCATCGCCAAGAACGACGGTTACGACATCTACGGCTCCTCGGCGAATTCCAACGGCGACCACTGCGCGCGCAACCCGATCCGCCTGCAGGAGATGTCCAAAGAGCAGAACTCGCCCCTCTGCGCCGACTGGGGCAACCCGGTGGGCGAGCTTTTGTACCAGACGTCCCTGTACTTCCGGAACATGAACATGAAGAACACCGAGACGGACATGGAAGAGAAGGTGCTTAACATAGGACACGTGAAGCCCAAGGATCCGTACCCCGACGGCAGTTCCACGTACTGCGCGAAGCCCGTCTCGCTGGTGCTCGCCGATGAGAACATCAGCTTCGACAGCACCGAGAGCGGCTCCGACGCGTACGGCGGCGACGCTTCCGCGATCATCGCCGAGACCCGGAGCGTGTCGCAGGAATACGGCCTCAAGCCCGGCACCTACTACATGGGCGGGGTCAGGGACAAGGACAGCGGCCCGTACGAGTTCCTGCCTTCGAGAAAGGAAATCTCGGATCTCAGCCAGGTGGTCGGCATCGCCCCGGCGGCCGCGTTCAGCTACGGCAGTTACAACGTGGCCGGCGTGGCTTCGCTCTACTCGAAGAACCTGCGCGAGACCAAAGGCCCCAAGGGCAGCAGGAGCACGCAGTACATGTCGACTTACGTGGTCGCCATGCAGCCCAACGTTCCCCAGATTAACATCGACGTCAACGGATCCAAGGTCGAAATCCTGCCGTTCTGCAAAAGCGTCGCCGACCCCGACGACGACAGAGTCAAAAGCAAGGCGGCTATGGGCGTCACCAAGGAGGGCGGCCTGAGATACGTCCAGCTCAACAAGGCGAGCAGGAATACGCGCATCGTCCAGTCGACGAACCAGGTGGCCGATTTCTACGTCATGAGCCTGAACGACACCGAAGGCGAGTTCATCATCAATTACGAGGACTGGGAATACGGCTCCGACTACGACATGGACTGGGTGGTCAACTACAAGTACCAGGTGCTGCAGGGCGCGAGCGGGGCGTGGTACGTGCGCGTCCAGCTCACGCACTTCGACGGCGACCCGTACGCGCCGCAGCACGCGGGCTACGTCATCACCGGCGTGGAGCACGAGGGCGTTTACGTCGATCTGGGCAAGTACTCGTCCAAAGACACTCTGACCAGTCCCTATCCCAGCAACATATACGAACTTGACAACGTGATAAGCGACGCCGCGATCATCGAGTGCGCCATCAACAAGGGCCACAAGGATCTGGCGAGCTTCATCAAAAGCAACAAAAGCCAGACCAATACGCACGGCCAGAACCTGGCGTCGTGCGTCATGCCCCGTAAGGCCTTCACCGAAGACGATTACGTGAACGCGTTCTGGGACAGCGGCTCCATCGACGGCTACTACAACGACCTCGTGAAGAAAAACGAGGACGTCTACTACGCCAACAGAACCACGCTGTTCAAGGAACACTCCAAGCTGTTCGCCTCGTGGGAGGATTTTAAGGTCAGCAACAAGGTTCACAACTTCCGCCTGCTCGGGGATCACTTTTCCTCGGCGGGCGGCGCCGGAGGCTACACCTCGAGCCGCGTGTTCAAGGTCAGCCCCAGCACGGCCGGTTCGGGCTGGCTGAAGACGCCGCTGTGGTTCGCCGCCAAGTACGGCATCAACAGCAGCTACTCGCTGGCGCGCGGCAGGCCGGAGGTCGAGCCGGACAACTACTACCTGGTCACCAACCCGATTAAGCTGAGAGACGGCATCGCCGAAATGCTCAACAAGATCGACCAGTCGTTCAAGACCGGATCGAGTTTCGTGACCGAGGGCAGCCAGCTTTCGGCCGGGGGCGCCGTGTACGGCTCCAACTACGACCCGTCGACCTGGTACGGCGGTCTGGTGAAGACGCACTACGACAGCTCGTACCAGTACACCGATCAGTACGACTGGAACGCGGCCGAGACCTTCGCCGCGACTTCTCCGGAAGACCGTCTGATCATGACCATGGACTACGTCGGCAACAAACTGGTCCGCCTCTACGCCGAGGACATGGACTATGACGGCAGCAGCACCACCGGCGCCGCCGACTACGCCGCTTCCGCCGAGTCCCGGGGCGTCGCGGCCTACAGCGGCTACAACATCGTCAGGAAACTGGTGGACGAGAATGTCTCCGACGACGATCTCAAGAACGACCCCGACTACTTCGTCTTCGCGGACAAACTGGTGCGCTGGATGCTCGGCGAGCACAAGTACGAAGG
>CAZFNS010000009.1:0-11970 GCA_964520475.1 uncultured Enterobacterales bacterium
TAATGATAAATGGTAATTATCATCAAACTTACACGCATTATAAATTATTTTTCGGCAATGTAAAGGAAAAGTGACTCAGGCCGCGGGTTCGCGGGCCCTGACCCCGGAAAAAGGCGCGGCGGCGGTTCCGGCGCGCGTCCCGGGGCGCCGGGAACGCGCCCGGGCGGACCGTCCCCGGGAGGCGATCCGGCCCGGCGGAACGCCCCGTTTCCCGCCCGCCCCTTCCCGGGAACGGCCGCGCGGCGAAACGCGGAAAAGGCGCGCCGGGCGCGTCCCCGCCCCGGCGGGCGGATTAATGATAATTACCATTACTTGCCCGCGCCGCGCGGCGGCGGGGTTCGACCGATCACGAAAAAGGAGAGGCGCCGGGGCGCATGGGAGACATAAACACGATCATTCTGGCGGCGGGACGGTCCGACGCCAAAAATCTTTCGGCGGGTCTTATCACCGAAGTCGGGCTCCTGCCCGTGCACGGCAGGCCCGCCATCGCCTGGGTCATAGAAAGCGCCCGTAAGAACGGGGCCGGAGACATCAGGATCATCATGCGCCGGGACAACACCCGGCTGGCCCGTTTCCTCGAGTACCGCTATCCGGAGGTCCGGCGGTCCTTTCTGACGCGGGACGGCGACGTGTCCCTGTCCCTCGCGGCCCTCCTCGATCTGTGCGACCCGGCCAAGCCCGTGCAGGTCATCCTCGGGGACACCCTGATCCACGAGACCTTCCCGGAGGAAAGCGACGTCTTCCTCTCCTCGCCCGACATCCGCGCCTCGCGGAACTGGTGCCTGGTGGAAAAAGACGCGGAGAACCGCATCGCGCGCGTCTACGACAAGGAGCGCGACGTGCCCCTCGCGGGCAAGGAGGCGCTGGTCGGCTATTACAAATTCTCCGACACCGCCCTGCTCCGGCGCCTCGCCGCGGCGGAAACCTCCCGGCCGGAGCCGAGCTTCACGCGGATACTCCTGAGCTACAACCGCGAGCGCCCGGTTCACGTGAAAACCACGGCGAACTGGTTCGATTTCGGGCACATCAGCGGCGCCGTCCGCGCCCGCCTCAACCTGTTCTCGGCGCGCGAGTTCAACACCCTGAAAGCCGACCCGGTCCGCGGCACGATCACCAAGATCTCGGCGAAAAAGCAGAAGCTCCTCGACGAGGCGCACTGGTACCGGGAGCTCCCTCCCGAGCTCTCCTGCTTCGCCCCGCGCGTCTTCTCCGTGCGCGAGACCCCGGAGACGGCCGAGGTCGAAATGGAAATGTACGGCTACGCCAATCTGGCGGAGACCTTCGTTTACGGCTCGAACAACCTCGAGGACTGGTACAACATCACCGAGACGCTCTTCCGGATCCACGCGATCTTCGAGAAGCACGAGCTGCCCGCCGACCCGGAGGAGCCGCGCGAGATCTACCTCGCCAAAACCGAACAGAGGCTGGCGGAGCTCGGAACCAAGGCGCCCGGCGTTTACGAAATGACGCGGAGCGATTACCTGACCGTGTCCGGGCGGCGCTTCAAAAACCTTCCCCTGCTCCGGGACGACATGTACAAGGCGCTCGCAGGGCTCGTCGGCACGGGCCGGCGGACGATTGTCCACGGCGACTACTGCTTCTCGAACATCCTCTTCGATTCGACGCACTTCATCTTCCGGCTCGTGGATCCGCGCGGGCGCTTCCGGGACCGCACCATCTACGGCGACCCCCGCTACGACATCGCGAAGCTCAGGCACAGCATCGCGGGTCTCTACGATTTCATCGTCGCGGGCTTTTTCGATCTGAGCCAAACCGGCCCGGACAGCTGGGATTTCCGCGTCTCGGGCCCCCTCATGGCGGAAAAGCTGGCCGCCTTCTTCGACGAGACGGCGGCGGCCCGGGGCTACGACGTCGCCGAGATCAAACTGATCGAGGCCTCGCTGTTCCTGACGATGATCCCCCTGCACGGGGAGGACCCCCGGCGGCAGCGGGCTTTTTACCTTACGGCAATCATGAAGCTTAACGAGGCTCTTTACGGTGAACGGCGATAAGAAACTGCGCATCTGCGTCGATCTGGACGGCACGATCTGCGAGCTCCGCGCCCCGGGCGAGACCTACGCCGACGTGAAGGCGAAACCGGGCGCGGCCGAGAAGATCCGCGAGCTGCGCCGGGCGGGCCACACCATAGTCATCTTCACCGCCCGCAACATGGGCTCGACCGGGCACAACGTCGGCAAGGCCCTCAAAAACGTCGGCCGGATAACCTTCGACTGGCTGGAGAGGAACGGCATCGAGTACGACGAGATCTTTTTCGGCAAACCCAACGCCGACGTCACGATCGACGACCGGGTGATCCGCTTCCGGGACGACTGGTCCGAAATGACGGAGGAGCGGCTCAGGCGGGCCGCGCGGGACCGGTAGATGATTAACATAGCTGTGCCGATGGCCGGGGCCGGCTCGCGCTTCCGGGCCGAGGGCTACGAAAAGCCGAAGCCCTTCATCGACGTGGGCGGCCGGATGATGATCGAGCGGGTCCTCGACGGGCTCGCCTGTCCCGGCGCGCGCCTCGTCCTCATAATCCGCCGGGAGTTCGAGGAGAAGAACCGGCGGGAGCTCGATCTGCTCGCGGAGCGCTACCGGCCGGAGTTCGTCAGCGTCGCCCGGCTGACCCAGGGCGCCTGCTGCACGGCCCTCGCCGCGCGCGAAATCGTCGGCGGCGACGATCCCGTGGTGTTCGCCGACTCCGACAACGTGTTCGACAACCGGGTCTTCCGGGCCTTCGTCGCCGACTGCCTCGGGCGCGGGCTCGACGGCAGCCTCCTGACCTTCGACTCCTCCGACCCGTGCTACTCGTACGCGGCCGCGGACGAGCGGGGCCTCGTGACCGCCACCCGGGAAAAGGAGCCGATCTCCCGGCACGCCGTCGCCGGCGCCTACATGTTCCGCCGCGGCCGGGATTTCGTGAAATGCGCCGTGGACATGCTGATCTACGGCGACCGGGAGCGCGGCGAGTTTTACCTGAGCGGCGTCTACAATTACGCCGTCGCGGCGGGCCTGCGGATCGGCTTTTACGACATCGCGCCGGGCGACTGGGCATGCCTCGGCACCCCGCGGCAGCTGCGGGAGTACGCGGGCGGGTAGGCGCCGGGCGGAGCAACAGACGGAAAACCGAAAACTATGGACAAACCGAATCCCAACATCGACAACCGCGGCTCGGGCAACCGCTTCGTCCTGATAAAGAAGGACGGGAGCGTCGAGGAGAACCCGCGCGTGGACGGGCTCAAAATCGTCTTCTTCGGGAACGACAACGAAGTCGTCCTGCACGAGCCCGTGCCGAAGTTCTCCAAATGCGTCGTCCAGATGCACACGCGGGCCAGATTCATCCTGCACGGATCCCCCTACTACGTGCAGAACATGATCGTCTGGAAAATGCGCGCGAACACCCGGGTGGAAATAGGACGCGACTTCTCCTGCGTCGGCATGCAGATAGCCATGCACGCCGAGGAGAACCTGGAGGTGACGTTCGGCGACGGGTGCATGGTGTCGCACGACGTGTACATCCAGCCCACCGACGCCCACAGCATCATCGACATGAACACTCTCGGGGCGCTGAACCCCGGCGGCTCGATCCGCATCGGCAACAACGTGTGGATCGGCCCGGAGGTCTACGTCTGCAAGGGAGTGCGCATCGCCGACGACGTCATCGTCGGCGCGCGGTCGATCGTCACCCGGAGCATCGACCGCTCCAACGTCGTGGCGGTCGCCCCTCCCCTCAGAATTTTACGCGAAAACGTCATATGGACGCGGAGCTCACCTTACGACTATAACAGAAAAAAAGAAAGCGAGCATATTATGGAAGACAGGGAAAAAGCGGCCCAGGGCCGGCGGAACGACCGCGGCAACAAATTCGTGCTGATTAAGGAGAACGGCGAGGAGGTCAGGGATCCCGTGATCCCGGGCTTCGAGGCGCGCTTTCTCGGCGAGAACTGCACCGTGATCGTGCACGAGCCGCTGCCCGTGTTCGTGAACTGCGTGATCTCCATGGGAGACGGCGCGACGTTCGAACTGCAGGGGTCCAAATACCGGCTCCGGAACCTGACCGTTTCCCGCATGAAGCCCGGCTGCAGCGTGCGCATCGGCAAAAACTTTTCCTGCGAGGGCCTCGAGCTGCCGATGCACGGCGAAATGGGCCTTTCCGTCAGGATCGGGGACGAGTGCATGTTCTCCCACGGGATCACCATGTACGTCTCCGACTTCCACGGCATCTACGACGACGGGACCGGCGAGCCGCTCAATTTCGGCGGGGACATCGTCATCGGCAACCACGTCTGGATCGGCGCCGGCGTCACCGTCCTGAAAAACAGCGCCGTGGGCGACGACAGCGTGATCGGGACGCGCGCCCTGGTGTGCGGGAAGTACCCGCCCCACTGCGTCGTCGCCGGCGTGCCCGGGCAGGTCATCCGGGAGGGAGTCAACTGGAGCCGGGACAACTGCCAGATCCTGGCCAGACGGAGAGAGGTGCGGAGTGATTGATTCTGCCGACGTGTCCGTGGTGGTGCAGGGCGGGGTCCACCCCGTGTTCACCCCGCGCTGCCTGACCAGCCTGAGAAAATTCCTGCCCCGGGCGGAGATCATCCTCTCCACCTGGCAGGGCGGCAAAGTCGGGAGCCTGACTTTCGATCAACTGGTCATGAACCGCGATCCGGGCGGGGCCGTCTGCGCGCGCAACGGCCGGGATCTGAACAACTGCAACCGGGAGATCGTCTCGACGTTCGGGGGGATCCTCAAGGCCGGGAGGCGGTACGTGTTCAAGGTGCGCTCCGACATCGTCCTCAAAAGCGACGCGGTGCTGCGGCAGCGGCCGGAAAGGTTCCGGCGGGATCCGGCCTACGCGCTGACCCGGGAGCGCCTCGTCGTGTGCTCCATCTACAGCCGGCTGTTCGCCCGCAAGGACGACCGGATCTTCCCCATCCTGTTCCACCCGTCGGACTGGGTGTATTTCGGGCTTAGGGAGGATCTTTACGACCTTTTCGACATCCCCCTGACCGACGAGCCCGGCTTCAGCATGTGGTTCGAGAACAGGCCGGCGCGGCGGGGCCGGTTCACCGACGCCCACCCCCACCGCCTGTGGCGGTTCTCCCCCGAGGCCTATATCTGGACCTCCTACATGCGCAAGAAAACCGGCCTCGAGTGCCTCGACAAGCTCGACATCTCCGCGCGGCTCATGAGGCTGTCCCGGCGCAGCCTGGTCAACAACTTTTACATGGTCGACCAGGACGAGCTGGGGATCAACCTGGAGAAGTACAACATCAACCAGTCCCTGATGCCGGTCATCGACCGCGAGGGGCTGTATTCCAACTACGTGTGGCAGAAGGAATACAAAAAGTTCTGCGACCGGTCGCATTTCGTCATCCCCTCGAAAACGGCGCTGAAGTGCCGGCTGGCGGATATATTTCATTCAAAAAGGAACAGAAGATGAAGGTAGAAAAAATTTTCGCGGTGTCCGACGTGCTCAGAGGCGACAAGGGCCTCGACTACAACACCCCGTGGCTGTACGAGCTGGTCTCGGTCTGGGCCGGCGCGGTGTGCGGCGTCCCCGTCGTCAAAATGGGCGAGGCGGAATCGGAGCGGTTCCAGAAGGAGTTTTTCGAGATCCTGGGCGTGAACCTCACCAAAACCGCCTGGATCGACGCCTGGTCCCTGGAGCCGACCAAAGAGCTGATCGAGTTCATGGGCTCGATTTTCCGGAACTCGTTCGTAATCGCCTTCGAACTGCACCCCCTGCTGCAGAAATGCTTCGACAAACTGGGCCTGCGGTACCTCAAGCTCATGAACCACCCCGTCCGCTACATGGACGACATATTTTTCGGGATGACCTCGAACGTCCCCGAAATCCGGGAAAAACTCAAAGCCCACCGGGCCGACGAGGAACTGTTCCGGCAGCACGCCGGCCTGGTGAAGGCGGAATACGCCGTCAGGAAATTCACCAGGAGATGCAGGCCGATCCTGCCGGACTCGGCGGTTTTCTTCGCCCAGACGAACGTCGACGCCTCCCTGATCGAAAACAACGTCACCCACAACCTGTACGATTTCATGGACAAGTTTCTCGCCGCGACCAAGAACTACGCCCAAGTGTACTACAAGATCCATCCGATGGGCCGCGACCAGGAGCTCATCGACTTCATCAAGAAGATCCCCGGCGTGATCGTGCCGCGGCCGGACGATTACGACGCCTATGAGTTCATGGCTTCGGAAAACATCAAAAAGTGCTTCTCGCTCTCCTCGGGCGCCCTCTACGAGGCGCGCTGGTTCGGCAAGCAGACGGAGTATTTCTTCCGCCAGCCCGTCGCGTTCGCGGACGGCGGGGACAACGCGGGGATCCCGGAGGAGAACGTCTTCGTGCCGGTCTACCGCTCGTACTGGAAGCCCTCGTTCTGGAAAGACGTCCTCGCCCCGGCGCTGGAGGTCAGGGAAAACGTCCCCGATCTCCCCGATGAAAACTACGCCAACCGGATGAGAAGGATCCTGAACATGAACTGGGGCTACCGCGACTACAGCTCGGTCATCGTCAACAAGACCCTCGAGCGCCAGGCCCAGGAGCGCAGGGCCGCCGCGGACAAGAAAAAGGCCGAGGGAAAGGCCAAGCTGGGCTTCGGTTTCTTCCCGAAGAAGTAGTAGCCCCGCGGCGCGGGAGGGAACCCCTCCCGCGCCGGTCTTTTCCGGGTTCCCTCAGCGCGCGCGCCCGCCCAGCGCTTCCAGCGTGGCGCGGTCGGCGTCGTAACCCCGGCCCCGGGTCGTCAGGTAATCGCCCGTGAGCAGGGCGCTCGCCCCGGCGGCCAGCACCCAGGACTGCTCCGCGCCCAGGGCGGCGAGCCTGCCCCCGCAGATGAGGATGTCCTTCGCCGGCATCATGAGCCGGGCCAGGGCCACCGTGCGCAGGGCCTCGCGCGGCGCGGGCGGGGTCCGGTCCCCGAGGGGCGTGCCGGGCACGGGGTTCAGAAAGTTCACGGGCACGGAGTCGACGTCCAGATCGCGCACGGTCTCCAGAAGCTCGATCCGCTGGGCCCAGCTCTCCCCCATCCCGAAGATGCCGCAGCCGCAGGTCTCCATCCCCGCGGCCTTCGCCAGCCGCAAAGCGGCGATATCCTCCTCGTAATCGTGGGTCGTGCAGATCCGCGGGAAGAAGCTCCGCGCCGTCTCGGGATTGTGGTGGATCCGCGTCACCCCGGCCTCGCGCAGGAGGGCGAGCTCCTCCGCGCCGAGCAGACCCGCGGAAACGCAGATCCCGATCCGGCATTCCTCCCTGATCCGCCGCGCGGCCGCGCAGATCCGCTCCAGATCGCGCCGGGAAAGCCGGGTGCCGCTCGTGACCAGGCCGAAGCGGGCGGCGCCGCCGGCTTCGGCCGCGCGGGCCGCGGCGGCCATCTCGCCGGCGGAGACGAGCGGGTACTCGGGGGCCCCCGTCCGGTGGCGGGCCGACTGGGCGCAGAAGGCGCAGTTCTCGGGACAGCGGCCGGACTTGGCGTTCATGATCGCGCACAGACCGGTTCCCGCGGGCCCGAACATGGCCCGGACCGCGCCGGCCGCCGCGATGAGATCCATGTTCTCGGACCAGGGCAGCTCCGCGAGGGCGAGAGCCTCTTCCCGGGTTATGCCGCCGGAGCGGCCGGCCGCGAAACCGGCCAGCAGATCGCGCAGGAAAGGACGCATCGTCGAAAATCCTCCCGGCCGGGCCCCGGCGGGATTCGCCCCGGGGTCCGCCGCATAAGAAACGCGCGGGCCGCCGGGACGGGCCGCGGCGGCCGGTAAAAAAACAAAGCGCGGCGGCGCTTCCCGGAAACCCGGGGGCGCGCCGCGCCCCGGGCCGGCGTCAGAACTTGACGTTGAAGCCCGCCGTCAGGTCGAACGAATCCAGCTCGATGTCATCCGTGAAGTATTCCGAGGACACCGTGCCGTAGTTCGCGTACCTCAGGCCCACGTCGAACCCGAAGTGATCGTTGAGCATGATTTCGGTGCCGCCCTTTATGTTGAAGGCGAATTCGGAATTGCTCTCGCTGTAGCCGTCGATGTCGGCCTCGTTCTTGGCCACGCCGAGGCCCACCCCGATATAGGGAACCAGGACGTCGTTGGCGTGGTAGTTGCCGATCACGTTGAAGAACACGCCGTGCGACTTCACCGACATGTCGGTCGTGTAAAAGCCGTAGCGGTCCCAGACGTCGACGCTGTAGTCCTCTTTGGTGACGAAGAAGCCCTCGACCTCGGTCTTGAAGCCCATGCCGCCCCTGAACTCGTACTCGACGCCGATGCGGGGATTGGCGACGAACGAGGCGCCGTCGTCGATGCTGTCGCTGTAGTAGCAGTCGTAGTAGTAGTCGCAGTAGTCGGAATCGTCCGCGTCGAGGTTGGTGAAGGCCACGCCCGCGGTCGCCCCGAAGTAGAGGCGCGCGAGCATGTTGGCGTCGGGATTCTGGGTAAAGTACGACGGCGAGGCCGGCGCGGCGGCGCAGGCGAGCGCGGCGAGGGCCGCGGCCGCGATTTTCGTTTTCATGTCAAAACTCCTCATTGTAGTTTGTAGTTCCGATTTTCCGTCCGCGGGACCCCCGCCGCCGGCTCCCCCGCGCGGAAAAACCCGCCGGGCGGCCCGGGCGCGGCGCGGCCGCGCGACAAAAAAAATCGCCGATAAGTATACATATTATTCACTGAACGCGCAAGAGAGCGGCGGCCGATCCGCCGCCCCCGTCCCGTTTTCCGGGGTCGATCCCCGCCCCGGGGAGGGCGGGCGCCCGCCGGTCTTTTTGGCCATTGTGTGAACTGCACAGACAAAAAATAAACCCGCCATTACAAAATATGGTACAATTTCCGCAGTCCCGTTAACGCATATAGTAGTATACCCCCAAGGAAGACAATGACCGACCCGGTACTCAAGACCGAAGGATATCTGATCAACACGCTGCACCTCGACAGGTGCGACACCGCCTTCGTGTGCGAATACTTCAGCAGAAAGGCCCGGGAGCCGAGCTCGTCCGAATTCCTCAGGTCGCTGCCGATAGTCCTCGCGCTCGAGAACGCGGGCGACCTGCACGGCTTCGATTTCCGGGCGATCAGGGACTACGCGGCGGGGCTCGGCTTCAACGTCGCGGGCCTCAGCTCCACCTCGAACCCCAAGATCGCGCTGTTCATCAAAACCTGGAAGCTTCCGGTGTTCATGACCCGCCCGACGTCCGCCGCCGCGGCTCCCGCCGGGCGGCCGGTCCCGCCCGCGCCCGCGGGGGGCGGCGTTTCCGCCCGGGACGCCTCCGGGCGGCTGCCGGGCGGCGTCCCCGCCCCGTCCACGGTCAAGGTGGCCGGGCTGAACGCCGGGGTCCCCGCCCCGGCGCCCGCCGCCCCGCGCCCCCCGGAAAAGGAGCCTCCCGCCCCGGAAAAGCGGGCCGGGCCGGCCGAGGGGCCGGGGCGCGGCGAGCCGCGCCCGCCCGCCGATCCCGCCGCGACCCTGATCCACACGGGCAACATCCGCAGCGGCGCCAGCGTCGACGCGCGGAACAAATCCCTGGTCGTCCTCGGCAACGTGGGCGACGGCGCCGAGATCGCGGCCGACGACTGCGTTTACGTGTTCGGCAGCGCGCGGGGCCGGATCCGGGCCGGCGGGCGCCGGAACACCGGCAGCGTCATCTACTGCAGCGATTTCAGGCCGCAGCTCGTCGCCATCGCCGGCATCTACAGCACCATCGAAAACATGCCGCAGAACGCGATCGGGCGCAGGGTGCTGGTGTCGCTCAGGAACAACGCGCTGGAGTACAAAATACAGGATTAGGACGGAGGCGCCCGGCCCGGGCGCCCGCGCGGCCCCGGCGGCCGCCGCCGGAGTTTTTTACGGGCGCGCCCGCGCGCGCCCCCATTTTATGAGACGAAGGACATTGCTAAATGGCAAGTGATTTAGAAGAAAAAGATTTGGCGGAAGAGGAAGCCCCGGCCGAAGTATCCGCGGCCGGACGGGAAGTCCGGGAGGACGCGCCGGCGGAGGCCGGCGCGCCCGGGGCGGCGGAGGAAGCGGCGACGGAGCCGGAGGAGGCCCGGCCGGAAGAGCCGGCGGAGCCCGAACCGGAAAAAACCGAGCCGGAAAAGCCCGATTACGGCGGCGAGTTCAAGGCCAAAATCATCGTGGTCACCTCCGGCAAGGGCGGCGTGGGCAAGACCACGTCGAGCGCGGCGATAAGCTCGGGCCTGGCCCTCGCGGGCAAGAAGACGGCCGTGATCGACTTCGACGTGGGCCTCAGGAACCTCGATCTGGTGATGGGCTGCGAGCGCCGGGTCGTCTACGACCTCGTGAACGTCATCAAGGAGGAGGCCACCCTGAGGCAGGCGCTCATCAGGGACAAGAACAGCGCCAATCTCTTTATTCTTCCCGCCTCCCAGACCAGGGACAAGGAGGCTCTGACCAGGGAAGGCGTGTACCGCGTGCTGCGCGAGCTCGACAAGATGAATTTCGAGTACATCATCTGCGACTCCCCCGCCGGCATCGAGACGGGCGCGCTGATGGCCATGTATTTCGCGGACGTCGCCATCGTGGCGACCAACCCGGAAGTTTCCTCGGTGAGAGACTCGGACAGAATCATCGGCATCCTCGATTCCAAGAGCCGCCGGGCCGAGTACGGCCTGGAGCCGATCAAGCCCTACCTGCTCCTCACGCGCTACGATCCGGCCCGGGTCGACGGCGGCCACATGCTGAGCATGGACGAAGTCGTGGAGCTGCTCAGCATCGAACTCATCGGCGTGATCCCCGAGTCGAAGTCGGTGCTCGAGGCGTCCAACCTCGGCAAACCCACCGTGTACATCAAAGGCTCGGACGCCGGCATGGCCTATATGGACACGGTAAAGCGCCTGCTCGGACAGAAGGTGGAGCTGAGATTCACCCAGAAAGTCGGTCTCTTCAAACGCTTGTTAGGGAAAAAATAATATGTCATGGCTAACTGAACTGATTTACAGAAAAAAGCAAAACGCCCGCAGCAGCGCCAAGAGCAGGCTGCAGCTCGTGCTCATCCACGACCGGGAGAACCGCGACGGCCCCGACTTCCTGCCCCAGCTTAAGCTCGACATCATCAACGCCATCAAGAAGTACGTGCAGATAAGCGACGAGCAGGTAAAGGTCAACGTGTCCCAGAAGAACGACACCTCCATGATGGAAGTGTCCGTGTCGCTGGATCCGAAGTACGACGACCATATCCCCGAAATCCGCGACCGCTACGCCGACGACGACGAGCTGAACTGAGGCCCGGGCCTCCCCGGCGGAACCCCGCCGTTTTCCGCCCGGGCGGTCTCCCCCGCCCCGGGCCCGCCGCGCCGGCGCGTTCCCGCCGGCAAAAAAAAGACTCTGACAAAAAAACCTGCCAGAGTCTAAATGTGCAATAGCACACGGGATAAAACTGATCACCCTAGTAAAAGCAAACTGTGTACCAACTTTTAAAAAGATAATCATTTATACTTTTTGCTTAATTATATATAATTTAATCAAATATTACAAGCCGCAAGGCGTCTCCACAGTTTCATAATGAGACTGTGGTTTTATTTTAAGAATCCCGTTCCCGAAATAGAACCGTTTTCATGACCCGGCGCGCGGGGCCGCGGGCGGATCCCAGGGACCGGAAGCGGCGCTCCCTTAAGACCAAATTTAAAAAACGTGATTTAAATCAAACCTGTGGCGGCGCGCCGCGGGCCGGCCTCCGCCCGACCGGCGGTTCGGGCGGTCCGAAGATCCCACCGGCCCGCCGGATTCTCATCGGCGCCGCCCCGGCTTCCGCCGCTCCGTTCCGTCCGGCGCTGGACCGCCGAAAAAACCGGGCCCGCCTGCGCGTTTGCCGGAACTCGGTTAAAAACGCCCGGCGCGGAAAATTCCGGGGCGTTAAAAGTTCATTCCGAGCTAACCCTCGGGATGCCGCGGCGCGTTCCGGACCCGCCCCGGTTTCCTCCCCTTTCCGCGCCCGCGGGAATAAAAAAAGACCGTACGGCCCGCGC
>CAZFNS010000009.1:12070-30805 GCA_964520475.1 uncultured Enterobacterales bacterium
GGTTTCCTCCCCTTTCCGCGCCCGCGGGAATAAAAAAAGACCGTACGGCCCGCGCCGGCTCCCGTCCCGCCGTCACAATCCCCTTTTGCGGCTATAAATATAATATCGGTCTAAATATGGTCAGATTAACTTGAATTTTTATTCTGCCATGCCAAAATAAAACCGTAAAAGCAGTCGCGGGCACGGGATACGCGAAATCGGGAGGCATGTAATGATAAACGGCGACGTCAGCGAATTCGCCGAGGGGATTCACAGCGGCTCCGAAATGGTTTTTCTCTGCGACGGGAAAAAATATTTCATCCGGGGGTGGCTCGAAATACGCAACGAGGCCGTGACTAGTGTTCTGTGCCTGGTAACTTGGGAACCGCCCTCCGACGATTATCTGCGGTTCGAGAGCGGCCCGGATTCCGACGTATTGGCCGAGCATTTTATCGCGGCGCCGGTCTTCGAGGGAAAGACGTTTTGGGAAGTCGAGCGGGAAATAGAATGGGTCGACGCCTGACGGAACCTCGCCGGGCGGGACGCGATCCGAAAAAATTTCCGGCCGCATCCCGCGAACGGGTCCGCCGCGACCGCCCGCGGTCTCCGGCCGGTTCCGCCGGCGTCGCCATATCGCGCCGCCGGGACTTTTAAGACTCCGCCTTTACGACGGATCCCGGACGTGAAGGACGCGTTAGGGACGCCGCGAGGGACGCGGGAAGGATCCGCGCGGATCGTTTTCTCCGCGCCGCCCGGGCCGCCTCCCCCGGCGCGGGGAAACGCGTCCCGTCCGCCGGAAGGCCGGGAAGCCGGTCCCGGACACGTACCCGCGGATCCGAGCGGATCCGCGGGACTTACCGGCGTTTGCCGCGGGCGCGGGCTCATTCTCCGCGCGGGTTTCCCCCTTCCGGAACCGCGCCGGGCCCGGCGCGTTCCCGGCGCGTTCCCGACGCGAAAGCCCCGGAGCGGAGGCTCCGGGGCTTTACTTTATGCGGGGTCCGTCGCCGGACGCTCCGTCAGTTGGTCAGGTCGGTGTCCAGCTCGCTCAGCGCCTGGGCGAGCTCCTGCTCGTTGCGCTGCTCGGCCGACAGCTCGTCCAGCTCGCTCTGCTCGAGGGCGAACCTGCGGGCCAGCTCGCGCCGGCGCTGGTGGTAGCTGAAGCCGGTTCCCGCCGGGATCAGGCGGCCGACGATGACGTTTTCCTTAAGACCGCGCAGATCGTCGATCTTGCCGGCGATGGCCGCCTCGGTGAGGATCCTGGTGGTCTCCTGGAACGACGCCGCCGACATGAAGGACTCGGTGCTCAGCGCCGCCTTGGTCACGCCCAGCAGAATGTGGCGGTAGCGGATCGGCTCCTTCTTCCGGGCGATCAGGAGCTCGTTGGCGGCTCTGATGCGCGACACCTCGACGGTGTCGCCCTTCAGGAACTCCTCCGAGCCGCCCTTGTCCAGCACCTCGCACTTGCGGAGCATCTGGCGGGCGATCATCTCGATGTGCTTGTCGTTGATCTTGACGCCCTGCAGACGGTACACCTGCTGAACCTCGGACACGATGTAGTTCGCCACGGCCTCGATGCCGCGGAGACGGAGGATGTCGTGCGGCGATTCCGGACCGTCGGCGATCGGCTCGCCGCGCTGGACCTCGTCGCCTTCCATCACGTTGATGTCGCGGGTCTGCGGCACCGAGAACTCGACCGGCTCCAGGGGATTGCCGTAATCGTCGCGCGAGCCTTCCTTGGGCGTGATGATGACCTTCTTCTTCAGACGGTTCTCGCGGCCGAAGCTGATCACGCCCGATTCCTCGGCGAGGATCGCGGCTTCCTTGGGCGAGCGGGCCTCGAAGATATCGGCCACGCGCGGCAGACCGCCGGTGATGTCCCGGTTGCCCGAAACCTTCTGCGGAATGAGCGCGATGATGTCGCCTACGTCCACGTCCTGGCCCTCGACGATGCGCACGATCGACTTGGGATGGAGGTTGTAGACCACCGGAACGCCCTTGGCGTCGAGGACGGGATTGCCCTTCTCGTCGACGAGCTCGATGGCCGGGTGCATGTCCATGATGGTCTTGTAGTTGCCGTACTGGGTCTGGTAGTGCTTGTAAAGCTTCTCCTGCGCCTCGTACTCGCGGAGCTTCTGCCGGTACTCGGCCTCCTTCTGCTCGTAATTCTCGGCGGCGGGATCCGGGGCGACCGGGGCGTCCTTGGGCTTGCCCGGGTTGACCGGGGCGGTCATGCGCTGGCCGCTTTCGCGGACCTCGATGTACGAGTTGCCGGTGCCCTCTTCCTCCTTGCGGTCGACGGTCACGCCGATCTGCATGTCCTTGAAGCGCACCCGGCCCGCGTATTCGGTGATGGTCGGATGGTTGTGCGGATCCCACTCGGCCACGGTCTTGCCCGAAACCACCCTCTCGCCGTTCTTCACGAAGAGCACCGAGCCGTAAGGCAGCTTGTGCGACTCGAAGCGGGCGTCGTCGACGTAGAGGCGCGCGGAGCGCGAAATGACCGTCAGGCGGCCGTCCGGCCTCGTCACGGTGCGCGCGTCGAGGATGACCTTGCCGGTGCGCTTGACGACCACCGTGTTCTCCACGGCCGTGCCCGAAGCCGCGCCGCCGATGTGGAAGGTGCGCATGGTGAGCTGGGTGCCCGGCTCGCCGATGGACTGGGCGGCGATGACGCCGATGGCCTCGCCCTTGTTGACCAGGTGGCCGCGGGCCAGGTCGCGCCCGTAGCACTTCGAGCAGATGCCGTATTTGGCCTTGCAGGTGATTGCCGAGCGGACCTTGACCGAGTCGATGCCGTTTTCCTCGATGAGGTCGCAGAGGTCCTCGGTGAGCATGGTGTTGTAGGGAATCAGGATCTCGTCCTTGGTTCCCGGGTTGATGACGTCCTCGGCGACGACGCGGCCGAGGATGCGGTCGCGCAGGGTCTCCACGCAGGTGTTGCCCGAGTAGATCGCCTTGATCTCGAGCCCGTCGGTCGTGCCGCAGTCGTCCTCGTTGACGACCAGGTCCTGGGCGACGTCCACGAGACGGCGGGTCAGGTAGCCGGAGTTCGCGGTCTTGAGCGCGGTGTCCGACAGACCCTTGCGGGCGCCGTGGGTCGAGATGAAGTACTGGAGCACGTCCAGACCCTCGCGGAAGTTGGCGGTGATCGGGGTTTCGATGACCGCGCCGTTCGGCTTGGCCATCAGGCCGCGCATCGCGGCCAGCTGCGAGATCTGCTTTTCGCTGCCTCGGGCGCCCGAGTCGGCCATCATGTAGATGTTGTTGAACGAAGCCTGGGTCTCCTCCTCGCCGAGGATGTTGACGGCCTTCTCCACCTTGAGGTTGTTCATCATTTCCTTGGACAGCCTTTCGGAGGCGCGGGACCACACGTCGACCACCTTGTTGTAGCGCTCGCCGCCGGTAATCTGGCCCTCGTCGTACTCGTTCTGGATCTTGGTGATCTCGTTCTCGGCGGAGCCGATGATGCTCTTCTTGGACTCCGGCACCAGGATGTCGTCCGTGCAGATCGAGGCTCCCGAGAGCGCCGCGAACTTGAAGCCGGTGTACATGATCTTGTCCGCGAAGATTACGGTGTCCTTGAGGCCGAGCGTGCGGTAGCAGCTGTTGAGCAGCCGGCCGATCTTCTTCTTGCCGAGCGGCTCGTTGGAAACGTACTTGAACCAGGTGCGCGGGTTGGCGGCGAGATCGGCCTCCTGCTCGGGCGTGAGCTTGAGCGGCGGGTCGATCAGGTCGAAGCTGAGCCCCTTCGGCAGGATCAGGATGGAGAGGATGGCGCGGCCCACGGTGGTGTTGCGGATCACGTTCCTTTCCTCGAAGGTGCCGTCCGGAAGCTTGATCCAGTCCCTGATGCGGCACTTGACGCGGGCCTGGAGCTCCGCCTCGCCGGTGCGGTACAGCCTCTCGGCTTCCTCGGCGTTGGTGAGGATCATGCCCTCGCCCTTGGCTCCGACGCGCATCCGGGTCATGTAGTAGAGACCGAGCACGACGTCCTGGGACGGAACCACGATGGGATCGCCCGACGCCGGCGACAGCAGGTTGTTGGTGGACAGCATCAGGGCGCGGGCCTCGAGCTGGGCCTCCAGGGTCAGCGGCAGGTGCACCGCCATCTGGTCGCCGTCGAAGTCGGCGTTGAAGCCGGTGCACACCAGCGGGTGCAGGCGGATCGCCTTGCCTTCGATCAGCACCGGCTCGAAGGCCTGGATGCCGAGCCGGTGCAGGGTCGGGGCGCGGTTCAGCATGACCGGGTGCTCGCGCACGACCTCGTCGAGGACGTCCCACACCGCCGAGTCTTCCCTTTCCACCATGCGCTTGGCGGCCTTGATGGTGGTGGCGAGCCCCTTCTTCTCGAGCCGGCCGTAAATGAACGGCTTGTAGAGCTCCAGGGCCATCTTCTTCGGCAGGCCGCACTGGTGCATGCGCAGGAACGGGCCCACGGTGATGACGGAGCGGCCCGAGTAGTCGACGCGCTTGCCGAGCAGGTTCTGGCGGAAGCGGCCCTGCTTGCCCTTGATCATGTCGGCCAGGGACTTGAGCGGGCGCTTGTTCGAGCCGGTCACGGCGCGGCCGCGGCGGCCGTTGTCGATCAGGGCGTCCACGGCCTCCTGGAGCATGCGCTTCTCGTTGCGCACGATGATCTCCGGGGCGCACAGCTCGTTGAGGCGCTTCAGGCGGTTGTTGCGGTTGATGACGCGGCGGTACAGCTCGTTGAGATCCGAAGTCGCGAAGCGGCCGCCCTCGAGCGGGACCAGCGGGCGCAGGTCGGGCGGGAGGACCGGCAGCACGGTCAGGATCATCCAGGAGGGATCGTTCTTCGACGCGATGAAGTCCTTGATGACGTTCAGGCGGCGGGTCAGGTTCCTCCGGGTGGTTTCCGAGGTGGTGGTCTCCAGCTGCTCGCGGATGTCGGTTTCGATGTCGTTCAGATTGGCCTTCTTCAGCAGCTCGAGCAGCGCCTCGGCGCCCATCTTGGCCTCGAACTCCTCGAAGTGGCCCTGGATCTGCTCGAAATACTCCTCCTCGGTGAGGATCTGGCGCTCGTAAAGGTCGGTGACGCCCGGATCGGTCACCACGTACTTCTCGAAGTAAAGCACGCTCTCGATGTCGGTCAGCTTCATGTCCAGCACGAAGCCGATGCGGGACGGCAGCGACTTCAGGAACCAGATGTGCGCGACCGGGGCGGCCAGCTCGATGTGCCCCATGCGCTCGCGGCGCACCTTGGCCTGGGTGACCTCGACGCCGCACTTGTCGCAGATGGTGCCGCGGTGCTTGAGGCGCTTGTACTTGCCGCACAGGCACTCGTAGTCTTTGGTCGGTCCGAAGATCTTCGCGCAGAACAGCCCGTCCCTCTCCGGCTTGAAGGTGCGGTAGTTGATGGTCTCGGGCTTCTTGACCTCGCCGTAGGACCACGAGCGGATCTTGTCCGGGGAGGCGAGGCTTATCCTGATGGCGTCGAACTCGGCCGAGTCCTCGTGCTTCTTGATCCCGGCGCTGCGGCTGAAATCGGAGAATTTGCGGTCCACGCCCGCGGAAACGGAGTTTACAGGATCCATAATGCCAAGATTCTCGTCGTTGAGGTTAGTGATATCGTTAATGCTCACAAAATACTCCTTAAGCTCCCCGGGCGGCCCGGGGAGGGCTTATCACTGTCTGCCGCTCTCGGGCAGGCTGTTCCTGTTTTCCAGATCGATGTCGATGCCGAGCGAACGGATTTCCTTCAGCAGCACGTTGAACGACTCGGGGATGCCCACTTCCATGGTGTAGTCGCCGTCCACGATGTTCTTGTACATCCTGGTGCGGCCGTTCACGTCGTCGGACTTGACCGTGAGCATCTCGCGCAGCGTGTAGGCGGCCCCGTAGGCCTCGAGCGCCCACACTTCCATCTCGCCGAGGCGCTGGCCGCCGAACTGGGCCTTGCCCCCGAGCGGCTGCTGGGTCACCAGCGAGTAGGACCCGGTGGAGCGGGCGTGCATCTTGTCGTCGACCAGGTGGTTCAGCTTGAGCATGTACATGACGCCCACCGTGACCTTGCGCTCGAACGGCAGGCCGGTGCGGCCGTCGTAGAGGGTGATCTGGCCCGACTCGGGCAGATCGGCGAGGCGGAGCATTTCCTTGATGTACTTTTCGTCGGCGCCGTCGAACACCGGCGTGGCGACCGGCAGGCCGTCCCTCAGGTTGTCCGCGAGGGTCATCACCTCCTCGTCGCTGAGCTCGGCGAGGTTGACGCCCTGGGCGTTGCCGCCGATCTCGTAAACCTTCTGCAGGAAGGCGCGGTGCTCCTCGACGGCCCGACGCTCCCGGATCATGCGGTCGATCTTGTCGCCGATGCCCTTGGCCGCGAGGCCGAGGTGAACCTCGAGCACCTGGCCGATGTTCATGCGCGACGGCACGCCGAGCGGGTTCAGCACGATGTCGACCGGGCGGCCGTTCTCGTCGTACGGCATGTCCTCGACCGGGCAGATCTTCGAGATCACGCCCTTGTTGCCGTGGCGGCCCGCCAGCTTGTCGCCGGGCTGGATGTGGCGCTTGACGGCGAGGTACACCTTGACCATCTTGAGCACGCCCGGGGGCAGGTCGTCGCCCTTGGAGATCTTGCGCTTGTGGGCCTCGAGGCGCGCCTCGTACTCGCGCTTCAGGGTCACTATCTGGTTCTGCATCTCCTCGATGCGGCGCTGGGCGTCCTCCCCGACCGGCGCCTGGCTGAAGAGGTCGGCGTCGGCTATGGCGTCCACGCCGGAAACGCCGTTCTTTTCGAGCAGGTGGCGCACGTTGCGGTAGATGCCCGAGCACAGGAAGTCGAACTCCTCCTTGAGGTCCTTGCGGGCCTTGGCGATCACGTTCTCCTCGATCTGCTTGGCCCTCTCGTCCTTCTCGAGGCCCTCGCGGGTGAACACCTGCACGTCGACCACCGTGGCGTGGGTGCCGGCGGGCACGCGCAGGGAGGTGTCCTTGACCTCGGCGGCCTTCTCGCCGAAGATCGCGCGGAGCAGCTTCTCCTCCGGGGTCAGCTGGGTCTCGCCCTTGGGGGTGACCTTGCCCACGAGGATGTCGCCGCCCTTGACCTCGGCGCCGATGCAGACGATGCCCGACTTGTCGAGCTTGCTGAGCGCGGCCTCGCCGACGTTCGGGATGTCCGCGGTGATGTCCTCGGCCCCGAGCTTGGTGTCGCGGGCGTTGCAGGTCTGCTCGATGATGTGGATGGTGGTGAGGCGGTCCTCGTTGGCGATCTTCTCCGAGACCAGGATGGAGTCCTCGAAGTTGTAGCCGTTCCACGGCATGAACGCCACGCGCAGGTTCTGCCCGAGGGCGAGCTCGCCGAGGTCGGTCGAGGAGCCGTCGGCGATCACGTCGCCGACCCGGACGACCTCGCCCAGGCTCACGCAGGGGCGCTTGTTCAGGCAGGTGTTCTGGTTGGAGCGCGAGTACTTGGACAGGTTGTAGATGTCGATGCCCGGCTCGCCCTCGCCGACCTCCTCGAGGTTGACCTTGATGATGATGCGGGCGCCGTCGACGTAGATGACCTCGCCGCCGTGCCGCGCTATGGTGGTGACGCCCGAGTCGACGGCCACCGCGCGCTCCATGCCCGTGCCCACGAAGGGCTTCTCGGAAATCACCGTCGGCACCGCCTGGCGCTGCATGTTGCAGCCCATCAGGGCGCGGTTCGCGTCGTCGTGCTCGAGGAACGGGATCAGCGAGGCCGACACGGAGATGATCTGCTGCGGGGAGACGTCCATGTACTTGACGTCGCTCGCGTGCTTGAACACGGACTCGCCGTGCTCGCGGCACGGGATCAGGTCCGAGGTGAAGCGGCCCTCGGCGTCGATCGGGGCGTTGGCCTGGGCGATGATGTAGGAGCCTTCCTCCACGGCCGAGAGATACTCGAAGTCGTCGGTCACCTTGCCCTCGACGACGCGCCGGTACGGGGTCTCGAGGAAGCCGTACTCGTTGCAGCGCGAGAACACGGACAGGGAGTTGATGAGGCCGATGTTCGGGCCTTCGGGGGTCTCGATGGGGCACAGGCGCCCGTAATGGGTCGGGTGCACGTCGCGGACCTCGAAGCCGGCGCGCTCCCTGGTGAGGCCGCCGGGGCCGAGGGCGCTGATGCGGCGCTTGTGCGAGATCTCGGACAGCGGGTTGTTCTGGTCCATGAACTGCGAGAGCTGGGAGCTGCTGAAGAACTCCTTGATCGCGGCGCTCACGGGCTTGGCGTTAATCAGGTCGTCGGGCATCAGGGACTCGAGCTCGTTCTTGTTGAGCCGGTCCGCCACCGCCTTCTGGATGCGCAGGAGGCCGATGCGGAACTGGTTCGCGGTCTGCTCGCCGACGTTGCGGATGCGGCGGTTGCCGAGATGGTCGATGTCGTCGACGCTCGCCTTGCCGTCGCGGATCTTGATGAGGTAGCGCATCACCTTGACGATGTCCCCCACCGAGAGCACCGGCGAGGGGTTCGGGAAGGCGTAGTCCGGGGACGGGGCGCCGGGCACGTTCAGCGCGGCGGGGAAATCGGGCACGCTCCCGCCGAGGCCGAGATCCCTGATCTTGACCGCGAAGGCGGGGAAGACCGAGCCGTCCTCGAAGGAAAGTTTCCGGAGGTAGCGGGCCTCGTTGTTATCGGCCTTCTCGTCGGCGGGAATGGCCATGCGCTCGAGCGAGTCGAAGAACTTGAGGTAGCCGCGGGCCGGGATGCCGGTCGGAATGAGCGCCCCGGCCCCGGTGTCGCCGAGGAGCCTCCGGGCGCGCGTGAAGAACTCCGGGAAGCGGCAGTAGGCGATGCCGTCCTTGAAGAAGACCGTGGCGTCGGGACGGTTGTACTCGCCGTTCCGGACCATGGCCCTGACGCCTTCCGCGACCGTCAGGGGCTCCTTGAAGTGCTCGTCGAACTTCATGCGGCCCACGTCCGAGAGATCGTAGCGGTCGGCGTTGAAGAACATGTTCTGCACGTACTCGGTGGCCACGTCCTTCTCGAGGCGGTCGCCCGGGCGCATCATGCTGTAGATGGCGAAGATCGCCTCCTCGCGGGTCCGGGTGATGTCGTTGTTCAGGGTGCCGGACACGAACGCGCCGGTGTCGATGATCGAGGTGAAGATGGTCTCGAACTTCTTCACGCCGTTCTCGGCGAGCAGCGCGAGGGTGTCGAGGGTGATCTGGGTGTTGCACTCGGCGATCAGGTTGCCGTCGCGGTCGCGGTAGTTCCGCGCGAGCACCTGGTCCACCACGTACTCCTCGGGGATCTCGATGGCGGGCACCCGGCGCCCCTTCGCGATCTCGATGAAGGTCTTGAACTCGGACTTCTCCAGCCGGTCGATGTGGCGCTTGGTGATCTTCTTGCCCTTCTCGGCGATGACCTCGCCGCCGCCCTTGAGGTCGAAAGTCAGGACCTGGCCCTGCAGGCGCTCGGGGATCATCTCCATCAGGAGCTTCTTGCCCTTGATCTCGAAGAAGGTGGTGTTGAAGAAGGTGTCGAGGATCTTTTCGTTGTCGAAGCCGTAGGCGCGGAGCAGCTGGGTGGCCGGGAGCTTGCGCTTGCGGTCGATGCGCACGTACAGGTTGTCCTTGTGGTCGAATTCGAACTCGAGCCACGAGCCGCGGGCCGGGATGACGCGCGAGCTGAAGATCACGCGGCCGGGGTAGCTCTTGCCCTTGTCGCTGTCGAAGAAGACTCCGGGGGAGCGGTGCAGCTGGGAGACGACCACGCGCTCGGTGCCGTTGATGATGAACGTGCCGTTCTCGGTCATCAGCGGGATCTCGCCCATGTAGACTTCCTGCTCCTTGGCGTTGATCACCTTCTTGCCGTCCTTCTCGCGGAGGGTGTAAAGGAGGGTCACGCGCAGGGGCGCCTGGTAGGAGGCGCCGCGGATCAGGCATTCGCGCACGTTGAATTCCGGCTCGCCCAGCTTGAACCTGAGGTACTCGAGCGAGGCCTGCCCGTTCTGGCTCCGGATCGGGAACACGCTGCGGAGCGCGTCCGAGAGGCCGCAGTCGCCGTTCGAGTTCGGCTTGATGAACTGGGCGTAGGAGTCGACCTGGGTGGAAATAAGGTACGGAATGTCAATGAACTGAGCCATTTGTCCAAAATTCTTGCGAATTCGTTTTTTCTCAGTGTTTGATATCTTCATCGAAAAGATTACTCCAAAGATTGCTGCCGGTCGCGCCGGCCGACTGACTTACCCGAAAAACCCCGGAACCCCCGCCGGAACCGGCGGGAAGAGGCGGCCGGACGGGGTCCCCGTCCGCGTCCGGCCGCGGGAGCGGCGCTCCCGCGTTTTTCGGAATAATTGCGTAGATAAACCTAGGATTATAACAAAATTTACGGAGCTTTTGGAAAATATTCGCTTTTTTTACTTTAAGACGGTCAGATTGATTAAAATTTAATCAATTTATGACGGACGGCGCGATTTTTTTTTCGCACCGCGGGATTTTGTTTCCGCCCGGGGAACGCCCCCGCCGGGCGGATCCCCGGCGGAACCGGGGCTCAGATCCCCGCGGCCTCGCGGATCTTCGCCCGGAAACCGTCCAGGCTCCCGAGCCACTCGGCGCGCCAGCCGCGCTCGAGGAGCGCGGGTCCCCCGCCGCCGTAAACGACGTTATAAATGAAGTCGTCGACCAGCCGCCGGCTCGCGAGGAGGTCGCGCGCGGCGCCGAGCTCCTCCGCCTTCGCCCGCAGGAAGGCCTCGAGCTCCTTGCGCGCCGGGCTCACCCCGGGCAGCCGGTTCACCGAGTCGTAGGTCCTGAGCACGGGGCCGGTCGCGTCCTCCTCCGCCTCCCTCAGGGCGCGCAGGATGGCGTCCCCGTACTTGCGGACGGTCCGGCCGCCCGCCCCGCACTCGAGCAGCGCCGCCGGGCTCGCGGCCCCCGTCTCGGCGATTTTGACCAGGACGTTGTTGCGCAGGAAGAACGTGAGGGGCATGTCCTCGAACTCGCAGACGCGCTGGCGCAGCGTGCAGAGGGCGTGGGCCGCGCGCAGCTTCCGGTCGCCGAAGCGGCCCGTGCCCTTGAGCTTGAGGTAGGCGGCCTCGGCCCCGCCCGCCCCGGCGCGGCGGCGCGCCTCCTCGGCGAGCTCCTCCCGCAGGAAGCGGGCGGCCAGAGGCTTTTCCGCCATCTCGGCGGCGAAGCCGTCGTACAGGCGCTTGAGGTAAACGACGTCCTCGATCGCGTACTCGATCTGCTCGTCGCTGAGCGGCCGCCGCGCCCAGTCCGAGCGGGTCTCGGACTTGCTCATGACGACCCCCAGGCGGCGCTCGGCCAGGGCCCCGAGGCCCACCCCGGACTCGCCGTTCAGGAAGGCCTCGGCCACCTGCAGATCGAAGTAGTTCGCGGGGCTGAAGCCGCCGAACCCGTATTTGCGGGCCAGATCGCCGAGGATCTCCATGTCCTCGCGCCCGGCGTGGCAGATCACCGGGCAGCGGGCCCCGATCAGGGCCCGGATCACCGGCTCGGCGTTTCTGAGGCTCAGCGCGTCCACCAGGAAGACCCGGCCGTCCACGCACAGCTGCAGCAGGCAGAAGCGCGGGTGATAGGTGGTCTCGCGGATGAACTCGGTGTCGAAGGCCACGTACCCCGGCGCGGCAAACGCTTCCGCGAGCGGGGTCAGCTGGCTTTCCGACTCGATAAAGATGCAATTCATAACCATGTCGCGGGCGGCCCTTCCCGGGCCGTCTCCGCCGTCCTTTTTCGTTTATCCCGTTCCGCCCGCTTCCGGGGCTTGGCCGGCCCGCGGGCATAAAAAAATCCGTTTCCCCGGGAAACGGATCGCGCGGCTCCGCCCGGCGGGCGTCAGCACTCTTCGGTGTTCAGCGTCACGGCGGGCATGGAGGCCGCGTCGGCCGCCGCCCGGTAGTTGAGGCTGCACCCGGAGGGCGCGGCGGTGCCCGGGGCGTAGATGCTGAGGCCGGCCTCGGCGGGGTACCAGCACCAGTCGCTGTCCCGCGCGCAGGGGTCCGGCGCGCCGCCCGGCGATCCTTGGGAGAAGGTTCCGTCCAGGGCCCGCAGGATGCCCTCCGCCGTCGCGTCGGGCTTGCCCCAGACGAGGGCGATTTCCCGGGAGGGGTCGCAGGCCTCCGCCGCGCCGGCGCTCTGCTCGGCGCAGATCGCGGCGCCCGCGGGAACCAGATCCTTGCCGGCCAGGATCGCCCGGCCGTACACCATGGCGACGGCGCTCTTCACCGTCCCCTTAAGGCCGTTCAGGACGCTCACGCGCGCGTCGGACTGCAGGTTCAGGAACCTCGGGGCGGCGGTCACGGCCAGGATCCCCAGGATCACGATCACCGTCACCAGCTCAATCAGCGTAAAACCGGATTGTCTTCTCATCGTCGGTCTCCGGGCCTCCGCGGCGCCCGCCCCGCGCGGGCCGCGCGGGCGGCCGGGGGGCCGCCCGCTCTCCGCATTTATAGTACATCGGCGGAGCGTTGTCAACAGCCGCCGGCCCTAGCGGGGCGGCGCCTCCCCGGCCCCGCCGGGCTCCGCCTCCCCGCGGTCCTCCCCCGCCGGGATGCCGAGGCGCCGGTACTCCTCCTCGCGCAGCTTCCGGCGCATGACCTTGCCGACGTTGGTTTTCGGGAGGGAGTCCCGGAACTCGATGTGCTTGGGGACCTTGTAGGCGGTGAGGTGCTTGCGGCAGAGGTTCTTCACCGCCTCCTCGGTCAGAGACTTGTTCTTGCGCACGACGAACACCTTGACCGACTCGCCGCTGTGCCGGCTCGGCACGCCGATCGCCGCCGCCTCGAGCACGTTCGGGTGCATCGTGAGGACGTCCTCGATCTCGGACGGGTAGACGTTGAAGCCCGAGACGAGGATCATGTCCTTCTTGCGGTCCACCAGCCTGATGTAGCCGCCGTCGTTCGCCCAGCACGCGACGTCGCCCGTGCGCAGGAAGTCCCCGTCGAAGACCTTCTGCGTCGCGACCTCGCGGCCGTAGTAGCCGCTCATCACCTGCGGGCCCCGGACGAGGAGCTCGCCGGGCCTGCCCGGCTCGGTGATGTCCCGGCCTTCCTCGTCCCTTATGACCACCTCGGTGGAGGGCACGGGGATGCCGATGGTGCCGGTGTACTCCCGCGTGTCGTAGGGGCAGACCGCCACGAGCGGCGAGCATTCGGTGAGCCCGTAGCCCTCGAGGATGTGCAGGCCGGTGTGGGTGAACCACTTGAGCTCCACCCCCTTCTGCACGGACGTGCCCCCGCCCACCGTCAGCTTGAGCTTCGGGAGGTGCATGTTGCAGAACTTCTCGTTGTTGACGAGCGCGTTGAACAGGGTGTTGACCCCGGTGATGATCGTCGGCTCCCACGCCGCGAGCTCCCGCACCAGGGCGGGGATGTTGCGGGCGTCCGGGATCAGCAGCGAGCAGGCCCCGATGCGCACGGCGAACAGGCAGTTGACGCAGAGCGCGAACACGTGGTACAGGGGGATGGCGGTGACGAGGTTCTCCCGGCCCTCCTCGACGCGCGCGCGGTACATGCCGTAGATCTGCTCGATGTTGGCGAGGAGGTTGGCGTGGCTCAGCATCGCCCCCTTCGCCGTGCCCGTGGTGCCGCCCGTGTACTGCAGGAACGCGAGATCCCCGCGCCGGATCATGGGCCGGGTGTAGGGATAGTTCTCGCCGAGCTTCATCGCCTGCCGGTAGGTGATCGCGTTCGGCAGCAGGTAGCGGGGCACCATGCGCTTGAGGTGCTTCACCGCCATGTTGATGAGGTACCCGCGGACGCCCCCGCACTCGTCGCCCACCGAGGTCACGACCACGTGCTCGACCGCGGTCGTCTCCTGCATGGCCAGCTGCAGGGTGTGGGCGAAATTGGAGATGACCACGATGACGCGGGCCTTCGAGTCGTTCAGCTGGTGCACCAGCTCCCGCGGGGTGTACATGGGGTTGACGTTGACGATCACGGCGCCGGCGAGCATGGCCCCGAACAGGGCGACGGGATACTGGATGATGTTGGGCAGCATCAGCGCGACGTGGTCGCCGGGCCGGACGCGCAGCTCGCACTGCAGGAAGGCGGCGAAGCACCGGGCCTTCGCGTCGAGCTGCGCGTAGGTCAGGTCCGCGCCCATGCACCGGAGCGCCGGGCAGTCCGCGTATTTTTCGCAGGAGAACTCGTACATGTCGACGAGCGAGGCGAACAGGCCGGTGTCCACCTCGGGCGCCACGTCCGCGGGGTACGATTTGAGCCAGGGCCTGTAACTGTGGTTTTCCATTGCGTCTCCGCCAGGTTACGGATATGGGAACATTATATAACCCGATCGGCTTTTTCCCGAAATTTTGCCGGCGGCGGGCCCTCAATAATGAGCAATCACTCTAATATTCCGCCCGGGGGTCTTCCCGCCCCCTTTTCCGGCCGTCCCGCCCCGTCAGCGGCACATCCTGCTCACGCGGTCGCAGAGCTTTTCCCAGGCGCCGCGCACCCGGCCGACGTAGCGGTCGTGGATGACGCTGTTCGCGGAGCGGTTGTAGTGGTAGTTGCCGACGCCCAGCCAGATGTCGCCGTCGGCCTTTTCGATTTCCCGTCTGATGAGGTAGCCCATGACCCAGATGTTCTTGCACGGGCTGCCCTTCATGTCGTCCTTGTCGAGATCGAACTTGCGGATCTCGCCCATCCTGACGTCGTTGATCTGCGCCGGGCCGCAGTCCTCGGAGCCGTTGGCGTTGGTCGCGCAGCGGCCGCGCGTGTCCCCCCGCTCGACGTACAGCACCGAATACAGCAGCTCCTCGGGGAGCTCGAACTGGCGCGCCGTCCAGCTGACGCAGTGGCTGTACGGCTTGTATTTCTTCATGACCCCGGTGTCGTAGGCGACGTCCCGCCAGTGCCCGCTGCAGGCGAGACAGTCCGTTCCCGCGAGCAGGGCCGCCGCGCCGAGGGCCGCCGCCCCCGCCCGGATAATAAAGCCCGTTCCCGTCTTTCTCGTCATCGCTCCCGCCCCGTTTGTTCCCGGCCCGGCCGGGGTTCCCGGAGGGACGCGGCCCGGCCGCTCCCCTCCCGGAAACATTCTAAACCGGCGCCCGCGCGCCCGCCACTTTCCGTTTGCGGTTTTGCCAACTCCGTCGGATCGGCGCCGCCGGGATCCGCCCCGCCGTCCGGCCCTGCCGCGCGGCCCTACCGCGCGGCGCCGGGCTCGGCCGTCCCGGGCTTAGCCGCCGCCGGCTTAACCGTCCCGGGCTTCGCCGCCGGCTTCACCGCCCCGGGCTTAGCCGCCGCCGGCTTAACCGTCCCGGGCTTCGCCGCCGGCTTCACCGCCCCGGGCTTCGCCGCGGCCCCGGGGTCTTCCCGCCAGGCGGCGCGCGCCCGGGCGGATTTGCGCAGGTCGGTGATCCCTTTGACCGCGCCCGTGTCGTTGAGCGGCGATTTCCAGGGCACGCAGACGAAGCGCTCGAGGATGTCCGGCGCGGCCCCGGCGTCCTTCGTCACGACGAAGGTGAGCGGATCGTTCTCGCGGCCGAGCAGGAACACCCGGACGGTGGCCATGTTCGTTTTGTCGCTGGTCGGCAGCACGCGGACGCTGTCCTGGGACCGGTTCAGCTGCAGCCTGAAGCCGCCGTTCGAGCTCTCCGCCCGGACCACCGGGAAGGCGAACTCGCTGCCGTCCCGGACGCGCAGCACGAGGGCCGCCTCGGGGTGGATCCGGAACGATTTCCCGGGGCCGTAGACGTCCCGCTCCGTCACGATCCGCTTGCCCGAGGGCGCGTAGGTCAGCCGCGGCCCGGCGTCCGCCGCCTGCGCGGGAGTCGGGCCGGCGGGGGCCGGAACGGCCTTTTTGAAGCGGCCGCCGTACTCCATCAGCGAGTCGGAGTCGGTGTAGACCTCTTTGGTGCCGTCCTTGCGGTAGATCCTCATCTTGGGGGGATGACGGCGCGCCTCGTCCCGCGCGGACTGCTCCATCATCTGCTGCCTGGTGCGGTAGCCGGTGAGCTGGTCGCCGAGCTCGGGCGGCGGCAGCGGCGCCTCGAAGCCGGCGGCGAGCCCTTCCGCCGCCAGCCAGAGTCCCAGGGCGCCCATCGATATTTTGAGAGAATGCATGTGTGTCTTCCCGTTCCCAAGCCGTCCCGGCCGCCGCCGGGCCTCAGAGCCGCACGTTTTCCACGTTCCGCAGGTCCCGCCCCGTGCGCACGCGGTTCAGCCCGAACACCAGCGGGGCGTCCTCGCGCCCCTCGAGCACGACGCGCACCCGCGCGGCGTCGCGCGGGCCCGCGGACAGGATTATAACCGAAAAACCGTCGCTTTCGGCCGAAAATCCCCCGTTCGAGACCGTCACGGCGCGGACGCGGACGGGCCGGCCGGTCGCGCCCTCGGTGAAGCGCAGCACGGTCTCCCCGCCGCCGTAGACGGGCACGTTCCGCCCGGGCACGTACTCGTACCCGGTCGAGATCTCCCGGGCCGCCCGGCCGGCGCGGCGGTTCTCCCGCGCGGGCGCGGCCCGCGCCGCGGCCCCCGCCGCCTCGGCGAGCTGCCGGTTCGTCCGGTAGGACGCGAGCCGCTCGCCGATCTCGGGCGGCGGGAGCGGCTCCTCGAGCGCGGGGAGATCCCCGGGCGCGAGAAGCGCGAGGGCCGCCGCGAGCGCGGCGGCGCGGATTCCTGCGGATTCAGTCATTTTTCCGGCCCTGCCTCCCTCCGATCCGGTTTTCCGGCGCGGGCGCCGCGAAGCGGCGGATCCCGCGGGTACGATTATAGCATCCCCGGGGCCGGCGCGCCGCAAAGAGTTGCCCCGGGGCGGGCAAATCCCGCCCGGGCGCGGGAATAATTTTTCCCGCGGACTTTGCATAAACCCGGCAATGTTGCTATATTACGCACATAAAGAAACATAATAAGGAAACGGACGCCCCGCCCCGGATCCGCCCGGGCGCGGCGCGTCCCGCCGGGCTCTGCCCCGGCCGGAACAGGAGTTTGCAGCCTTGCTTATCGACGTTTACTGTCTCCGCGGCGATCCCGCGCGCCCGGAAGAGGCGGAAATCGCGGCGAGCCTCAGGGAAAGGCAGGTCAGGGAATTCGACGACATCCTGCCCGTGATCGGCAGCATCTACGCCGACGTGAAGTCGCCCTGCCCCATCATCGGCAACGTGCGCGCGGAGGCGAACGGCTTCCTGATCCCCACGGTGGGCAGGTATTTCTTCTGGGTGGTCGTCTCCGACCCGCGCGGCGCGATCTGCCTCGACGACTTCGGCTCGTCCGCGACCTGCAACCGCGTCTCGGTGCTCGACGGCATCTGCCGCAGCTCCTTCTGCAACGAGGACGGGATCTGGGAATTCGAGAAGAAGTGGACCCTGACCCACCACCGCACCCGCTCGGAGCGGCTCATCGCCTACTACGTCAGCTACGTGCAGACCCGCTGCGGGGACGGGAGCTACCGGGAGTGGCTCGGCGCCGACGGCTTCTTCGCGGCCGCCCCGTTCGACGAGACCCGCGAGAGCCGCTTCTACGCCGGCATCGACATGCGCCGGCTCGACACCTCGAACGTGCTCAAGGGCCGGCTCGAGGCCGAGGTTTTCCTGGCCGACGGGCAGAAGCGGACCAGCCAGGCGGAGCAGAACGAGATCAGGATCTTCGTGGCCGAGTACCTGGCGGGCCGCAAGATCAACCCGGCCGCCCGGGTGAACGACGGCCCGGCGGCGATCCTCGGGAAAGACGAAGAAATCGTCTCGGCGGGCCGCTACGAAAGCATCCGCAGCGACATCCTGCAGGTCTACGCGAAGCGGGTCGACGAGATCTTCTGACGCCGCGGGCGCGGAGGCGCGGAGACAAAGAACGAAGAAAGGGGCCGGATCCCGCGATCCGGCCCCTTTCCTTCGTTCCGCGCCGCCCTACGGCTCTTTCTTCACGGTCTTTACGGCGCTCCGGGCGGTCTCCGGATCCTGCCCCGCCGCGGGCGCGGGCGCCCCGCAGTCGGCGCCGGTCACGGCGATCTCCCTTTCGGTCTTCCCGGTGTCCCGGTTCACGTACACGTAGCGCAGCTCCCGGACGCGCGGGAGGATCCATTTCCCGTAAGCGTCGATGGCGCAGGTGCGCGCGATCCGGTCCTTCGCGAACCCGTCCTTGCGGACCTCCCCGGCCTTCGCCGGATCCACCCGGAAGCTCACGGTGAGCGACCCGTCGTCCCCGGCGGTCATGACCGGATCCTCCTCCTCGGGGCCGAAGCGCTCCCCGACGCGCCTGAGCGCGTACGGGGCGAAGCGGTTTTTGAGGTAGTCGGCGCTCAGGGTCTCCCCCTTCTCGGCCTCGTACGCGTAGGTGAACTCGGCGTCGAGCCGCTCGCTCTCGCGGGCGAGCTCCCGCTTCCCGGCTCCGGACGGCTCCTTGCCCGCGCACTCGAGGTAGTCGAGGTCGACCTCGGAGAACTCCGCGTCGCCGTGGTAAAAGACCAGGGCGATCCGCTCGAGGCGGTGCAGGATGCCCTCCTTGCGGGCGATGCGGCAGAAGAGGCTCAGGGTCTTGTTGTCCTGGGGGGTGCCGTCGAAGTCCATGGGGCCGACGGCGTCGGCGGCGCCGATTTCGTAAACCAGCGCCGAGCCCCTGCGGTCGAGCCGGACGTTCCTGAGGGTCAGGAACGGGCTGAGCTCCTGGGGCAGCTCGTAGGTGTTGTAGAAATAAGGCAGGTACATCCCGGCGAGATAGGCCCGGCTGTAGAAGCCCCGGTTCCCGGCCGCGTCCTTCTGGCGGCGCTTTAAGGCCTCGTACACCGGCTCGGCTCCTTCCGGGGCGGGCGGCTCCGCCGCGGGCGCGCCCGCGGCGTCCGGAACGCTCCCTTCCGCCTCCCCGCCCGCGGCGGGAGCCGGGGCGG
>CAZFNS010000009.1:30905-56327 GCA_964520475.1 uncultured Enterobacterales bacterium
GCGGGAGCGGCTTCGGCGGGAGCGGTTTCCGCGGCCTCGGATCCGGCGGCCGGCGCGGAAGCGGCGGGATCCGCCGCGGTACCGGCCGCGCTGCCGGCTCCGGCTTCGCCGGCCGGGGCCGCCGGGGCGGCGGCCTCCTCCCCGGCGGCGGGACCGGCCGGCAGGGACGGCATGACCTCGTCCACCGAGACCTCGTCCCCGCGCGGGGCGTTCGAAAGAATGGATTCGGACGACTCGTCCGGCAGGACCTCTTCCGCGGGGACCCGGTCGGTCACCTCGGCGTCCAGGGAAGGCGCCTCGGCGAGCTGCTCCTCCGCGGCGGCCGCCAGGGCGCAGGAGCAGGCGGCGCCGAGCAGCAGAAAACTTTTTGCCAGGCTATTGAGCATTGTCGGTTCCATCCTTTTTGCCCTTTCGGCACATTTCGGGACTCACGGCCGCTTCCCCGGCCTTTTCGCCCGAACTTTTGCGCGCGGTCAGGACGATTCTCCTGACGCGGTGCAGGTTAAGCTTCTTCGCGCGGACCTTGCGGCAGTATTTCGCGAAATATTTGTCGTACGCCGCCTTCTCGGTCCGCTGCCTGACGAAGGCGGGAAGATAGAAATAAGGATCGGCGATCACGGCCTCGCCGCGCACCTCCCCGTCGCCGGTGAAGGAGACGCCGGTCAGGACCCCGTACCCGAAGTCGTAGGGAAGCTTGTCCGCGTACTTTTTCCGGTAGATCCGCTCGAGCTCGCGGCCCGTCAGGTAGCGGTCCGGGGCTTTGCGGGCGGCCGCGGCCGGACGCGCGTCCGCCCGGGCGGCGTCCGCCCCGGCGGCTCCCGCCCCCGCGGGCGCGGCGGCGGCAAGGACGGCGAACGCGAGGCCCAGAGCCGTCCGCGGGCTGATTCGTGCTGGCATCTGATTCCGGAATTTTCGGGGGGATCCTGTAAAAATTTTATCCGAAAGCGGACGATTTATCAATAAAACGCGCGCCCGGGGGCGGCCGCGGGCCGGCCGGATCACGCGTCCGCGCAGGTCTCGGCGGTGATCTCGAGCTCGGCGAACGGCTTGCCGTCCAGCACGTAGGTGATGCGGAAATAATCCGCCACTTTGAGGATCTCTTCCCGGATGAAGCGGCTCCGGCACATGTACTTCACCGTTCCCGCGGGGTCCGGGTCCGCCGCGAACCGCGGCGAGACGGCGAAGCGCAGGCCCAGGGTGCTGCCCGGGCCCGCCGTGACCTCCTCCAGGGTGAGATCCTCGTCGATCCGGTGCGGCAGCGTGATGTTCCGCTTCCTGAGCATTTCGGGAATGATGTTGAGGCGCAGGTTCTCGGCCGTGGCGCGCCCGTTGGACTGGTAGAGCCCGGGATCGGCGAAGCCGTCCGCGGTCAGATCCCGGGCGTAGGGAAACAGGCACAGCCAGAGGAACCAGAGCGCCCCCGCCGCGCCCAGGGCGATCGCGGCGGCGAAGCAGTATTTCTCGAGGGCGTCGCCCCGGGGGGAAGCTTTGCCCCCGGACGCGGCTTTCCCGGCCGGGGCTTTGCGCGCGCGCCCGCCCCCGGCTCCCTTTCCGGCGGTTTTTTTCCCGGCGCCGGCGGCGCCCTTCCCGGCGGGCTTTTTCCCGGCGCCGGAAGCGCCTTTGCCGGCGGGCTTTGCCGCCCCGCCGGTTCCGGCTTCGCCTTCCGCCCGCTCCTCGGGTTCCGTCCGTTCCGTGTTTTCCGCCACCGTTCCTCCCCGGCCCCGCCGCGCGGGCGCCTCCGGTTATTATAGCGCGCCGGCCCGCCCGCGCAAGCCGGCGGGGCGCGCGGCGCGGCCCGCCGGGCAAAAAAAGCGGCCTCCCGGCGGGGCCGGGAGGCCGGACGGCAAGCGGGCGTCAGCGGCCTGTCTTCAGATTCTCCTTAAAGAAGGCGGCGATTTTGGCGAAGGGGATCTTCGCCGTGTCGTCGTAGAGGGAGGTGTGGGTCGCGTCCGGCACCAGGACCAGCTCTTTCGGCTCGGCGGCCTTCGCGAAGGCGTTCTCGGCGAAATAGCGGGAGTGGGCCTTGTCGCCCGTCACGAACAGGATCGGCCGCGGGGCGATCTCCGCGATGTCGGTCATCAGCTCGAAGTTGAAGAAGCCGTACGGGGCCGTGGCGTCCCAGGCCAGGGTGTTGGAGTTTATGGCGCGGGGATGGTAGGCGCGCTCCACGTAGTACCCGTAGAACTCCTTGGTGACGGGATCGGCGTCCGCCGGGAGTTTGTCGGGGAACATGGTGCCCGAGGAAACCACTTCGCCCTTCGCGTCGAAGCCGAGCTCGTGGGAGCCGGCGAAGCCTTTGCCGGTCACCGCCTCCTCCTGGCGCGCCTTCGCGAGGTGCTCCTTAACCTTGAGGCGCTGCTCCGGGGTGTAGTACGCGCCCTTGTAGTGGTCGCTGATGCTCTCCGACATGTCGTACATGGCCGACACGGCCACGGCTTTGATGCGGACGTCGTTCGCGGCGGCGGTGAGGGCCATGCCGGACAGCCCGCAGATGCCGGCCGCGCCCACGGCCCCGGCGTCGACGAACTTAAGGTTGCTCACGAAATCGACCGCGGCGGAGTAGTCCTCGGTGAAGATGTCCGGGGAGGCCATGTTGCGGGGCTCGCCCCCGCTCTCCCCGGTGAAGGTCTGGTCGAAGGCCAGGGTCACGAAGCCTTCTTTGGCCAGGGTCTGGGCGTACAGCCCGGAGACCTGCTCCTTGACGGCCCCGAACGGCCCGCTCACGACGACGGCCGGGTACTTTTTGCTCTTGTCGAAGCCCGCGGGCAGGTACAGGTGCCCGGCGACCTCGAAGCCGTAGCGGTTCCGGAAGGTCACCTTGTACGCGGGCGCGGCGGCGTCGGTTTTGAACACGCGGGTGTCGTCCGCGAGGGGGGCGATCGCGGCGTTCTTCATCAGGGACACGGCTTTGAGCTCGTCCGCGGCCGGGGCCGCGGGGGCGGCGGCGAAGGCGGGACAGGCGGTCGCGGCCAGGGCGGCGACGACCGCCGCGAGGCCGAGCATGCGCAGTTTTTTCATGGTGGGGTTCCTCTCAGCTTGGCGATTCCTAAAATTTCCGGCGGGCCCGCGGGCGCCGCCCGCCGCCGCGAACTTCTCCGGCGGCCTCTTATCTGAATTCTATCCGAAGGCCCCTGAAATTACTAATGATTTATTTTTATATTATGTTATTCCCGCGGGGAATATCCGGGGAGGCGCCGCCGGGCGCCCCGGCCGGCCCCGGCGCCCGCGCCCCGGGCAGGTATTTCTCCGCCCGGCGGCGGCAGGACAGGATGTGCGCGCAGAGGTCGATCAGGCGGTTCCGGAGCCGGGCGATCGCGGCCTCGCGCCCCGCCGCGTCCCGGTTCCCGATCCGCAGCAGGGAATTCATGACGACGAGCCGGTCCGTCTTCTCGAGCAGGGCCACGAACTCGCGCTGGAGCGGGTGCTTGAGGACCACCCTGCGGCTCAGCTTCCGGGTCACGGCGCCGCGGATCTTCGGGGAGCGGAGGAACTCCGCCGTTTCCGCGTCCAGGCGCGCGAGCCCGGCGTCGAGCGCCGCGGCCGTCCGCGCGAAACCTCGCAGCAGCTCCCGGAAGGCCCGCCCGTCCCCCTCGGCGAAATCCCGCCCGCCGAAGCGGAGCGCGAGCGACAGCACGTTAAGGCCCCACAGCGCGTCTTTGAGAAAGCGGCGCGCGAGGCCGGCCGCCTCGTTCGAGGCGAGTTCGAGCGCGTACTCGCAGCGGACGCTGCCGCGGAAGGGCCGGGCCGCCGGCGCGGTTTTTTCCCCGCGGGCCGGCCCGGGGGATCGCTCCGCCGGGCGTTTCCCCGGGCGGGGTTCCCCCGGCCGGCTCCCCGGCGGGACGGACGGCGCGGGCGCGGCCCGCTCTTGCGGCGACGACATGCTCCGGGCGCCTCCCCGGCGCGAAAAAAAAACGGATGACAGGACCGCGCCATGTTATCCGTTCCCGGGCGGCCGGCGCCGCCCCTAAGCCTTATATCCGCGCCGGGCGCTACGGGGTGAACACCCCCTTGTCCCCGTCGTCGTCGCCGTCCTCGGGATCGGCGCCGCGCACGTTTTCGGGCGCGCCGCTCTCCCCGGGAGCCCCGCCGGGCCCCCCGTCCTCACTCCGGCCCGGGATCGTCCCGCCGCCCGCGGGGCCGCCGCGGCCGCCCTTCATGCTCTCCCGCACGGAGACGATCAGGTTGTTCCTGAAGTCGCTCAGGGCCATCCAGATGTAGAAAAGCGGGATCAGCAGGGTGAACTCGCTGGTCAGCGCGTAGCGCACCTGCGGCTCGCCGATGAAGCACATGCTCGCCGCGAAGAGCGCGAGGGTGAAGGTGTTCGCGTAGACGTTGAGCCGGATCAGCGCGTCCTTGGGGAGGCCGATCTTGACGATGATCTGCAGGAGGAGGCTGATGAGGGTCGTGAAGAGGATATAGACGGCCTGGTGGATCATGATGAGCAGCCAGAGCGTCAGGGTGGCGATCACCGCGTAGGTCGTGATCATCCGGCGGTTCAGCGTGCGGACGATCTCCTCGGCCGTCGTCGGGTACCCTTCCTCGGCCGCCGGCATGAAGAGGTCGTAGTTTATGCACACGGCCTCGCCGTAGCCGGAGAAGCCGTAGCAGAAATTGGAACGGTACAGGGACAGCACCGGCCTGATCTCGGCGTCCTCCCGGAACTCGAAGGACGGGAAGACGTTCTCCGGGACGTGCTTGGTCGCGGGCCGCACGCTCAGCATGACCGACCCGTCCTCGTAGCGGAACACGTAGGCCGGCCCTTCCTCCCCGTCCCCGCCCGCGGCCCACTTCGCCGCGTCGGCCTCCGGGCGGGCCGCCTCGATCCGGCCGTCCCGGTAGTACAGGTCCGGGGCGCGCCGCGCCCCGGGGAGCACCGTGCCGGCGTAGAAATCCGCGAGCTGCCAGAAGCAGGCGGCGGCCGCGACGACGGCGGCGAGGCCGCAGGAGCGCAGGAAGTGCCCCTGCCCGAAACCCCGGAAGTAGCAGATCACCGAGATGTAGAATTTTCTGGAGAAAACGGCCAGGATCGGGAAAAGAAAAAGTTTTTTCAGAAATTTCAGCATGGTTTTCATCACCAGGGGATCGTTCCCCCGCGCGCGGTTCTTTTTTCGCGTTCAATTTTAGCATTGAACGGCCGCTATGCCAAAGGGGGCGCGCCGGAAATCCGGGCGGGGCCGCCCGGGGAACACTCACCGTCCGGAGGGCTTGTCCCCGCCCGCGCCCTCGCGGCTCGACAGATCGTCGTAGGCGATGCAGGACTCGGCGCTCTGGAGGTCGCACCCCTTCCGGTACCAGGCGCGCGCGGCCTCCGCGTCCCGGGGGAAGCCGACCCCGCCGTCGTGCATGAACCCGAGGTAGTAGCAGGCCTCCCCGTCGTCGAGGGCGCAGCCCTGGCCGAAGAAGTCGGCGGCCTTGGCGTAGTCGACCTCCACGTCCCGGCCGTTGAGGTAGATGAGGCCGAGGCCCGTGCAGCCCTGGGAGTAGCGGAGGGCGCAGGCCCGGGCCGAGTACTCGCGCGACCGCACGAAGTCCCTCTCCACGCCGCGGCCGTTGTAGTAGGCGACCCCGAGGTAGAAGCAGGACACGCCGTCGTTCATGCCGCAGGCCACCTCGAAGTACTTGTCCGCGAGCGCCACGTCGAGCTCCCGTCCGGCGCCGCGGTCGTAGACGAGCCCGACGTTGCGGCAGCCGTCGGGGACGTCGAGCCCGCAGGCCTTCCGCGACAGCTCGTAAAACTCGTCCGGCGCGGCGGCGAGCTCCGGCAGGGCCTCGAGGACCCGCGCCGCGTGGTAGCAGCCCTCGCCGTGCCCGAGATCGCAGGCCTCGCGGTAACGGCGCAGGGCGCCGGCCGGATCCGCGGCCGCGCCGGCGCCGGCTTCGCACAGGCGCCCGACCCGGTCGCAGGCCGGGCCGTTTTTCAGGGCGCACGCCCTCATGAAGAAGCGGCGGGCCTCGCCGTAGCCCGCCCCGGGGATCCCGCCCCCGAGGTGCATTTCCCCGAGCTCGGCGCACGCGTCGCTTTCCCCGAGCCCGCAGGCGCGCCCGAGGAGCTCGAGCCCGCGCGCCGCGCTTTCCCCGGCCGGGACGCCCCCGTCGAGGTTGGCGAGGAAGATGTTGGCGAGTTCCCGGCAGGAGCGCCCGTGCCCGAGATCGCAGCCCTTCCGGTACCAGCCGGTCACCGCGCCGATGCTCCGGCCCGCCGCCTCCCGTCCGTACTCGAGGGCGCCGGCGCGGAAGCACCCGGGCCCGTCGCCGAGGGCGCAGGCCTTGCGGAAAAGCTTCTCCGCCTCGCCGGATTCCGCGCCGGGGGTCAGGGCGAGCTCCCGGCAGCCGGGCCCGCTGCCCAGGCCGCAGCTTTTGCGGAGGGCGGCGCGGGCCTCGGGGTCCCGGCGCCGCTCCCGGTAAAAGCCCGCGAGGTCGCGGCAGGAGCGCGCGTCGTTCCCCGCGCAGCCGCGCGCGAGGATCCGGCCCGCGCGGAGATCGTCGGGGGGAACGTGGAGACCCTGCCGGTGGAACTCGGCCAGATCGGCGCAGCCCGCGGTCCGGCCGTCCGCGCATTCCCGCGCGAACGCCGCGGCGGCGCGCGGCTGGTCGTCCAGCGCGTCGCGGTACAGGCGGCCGAGCCGGACGCAGGAATCCCCGTACGCGTCCGCGCAGGCCGCGGCGAGGAACCGCTCCGCCTTCGCGTAATCGGTCGGGGCGCCCTTCTCCGCGCCGCTCCAGCGGATCCCCGCGAGCAGGCAGGACTCGGCGCTTCCGCTCCGGCAGCCCTTTTCGAGAAGCTCGGCGCTCCTTTCGGGGCGGCCGGCGCCCAGGTAGGCCGCGGCGGCCCGCGGGCAGCTGTCCCCGCCGCCCGCCGCGCAGACGATCTCGTCGCAGGCGCAGAGCCACAGCGCCGCGGCGAGACAAACGAATATTCTGATGCTTAAAACCATATCCCAGCAGTGCCGTCCCGCGCCCGGCGCCCGGAGGGGCGGCCGTCCGCCCCGTGCCCGGGATCCCGCGCGGCCGTGCTTACGTTTCAGATGTTTTATCCCGCTTTCGGGCATTAATTATACTACCCGGGGCTTCAATCTTGTCAACGGCCGCCCCGCCCGGAGCCCGTTTCCCGGCCCGCCCCGCAAATCGGGCGCGAAACGGCCGCGATCGGTTTGCGATCGGCGCGGCGGGGAGTATAATCCGATCCCGGAGCGGAAGCAAAGGCGCGCCCGCCCGGCGCGCGCCGGAATTCCGCGGCTTTCGTTCAAACCGAGGGAGGATCCCAACCGATGTTCTTCGCGCCCGTTTTCCTGGCGGCGGCCCTGACCGCCACCCCCGCCGGCTGGGCCAAAATCACCGCCCCGGCGGGCGACGCCCCCTCGCCGGTCGGCGAGTACGGCAACGGCTGCATTTTCGGGGCCGTGAGCGCCGATCTCAACCACCCCTACTACCAGGTCATCCGGCAGCAGAACCGGCGCTACTACGGCCATCCCGAGCTGGTCGACTTCATCGGCGGGCTCGCCGGGCGCGCCCACGAGGCGGGCCTGCCCATCCTGCTCATCGGCGACATGGCCATGCCCCGGGGCGGCCGTTTCGTGAGCGGCCACGCGAGCCACCAGACCGGGCTCGACGCCGACGTCTGGTTCCGCATGGTCAAAAAGAAACTGTCGGACAAGGAGCTCCGGAAACCCTGGGCGCTCACGATCGTCAGGGACAATCTCCGCGACGTGAACGGGTATTACGGCAAGGATATCTATAAGCTCGTCAAACTGGCCGCCGAGGACGACCGGGTGGAGCGCATCTTCGTGAACGCGGCCATCAAGAACCGGCTGTGCGAGGACACCCCGGAGGCGGAGCGGGGCTGGCTCGGCAAGGTCCGCCCGTGGTGGGGGCACACCGCCCACATGCACGTGCGGCTCGCCTGCCCCGAGGGAGCGGCGGACTGCGTGAAGCAGGCGCCCCCGCCGAAGGGAACCGGCTGCGGCCTCGAGGTGAAGAGCTGGCTCGGCGATCTCCTGCGCCCGAAGAAAAAAGAGAAGACCCCGGCGAAGCCGCCCCGCCCGGTCAAAAAGGTTCCCCCGGCCCTCTGCACCGAGCTTATCCGCATGAAATAGCCCGGGACGCGGCGGCGCGCCGCGGAGCCGCGCGAAAACGCGAAAAGGAACGGCCGGCGCCGCGGGGCGCCGGCCGTTCCTCGGTTTTTTTCCTTCTTTTCTCCGTTCTCCGTCCGTCAGTCGAACAGGATCGGCATCTTCTTCTTCAGGTATTTGGCGAGCAGGCCGCTGTTTATCGACATCTGCAGGCGCACGCCGTCGCTGTCGACCGACCAGTTGAGCAGCCGCACCATCTCGAGGGACAGGTTCCGCTCGTTCAGGGTGTTCCTGATGCCGTCGGTCAGGTCGACCTCGTACTCTTTGGGGTTGGCCGGGCTCTTGCTCAGCCTGAGCGCCGGGATCGACTTGTTGAGGGCCGTGATCTCGAGACCCGTCGTCTTGAGCCCCACCCGGATCATGTTGCGGACGAACCACGAGGTCTCGGGCATGTCCATGGAATCGAGGTAGACCACGAGCTTGAGGGCGTTCTTGTTCAGCACGATGTCGCAGACGGACAGGTTCAGGACGACCCTCCCGTACTTGACGTGCCCGACGGTGAGCTTGACCTTGTTGAAGGAGGTGGTCTTCACGCTCACGCCCCCGATCACCCCCTGCATCTTGATCTTCGAGAGGTAGTCGTTGATCAGGTCGCACGGGACCAGGAACCGGCCGAACACGACGTCCTCGAAACGCTGCGCCTTGAGCAGGTCCCGGCCCAGGCGCTTGAGATCGCCGAACTCCACGCTCACCTGCGACTGGGCGTCGTTGACCCTGAGCTCGTAGCGCCGGTGAATGCCGTCCACCACGTTTGAGTCGAACATGGTTCCCTTGTCTGGGTTGTAGTATCTTTCGGACATGGCGCCGGCCTCGCGTGTTATGGCAGTTTCAGGAGTTCCCGCGGGCGCGCCGCGCGCGCCCCGGATTTCATTATAGCCGTGCCTGAGGGGATTTGTCAAAACGGCATGCGATATCGGGCCGCGCGGGGATTTCCCCCGCGGGGCGCGGGATCGCGGGCGCGAAAAAACGGTCCGGCGCGCCGCGCCGGACCGTTCCGTCCCGGAGGGCCCGGGGGTTCCCCGGGCCGGCCGGACGTCAGAGCATGTGGGCTCTCAGCTCCTCGCCGCTCAGCGGGCTCAGGTAGGCCGGGGCCACGTCGAACACGGTGAAGCAGCCGGTTCTGCCCTCGGCGCGGAACCTGTTCAGGGCGCGGGCGTAGGCCACGAGCACGCAGGCGGTGAATTCCGGGTTGGAATCCAGTTTCAGGCTGTACTCGATGACGTGGGTGTTGCCGCCGGTGGAGCCGGAACGGATCACGAAGCCGCCGTGGGCGATGCCGCTGTGGTCGCGCGCGAACTCCTCCTCCGAGATGAAGTGGACGACGGTGTCGTAGTCGGAGAAGTAGTTGGGCATCGTTTTGATCTCGTTCTCGACGTAAGCCGCGTCGCCGTCGGCCTCAAGGACGACGAAGCATTCGCGCAGGTGTTTCTGGCGGGTGGTCAGGTCGGGGTTGGAGCCGCTGCGCACCGCCGCGAGGGCCTCCTCTTTCGGGATGGTGTACTGTTTCGCGTTTTTGACGCCCCTGATTCTCCTGACGGCGTCGGAATGGCCCTGGCTGACGCCTTTGCCCCAGAAGGTGTAGTCGCGGCCCTCGGGGAGGATCGCGTTGGCGTAGGCGCGGTTCAGCGAGAACATGCCCGGGTCCCAGCCCACCGAGATCATGGCCGCGGTGCCGGCCGCGCGGGCGGCGGCGTCGACGGCGGCGAAGTGCTGCGGGATGTGCGCGTGGGTGTCGAAGCTGTCGATGACGTTAAAGTCTTGCGCCAGCGCGGGGGTCATCCCGGGAAGATCCGTGGCGCTGCCGCCGCAGATAATCAGCACGTCGATTTTGTCCCGCCACTCGGCCGCCTGCGCGGCGGCGACGACGGGAACGCCCGAGGCGACCTGCACCGAAGCCGGATCCCGGCGGGTGAAAACCGCCGCCAGCTCGGTGTCGGGATTGAGCGCCACCGCTTTCTCCACGCCTTTGCCCAGGTTGCCGTAACCGTAAATGCCAAGTCTGATCATTTTGGACTCCTTAAAGTTTCCTTAATGAATGAAAATGAATGAAATTTTCAGTTAAAACAAGGCCTGATATGCAATACAACTCGGAATGCAATTTCATAAACCGAGTTTATTGTAGATCAAACTTTTCGGGTCCTGACGAAAAAAAAAGGGGAAAAAAGCAATTATTTCGGGATTTTCCCCCTTTTAAGGCATTAATAATTAAACTCTTTCCGGGGGTTCTCAAAACGGTGCGTAAAACTGCCGTTTCGGTGCAGAAAAAACGGGCCCGGCGGGCGAAAAACGAAAAAAACGCGAAAAACCGCGTTTTTTTCCGGAGAATTCCGCGCGCCGCCCGGGGAACCCGCCCCGGACCCCCCGCGCGGAGGGTCCGGGCGCCCGAACGCGGGGGCCGGAGCTCCCGCCCGGGCGGGCGGCGCGGGCGCTACTCGATGATGAAGGTGTCGTCGGACGAGCCGCCCGGCGCCGTCTCCCCGGGGGTCTTCCCGGCGATGTCGGGCGAGGAGGAGTTCGCGGTGTCGTTTATGACCACGGGAGCGGACGACGGCTGCTCGACGAGGGTCTCGTCCTCGATGTACTCGGGGGTCTCCACCGGGGCCATCGGCTCGGGAGCCGGCTTCGCGGCGGGCACGTCCTGGGCCGCGCCGGCGTTCTCCGGGGCGGGCTTCACGTCCTCGAGGAACTCGAAGATCCTGACCACCTTCTTGACCCCGTCGATCTGCCGCGCCACGTTGACCGCGCGGTTGGCCTCGCTCTTGTTGACCAGACCGATCAGGTAAACGGCCTTGTTCTCGGTGATGACCTTGAACCTGCCGGAGTTGATGTCGTCGCCGAACAGGAGCTGCGTCTTGACCTTGGTGGTGATCCAGGTGTCGCGCGAGCGGTCGGACATGCCGAGGGGCTCGATCATCTCGATGCGGTTCACGACCTTTTTGACCTCGGGGATGGTCTTGACCCGGGACACGATGTACTCGATGTACTCCTTATCCTGGCACTGCCCCGTGAGCAGCAGGATGCCGTTCACGGAAGTGGCGTCGAGCTTCGACTTCTTGTAGATCTCCCGGTTGTTGGAAAGATAGCCCCGGCTCTTCTGCTCGATGGCCTCGTCGTCGACCATGGTGCCGACCGTGCGGCTGTCGGCGGCCACCATGGCGCCCGCGCCCACGGCGCTGCCCGCCACGACGGCGGCGCACCCGGTCGCGCCGGCTCCGGCCAGCGCCCCCAGCATCAGCAGAACGGCGATTTTGTTGTTATGCATATGTCCCCTCCTGAAAAAGGATCGTGTTGTGCGCCGGCGCGCGCCGGCCGAAAAAAATCCCCGGGGCCCGTCCCCCGGCCCGCCCGGTCAGCGCCCGGCGCGGCATTCTTCCTTAACTCTCGCGTAGCGGTCCGCGACCAGGTCGTCCGTCTCTTCTTTCTGCCGCAGGAGCTTCCCGGCGTCGTCGTACCCGAAATCCTCGGCGCCCAGGGCGAGCCAGCCGAGCCCGAGGTCGTAGTGGCCGAGCGAGGCGTAATAGTAGTCGCCCAGGTAGACGATGGCGTCGTGGTGCCCCGCGCAGGCCGCGTTCTTGAGCAGGCCCTCGACGTTCTCCTTCATTTCGTCGGGCAGCGTCACGGAGTTGTTGATGAGCACCGCCTCCAGGTACATGGCGTCGGTGCTCCCGCGCGCCATGGCCTTCTCGTACCATTCCGACGCGTACACGTCGTTCTTGGGCACGCCCTGCCCCCGGTCGTACATCATGCCGAGGAACGTCTGGGCGTAGGCGCTCGCGCCCGCGATCTTGAGGAACTGCTCGCGCGCGCGGTCGTAATCCCCGTTCACGTAGTAAATGCGGCCGAGGTTCTCGGTGGCGACGAGGTGCCCCTTGGCGGCCGCCGCGGCGAAGTACTTCTCGGCCTCGTCGAACTTGTCCTGCTCGTAGAGGATCTCGCCGGCCCGGGCCGCGGCCTCCGCGGCGTTGTCGGAAGCGCCGGCGGCGATAGCCTCGTAGCGCTCCAGCGCCGCGGCGAGATCGCCGCTCTCGTCGAGCGCCGAGGCCAGGGTGAAGTCAGCCTCGGTCTGGCCGGCGTCCGCGGCGAGCGTCAGGTACCTGATCGCCTGGGTAAGGTTGCGCTCCACCCCGGTGCCGAGGTAGAGGATCTCCCCGTACCGCAGGGCGGCCGGCGGGTATTTCTCGTCGGCGAGCCGGCGGAATATATCGACGGCCTCGGCGTCGTACTTCGAGGCGATCCTGCCCTCGTAGAGCATCATGCCGATCCGGTACTCGGCGTCGGTCACGCCGGCGGCCGCGGCCCGCTTCAGGTACTTGGCGGCCAGCTCGTCGTCTTTTTTCGTGCCGATGCCCTCGGCGTACATTTTTCCTATTATATAGGCCGCCTCCGGATCGTCAGGGGCGAGTTCGATCCCCCGCTTGGCGAAGCTGAAGGCCTCGCCGGGATCGGCCGTGACGTCGGAGCCGCTCATGTAGATCTCGGCCAGGGCGGCGTACGCCTTGGGGTAGCCGGCCTTCTCGGCGGCGCGCGCGTAGTGCACGGCCTCCATCCGGTCCGCGGGCAGGCCGTACAGGCCCTCCGCGTACACCTTGTACAGGAAATAGGCCGCCGGGCCGTAATTCGCGGCGGCGACGAGATCCTTTATCCCCGCGAGCCCCCGGGCGGCCGTTTCCGCGCCGGGATCCGACAGCATGGCCCGGTAGTCGAGGAGCGCGGCCTCGGAATCGTTTTTGTCCGCGACGTAGGGCCGGATCAGCTCGCGGGCCTTTCCGGGATTGGCGGGCGTCCCGAAGCCGTCGAGGTAGCACTCGGCGAGCAGCAGATCGGCCTCCCGCCGGGGCGCTTCCTTCTGCTCCCGGAAAATCAGCCCGAATGCCTCCTTCGGCCCCGGTTTCTTCGCGAGGCCGTCCTTGAGGATCCTGACGAGCCGCCAGCGCCCGCGGTTGTCGCCGCCCGCGGCCGCCCGCGCGAAGCTGCGGGCCGCCTTCGCGTACTCCCCGCGCTTCAGGTAATGCTCCCCGAGGGGATAGAACACCCTGACGACGTTCCGCGCGGCCGCGCCCTTGAGCAGGGCCTCGCCTTCCTTCTCCCGCTCGGGGCCGCTCTCGCCGCTCAGGTAGCAGAGCCCGGTCACGACGTCGCGGTCCTCGGGAAACGCGTCTTTGAACCGCGCGGCGTAGCCGAGGGCCCGCCCGCAGTCGCCGCGGTCGAGCCCGTCGTAGGCGAGCCGGACGGCGGCCTCGGCCGAGCCGGCCTCGGCGGCCCGCTCGTACATGCGGACAAGCTCCTCCGCGGGCGCGCCGTCGCGCTCGGCCTCCCGGCATTCCTCGAGCAGTTCCTCGGGCCCGCCCCCGCAGCCCGCGAGCGCGGCGAGAAGCGGCAGGCACGCCGCCAGACACGGTATCTTCAAAGTTTTATCCCCGGATGTTTTTCAGGTTCGCAGTCGCGATAAAAAAATTCGGTATCATTATAACCGCAAAAACGCGCGGCTACCCGGGTCGCGCGTGTTTTTTTTGTTAAAAATGCCACACGGGGCGGGGCCGGGCCCGCGGCGGCCGGGAAAAGCGCGGGCGGGACGGCGAAACGGCGCGACGAGCAAGACGCGGAGCGCGCGATCGAACGCCATAAGGTAAGGTATGAGGTGGTATAAGATATAGAAATGAAATCTCCGGGCGATCCCGGAAGGAACGTCCCCGCGGCGCGCGGGATGGTCGGCGATGCAGGATTTGAACCTGCGACCCTCTGGCCCCGATCCAGATGCGCTACCGGGCTGCGCTAATCGCCGGACGGTGAAATTCGCGCCGCGCCTCCGGAAACCGGAAGACGGGCTTTGTGATTTTCGCGGAATGGTCGGCGATGCAGGATTTGAACCTGCGACCCTCTGGCCCCGATCCAGATGCGCTACCGGGCTGCGCTAATCGCCGAACCGCTTCGGTTTTGCCGCTTTTGAGATGGTCGGCGATACAGGGTTCGAACCTGCGACCCTCAGACCCCCAGCCTGATGCGCTACCTGACTGCGCCAATCGCCGAATCTCAAAAACGCGTTCATTATATATCTTTAAATTCTCAGGTCAAGAGCTTTTTAACCGTTGTGCGCTTTACGCGCGAAATACCGCGTTTCCGCGGGCGCGGAACGCGGACGGCCGGCCCCGCCGTCCCGGGAGGATCCCTCCCGCAAAAAACTCCCCAAACCGCCGGCTTATGTGTTAATCTTAAGAAAGCCCGGCGGATGACCGCTCCGGGCCCGGCTGAAAAGCGGCCGCCCGCCAACGCTTGCACATACGGGGAGCACAACATGACCAGCATCAAAGGAACGCAAACGGAAAAGAACATTCTCAAGGCTTTCGTCGGGGAATCCCAGGCCAGGAACCGCTACACCTACTACGCCGGAACGGCGAGGAAGGAAGGACTCGTGCAGATCAGCGCGATCTTCACCGAGACCGCCGAGCAGGAAAAGGAGCACGCCAAGCGCCTCTTCAAGCTTCTCGAGGGCGGCCGGGTCGAGATAACCGACGTCTGCGCCGCCGGGGTCGTCGGCTCGACCCTGGACAACCTCAAAGCCGCCGCCGAGGGCGAAAACGCGGAATGGACCGAAATGTACCCGTCCTTCGCCGCGACGGCCCGGGAAGAGGGTTTCCCGGAGATCGCCGCGATCTTCGAGGCCATCGCCGTCGCCGAAAAGGGCCACGAGCGCGCCTACCGCACGCTGTACGCGAACCTCGAGGAAGGGAAGACCTTCAAGCGGGACGGCGTCGTGATCTGGCGGTGCCGCAACTGCGGCTACCTCCACGAGGGGCCGGAGGCGCCCGAGGTCTGCCCCGCCTGCGCGCATCCGCGGGCGCACTTCGAGCTGTACGCGCCGCTCGCGTAACCGAAAACCTTCCGGGCCCGGCGGGAGCCGGGCTCTTTTTTTCCCCGGGGAGACCCCCCGCCCGGGGATATCCGCGGATTATCCGCGGATAAGTGGATAAACGTTCCCTTTTCTGCTATAATTCCTTACGGGATTTTCCGGCCGGACGAGATCGCGGCCCGGAAAACAAAAATAAGAACAAATTTCGGACAGAATTGCGATGAAAATATTTAAAGCGTTAACTAGAACCTCCCTGGCCCTGGCCGTCGCGGGAGCCGTCGTCCTGGGCGGCGGCTTTGTTCCCGGGGACGCCCGCGCCGCGGACGGAGACAAAAGAGAACTGACCGCCGCCGACATCCCCGCGCTGGTAAGGGCCGTGGCCGTCAAGGATCTGAAGGCTTCCCTCTACCGGTTCGACGCGTCGATGAACCTGATGTCCGGCACCAGGAACCGCGACGACTTCCTGATCAACCGCGACGAGCTCTGGCGCAGCCGCGAGGAGCTGAGCTACGCCGTCAAGGCGCTCGAGGACGATCCGGGAGCCGCGGCGGACGCCAAGATCTCCGAAATCGTCACCCTGACGGGCGAGCTGCTCCTCAAGTGCGAGGATTTCGCCAACAACCAGAACGAGATCATCGCCAAGTACAACAACTACGTCGACGGTCCCGAAGTGTTCAAAACGGTGTTCAAGAACCTGGCCGAGACCGAGCGCCTCGCGAGCAGCAAGGAGCTGAGCGCCGAGGACGAGACCAAGTACGTGCAGATCACCAGCGCCCGCGGCGCGTACGAAATCGCCATCGAGGAGCTCTTCAAAGCGAGCTCGGTGGCCGAGATGACCGAAGTCGTGGCGCGCGTCCAGAAGACCCACGAGAACTACTCGAACCTCATCGGCGCCAACGCGAAGGTTTTCCCGGAAATGAAGGGCGCCTTCGAGGAGGCCAACAACTCGTTCAAGAAGCTGTTCGCCAACAAGGGGTACGGCTCCGAGTACTATTCGTACCTGCAGCTCAAGGAAGCCCAGGACGCCACCAACGACTACTACCGCAAGACCCTCAAGGAGCTGCTCAAGACCATCGGCCAGGTCGAAAACGGCCTCAAGGCGAAGCTGATGTAGCCCCCGGTTCCCCGGAAACCCGCAGGGCCGTCTCGCGACGGCCCTGTTTTTTCGGCCGGGGAGTTTCCCGGGGGCGGACGGCGCCGTCACGGGCCGGATCCGATCCGGGCGGCGAGCTCCCGGATCCGCGCGGCCTCGGCCTGGCGGAATTTCCGGAGCTGGCCGATGAACCGGGACAGGTATTCGCGGAGGTTCTTCTCGTTGTCCTTCTCGGGCCGGACCGCCACGGCGTCGATCGCCGGGAACAGGGGATCCTGGCCGGCGAACCGGTGCTCGCGCGCGTAATAGCCCACGAAATCGTCCCTGCCCCGCGCGTAGACGGCGAGGATGCCCCGGATGCCGTTGTCCAGGCTGCCCGGCGACTTCACCCGGATGTTCCGCATGTACTTGGTTACGAGGGTCGGCAGCGACGTCCGCCGGACGGTGTCGGCGGAGCTGTATTTGGCGTCCGCGATCAGATAGTCGGCCAGCCCCGACCGGTTCCAGGTTATCCGGATGGCGAAATCGGGCGTGTAGTAGAAGTTCCGGCCGTAATTTTCCGAAGCCACGACCATGGGATCGCCCGGGGCCGCGTGGTGCCAGGTGCGCACGCGGGGCTCGTACCAGAGCTCGAGCGTGTACTCCTGGTTCTCCGAAAGCCACCGGTAATAGTTGAAGGGCTCGCTCTCCGGGCGGGGACTCTCCCTCCCCCCGAAAAGATCCTTCTCCATGTCGTGCCACTCCCGGGCCTGGAGCACCCCGCCCAGATCGCTCACGACGCTCACGACGCGCGACAGGACCATGAATTCGTAAAGCTTGTCGATCTTGATGAAGTGGGCGGCGAATTCGTGCACGCGGATCTTCCGCGCGCAGGCCCCGTACCAGCGGCCGATCTGCTCGAAGAGCTTCCGGTAAACCAGGGTGCGGGCCACGAAGGGGGTCACGCGCGGCATCATCGGCCGGTCGCGGTACCCGATGCCGGTGGCCCGGCGGAAGCTGCGGAACATCTGGAAAAAGCCGTCCTGCAGCGCCACCACCTTTTCGCGGTAATTCTTCAGGGTTTGCTCCGAGAAGCCCCTCACGATGTTCCTGTACCTGATGTATTCCGGATAGAGCCGGGAGCGCTCCCGCTCCCGGAGGCGGCTCAGCTCGTCGTCCGCCGTCCGGCTCCCGATGAAGTCCAGGATGTCGCCGAGCTTGAGCCGGATCTGGCTGAAGAAGCCGGCGATGACCAGGTTCTCGAAAACGCCGTAGGACGGCGCCATGTGCTCCTCGGCGGCGAAATCCGTCTTCACGGGGATGTTGTTGATCCGGAACATCTGCTCGTCCGGGCTGCAGAGCGCCATCGCGTCGCCGTGCACGGACAGCCAGTGGATCGCCCCGGGGGAATTGGGCAGGCCGTTGTGGGTCACGCTGAGCTCGGGCTCGAGCCGGTGGCGGAGCTGCCCGAGCAGCGCCGCCCACAGTTCGCGGCACACGGCGTACGTCTGCTCCGCCGCGCCGATGACGTCGGCCAGATCCCCGCCCGGTTCGCCCCGGGCGTCCAGGCACATCTGGGAGATATGCTCGTACTCCTCGTCGACGAAGCCCAAGATCGCGGTGATCTCGTTCGCCCGCTCCTCGGTGGCCAGCACCTCCAGGGGCACGATCCGGTCGAACTCCTCCTCGCGGCCCGCGAAGCTGGTGATCCTGATTTCGTGGAAGCCCACCAGCCCGAAAAACGGGCGGCCGACGTGGGGAACGTCGTTCCGCCACGCGAGCGTCCACCACCAGACGCCGGTGGCGGCGTCCTCCGCGAACCGGCAGTAGTAGGTTTCGTCCCCTATCGTCACCTCCGGGGACACGTCCCCGAGGTCGCCCTCGGTCAGATCCGGGTAGCGCACGCGGATCTCCAGATAGTAGTCTTCGGGGATCTCCAGGATCCCCTCCTCGGTGTCGGGGACCGGCCGGTCGCGGCCGTCCTTCACCACGAGATATTCCCGCGTGTCCGGATCCCCCGGCGCGAGGTGCTTTCTGGCCTCTATCACCACGTCAAGCATAGCCCGCTCCCGCCGTTACGCCAGGAACTGGTAGCTGTTCATGCGCTCCGCGCCTTCGGAAATGAGGCGGCGGAGAATCGCCTGGGCGCCGTTCAGGCCGCGCTTGTCCAGAATGTCGGCGAGCGCCTCCAGACGGGCGCCGAAGCCCTCCCCGAAGCCGTTCGCGAGGGGCAGGATAAACTGCCTGACCGCGAAATCGAGGGCGATGGTCTCGCTGTCGCAGTTCTTGAGCGAGCCGAGCAGCGGCTCGAACAGCGACAGGAAGTTGACGATCTGCTGGCGCTTCCGGTAGGAGACGACGACGCGCTGGCCGAAGCGCTCGTCCTCGCGGTACAGCTGATCCTCGATTTCGTCGAGCACGGCGCGCGTCGTTTCCCGGATGCGCGCGTCGCCCGGGTTGAACAGGATCTGCCAGTCGCGGGCGCTGTAGGCCGGCATGGGATCGGGAGCCGCGCTCCTCGCGCCGCGCCGCTCCCCGCCCTCGCCGGGCCTCTCGTCGAACAGGATCACCGGCGCGCGGTCGAGCATGCGCGCCGACATCACGTTCACGGTGTCGTCGCTGTTCACGGTGCCGATGAAGCGCAGGTAGTCCGGGATCCTGAGATAGGGCTTTTCCGGGGAGCCGGTGAAGATCTTTCTCTCGGACTCGCCGTCGGCGAGCTGCATGAACGACGAGAAATAATGCTCGGGGGAAGACAGGTTCATCTCGTCGAGCAGCACGAACGCCGGGGTGACCGCGGCGGGATCCTTCTCGCCGTCGAGCGTGGTGAGAAGCTCCCAGAGGCCGGTGGGCGCCGGCTGGAAGCTGGCGGTGAGGCTGTTCCAGTAGCCGAGCACGTCGCGCTGCGAGGTCCAGCCCCGGGCCACCGGAATGGTGTGGGAGCGGTCGCCGAGGTTGAGCGCTTTGCCCAGGGTTTTGACGAACGAGGTCTTCCCCGAGCCCGGGCAGCCGGCCAGCACGGTGAACTGGTTCTGCGCTATGGTGACCACCATGGAAATGAGTTTCTCCACGGACAGGTAGCGGCCGTAGCCGCGCATGGTCTTCATGAGCTCCTCGATGAACCTCTTCCTGGCCTTGGCGACGTTGTCCGTGGGGACGGCGTCCGGCTCGCGGCCGCCGAAGCTGAAGCCGCCGCCCGCGATCCGGCGGGGCGCGGTGAAGGCCTTGAGCATGGTGTGCATCTCGAGGTAGCGGGAGCTCAGCTCGGACAGCGACCCGGAAAGCTCACGGCCGAGGGCCTCCCTGGTCCCGCGGAGATCGTCGGCCTCCTTCCGGAGCCGTTCGCATTCGGCCTGGAGCCTGCGGTGCTCGGATTTGAGCACCTCGTGCTCGGCCGCGGGCACGGTCCGGGGGGAGCGCGCCCCGGCCTCCCGGGCGGCGCCGTCCGCCGCCTCGCCGGCCGCCTCGCCCTCCTCCCGGCCGGCGGCCCCGCGGGTCTTTCTCTTCAGGGCGGCCAGGGTTTCCCGCTGCCGGCCGATTTCGGCTTTGATTCCGTCGAGCTCGGCCTGGGCCTTGTCCTTCTCCTCGTTCACGTCCGCGAGCAGATCCCGGCGGTAGTCTTTGATCATCTCCGCGGAGTTGCTGTCCACGTACTCCCTGAGGAACGACCGGTAGACGGGCTGGTCCTGGAGCAGATTGAACAGCTTTTTCCGCTGGTCGTCGAAATCGACCACCCGCCCGAGCAGTTTCATGAACCGCCGCACGCGGTCGTGATCCTTCTTAATCAGCGCGAGGCCCTGGACGTTCTGCGTGATGAGCGTGAGCTGGTTTTTGCTGAGACCCTTGAACTGGGCGCTGAGGAGCCGGGGGGCGTAGTCGTTCAGGAGTTTCTGGTCGTCGAGCAGATCGATCTTCCGGCCGCTGCTGTTCCAGGTCTGGACCGGCATCTTCACGAGGTAGGAGCGGGCGACCCCGTTGATGACGACTTCGTACAGGTACTCCCCGACCAGATCGCGGTCGATGACCCGGGAAAGCCCCTGCGGATCGTCCTTGACCGCCATCGCGCAGCGATCGTCGGGCAGGCACAGCACCCCCTCGTAGGAGTAGCCGTCCCCGGAGCTCTCGATTTTTTTGAACTTGGTTTCCGGCACCACGAAGGGCCCCATCAGGACCTCTTTTTTGCCGATGCGGGCGAAGACGGCCTCGCCGGAGGGCGCCGCGGGGTTCCGGGGCGCGGCGGCGGGGATCTCCTCCTCCTCTTCCTCCTCCTCGGGCGCGCCGATCCCGCCGGTATCGAACAGCGGCGACCGCACGGCTTTGGACACGGCGTCGCCGAGGGGCTTTTTCGGGACGGACCCGAGCGGGGCCCCGTCCTTCGCGCCGCCGAACATCAGGTCGTCCATCACCCCGCCGAGCGGTTTCTCGAAAATGCCCCCGCTTCCCGCGCTTTTCCGGGCCTTCTTCTCTATGACTTTGGCGGCGATCTTGCTCAGGACCCGTTCGGCGAGCTCGCCCCGGAGCGCTCCGGCGCCGCCGTTCCGCTGCCGGTTCAGTTCCTTAAGCTCGCCGGTCAGAGTCTCGTCCAGGACGATCCAGTGTTTCCGGGCTAAGCCCCTCTCGTTAAGGGTGACGACCCCGAAGGCGCCGTCCCCGGAGGGGGTCACGGTCACTTCGGTCCCGTCGGCGAAGGTCAGGTCGAAGCCGTCCGGGACGGTCTTGGTTAAGCCGTCCGGGAGGGCCGCCGCGGGAACGGCGGCGGGCGCTTCTCCGGTTTCCCCGGCCCCGGGGACATTCCCGGCCGGCTCCTCCGGGGGCGCGCCGGCGGATCCGGCCGTTTCTCCCGCGGGCGCCCCGGCGGGAGCCGCCGCGGCGCCGGCTTCTCCGGGGAGATCCCCGGCCGGCTCCGGCGCCGCCGGGGGCTCGGGGACAAACTCGCCCGCCGGCGCTTCGGCCTCGCGAACCGGAACGCCGGGCTCCGGGGCGGCGGGCGCTTTCACGGGGGCCGCGCCCGCCATCTTCCGCAGGCATTCCTCGCCGCGCAGGGCCCGGGACACGGTTCGCGCGGTCTCGCCCACGAAATCGCGGTTCCCGGCCAGTTCCGCCACGGCCGCCGCGACGGCGCCGCGGAGGCTTTCCTCCGAAACGTCCGCGATTTCGGTTCCGGGATCGAGGGAGCGCAGGGCCCTTTCGCGGACGAGATCGAAGAACCGGCCGTTCAGGCTCCTGAACGCGAAAGCGATCCGCCCGAAGCTGAATTCCAGGTTGTCCGGGGAAGGCTCGCCGTAAGCGTCGTTATAGCAGTCGGCCACGTACTTCCTGGCTTCCTCGGGGGTGAAAAACTCCATGGTCTTCTCGACGAAGGGGAAATCGTCCCGGCTCACCGTGTACCGGACGCACTTCACCATCACGTAGACCGTGCTCGGGCGGCAGCGGAAAAAAGCCTTCCGCTCGGGCGCGTTCCACGAAGACACCACCGGCTCGACGATCTCGATGAAGTCGTAGGCGTTGACCTCGCTTATCTTTTCGTAAAGGACGGTGTATTTGCATCCCTTGTCGCCTTTGTTCTCGGGCGACGGGTTGGCGATCATCTGGACCAGGCGGCCCTCGCCGAACTTGCGGATCATGCTGTTCGCGTTGGACGTGAGAAAAACCTTCGGGGAGTCGTCCAAAAACTTGACGCGGTTGACGATTTCGTAGCTCTCGGCCGTGCTCCGGTCGGTCGTTTCCCGGAATTTTTCGAAACCTATGTCTATGTACGTGCAGTCTTTGTTGTTCGATTTGGTTATGTACGTGTTCGGATTTATGATGCCGACGAGTATTCTTTCTTCCGAGTTCATAAGGTTTCGTCCCCGATATTTGTTTTTTGCATTGTTTATTGTCCGGAAAGCCGCTTCCCGGCCCGGCGCCCGCGCGGCGGCGGCCCGGAGCCCCTTTTCCCGGTCGTCCGGCCGGACCGCGGCGCGGCGGGAAATAAAGACGGGAAAGGGGCCGGAAAACGGACATTTCGCGGTGATGAATATCAGTATAGAACCATTTGGGCGAAGCGAACGCAAAACTTTGCTTTTTTTGGGGCCGCGGGCCGAATCGGCGGCAAACGGGTCAAAAAAAGAACCGAATCCCGGCGATCCGCCCCCGCGGGAGGGAACCCGGCGCTTTCCGGACCGTCAAAATTAAGGGGGAGGATCGCGAAAGGGTTTCGGGATCGTCACGAAAAAGGCATGTAAATAAATTCCGGCCCCGCCCTCGGCCGTTCACAAAAAATTGACGCCTTTTTAACATTTATATATTTTGCGATTAATTGAGCGAAATGATGCGTGATTAATTGACTTAAATTAATCCCACGTCCCCGCCGGGAGCGGAACCGGGACGATTCCCGCGGCGATTAGCAAAAATTTTCATGAAAAATTTTTAAAACCGCCGTATAATTCTTCGGTCAGAGAAGCGCCCGAAAAGCGCAAAAAACCGTGAAAGTTTTTGTGAACGTTTTCACATATAAACATGCAATAACGACGGTTTATTTGAAAACAGCGGGGTTTCTTGAAATAATTAATATGCATAAGGGATGAATATCTGAATTTTCTGCATACCACCGGAAAGTTCGGCCGATAAAGATTCAATAAGAGAAGGAGTATTTTCCATGAGTGCGAAGTTTTATGAGCTCAATACAGAGATCCTGGGCAAACTGGTCGAAAGCCCCGAAGCGTCCCAGAATTTCATTGAGTCCGTTCTCAAAGACCTGCCGGAATGCGGCAGGATTGAGAGCGTCTCCGACGTGGGCGTCAACGACCTGAGCTCGAGCAAGGTCGCCGGCAAGAGCGCCGAGGGTTTCGGACTGATCAACGGCATCGTTTTCCAATTCAGGCTTAACGGCAACCCGGCCGAGATGGTTCTCGTCATCCAGCCCAACGTTCCTTTCATCAAGTGGTGGCACGACAAGAGCTTCTTCAGCTACAGGTTCTACCGCAACCACAGCAACATAAACGACGGGGTGCAGCGTTTCATCAGTTTCGTTGTCACCGACGCCAACGTGAATGTCGCCCGCTTCCACACCATCAGCAAGTTCAACAACAGCGACGGTTCGAGCTGCGACACCTGCCAGATTCACGACATTTTCCCGGTTAAGCAGTCCGGTAACGAAGATTCCATGCTTGAGAACTGGATCAGGGCTCTGATTTCCAAAAGTGAGTCAACCGACGATTCAGACAATGTCTTAAGCATTACCGACGCCTCGGGATACAAGGTAGCATAATTTATAACAACAATAATCTCTTATTGTATGTGGTATATTTCACCCGCCTCGCGCGGGTGATTGTTTTTCCGCGTACAATATCCCGAAAACCCTTTCACACCGCCCTTTTTCCCGCCTTTCTCCCCTACCCCGCCGCCTCGTAAAAAAATTTTCGAAACGGCGGGTTTCCGACGCGGCCGGCCCGGAGGCGGCGGGGAAATTCCCGGGTTTTAAGGCGGAAACGGCCTTCCCCGATGGCTTAGGATCCTCCGGCCGGGAAGGCTCGTTCCTCTGGGCTTTCCCGAACAACACCCTTCACCGCGATTCCCCGGCTTTCCGCGAAACCCCTGTCCTCAACGGTTCCCGTGGGTTTCACCGGCTCGCCGGTTCGGTCCCGCGCCAGCCCCGGGACCGGGCCCGCGGGAAAGACCGCCGGGCCGGCCGCGGCGCGGGGGATCCGGGAGTTTACGGGGGCTCCGGCCCTTCCGCGGCCCGAGCTTCCGTTACCCCGCACGGCTCTGGCAACCGGCAGCCGCCGGACGGCGCGGACCGGAAAGCGTCCGGGGTTGCGTATCGGGTCGCTTTCGCCCTTAAAAAAGCCCTCGGCGCGGTGCAAGCCGGATAAGGAACCGCCGGAACGACCCGGTGGTTTTCCGGCGGCAAAACGCGTCGCCGCGACGGTGAACCGACGCGGTCGGCAAGGTCAACATCCTGCCTTAAACCACGGCATACCGGCCTTCTGTGGGGTTTTAACCGGCCTCAACCACGTGCGGACCGGGGCCCGGAGCCGCTCCGTAACCCGGCCGGACTCGAAAAAACCGGGCGGCGGAAGGCTTTCACGGCGCCCTGCGCCGGCCGGGAAGAAGTCCTGTCCGCCAATCACCATAATTCCCGTCATATCTTTCCGAAAGCCCCGTCCCGGAACCCGGCCGCGAACGCCGGAAACGCGATTCCGGCGTCGTCGCGGAAGTTATTCTTCTTAAAGCACCTTCCGGCGCCGCACGGATACCGTCCGGCAGGGACGTCCGATCCCGTCAATCTCCCAATTCCGGGGGCCGTTTTCGTTACGAATTTCCCTTGCGAATGCAGGCCGCGGCCGGCGCGTCCGGCGAGGGCCGCCGGAGGAAGGCGGCGCCGGAATTATCGCGTCCCGGCCTTTCGTTGGGATAGGCAGCCCCGTCACCCGAACGATGACCCGAAAGAAGGCCTCGGACAGGCCAACGAAAGCGGGCCCGGGCCGGTTAACCGCCCGGAAACCGCCCCAAACGGGCCCGCAAGCCGCCGAAAGGCCGAAAACGGGCATATCCGCGCGCAGAGGGCCGCGGAGCGACGTGACCCTGACCCGGATACCCCCGTCGCCTGGCGCGGGCCTCAGCGCGCGTTTTCGAGTATTAATGCCCTGAGGAGCGCCCGGCGCCGGCGGATTCGGACTATTCCCGGCGTCCGGAGCCGCGTCCGCGCCCAATCTCAAGGGAACCGTCGCGCCCGCGCGGTTATATGCCGTAATTTTATTAGGGGATAACGGAAAAACGGGGCGGGGACTGAAATCCCCGCGGAAAACACCCGCCCGACGAAACGGCCGGTTAAGATTAATACAGCTATTTATCGGGGCGTTTTTGGTGATTAATTACCTGATCCGAAAAAGGGCGAAAAGACGAGAAAAGCCTGTTTTCAGGCTTTCCGGCGCTCTCGCGACATTAATCCCGCCCGTTTTTCGCTATTTAAAATCTTATTCAAATCTTAAATACCGCCCTTTCTATACTTTTAATATCATCCTTTCATTTTTAAACTTGTTTGATTCTTATTCAAAACATGCTGAGTCCGCATTTAAATATTGATATATAATATTTATATATTGCCGTTTCTAAAATCAAAACGGGTTTACCGAATATATTCAAACGACGACCGAATAGAGCAAGATTAATGTGATATATTTTTATTTCGGGTTTTCCGGGAATAAAAGCCGGGGAATCCCCTTCCCCCGCCCCGCCGCCGCGGGAAAAGGGAAGCGGGCTTATCATTAATTACACTGTAATAATGCCGTAATTACACTTATCCCCTATCCCCGCGGCGCGGAGCCCCCTTCCCCGCCTCCGGCGGTTCCGCCCGGACCGGGACGCCGGCTCCCCGGGAGACCTTCCCCTCC
>CAZFNS010000009.1:56427-77761 GCA_964520475.1 uncultured Enterobacterales bacterium
CTCCGGCGGTTCCGCCCGGACCGGGACGCCGGCTCCCCGGGAGACCTTCCCCTCCAGGGCGCGAAAAGACGTGAGGCTGCGGAACGCCCCGAGCGGCCCGCTCCGGGGCCCTGGCGCGGCTGCGGCATAAAACTAGGAAGACGGCCGCGCGGGGCGCCGTACCGGGGATTGTGACTGGGCCGCCGGATGCCGGCGCGGCGCGGACCGCGAATAAAATGCGCGCGTTTCCGGCGATCCCGAAGAACCGCGGAAACACGCGCCAAAAAAACCCGGGACACAAGTCCCGGGGGCAAAGACTAGCCTAAGCTATATTGAGAGTTTTAATCAGTGAGCAGTTTAACGCGCTTATCCTTACGATATGGTCAAACGACAGCCGCACGCAGGCGCCCGGTTTCAGGAAAACCTCCCGGTTCTCCACCCCTATGCCTATTACCGTGGGTTCCTTTTTGATTTTCATCAAATAACAGTTCTTTTCTTTCCGGTCCACCTCGACGACTATGAAATCATCCTCGGTGTGCCTGCCGTCCGCGCCCAGGTATCTCGGAACAGCTACCACCACTTCTCCGACATCCGGGGCCCGCGCGGCCTTTCCCTCACCGCAGTCGACGTAGAGACCGTTAACGGGAGCCATAATCCTGTGGAAGCGCCTTGTGGCGACCGCGTTGTAGGCAATCAGGCATTTGTCGTCATAAGAGAAGGGGAAATCCGACAAACGCTGCATGAACTCCTCGTAATGCTCTTTGTCGTCTCGGGTGAAGTAATTCACACTGAGAGCTTCGGGCCGCAGGTTTTCCTTGCTGAGCAGGGTGGCGCCGCGCGCCTCCCCGACGTTGGTGACGATGGTTACGCAAAGGCGGTTGATCCGGGCGTCGTAATGCCAGCGGAATTTCTCCCATTCGTTAAACTTTACGTAATCCATTGTTAAAATCCTGCCGAGGCCCTTTATGGAAATTCAGTTTAAACGGTCTCGGACAGTATTTCAATAGACAAAGTTCAATTGAATTTGATTATTATTAAATTTTTATAAGTAGCTCACGATATTTTTAATTAAAACCGGGCCTTTATAAATCAAACCGGTGTAAATCTGAATAAGCGAGGCTCCGTTTTTGATTTTTTCCGCCGCCGCCAGCGGAGAGTCGACCCCCCCGGAGGCGATGAGGGGGATCCGGCCCCCGACCAGGTCATTAATCTTCGCGAGGACCTCGGTGCTCTTCCGGAAAACCGGCCTGCCGCTCAGCCCGCCCGCCTCGGTCACGTGCGGCATGTTCGCGATTACGGCGCGTTCGAGCGTGGTGTTGCAGGCGATGATCCCGTCGACCCCGGCCGCGAGAAAGACGCGGCACATCTCCTCTATTTCCCCGTCTTCGAGATCCGGCGCGACCTTAAAGACCAGGGGCACGTACTTTTTGGTCGCTTCGGCCAGTTTCCCCCGCTTTTCCAGGAGCGTCCCGACCAGCCTCTCCAGCGCCTCGCCGCGCTGGAGGTCGCGCAGGCCCGGGGTGTTCGGGGACGAGATGTTGACCGTGACGTAGGAGGCGTACTCGTACACCCGCTCGAGGCAGTAAACGTAGTCCGCCGCGCTTTCCCCGGGCGGCGTGGCTTTGTTCCTGCCGATGTTGATCCCGAGGATCCCCCGGTAGTCCGCTTTCCGGATGTTGGCGACCACCCGGTCGACGCCGTCGTTGTTGAACCCCATGCGGTTGATGAGGCCCTCGGCGGGAGCCACCCGGAACAGCCGCGGCCCCTCGTTGCCGGGCTGCGGCCGCGGGGTGACGGTCCCCACCTCGATAAAGCCGAAGCCGAGGGCCGCGAAGGCGTCGATCGCCTCCCCGTTCTTGTCGAGCCCGGCCGCGAGCCCCACCGGGTTCGGGAAATCGAGGCCCATGACCCTGAGGGGCCTCGCCTCGACCTTCTGGGACACCAGCGCCCTGCCGAGCCGGTTCGAGCCGGCCAGGCGCATCGCGCCCACGGTAAGGTTGTGGGCCGTTTCCGGCGCGAAGCAGAACAGGCACGGTTTCATGAGGGATTCGTACATGGAATAGAGCATCTTGTTGTTCCTGATTGGTTGGTTTCCGATGCGCCGCCCGGGGCGGCGCCGCGCCCGCGGGCGCCCGTCACGCCTAAATTTTACTATAGATCGGCCCCGTTTTATATCCTTTCGGGCGGATTTCCCGCCGGGACGGCCAAACGCCCGAAAAAAAAGGCCGCGCCCCCGCGCGGCCCGCGCCCTTTCCGGGCGCCCGGGACTACTGCTTGAGCGCCCGGTCGATCTTTTCGAAAAGGGCGTCGCTGAGCTTCGGGAGCCGCAGGAGCCGGAGGAAGCACGCCGTGATCTTGGCCTTGCGCCGGGGATCCAGGCGGTTCAGGTTGAGCATCGGGGTCATGATCCGGGCCGCGACGTGCGGGTTGACGCCGTTGAGCTTCTCGAGGATCCCGGTGAAGAACTCGTAGCCGGAGCCGTCGGGGGCGTTGAAGCTCCGCGTGTTCGCCGCGAAGGCGCCGAGCAGGGCCCTGACGCGGTTGGGGTTCGCGAGGTCGAAGCACGGGTGCCCCATCAGCCTTTCGACGTTGCCCAAAGTCTCCGGGAACGGCGCCGAGGCGACCGCCCGGAAGTAGTTGTCGAACACCAGCGGGTTGTCCCGCCACTTCGCCTCGAAGTCGTCCAGGATCTCCCCCTTCACGGCGAGATTGTTGTGTACGGCCGCGTTCAGGGCGATGAGCGTGTCCGTCATGTTGTCGGCGAGGGCGTAGTGGTTCGCGGCGATCTCGCCCGCGAGTTTCTCATTCCCCCCGAGGACCAGCCCCCGGATCCGGAAACCGAGCGCCGCGCGGGTCAGGTCGCGCGCCCCGATCTGGCTCTCCTCGCAAGCGTAGGGGATCCCCGCCCCGAGGCGCTTCTTAAGGCCCTCGAGCAGCCGGCCGTAGAGCCGCTCCCACTCGTCCGCGAGCTCGAGGCTTACGGTCCTGACCAGCTCGTCGCGCGCGGCGGCGACCGCGTCCAGGTCGATGGCCGCGAAGAGCTCGCACAGGTCGGCGAGCGAAGGGATCTGCAGGAGGCGGGCCTTGAAGCGGTCGTCGAGCCCCGCCTCGCCGATGACGTACCCGAAGCTCCTGACCGCGCACTCGGAATGTGTGTAGGGCAGCCGGCGCTGCGCGTTGACGGTGTTGAGCACGATGTAGGCGTTGACGATGCCGTTCAGGGAGTTGTAGCGCGTGAACGGGTCGTCCGCGCACCGGAGCAGCGTCTCGAGCTCGCCCTCGGCGTACGGGTACTCGATCTTGACCGGGGCGCTGAAGTCCTGCAGGAGCGCGGTCACGGGCCTTTCCGGGACGTCCTCGAAGACCAGGGTGTTGTGCGCGTCCTTAAGCAGCTGCACCTCGGAAACGGGCCGGCCGCCGCGCCGCAGCGGGATCCGGCGCCCGCCGGAGGTGTACAGGGCCATGCTGAGGGGGATCACGAAAGGATCCTTGTTCTTCTGCCGGGGCGTCGGCGGGGTCGACTGGGCGAACGTGTACGTGGCGGTCTTCTTCGCGGGATTGTAATCGAGCGACCCCGACACGCACGGCGTGCCGGCCTGGCCGTACCAGTTGCGGAACTGCCCGAGATCGATCCCGGACGCGTCCTCCATGGCGGCGACGAAGTCCTCGCAGGTGACGGCCTGCCCGTCGTGGCGCCTGAAGTACAGCTTCATGCCCTTCTGGAACAGCTCCTCGCCGAGGATCGTGTGGATCATCCTGATTACTTCCGCGCCCTTGTCGTAGACCGTCACGGAGTAGAAATTGTTCATCTCCATCACGCTGTCCGGACGCACGGGATGGGCCATGGGGCCCGCGTCCTCCGCGAACTGCGGCCCCTTGATGACGCTGACCGCCTTGAGCCGCTCGATGGGCCGGCAGCAGAGATCGCTCGAGAACTCCTGGTCCCGGAACACGGTCAGCCCTTCCTTGAGGCTCAGCTGGAACCAGTCGCGGCAGGTCACCCGGTCGCCGGTCCAGTTGTGGAAATACTCGTGGCCGATTACGGACAGGATGTTCTCGAAATCGGCGTCGGTCGCCGACGCGGCGTCCGCCAGCACGAATTTCGAGTTGAAAATGTTGAGGCTCTTGTTCTCCATCGCCCCCGCGTTGAAGAAATCGACCGCGACCACGTTGAACCGGTCGAGGTCGTACTCCAGATCGAACCGGTCCTCGTCCCACTTCATGGCCTTGAGCACGGACTCTATGGCCGTGACGCCGCGCTCCGCCTGCCCCCGGTCGACGTACAGGCGCACGTCGACGCGCCGGCCGCTCCTGGTGACGAATTCGCGGCGCAGCTCGTCGAAGTCGCCCGCGACCAGGGCAAACAGGTAGCAGGGCTTGGGGAAGGGATCGATCCAGGTGACGGTTCTTTTGCCGTTTTCGGTGACGTCGGAGACGAGGTTGCCGTTCGAGAGCATGTGCGGGTACGCGCCCGCCGGGGCGGTTATGCGCGCCGTGTAGCGGGAGAGCACGTCGGGATGGTCCGGGAAGAAAGTGATGCGCCGGAAGCCTTCCGGCTCGTTCTGGGTGCAGAACTTGCCGTCGGAGACGTAAAGGCCCATGAGCTCGGAGTTGTCGCGCGGGTTGATCCGCGTCTTCACGGTCAGGGTGAACTCGTCGGGGACCCGGGCGATCGTCAGCGAGCCGGGCTGCTCGACGAAGGCGCACTCCCGGCCGTCGAGCCTGACCTCGAGGAGCGTCAGGGAATCGCCGTCCAGCTTAAGCGGCCTGCTTTTGTCCTCCGTCAGCCTTTTGAAGCGGCTGACCGCGGTCACCACGGTGGCGGTGAGATCGAGATCGAAGGAGAGATCGACGTCCGTGACGGTAAAATCGGGTGATTTGTAATCGAGCCTGCGTTTTTCGTGTCTGATGACTGCCATATCTCCTCCGTGCCGCTCCGCGGGCGTCCGCGCTTCTTCCTGTCTTCCGGTAGTCAATTATACATGCGCGGGGGCGTTTAGTGTGAGCCGGCTCGAAATTTTTTTTGCCGGCTTTCGCCGGACGGGCCCGGGGCGGAGGATGGCCCCGGGGGCGGCGGGCTTATTTTCCGCGCAGGAACTTTTCCGCGTCGAGCGCCGCCCGGCAGCCCGAGCCCGCCGAGGTCACCGCCTGGCGGTAAACCGCGTCGGCGCAGTCCCCCGCCGCGAACACCCCGGGGACGCTCGTCGAGGTGGACAGCCCCGGGAAGAAACCCGTCCTGATGACGCCGCCGTCGGTTTCGAGGAGGCCGGCGAACACGGCGGTGTTCGGGACGTGGCCTATGGCCACGAAAACGCCCCTGACCTCGATCTCCTCCTCGCGCCCGTCGCGGCGGCGGACCCGCACTCCCCGCACGCCGGTCTCCCCGTCGCCGAGGATCTCCGCAACCGTGGCGGAGTTCACCGGAACGATCTTCCCGGCGGCGACGGCCGCGCCGACCCGGTCGATCAGGGCCTTTTCCGCCCGGTACTCGTCGCGGCGGTGCACGAGGTAAACGACCGAACAGATGCCCGCAAGGTAGAGGGCCTCGGTCAGCGCGGTCCCGCCCCCGCCGATTACCGCCGTCTTGAGGCCCCGGTAGAAAAAGCCGTCGCAGGTCGCGCAGGCGCTCACCCCGCGGCCCTTGAGCCGCTCCTCCGACTCGAGGCCCAGCCAGCGCGGGTTCGCCCCGGTCGCGACGATCACCGCGCCGGCCCGGTACTCGCCGGCGCCGCCCCGGAGCAGGAGTCCGCCCGGCCCGAAATCCACCGCCACGATCTCGTCGCTCACGAACTCCGCGCCGAGCGCCTTGGCGTGGTTGATCAGCTTCTCCATGAGATCGTATCCCGAGATCGCTACTTCCCCGGGCCAGTTCCGGATCTCCGGGGTCCGGACGAGCTGTCCCCCCTCGTCGGTCCCCGTGACGACGACGGGACTCAGATTGGCCCTGGCGGCGTAGATCGCCGCCGTGCACCCGGCCGGGCCGGAACCGATGATCACCACTTTATGCTCAGACATACGCTTTTTCCTCCCCCGGCGCGCCCGCCGCGCGCCCCCTGACACTCCCGCCGATTATAGCACACCCCGCGCGGCGGCGGTCCCCCGGCGGTCCCCCGGCGGTCCCCCGGCGGTCCCCCGGCGGGCCCGGCCGCGGCCCCCGCGTCCCGCCCGCCGCGGGCGGCCGGAAAAAAGCGGCGCCCGCGCCCCCGTTTCTCACACCCCCGCGAAAAATATGTATAATGAAATTATGAGGGCAGGCGCGGAACCGGCCGGCCGGGAAAGCCCCGGCGCGAAGCCGGCTGCGCGTCCTTATAACGACACTTATTGCCGAATTTAAGGAGGTAACGCTTATGAACAAAACTCTAATCGCCTCGATCGCGGCGGCCGCCGTGCTGCTCGCGCCGGGGGTCGCCGCCGCCGGCCCGGACGGCGGGCCCGGTTTCCGCGACGGTCCCGGGCACCATCTCCGCGAGGCCGGCCCCCTGCCGCCCCCGGGCCATCACCGGGGCCATCATAAAAAGGGACGCCACCACTGGGCCCGCGGCTTCGAGTTCGACCGCATGCGCCCGTTCTTCGAGGGCTTCCGCCTGTTCCACGACTCCGACGCCGACCGCGACGGCGCCCTCAACAAGGACGAGCTGGCCGCCATGACCGCGAAGGTCAACGAAGCGATCGCGCGGCGCGAGAAGAACGCCGTCGCCTTCGACGCGGCCGACGCGGACAAGAACGGTTCCGTCACCCTCGACGAGCTGGCTCTGATCGTGCCCAAGCCCGAGTTCCCGAAAGCCGGCCCGCGCGGACCGGAGAAACCGGCCGCCGGCGACGGGCCCAGGCCGCTGCCGCGCCGCCTCGCCAAGGACGGGCCCCGCGGCCCCGAGGGCAAGCCCGGGCCCCGCGGCCCCGAAGGTAAGTTCGGACCGGGGCCCCGTCACCGCGGGCCGTTCAAAAATCCCGCCTACTTCATCATGGCGAGATACGACGCCGACGGCGATCTGAAGCTCGGCCCCGAGGAATACGCGAGCTTCGGCGAGTCCGTGCAGCAGCGGATCGCCGCGGAGAAGCAGGCCGCCGAGGTGCTGCAGAAGGCCGACTTCAACGGCGACGGCTTCGTGACGGAAAAGGAGCTGCGCGCGGCCTACAAGAGCATCCGCCTGCAGAACGCCCCGAAGTTCGATCCGAAGCAGAACCCGGTTAAGACGATCCCGGCCGAGCCCGGCGGCGAAGAGCCCCTCGCGGCGGCGCCCGAGGACTACGGCGCCGACCCGGCCGACTACGGCGTGCTGCCCGACGAGCCGGCGGCCGGCGACGAGGCTTAGCCGCCCGCAGGCGGGAAGAAATCCCGCGGGAAACGCCAAAGAGGATCCGCGCCCCGGCGCGGATCCTTTTTTTGCCCGGGCCGCGGGCGGGATCCCCGCCCCCGCGGCCCGCCGGAGCCCGCTCTTTTACGATCATTTCCGCGCTTTTCGCGTGCTTGTCCGCCAAAAATGCTATACTATAGGACGGACGCCCGGGATCGGGCCGGAGACCGTTCCGGCGGCGCCCCGCGCGCGCCCCGAGAACCCGATCGACCGGACCCGCCCATGCTGAATATCGTTTTGTTCCAGCCGGAAATCCCCGCCAACACCGGAAACATCATCCGGCTGTGCGCCAATACGGGGTACAGCCTGCATATCGTGGAGCCGGCGGCGTTCTTTTTCGACGACCGGCGGCTCCTGCGCGCCGGGCTCGACTATCGCGAGTTCGTCGGCATAAGGAAGCACAAGAACCTCGCGGCCTGCCTCGAGTTTTTCCGCGGGCACGGGATCTGGGCCTGCACGGTCCGGGGCGAGGTCTCCCCCGACGAGTGCCGCTTCAAACCGGGCGACGCGCTGTTTTTCGGGAAGGAGACCAAGGGCCTGCCCGACGAGTTCACCGCCTCGCTGGAACCCGGCCGCCGGGTGCGCATCCCGATGGTGCCGGGCAGCCGCTGCATGAACCTCGCGAACAGCGCGGCCATCATGGTGTACGAATCGTGGCGCCAGCTCGGCTTCGCCGGGGCGCTGGGGCGGACGGAGCCGCCCCGCAAGTGAACGATTTCCGCCGTAAAGTGTCTGAATAAGCGGAAACGGAAGGAGAACCTGAAGGACATGGCAGAAAAGATTCTGAACTGGGTCATCGACAACCTCGTCGACCTTGGTTTCTGGAACTACGTCTTCGCCTTCGTCGTGCTCATTCTGTGCGGTTTCGGCCTGCCGATCCCCGAGGACATCACCCTGGTCGCCGGGGGCATGATCTGCGGCCTCGGCGCCACCAACATCTGGGTCATGCTGTTCGTCTGCTTCGCCGGCGTGCTGTTCGGCGACGCGACCATGTACTTCATCGGCAAGGTCTTCGGCTACCGCATCCAGCACTTCAAGCCCATGCGCAAGGTGCTCACCCCCGAAAGATTCGAAAAGGTCCAGGATCAGTTCTCCCGCTGGGGCATCTGGGTGCTCTTCGCCGCCCGCTTCATGCCCGGGCTGCGCTCCCCCATCTTCATGGCCGCCGGCATGAGCCGGCGCGTCCCCTTCGTGCACTTCCTGCTCATGGACGGCCTGGCCGCCCTGATCTCGGTGCCGGCCTGGGTGTTCCTCGCCTTCTTCTGCGCCGACACCCTGCCCAAGCTCATCAGCGGGGTCAGGCACGGCCAGAACGTCATGCGCCTGATCATCCTGGCGATCCTGCTGACGATCCTCATCCTGATCGCCAAGTCGCACCTCAAGCAGCGGCTCAGACCCGCCGCCGCGAAAGCCGCGGCGGCCGATCCCGCGGCGGACGGAAGCCCCGCCGGCTCCGCGACTCCCTCGGGCGAAGCCCCGGCTCCGGAACGGCCGGACCGGGCGGAGGCGGCCCCGGAGGATCCCGCGGACAGGAACTGACGGCCGCGGGCGCGCCCCGCGCCCCTTTACGAAAATATTTCTCACCGGCCGGGCCGGGACTTGCCAAACGGCCGCGCCCCGTGAATAATGCGGAAATGCCCGGCGGCGCGCCGGGCGCGGCGTTTCCGGCGGACCGTTTTTTGCGGGGCCCGTCCCGCATGCGCGGGCGGCGGGCTTTTTTTTCCCGCCGCGCCGATTTTATTGCCGCCGCGGCCGGTTCTTTCCGCCGGCGGCGCGTTTTTTTCGAGGGAGGTTAGACGCATATGACCGATAACGACATCGCCAGACACGCCGTGAAGCACACGGGCTGGAAATACTGGGGACTTTACCTGATCGCCATCGTCCTCGGCGTGCTGAACGGAATTTACCAGACCGGGTTCGGCATGAGCGCGGCGGAGTTTTTCTCCGAGGTGTTCATCCGGCTGTTTAAATTCGTGAGCATCCCCATCATCGGGGTGACCATCTGCCTGACCATCATCAACCTGGGCTCCTCCGCCGCGTCCCGCTCCCTCTGGAAAAGGACCCTCGGCTACACGCTCACCACCACCGTGCTCGCGGCCCTGACCGCCGCGGCGCTTTACCTCGTCGTGGCCCCGGGCAACTACGCGGCCCCGGGCGGCGCGGGGGACGGCTCCGTCTACACGGGACTCGCCGACAAGAAAGAGTACATCGACTACTTCATCAGCGTCGTGCCCGACAACATCCTGACCCCCTTCTTCAGCGGCAACGTCCTCAGCGTCCTGCTCATCGCCATCCTCTCCGGCATAGCCGTGCGGAGCATCCGGAACGAAGACAACAAGAAGGCGGTCGTGAACTTCCTCGCCGGCTTCCAGGACGTGCTGTTCACCTTCATCGGCTGGATCATCCGGATCCTGCCCCTCGGCATCTTCGGCTTCATCACCGTCTGCGTCCGGGACTTCAGCTCCGAGCTCCAGCTCGGCGGGATCGCCTCGTACTTCTCGGTGGTCATCGGGGCCAACCTGATCCAGGCCTTCGCGGTGCTGCCGCTCTTCCTGCTCTTCAAGAAGATCAACCCCCTCAGGACCTTCGCCGGCATGTTCAAGGCCCTGTCCGTGGCCTTCTTCTCCAAGTCCTCGGCGGCCACCCTGCCCGTGACCATGACCTGCGCCGAGCAGAACAACGGCGTCGCGCCCAAGGTCGCCCGCTTCGTGCTGCCCATCTGCACCACGATCAACATGAACGGCTGCGCGGCCTTCATCCTGACCACGGTGGTGTACCTCATGCAGAACGACGGCGCGGCGGTAACCCCGGCGCTCCTGCTCGTCTGGGTGGTGATCGCCACCATAGCGGCCATAGGCAACGCCGGCGTGCCCATGGGCTGCTTCTTCCTTTCCGCGAGCCTGCTGGCCTCCATGGACGTGCCGATCGAGCTCATGGGCATCATCCTGCCGGTCTACACGGTCATCGACATGCTCGAAACCTCGCTCAACGTGTGGTCCGACTCGTGCGTGGCCGCGGCGGTGAACAAGGATCTCGCCGGCAAACTGGACGACCGAACGTAGTTTTTGCGGGCGGTCCGACCGTGGGGACGGCGCGCGCCGTCCCCCTTTTTTTGCCCGCCGCGCCCGCGGCCGGGGCTTTTTTTTTCGGGATCGGGCCGTTTCCCGGCGCGAAATTCCCCCGGAACGGTTAAAATACGGTTCAGACGTACTCGCCGGGGGAGAATTTTATGAAAAGACTGCCGCTCTTATGCCTGCTCGCGCTTCTCGCGGCCGCCGCGCCCGCGGGCCGCGCCGCCGTTCCGGCTCCGGCGTCCGGTCCGGGGGCCGCCGCGGCAGACGGCGGCGCCGGCGCCTGCCCGCCCGGCGGCTGTTGCGAAACCCCGCCCGCGGATCTTAGGGAAAGCCCCGCCCGGGGCGGCCCCCGCCCGATCGCCGCGGCCGGGGACATCGAGAACTACGTGAACGAGCTCAACGCCGAGCCGATTTACGTCCTGCCGGCCGGCGACGTAAAGGCGGCGACCGCCGTCGACCTGACCTTCACCGGGGACGCCGAGGCGCGCTTCCGGGACGCGAACGGCGGAACCCATGTCCTGTTCCGGGGCCGCGCCCCCGGCTCCGGCTACGCGGAGGAGACCGCGGCGGGGCTCCCGGTGCGCTGGGATCCGGCGGACGGCGGCGTGGTCCCGCTTATCGCCTTCCTCACCTACGTGGGCCCGGACTCCCTGTCCGTGTCCGGGTTCACCCTGCATGTGATCCGGGTCGTCCAGACCCCGGAAGGCCCCGCCGAAACCGAGGACTCCGTCACCGTCGACCTTGCCGGCGCGGAGCCCTTCCTCACGGCCGTTCCGTACGCGCTCTGCCACGACCTGACCTTCGCGCCGCCCGCGCGCGGCGCCCGCGCGGGCTCCGGGAAGTACCGGGCGCTCTACGCCGGGGTCCCCTATTACCTGAACGCCTACGGCGCGGCCTGCCCCGACTCCGGGTGCCCGGCGGGCGCGGCGCAGCCGCTCCTTAAGGAACTCTGCGCCTCCGCCCCCTACGTGGAACTCCCGGAGGCGGGCCCCGCGGCCGACGCCGCCGCGGCGGGCGTCCCGATCGCGCCCGGCGACCTTACCGGGTGGAGTTTGCTGCCTTCGGAGCGCGCCCCGGCGGGCGCCTTTCCCGCGCGATTCGTCCTCCGCGGCGCCGGGGCGGACCGGACCCTCGCCGCCGGCTTCCGGCGCGGCCCGGCCGGGGCCGCCGTCGCGGTCACCGAAGCCGGCTGGTACAGCTTCTCGTCCCTGAAACCGCTCGGGATCACTTCCTCTTCCGTAAAAAAGTCGTACTTCTACAGCCCCGTGTTCACGGTCGTCCCGGCTTATCTGGCCGTGGCCCCGGGCGATTACTCCGCGAACGACTTCCACCGCTTCCGCGACGCGGACGGCTTCTCCTTCCGCGACTCCGAAGAGGGGCTCGCCAAAGCCCTGGACGGGGACTTTTACGGGCGGGTCGGCACGGCGACCTGCCCGCTCTACTACAACCAGAAGATCGTCTTCTCGGGCTACCTGAGCGCGTACGGCGGCGACGGGATCCGCCTCGCGGCCGGCTCCGGCGCCTTCGCGCGGGTGCCCGCCCCCGGGACCGAGGACTACCCGGGCGCCGTCATGATCGCCCCGCTCGCCCCGGCGGGGACCGGCTACGCGGAGGAAGGATCCTACGACCCGTGCGCCGGCGGGGACTCCGGGCCCTGCGCCGGTTACGCGAACTTCGTCCCCGGCCGGGGCCTGCCCTTTTACGCGGCGGTCGCCGTGCCCGGAACGGACGCCGCGGGCGCGCGCCGGCCCGAGGGCGCGGAGACCTTCGTCTATTACGCGAAACTCCTGAACTGCCTGGCCGACAACGACGGCTACTCCTTCGCCGAGGAAACCGACTGCGCCGCGGTCTCCTTCGCCTGCCCCGCGAAAGGGGCCCCGTGCCCGGGGAGCAACGTCTCCGAAACCCCGGAAACGGACGTCCCGGGCGCGGCGTTCGGCTCCGCCCGCGCCCGCTACGCGTCCCGGGCGCGCGCGCTCGCGAAGCTTTCGATCCGCCTCGGGCGGCTCGTTTCGGAAAACGTCTCCGGCACCGGCCGGGAAAGCGGCGCCGGCGGGGAGCCGGGCGCCCTCTACGCCCCGCTGGTGATCAAGGGTTATACGGAAACGGGCTGGCGCCCCGTGGCGGACGACTGCACCCTCCTTTATATCCGGGACGAGGGCAGCTACGCGTCGTCGCTCGAGTACGCGGCCGAAACCGGGGTAATCGGCAGGGAACTGTGCCCGGAGATCTTCGGGGCCGGGGGAACCGCCTGCTCGGACGCGGCGGCGCGCTTTAACGGCGGCGCCCTCTGGCTTAAGGGGACGAAGCGGAGCGCGGGGAACGCGTATGTCTTCTTCTCCCTCAAAAAAGACGACCCCGGCGGCTCCGCCGGGATCCCGTTCTTCCACCTCGGGCACCTGTACGACCCGAACACCGCCAAAGGCAGCATAACCTTCAGCTCCTACAGCGGCAACCGGCGCGTGATCGAACGGAAGTTCGCGCGCTGACCCGCGTTCCCCCGCCCGCGCCGGGGCCGGCCCCGGCGCGGGCAAAAACAAAGGCACGGCCCCGCGGGGTCATGCCTTCTTTTTACTTATTACTTACGCTTTTTAAGCTTTTTATGCTTTTTCCGGCGGCCCGGGGTCTTCCCGGGCCGCGCGGACTTTCACTTCACCAGGCAGGTGTCGAGCGACCAGATCTGCTCCACGTAATCCTGGATGGCGCGGTCCGAATTGAACTTGCCCATGGTGATGGAGTTGATGATCGCTGACCTGGCCCAGCCCTTCTTGTTCGCGTACATGGTCTCGACGCGCGCGTGGGCGTCGGAGTAGGACCTGAAGTCCGCGAGCGCGAGGAACGCGTCGCCGCGGTCGAGGAGGGCGCGCTTGATCGACGACAGCTCGCCCGGGAAGCCCGGGGTGAAGTAGTCGCTGTCGAGCCAGTCGAGGGCGTGCCTGATCTCGGCGTCGCTGTTGTAGTAATCCCACGGGTTGTAGCCCCTCGCCTTGAGGCTCTTCACCTCGGCGACGGAAAGACCGAACACGACGTTGTTCTCGATGCCGGCTTCCTCGACGATCTCGATGTTGGCGCCGTCCATGGTGCCCAGGGTGATGGCGCCGTTCATCGCCAGCTTCATGTTGCCGGTGCCCGAAGCCTCATAGCCCGCGGTGGAGATCTGCTGCGAGACGTCCGCGGCCGGGATCAGCTTCTCGGCCAGGGAGACGCGGTAGTTGGGCATGAACACCACCTTGATCTTGCCCTTGACGCGCTCGTCCTTGTTGATGCGGTCGCCGACCTTGTTGATCGCGAAGATGATGTCCTTGGCCAGCTTATAGCCCGGGGCCGCCTTCGAGCCGAAGATGAACACGTGCGGGGTCATCTTGACCTCGGGGTTCTCGAGGATGCGGCGGTAGAGCGCCAGGATGTAGAGGAGGTTCAGCTGCTGGCGCTTGTACTCGTGCAGACGCTTGATCTGGATGTCGAAGATCGCGTTCGGGTCGACCTCGATGCCGGTCTCGGCCTTGATCACCGCGGCGAGCTTGACCTTGTTGTTGTGCTTGATCTTCATGAACTTGCGCTGGAAGTCGGCGGAGTCCGCGTACTTCTTAAGCTCCTTCAGGCGGTCGAGCTTGAGGATCCACTCGTCCGAGCCGAGGGTGTCGGTGTATAGCTTGGCCAGCTCGGGGTTGCAGGAGAGCATCCAGCGGCGCGGGGTCACGCCGTTGGTGACGTTGCAGAACTTGTCGGGCCAGATTTGCGCGTATTCGGGGAACAGGTCCTCCCTGACCAGCTTCGAGTGGATGGCGGCCACGCCGTTCACCTTGTGGGAGCCGACGACGCTGAGGTTGCCCATGCGCACCATGCGGACGGCGCCCTCCTCGATCAGCGAGAGCTTGGCCTTCATGAAGTCGTTGCCCGGGAACATGCGCTCGCACTCGCCCTCGAGGAAGCGGCGGTTGATCTCGTAGATGATCTCGAGGTGGCGCGGCAGGATCCTCTCGAAGATGTACACCGGCCACTTTTCCAGCGCCTCGGGCAGCAGGGTGTGGTTGGTGTAGGAGAAGACGTTGTAGCAGATGCTCCACGACTCGTCCCAGCCGAGGCCCTCCTCGTCCATGAGGATGCGCATCAGCTCGGGGATGGCGATGGCGGGATGGGTGTCGTTGAGCTGCACCGCGATCTTGGCCGCGAACTCGGAGTAGTCGGTCCGGCCGTCCTTGCCGGTGTGGGCGCGCTTGTAGCGCCTCAGGATGTCCTTGAGCGAGCAGGCGGAGAAGAAGTACTGCTGGGTGAGGCGCAGCATCTTGCCGTCCTCGGTGGAGTCGTTGGGGTACAGCACCTTGGAAATGGTCTCGACCTCGGTCTTCTCCTTCTGGGCGTCGACGTAGCCGCCGGCGTTGAAGACGTCCCAGTCGAACGACTCGGGGGCGCGGGACTCCCACAGGCGGAGGATGTTCACGGTGGTGCCGTTATAGCCGACCACCGGGATGTCCCAGGGCACGCCCTTGATCTTGGTGTTGGGGTGCCAGATCTTCTTGATCGAGCCGTCCCTTTCGGAGTAGATCGTCTCGACGTAGCCGCCGAGCGCCACTTCCTGGATCGACTCGGGGCGGCAGATCTCCCACGGGTTGCCGTACTCGCGCCACGAGTCGGGGCGCTCGATCTGGTGGCCGTCGCGGATCTCCTGGCGGAACAGGCCGTTCTCGTAGTGGATGCCGTAGCCGAGGGCCGGCAGGTTCAGCGTGGCGAGCGAGTCGACGAAACACGCGGCCAGACGGCCGAGGCCGCCGTTGCCGAGGGCCATGTCCGGCTCCTCCTCGCAGATGTCGGCGAGGTTGAGGCCGAGATCCTTGAGGGCCTCGGCGCACACGTCGAACACGTGGAGGTTGTGCAGGTTGTTGGAGGTCAGGCGGCCCATGAGGTATTCGGCCGACAGGTAGTGCACGGCGCGGGTGTCCTTCTTGGCGTGGGTCTGCTGGGTCTGGGTGAGACGCTCGTAGATCAGCTCGTTGATCGCGGCGCAGGTGGCCTTCCACCAGGACTGCCTGGTGGCCTTGTTTTCGCTCGTGCCCAGCGTCGAGTGCAGGTGGTGCACGATCTTGGCCTTGAACTCGTCCTTGCTGAAGTTCAGAGCCTTCGAATTGAAGGAAGATGCGACTGAAGATGTTTTGCTTTTTGCCATGAGTTAGTCCTTCTGGTCCGCCCGGAATGAACCGGGACAATTTACGTCTGCGGGAAACGGGCGCGAAGTCGCGCCCGCTTCCCGGGATACAAACCGGAATGAGCGCCGGCGAGGCGCCGGGGGCTCCCGCCCTTTTCATCAATTCTAATACAAACGCGGGGCGCCCGTATCGTTAAAAACCCAAAAAAAGGGGTTCGCGCTCATTTCGCGGCCAAAAAACGGCGGGCGCCCCGCTCCGGCCGTCCGGCCGGCGCGCCCGTCGCGGCTTGTTCCCGGCCCTCCGCCGGGAAGCGCGGATAATCGCTACACGCCCGCCCGGGCCAGGGCCGCCGCCACGATCTCCTGGGCCTCCCTGCGGATCCGCTTCAGGTGCTCCTCGCTCCTGAAGCTCTCCATGTAGATCTTGTAAATGGCTTCGGTGCCGCTCGGCCGGGCCGTGAACCAGCCGTTTTCGGTGACGACCTTGAGCCCGCCGATGGGGGCGCCGTTGCCGGGAGCCTCGGTGAGCTTGGCGATGATCGGCTCGCCGGCCATCTCCGAGGCCTCGACCATGGCCGGGTCGAGCTTCGAGAGCACGGCCTTCTGGGCGCCGTTCGCCGGGGCGTCGATGCGGTCGTAGATGGTGTCGCCGAACTTTTCTTTGATTTCGTCGTAGAGGGTCTGCGGATCCTTGCCGGTGACGGCCAGGATCTCGGCGGCGAGCAGGCACATGATGATGCCGTCCTTGTCCGTGGTCCAGACCTTGCCGTTCTTCCTCAGGAAGGACGCGCCCGCCGATTCCTCGCCGCCGAAGCCGCAGGCTCCGGTGTAGAGGCCATCGACGAACCATTTGAAGCCCACGGGCACCTCGTAGACCCTGCGGCCCACGCTCCTCGCCACCCGGTCGATGATCGAGGAGGAGACCAGGGTCTTGCCCACGGCCGCGTCCGCGCCCCAGCCGGAGCGGTGGGTGAACAGGTACTGGATGGCCACCGCCAGGTAGTGGTTCGGGTTCATCAGGCCGCTCCGGCACACGATGCCGTGGCGGTCGTAGTCGGGGTCGTTGCCCACCGCGACGTCGAAGCGGTCCTTGTGGGCGATGAGGCCGGCCATCGCGTACGGGCTCGAGCAGTCCATGCGGATCTTGCCGTCCCGGTCAAGGGTCATGAAGCCGAAGGTCGGATCGACGCGGTAGTTGACCACCTCGATGTTGAGGCCGTAGGTTTTGGCGATGAGGTCCCAGTAGTAGACGCCCGAGCCGCCGAGCGGGTCGACGCCGATGCGCACGCCCGCCTCGCGGATCGCGTCGATGTCGATGATGTTGATCAGATCGTCGACGTAGGGCTTCCTCATGTCGGTCTGCCGCACGTTGGGCATGGCGAGAGCCTCGCGGAACCCGACCCTCTTCACGTCCTTAAGGCCGTTTTCGAGGATCTCGTTGGCGCGGTTCTCCACCCGCTTGGTGATGGTGGTGTCGGCCGGCCCGCCGTTCGCGGGGTTGTACTTGAAGCCGCCGTCGGTCGGGGGATTGTGCGAGGGGGTGATGACGATGCCGTCGGCGAGGCCCGAGTCCCGGCCTTCGTTATAAGTGAGGATCGAATGGGAAACGACGGGGGTGGGCGTGTAGCCGAAATCCTTCTCGAGCCTGACCTCGCACCCGTTGGCCGCGAGGACCTCGACCGCGGTGACGAGGGCCGCCTCGGACAGCGCGTGGGTGTCCATGCCCACGAAAATCGGGCCGTCCGTCCCGGCGTCGCGGCGGTACTCGGCGATGGCCTGGCTCACGGCCAGGATGTGGGATTCGGTGAAGGCCGAGTTAAACGAGCTGCCGCGGTGCCCGGAGGTGCCGAAGGCGACCCGCTGCTCGGGTTTTTTCATGTCGGGTTTGTTGCAGTAGTAGGAAGCCATCAGGCGCGGGATATTCGTGAGATCTTCGAGACCGGCGGGCTTGCCGGCGTTTGGATGCAAAGCCATATCAGTTCCTCAACAATTTTCAGAATCAGCGGACGACTTGTCCCGGCCGCGCCGGCGGGGGAGCGGCGGGCGGCTTCCGGCCGGGGGAAGATTTTTTCCCGGAACGAACCGCCGGATCCGGCGCGCCGGCGGGTGAAACCGGCTCCCGGGAACGCTGACAATACGAAAAATATAACACATCCCGGGCCGCATTAGAAATTTTTTCTCGGAACGGGCCGCAAAAACGGCGGCCGCCCGTCAGTACGCGCTTCCGCGGGCCTCCCCGCCCCGGGATCCGGGCTCAGGCGCCGCCCTTCGCGCGTTCCTCCCAGAGGGCCGCCTCGCGCCGGTGCGCCTCCTCCCTTTCCGGGGAAAGCTGCACGGGCGCCCCGCCGTCCGCGGCGGCGCCCGCCCCGCGGCCCGGATACAGCCGCGCCGCGCATTCCTCGAAGCAAATCTGCGCGCCGACGCTCAGATGCTCGGCGACGATGACGAGGTCGTCCTCGAGGGCGGCCGCGGCGCCTTCCTCCTCCGGAACCTCCGGATCCAGCCTGCTGATGCTCACGAAGTCCCCGACGATCTCGCGGACGTCGCCGCCGAGCCGGTTAAGATCCTTCTGCGTGACGGAGAAGCCCGGCAGGAAGGACGCGGCCGCGTCGCGCACCGCCCGGATCCTTTCCCCGAGGGGCGCCCCGTCGCCCGGGAGCAGCAGGGTCACGTCCTGGGCGTCGAGCAGCTCGCCGGCGATCCGCTCCGCGAAACCCCGCAGATCCCCGTAAAGGTCGGCGCTTATGCGCGCGTCGCCGAACACGAACTGCTCGAGGATCCGCTTGAAATTGCCGGTGCGGCTCGCATTGCGCAAATCCCCGCCCCCGCAGATGAAACCGAGCATGAACCCGTACGCCTCCGCGGGTTCCGCCGGGACCCCCGCCGCGGCGAGGGTTTCCTTAAGACCGTCGTAGCTGAACCGCATGACTGAAATCCTCCTCCGGGCCGCGCGGCCGGACCGCCGGCCGCGCGCCTCCCTTAATCTTACCACAAGTCCGCCCGGCCCGCCCCGGCGGGCGGCGGAGCCGCGCCCCGGGGCGCGCCGGGGCTTACTTTCGGATTGCCGAGCGCGCCGCAAAAAAGTATAATTGCCGTGCCGCTTCCCGGCGGATCTTTCACACGCAGAAACACGGAGCCGATTATCTTATGCAACCGATGCTGAACATCGCCGTCAGGGCCGCGCGCGCCGCTGGCAACCTGATTTCGCTCAAATTCGAGGACCGTCAGAACTTCTCGGCCGAAGAGAAGTCGAAGAACGATTTCGTAACCAGCGTCGACCGGGAGTGCGAGCGCCTGATCGCCGAGATCCTGCTCAAGGCCTATCCCGCCCACCGCGTGCTCGGCGAGGAGTTCGGCGTTTCGGGCGACGCCGGATCCGAATTCGAATGGATCGTCGATCCCGTGGACGGAACGGCGAATTTTCTGAAAGGCATCCCCCACGTGGCCGTTTCCATAGGCCTGCGCGTCAAGGGCGTGACCGCCGCGGGCGTCGTGTTCGACCCGATCCGCAACGAGCTCTTCACGGCCGCCCGCGGCGAGGGCGCCCAGCTCAACGGCCGCCGGATCCGCGCCGGGCAGAGCCGGTCCCTGGACGGAACCGTCATCGCCACGGCCTTCCCCTTCAAGAAGCGCGAGCTGCTCCCCGCGTACATGAAGATGTTCGCGGCGGTGTTCGACCGGTGCGGCGACGTCCGCAGAGCCGGCGCCGCCAGCCTCGACCTCGCCTACGTGGCGGCGGGCCGCCTCGACGGCTACTTCGAGCTCGGCCTCAAGCCGTGGGACTTCTGCGCGGGCGAGCTCATCTGCCGCGAGGCCGGCGCCGTCGTCACCGATTTCGCGGGCGGGAACGACATCTACGCGAGCGGCGACGTCGTATGCGGCAACCCGCGCGTGGTGCAGGCGCTGGTGCGGGCCGTGCGCTCCGGAGCCGAACAGGCCGCCGGGAAGTAAAAAACAACCCCCGGGGCGCCCGGGACCCGGCGCCCCGTTTTTTCCGCCCCGGCCGCGGCGGAGCGGAAAAAATCCTAAAAACGCCGCGTCTTTTGAACGCCCCTCCCCCGGAAACGACGGGAGCCGGGCCGCCGGACCGTGCGGCCGGCAAGGAAACCGCCATGACGAAAATCTCTCCCGCCTTCCCGAAAACGTGCGCCGTTCTCGTTCTCGTTCTCATCCTCCTCCCCGCGCTCCTGTCCGGCGGACGGGCGGAAGCCTCGCCCGGCGGGCGGGAAACCGTCTCGCTGTCCTCCGGAGCGGCGGACGACGCCCCGGCCTCGGGCCGGTTCGCCGTCGGGCGCTCCACCCGGGACGAAATCAGGGCCGAACTGGGCGAGCCGGACAATTCGACTTTCCTTTTCCTCCCGGAAACGACGGACTATCTGGAATCCGCGTATCTGGACGAGGGTGAGGAAATCGACGACGTCGTGGATCTGAGCCGGTTCGCGCACAGCCAGGATTATTATCTGGAGGCGACGGTGACGCCGAAGCGCGGTCCGGTCCGGATAACCGGCACGTTCTATATCTACTCTCCCGAAGGCCTGCTCGTCGGAACGGATACGATCAGAGCCGACGGCAAGAGCGAGGACGAGCTTATGGAAGCCATCCGGGGCGTCCTGTACAAGTACCTGGATCTCTACGAAAAACAGGACGCGGCCGCGGTCGAAGCGGAACTTATCCGGATCAAAGGACCGCGGAAACGGAGCGCCGGGAAGTAAGCCCGCGCGGCCTTCCTTTTCTCCCGGGGGCGCCCGCCCCGCTCCGCGTTTTCCGGGGCGCCCGGGGAGTCCGCCCCGAATCACGAAAATCTCAAAGAAACGGGAGACCCGAGCCCTTTAAAAGCCCCGCGCGCTGCCGAAAACGGGTAAAATGTAAACCCGACGGAGCGCCGGCGTTTTTTGCGACCGCGCCCGCGCGCCCGGCGATAAGGAGAACACAATGATAAAAATCACCGCCAAGGCCCTGCTGCCCGGCCTGTTTTTTCTGCTGCTTTCCGCCGCCCCGCTCGGCGGCTGCATGGGAACTTACGTCAGCTCGGGAGAAATGGATCAATTCACTCCCGGAGTGACCACCGCGGCGGAAGTCGAGGCCGCGCTGGGCAAACCCGTGGCCACGGACGGAAGCGAAGGGGAAGGATCGGCGTTCGCGATTTGGAATTATCTGATCACCCAGCAAAGCGTCGACGAACTGGAGTCGTATCTGGACGAAGACGAGGATCTCGAGCAGCTCGTGGATTTGAGCAAATATCTGCACAAGAAGTACATGTACGTCGGCGCCGCCCTCGTTCCTTTTCCCGTCATCGTGACTTTCGCGACCGCCTCCCTGTTCGTGTTCGACCCCGACGGCATCCTCGTCCAAAAAGACCGGATCGACTGGACCGTCAACGGCAGCGACGTCTACAGCGACTCCAACAACGCCGCGTTCGAAGAGTCGGCAGCGACGGCCGCCGGACTCTCGAAAAAGTATCTGAACATGTACGAGGCGGACGACGTCGCGAAGGTCAAGGAAGAACTGCTGAGGATAAAAGCCTCCGGGAAAAAGAAAAAGAAGTAGCCCGTCCCGAAAAACCGCCTCCCCCGGGAAAGGCCGCGCGCCCGGCGTCCGCTTTCCCGCGGGTTCCCGCCCTTTTATCGCGGAACGCAGGCGGTTTTCCCCCCGCTTCCCGCATTCCTCTCGCGCCCGCCCAAACTGTGAAAACCGTAAAAAAAAAAATACCCTTATCGCTTAAAAACTCAGCATAAGCCCGGAAACGGGTAAAATGTAAAATGGACGGAGCGGCGGCGCTTTTT
>CAZFNS010000010.1:0-1423 GCA_964520475.1 uncultured Enterobacterales bacterium
CGGGCGTTTTCCTCCGCCATGGCTCTGACCAGCATTTCCTCGTCGCTGAAAATATCGTCCCCGGGAACGGCCCGGCCGCCGTCCGGAGTTTCCCCGGCGGGCGTTCCGGCCCCGGCATTCTCCGCGGCCGGGACGGCCGGCCCGGGATCCGCGAATTTGCCGCTGAACCGTTCCACGTCCCGGGCGATCTTTTCGATGAGCGCGTACGTTCCCGGGCTCAGCGCCGGCCCGCAGCCGGCATTCTGCTCCCTGAGCCGCTTCTGCTCCCTCTCCTGCTCGGCCAGATAAATCCTGAATTCCCGGATCAGATCGATGGCCCCGAAGCTTCCCGGAACGTCCCGCGGGGCGCCGGCCCGCCCGATTTTCCGGCTCACGGACGCGCCGGGGATCTCGCGGAAAGGCGGCGCCGCCCCGTCCGCGGCCTCCGGGGCGTCCCGATCCCCTTCCGGCGGAACGGCGGCGTAAAGACCGGACATGCCGAAAGCCGGGTACTCCCCGGCGGCGCCGCTTTCGTCTTCCCCGCTTTCCTCCCCGGCGCCGAGCAGGTTGGCGGACTGCGCGGCCGAGGCGGCCTTCCGGACGATGCCGCTCACGTTCCCCGCCATCGCCGCGCTTTCCTCGTCCCGGAACTCCCGGCCGGTCTCGAACAGGCCGAACTCGCCCGCCCCGGCGGGCATCTCGTCGGCGGCCTCCCGGATGAAATCGATAAGCTCGCCGTTCTTCGCCGCCTTAAAGAGCAGTTCCCGGCGGCGCGCGAGCTCGTACAGGATGTGGGGCTGATGGGCGGTTATGAATTCGACGGCCGCGACGAACAGGCCGCTAAGAACGACGCGCCCCTTCGCGGTGAGCGTGCCCGCGGGGACGCCGATTCCCAGGGAACCGAGCGTTTCCGCCGCTTCGGGGGGAATGCCGGCGGCGGTCAGGAAATTGGCGGAGAGCTCGCACAGGTAGCGGAACAGCGCCCGGCCCGGGGCGTTGTTCTCGTGGAATACCCGGGGCAGCGTGGCGCAGTGGCTTAAAAACAGATCGACCGCGGCGTCGCTTTTCACCGCCCGGTACCTTCCGGTCAGGGTGTCCGCCAGCGTTTCCCGGAGTTCGTCGCTCCGGCCGATCAGTTCCGCCGCGGCGGGAAGATACGGTCCCGGGCGCCCCGGGTCGGCGCTCAGGGCGGCGGCGGGATCGTTCGCCAGCGCGGCGACGTGGCGCCGCAGATCGTCCTGGCAGGCCGCCAGTTCGCCGGGCAGCAGTCTCAAATCGCGGGAAAGCGCGCTCAAAAAGGCGTAGGCCGCGCTGACGTTGATAACTCTTTCCGCGTCGGGAGCGGAACCGCCGGGGGAGCCCGGACCGGTTTTTGCACTGTCGTTCATGTCTTTTTTGTTAAAATAGTCTCTCGGCGCGCGGCGCGCCCGGCGGCCGCGGCCGC
>CAZFNS010000010.1:1523-72332 GCA_964520475.1 uncultured Enterobacterales bacterium
TCTTTTTTGTTAAAATAGTCTCTCGGCGCGCGGCGCGCCCGGCGGCCGCGGCCGCGGCCGCGGCCGCCCTTCCGCCCGGAGCCTTTTGCCCCGGGCCCGGGCCGGCGCGGCCCGGATCAGAACAGCGAGTGCAGGAAGTCGCCGATCGGGTCGAGCGCCTGCCGGCACTTTACGATGTCGTCCTCGATCAGCATATCCTCCCGCACGGGAAGAACGACATACTCGTCGCTTTCGCCGCAGGTGTCCGGATCCATGATGCTGCTGCTCTGGCCGTCGAATTTGAAATAGGCGTCGGCTATGCCCTCGGGAACGGCGATATTGAGGGAGCGCACGCCGCGGATGCCGGCGAACCGGTCGTAAACCTGCAGGGCCCCGGTCGCGCCCGTCAGGCTGGTGCTGCTGCTGTCGTCGTTGCCGATCCACACCGTCATGAGCTCGTCGTTGTCGAACCCGGAAAACCACGAGTCCCGGCCGTCGTTCGACGTGCCGGTCTTGCCCGCGAGCACGGCGTTGTGCTTCCTGAGCTGCCTGGCGGTGCCGAACTGGGTCACGCCCGTCATGGCGTATATGGTGAGGTAGGCGTCGCGGGGATCGAGCACCTGGTGCTTCTCGATGTTCAGCTCCCGGTCGTAGATTATGTTGTCGCCCCTTCTGACCACCCGGATGGAGGACAGCGGCCGGTACGCCCCTTCCGTGGCGATGGTCGAGTACATCTGGTTCACTTCGAGCGGCGTCAGCCCGTAGCTGCCGAGCAGCGTGCTGGGGACGGCTTCGATTTTCACGGGGACGCCCAGCCGGTGCAGGGTGTCCACCACGTTACCCACGCCCACGTTCATCCCCACTCTCACCATGGGGATGTTCAGGGATTTGGCGAAGGCCTGGTAAAGGGGGATCCAGCCGCTGAAATCGTGGCTGAAATTGCTCGGGGTCCAGGTCTGACCGTTGCGCATCTTCACGGTGACGGGCGCGTCGTGAACCATGCTGCCGAGGTGCCAGCCCCGGCCGAAGGCCGTCAGGTAGGCGGCGGGCTTGGCGAGCGACCCGATCTGCCGCCTGGCCTTGGTCACCCGGTTCATGCCCGGAAATTCCGGATCGCTGCTGCCCACCACGGCCAGGATGTCGCCGGTCCGCCAGTTCGACACCACCGCGGCCGCCTCGAGTTTTTTGGCTCTCTTTTTGTTGAGCCCGGCGAGCACGTCCCGCACGGCCGTGTTCGCGGCCAGCTGCACCTGGGGGTCGAGACTGGTGTAGATCACCAGGCCGTTGCCGTTGAGGTAATCCTCGCCCAGCTCCTCCTTGAGCTCCTCCTTGAGGATGCCGATATAGCCGGGAACCTTGATCGTGGCGAAATTGTACGCCCGGTCGGCGATGCCGAGGGGCTTGGCCGCGTACCTCTCGTACTGCTCGTCCGTGAGCGTCCCCTTCTGGCGCATCAGATCGAGCACCAGGTTGCGGCGGGCGAGCGCCCTTTCCGGGTTCCGGCGGGGATCGTAGTAGGAAGGGCCCTTGATCAGCCCGACGAGCAGCGCGGTCTGATCCCAGTCGAGCTCGCTCACCGGGATCCCGAAATAAAAGTAGGACGCCAGCCCGAAGCCGTAGATGTCCCGGGTCGAGTGGCCGAGGTAGATCTCGTTCAGGTACATTTCGAGGATCTGATCCTTCTCGTAGCGCGCGTCCACGACGATCGACATGATCAGTTCCCGCACCTTGCGGTCGAAGGTTTTTTCCCGGGAAAGAAAGTAATTCTTGACCAGCTGCTGGGTGATGGTGCTGCCGCCCTGAACCCGCCGGCCGGCCTTGAGGTTGACGTACAGGGCCCGCAGGATGGCTTTGGGATTGATGCCGTGGTGCTCGTAGAAGCTGCGGTCCTCGACGTGGATCAGCGTGTCGATCAGCTTCTGGGGAACCTCGTCGAGGCTGATGAGCATCCTGTCCTCCTCGCCGCTCGAGGACAGCCTCTCGAGGAGCACCGGATCCAGCTGGGCGATGTCCAGGTTCTCCATGGTGTCCGCGTCTTTGATGCCGACGATGCGGTTGTTCTCGAAGGACAGGTGAATCGCCCGGGAATCCTCGTACCCGTACGAAAAATTGAAGGGACGCCTGATGATGACCATGCGGTCCTTTTTGCGGCTGTAGCCGTACTCGCCCGGCCGCCCGGGATTGGAGACCAGGCGGTATTTCAGCAGATTGAGCTCGTGGACGAGCTGGTCGAAAGTAATCTTCTGCTCGACGGTGAGCTCGAGGGGACGGCTGTAGACCACCGCCGGCGTCTGCCATTTCTGATCGGCGTCGAGGCTGCTGCCCGAAACGACCACGTAATAATAGCAGCAGAGCACGGCCAGCAGCAGCGCCGTGACGATGCCGAGCTTAAAGCCCAGCACCAGAGCGAACCTAACCCACGATTTATTACGAGTTCCTTTCATAACCGGCATCAACCATTCGTCTGCACACACGCGCGCGGGAAAACCGGAACGCATACGCCCGGGGATCACGTCTTCGGAAAACGGACATGAAGAACCGCGGAATCAGCCTATTATATACAAAATTGCCCCGCGGCCGATAGAATTAGTTTAAAAACCCCGCCGGGGATCCGGGGCGCCGCCGGCGCCGCGGAGCGCTTTCGCCGCGTCCCGTGAACGCCCCGGGTATCTTTTGACCGAGATCTATTTTTAATAAAAATCTTTTCGCCCGGCCCTTAAAATGCAAAAAAATTGAAGTAATAATCCTCTTCTTTTCTTATAATGTTTTGCCAAAATATTTTTGCGAATGTTGTTCTCGCTGACAATTTCGGCCCGACGACCCGAGACGCCGCCCCGCCGGAGGATCGTCCTCCCGCGCGCGGAACGGCGGCCCGGGGAGCTTATCCGCCCCTCCTTACGCGGCATTGACGAACCGGCGCAAATCTGACGCAGAAAAGGACATACTTTTGGAGAAAGACTATGACTGACAAGAAGGAAGATCTGATTGAGCTGAGTCCTCTGGCCATCGCCGGTTTGAAACCCTACGCTCTTCAGCCGGGGGAGGAGTACATGAACGAGGGGCAGAAGGCGCATTTCCGCAGAATTCTGACCTGCTGGCGCGATCAGCTTCTCGAAGAGGTCACCAACACCGTCGACCACATGAACGACGAGACCACGAACTTCCCCGACGACATCGACCGCGCCTCCCAGGAGGAGGAGTTCTCCCTGGAGCTGCGGATCCGGGACCGGGAAAGGAAGCTCATCAAGAAGATCGAGAAAACCATCCGCAAGCTCGACACCGAGGACTTCGGCTACTGCGAGGACTGCGGCGAGGAGATCGGCATCAAGCGCCTGGAGGCGCGCCCCACCGCCGACCTCTGCATAAACTGCAAGCATCTCGCCGAAATCAGGGAGAAGCAGGGAGGCAAATAGCCCCTCCCGCCCGGCGGACCGGAGAACCGGCCCGCGCGGCGAACCGGCGGTCGCGCGGATTTTCCCCTCGGAAAATCCGCGTTTTCTTTTCGGCGCGAAAAAAATCCGGACGCGCCCCGCGGGCCGCGTCCGGACCGGCCCGCGCCGCGCGCGGGCGCTCCGCGAAGCGCTACTTCTTGACGTTGAACAGGAAGGTTATCACGTCGCCGTCCCGGACCAGGTAGTCCCGGCCCTCGGCGCGCATTCTGCCCGCCTCCCTGGCCCCGGCTTCCCCCCCGTACTTTATGTAGTCGTCGTAGCTTATGGTGTTGGCCCGGATAAAGCCCTTCTCGAAGTCGGTGTGGATCTTGCCGGCGGCTTTCGGGGCCGTCGCCCCGACGGGGATCGTCCAGGCGCGCGTTTCCTTCGGGCCCGACGTGAAGAAGGTCTGGAGCCTGAGCAGCTTGTAGCCCGCCCGGATCACGCGGTTCAGACCGGGCTCCTCGAGGCCGAGGCTTTCGAGGAATTCCCCGCGCTCGTCCTCTTCCATGAGCGCCAGATCCGCCTCCACGGCGGCGCAGACGGGAACGACCGCCGAGCCCTCGCGGGCGGCGATCGCGTTCACCTCGTCGAGGAAGGGGTTGGCGGCGAAGCCGTCCTCGGCGACGTTGGCGATGTACATGGTCGGCTTGAGCGTCAGGAAATTGCATTCGCGGATCAGCGTCTTCTCCTCGCCGGAGAGCCCGAGGCCGAGGAGTTTTTCGCCCCCGTTCAGCGCGGCGAGGCACTTTCTGAGCACCGCGGTCTCCGCCTGCGCCTCCTTGTCTCCGCCCTTCGCCTTCTTTTCCAGCCGGACGAGGGCCTTCTCGCAGGTCTCGAGGTCGGCGAGCGCCAGTTCCGTGTTGACCGTCTCGATGTCCTCGGCGGGGCGGATCCGGCCGCTCACGTGGATGACGTTGGGGTCCTCGAAGCACCGCACCACGTGGGCGATGGCGTCCGTCTCCCTGATGTTCATCAGGAACTTGTTGCCGAGGCCCTCGCCGTTCGAGGCGCCCTTCACCAGGCCCGCGATGTCGACGAATTCCATGGCCGCCGGCACGATCTTCTGGGGCTTGTCGATGGCCGCCAGGGCGTTCAGCCTGGGATCGGGCACGGGAACGACGCCGGTGTTCGGCTCGATGGTGCAGAACGGAAAGTTCGCGGCCTCGATGCCGGCTCTGGTAAGAGCGTTGAAGAGCGTGGACTTGCCGACGTTCGGCAGTCCCACGATACCGCAGTTAAAACCCATTTTCGCTACTCCCTGACTGGCGGGCGGCCTTGAAACCGTTCAGCCGGTTCGCGGCTTTCGCCATATTTTGCGTGAATATCAGCCCGACCGCGTCCAGGGCCGCCGCCATGGCCTGCCCGATCAGCTCGGCTTCCTCCTTCGCGGGCCGGCCGAGCACGAAATCGATCCCCCCGGCTTTGTCCGCCGGCTTGCCCGTGCCGATGCGCAGCCTGTGGAAATCCTGGGAATTCCCGAGGGCGGCGATTATGCTCCTGAGGCCGTTGTGGCCGCCGTGGCCGCCGCCGAACTTGAAACGGGCCGTGCCCGGGGGCAGGTCGAGCTCGTCGTGGAGCACCAGGATCTCTTCGGGCGGGATGCGGTAAAAGCCGGCGAGCGGGCCGACGCAGTCCCCGCTTCTGTTCATGTACTCCGTCGGAAAGGCGAGCCGCACCTCGCAGCCCTCAATCGTCCCGCGGCCGACGTCCCCGCGGAACCGGCTTTCGTGCCTGAGGACGACGCCGTACTTATCCGCGATCATGCCGAGGAGGTCGGCGCCCAGGTTGTGCCGGCTGCGGGCGTAGGCGGCCCCGGGATTGCCGAGCCCGGCGATAAGTCTGATGGTCATGGAAAAACCCGAAAAGCGGGGCGCGCCGCGCCGCCGCTCCTTAAGAAACCCGGCTCAGCCGAGCTGCACGGGAATGTCTTTGCTGGTGCGGACAATCTCGTTCCTTTCGTTGAGGTAAACCAGGGAAGGCTTGTGGCTCTTCACTTCGCTTTCGTCGAAAATGCCGTACGCGCAGACGATTATCCTGTCGCCCACGGCCGCCATCCGGGCGGCCGCGCCGTTCAGGGAGATGATCCCGGAGCCCCGCTCGGCCGCTATGGCGTACGTGTGGAACCTCGCGCCGTTGTCCACCACGTAGATGTCGATCTGCTCGTGCTCCGCTATGCCGGCGGCGTCCAGGAGATCCAGGTCGATGCCGCACGAGCCCTCGTAGTTCAGAACCGAATGGGTCACGCGGGCCTGGTGAAGTTTGCCTCTCAGTAAAATCCTTTGCATTTTGCCACCTTCTCCTCAATCCCCGGGCGCGGGAACCGCCGGACGCTTCCGTGTCCCCGGCGGAACTGCTCAAAAATCAGCCGCGTATACTATATCACATTTTTCGCGTCTTGTCAGATCGCGGCAGGCCGCGGTCCGCCCGCCCTTCCCGGGGCGGCGGCAAGCCCGTTTTCCCGGGCGCTCCGGCCGTCAGACGCGCCTTTCGACCACCAGATTGTCGATGAGGCGGACCCTGCCGAGGTAAGCCGAGGCGAGGATCACCACCTTCTTCGAGCCGGAGATTTCCGGATTCAGGGTCAGCGCGTCGACGACGGTGATGTCGTCGGTTCTGAAGCCCTTGTTGTCGAGGGTGCTGCAGGTGGCCTCCACGCAGTCGTCGATCTCGTCGACGGTCCGGGCCGCCGCGATCTTCTCGCCGAGGAGCCTGATCTCCCGGCTGAGCACGGGGGCGATGGTCCTTTCGGCCTGGTTGAGCAGGTTGTTCCGCGAGGAGTACGCGAGCCCGTCCGGATGGCGGACGACCGGCACCTCCACGATCTTGATCTGGAAGTTGAGATCCCGGACCATTTCCTTGACCAGCGCGACCTGCTGGTAATCCTTCAGGCCGAAGCAGGCGAAATCGGGCTGGACGATGTTGAAGAGTTTGGTCAGCACCGTGGCGACCCCCCGGAAATGCCCCGGCCGGAGCGCTCCCTCCAGGCTGTTGCACAAATCGGGCACCTCGATGTAGGACTGGAGGCTGAGCCCCTGCGGGTACATGACCTCGGGCGAGGGCGCGAACACGGCGTCGGCCCCGGCCTTCTCGAGAAGGGCCAGATCGTTTTCCAGGGTGCGGGGGTAGGTCTTGAGATCCTCGGCTCTGTCAAACTGCATGGGATTGACGAACACGCTCACCACCACCCGGTCGGCCTCGGCGCGGGCGGCCTCCACCAGCGCCAAATGGCCGCGGTGGAGATTGCCCATGGTGGGAACGAGAGCGATGGTTCCGAGTTCCCTCTTGAACCCGACCACCGCGTTTCTGATGTCTGCGATGCTGTAAGCTGTAATCATGATTTTCTTCTTTTAACGTCAGTTCGCGCCGGCTCCGGCCGGCGCCGTATCCGTTTTCCGGGCCGCCCGCCGCGGGCGGGGCCCGCGCGGGTCCCCGTCAGCTGAAGCTCTGGCCGTCGCCGGGATACTCGCCGGACTCCACCCTGGAGATGTAGAGTCTGACGGCGTCGGCGACGTTGCCGGTCTCCCGGAGGAAATTCCAGGCGAATTTGGGGGTGTGGCCCACGGTGAAACCCAGCGCGTCGTGCATGACCAGGATCTGGCCGTCGGTGAGATTGCCGGCGCCTATGCCGATGACGGGGATGCGCAGCTCCGCGGTTATCTCGCCCGCGAGGGCCTTCGGAACGCACTCGAGCACGATCAGCGACGCCCCGGCGTCCTGGATCGCCAGGCAGTCTTCTTTGAGCCGCAGGCCCGCGTCGCCGCGGCCCTGCACCCGGTACCCGCCGAACACGTTCACGGACTGCGGGGTCAGCCCCAGGTGCCCGCACACGGGGACGCCGTTGCTGACCAGGGTCCTGACCGTGTCTTTCAGGAAGGCTCCGCCCTCGAGCTTGACGACGTTCGCGCCCGCCCGCATGAGCAGAGCGGCGTTCGCGCAGGCCGAAGCCGTGTCGCTGTAGGTCATGAAAGGCATGTCCGCGAGGACCAGGGCGTTGGTCACGCCCCTCCTGACGCAGGACACGTGGTAGGCCATGTCGGCGATCGTGACCCCCAGGGTGCTGTCCCGCCCCTGCACGGTCATGCCCAGGGAATCGCCCACGAGGATCGCGGCTATGCCGGCGTCGTCGAACAGCCGGGCGAAAGTCGCGTCGTACGCGGTTATCGTCGCGAATTTTTTGCCTTCGTTCTTGAGTTTCTGCAGAGTTGACACTGTAACGGCCATGGACGCACCATCCTTAGTTTCGCCGGAGGCGCCGCGCGGACGCTGCCGGGGGCGGGGTTCCGGACAAGTAATCTTATTAATTATAGCACAGCCGGCCGGGAAAATGATTTAAATCGCGCTTGCCGCGCGCCGCGGCCGGGAACGCCCCTCCGCCCGGAAAAATCACGCGGGCCGCCCGAGCCCCGTCCGCAGCGCGAACCAGAGGCGGAGCGTCCGTTTCCCCGGCGGGACCCGTTTCCCGCCCCGGCCGTCCATGTGGGTGAGGCGGCGCATGGCCCGCAGATCCTCCCCGGGCAGGCCGCCCAGGCTGTCCCGGAGCTTCGTCCCGTCCGGCAGGGTGAATTCCGGATCGATCGCGAGCAGGGGCACCACGGTGAAGACCCGGCGCAGGACCTCGGGATGGGGCAGGGTCAGGAATTCCCCGGCGCGCCTTTCGTCCCCGTAGAAGAGCAGATCGAGATCGAGCGTCCTCTCGCCCCAGCGCCGCGTCCGCGTCCGGCCGTGGGCCCGTTCGATGCGCTGCAGCGCCGCGAGCAGCCCGGGCGCGTCCGTCCCGGTTTCGAGCTCCGCCACGGCGTTCACGAAATAATTCTGATCCTGCGGCCCCACCGGCTTGGTGAGGTACAGCGGGCTGAGCCGCGTCACCCGGGTGAGCGCGATCCCGCCGAGCTCGCGGGCCGCGTCGTAAAGGTGCCTCTGCGAGTCCCCGAGGTTGGATCCCATGCCGACCACGGCCCGTACCGTTTTCACCGCCGCCTTTCTCCCGTGAAAGCCGCCGCGCGCCTACCGGCCGCGGCCCCGGCGCCCGCGCGTCCCGCCCGCGTGTTTTTTGCCGCCGGCCGGCGCGGCGCGCCCTTCCGCCGGGGCGCCGGACCCGCCGCCCTTTTTCTTCCCGGGCTGCCGGGACGCCGCGCCCTCCCCGCGCCGCGAGCAGGCCGCGTAGGCCTCGTCCCAGCTCGCCGCGGCCGCGGCGAGGGCGGGATCCATGTGGGCGCGCAGGCGCATGAAATCCACCGCCGCCCGGAAGCACTTGTTCGCCGTGACCGCCTCAGGGGCGCCGGCGCCGCCCGCGTCCAGCGCCGCCTGGAGGTTCCAGATTTCCCCGATGATCTCCTCGACGGCGCCCGGCATGCGGGTGATGTCCGCCTGGGCCCGGAGGACCTTCGCGCCCACCAGGGCGGTCAGGTTCGCCGCGGAGACGTGCCGGCGCCCGGGCGAGGCGCGGTACCTCTGCGCGAGCCGGTCGACCAGCGGCCAGAGCAGCACCGCGTACAGGAACGCCGGCATGTTCGGCTTGCCCTCGCGGTGCCGGACGTCCGAGCGCCGCAGGGACTCGCCGATGAAGCCGGTGAAGTAGGAGCTGGCGTAAACGGGGCCCTGCTCGGCGAGGAACAGTTTCAGGAGGCCGCTCTCGAGCAGCGCGGCGAAGCTTTTCTCGCCGTAGCCGTTGAGGAAGAACTTGTTCACCTCCTCGAAGAACCGGCTGCTGTTGATGTTTTTGATCAGGGCGTAGTTGTCCCGGAACGCGTCCAGGGTGCGCTCCGAGATTTCGAAGCCCAGTTTGGCCCGGAAGCGGAACGCCCGGATGATCCGCACCGGATCCTCGCGGATGCGGACGGCGGGATCGCCGATCATGTCGATCACGCCGTTCGCCAGATCGTAAAAGCCGCCGTGGAAATCCAGGATGCACCGTTCTTTGGGGGAATAGTACAGGGCGTTCACGGTGTAGTCGCGGCGCGCCGAATCCTCCTCCACGCTGGTGCCGTAGCTGTTGTCGGCGGTTATGACCCCGCCGGCGCCGATCTTCGTGGCGCCGCCGGTTCCGGTCTCCCGGCGGAACGTCGTCACCTCGATGACGGTCTCGCCCCGCGGCTTCGGGAAAACGCAGTGGACGATGCGGAACCGCCGGCCGATGAGGCGGCGCCGGCAGCCTTTGACCGCCTTCTGCACCTCGGCCGGGGTGGCGCTGGTGGAGACGTCGAAGTCTTTGGGCTCCTGCCCGAGCAGGAGGTCGCGGACGCCCCCGCCGACTATGTAGGTTTCGAAGCCCGCCTTGATCAGCATGCGCGCCACCGCCAGGGCCTCCGGCAGGATCAGGCTCTCGTCGATCAGGTCGCCGGGCAGCCTCATCGGGCACGACCCGTCCCTCAGGGCGATTTTCTTTCTTTTGCCGGACTCCGCCGCCAGATATTCGAACACGCTCCGGTCCGCGCCGGACGTTTTTATTTTGCGCAAAATTGCCACCTGTATGTATAAGAAAACGAAAAACGGGCGGCGGGAAGGCGAGACGGCGGACGCGGGGCGGGTCCCGCCGGAACGGCGGGACCTCCGGGCGCGCCCGGTCCCCGCTCCGGGGAGATCCCCGCGGCGGGAAACGGGCCGAAGCCCCGGGCGCGGCGGCGGCCGGAAACCGGAAAACACGCTCCGGAGATTAACTTTCGGTCTTTCCGGGGAAAAACCGAAAGTTAACCCGCGGGCTTTTGACGGGCGGCCGCCGCGCCGGCGCGCCGTCTCGACCGCCGCGCCGCCGGGGCCGCCGTCGCAGCGGTCCCGGACGGCGGGCATTTTACCACATCGCGCGCCGCCGCGCACCTCCCGGGCGGCAAAAAACCCCTCGCCCCGGCCGCCCCGCCCCGGCCCGACATTTTTTAAAAAAACGCCGGCGGGGTATTGACGAAAATAAAATTAAACTGCATAATGCGTGAGATTTCCGGCGGCATCTCCGCATGCGCGCCGGGGTGAAATATGGCTACGTAGCTCAGCCGGTGAGAGCATCGCACTCATAATGCGGGGGTCACTAGTTCGATTCTAGTCGTAGCTACCATGACAGAGGTTCAGTTAGGGGTATCGTCAAGCGGTAAGACCCAGGGTTTTGATCCCTGTATGCGCTGGTTCGAATCCAGCTACCCCTGCCATCGGAATTTCACTTAAAAACACTGGGGTATCGCCAAGCGGTAAGGCAGCGGATTCTGATTCCGCCATCCCAAGGTTCGAATCCTTGTACCCCAGCCATTTATACGCGGCTACGTAGCTCAGTCGGTTAGAGCATCGCACTCATAATGCGGGGGTCACTAGTTCAATCCTAGTCGTAGCTACCATCTTTTTGGGGTATCGCCAAGCGGTAAGGCAGCGGATTCTGATTCCGCCATCCCAAGGTTCGAATCCTTGTACCCCAGCCATCTCCCCGGTCCCCGCCGTCCGTCCGGGAACGCGCGACGCGGGCCGTGATAAAATACGAAGGAGCTTAAGGGACCCGGCCGGGCGTCTCCGGCGGGGAAAGCGAACACCCTTCCCGCATTCTATGAGCACTTTTTACCTGCAGACCTGGGGCTGCCAGATGAACGTTTACGATTCCGGGCGTCTCAGAGACCTCATGACGAGCCGCGGCCACGCCGAGACGGACGACGTCGCCGCGGCCGACGCCGTGATCCTGATAACCTGCGCCGTCCGGGAAAAGCCCCGGGAGAAAGTCATAAGCCAGCTTTTCGCCTGGCTGAGCGAGAACCGCTACAAGCCGGGCGCGGTCGTGTGCGTCGGCGGGTGCGTGGCCGCCCTGGAGGGGGAAGCGCTCCTGAAGCGGGCGCCCATGGTCCGCGTGGTGTTCGGGCCCCAGACCATACACCGCGTCCCGGATATGATCGAAGAGGCCCGCCGCTCCGGCGCGCGCCTCGCGGACGTGTCCTTCCCCGCGGGCGAAAAGTTCGGCTTCCTGCCGTTCCCGAATCCCCGGGGGCGGGCTTCGGCTTTCGTCACCGTCATGGAGGGATGCTCCAACTTCTGCTCCTACTGCGTCGTCCCGCGCGCGCGGGGCCCCGAGTTCAGCCGCTCCCCCGAAAGCGTCCTCGCGGAGATCGCGGGCCTCGCCGCCGCGGGCGTGAAGGAAATCTGCCTCATCGGGCAGAACGTCAACTCCTACCGGGGCGCCGGAAGCGACGGCCGGACGGTGAACTTCGCCGAGCTGCTCTACCGCGCGGCCGAGGAGCCGGGCGTGGAGCGCATCAGGTTCACCACCTCCAACCCGCAGGATTTCACGGACGAGCTCGCGCGGGCCTACGCGGACCTGCCGCAGCTGGCCGGCGCCGCCCACATCCCCGCGCAGAGCGGCTCGAACCGGATCCTCAAGGCCATGAACCGCCGGTACACGCGCGAGCGGTACATCGAGGTGGCGGAGAAACTCGGCGCGGCCCGCCCGGGGATCAGCATCACCACCGACTTCATCGTGGGTTTCCCCGGCGAAACGGAGGAGGACTTCGCCCAGACCATGGATCTGGTCGAAACCGTGGGGTTCGACCGGAGCTTCAGCTTCGTCTTCTCGCCGCGGCCCGGCACCCCCGCCGCCGCCATGGCGGATCCGACCCCCCTGACGGTGAAAAAGGAACGGCTTTACCGTCTCCAGGCGGCGCTCGAAAGCCTGGCCCTGCACCGGAGCCGCGCGATGTTCGGCACGGTCCAGCGGACGCTGGCCGAGGGCCCCGCGGAGAAGGAGCCCGGGATGCTCCGCGGCCGGGCCGACTGCGGCAGAACCGTGATTTTCAAGGGAGATCCCGCCCTGGCGGGAACATTCGTCAGCGTGCGCGTGACCGGCGTGGCCGGCCACACCCTGCGCGGCGAAACGATCTGAGCGCGTTATCATGAAAAATCAAAACAACGGCGGCGTGATCCTCAAAACGGCCCTCGAGCCCGCGGACCGGGAGCGCCTCGCGAGCCTCTGCGGGCCCGTCGAGGAGAACCTCCGGCACGTCGAGCGCCGCCTCGGCGTGGAAATCACCTGCCGGAACGAAAACTTCAGCGTCGCGGGCCCCGAGGGCATGGCGAAAAAGGCCCTGCGCATCCTCAGGGAGATGTACCTGGAGACGGCCCCCGTGCGGGGCGGCGGCGTCAGGGACCTCACCCCCGAGGACGTCCACCTCATCATTTCCGAAAACGTCCGGCTCGAATCCGGCGGCGCGGAGAACGCGGCGGAAAACGGAGAGACCGCCGGGGAGATCCGGACGAAAAAAGGGATCGTCCGGCCGCGCTCGCGCAACCAGGCCGAGTACGTCGCCAACATCCTCTCCCACGACATCAGCTTCGGCGTCGGCCCCGCCGGCACGGGCAAAACCTACCTGGCGGTGGCCGCCGCGGTCGACGCCCTCGAAAGGCAGCAGGTCCGGCGCATCATCCTCACGAGGCCGGCGGTGGAGGCCGGGGAGAAGCTCGGCTTCCTGCCGGGCGATTTCCACCAGAAGGTCGATCCGTACCTCCGGCCCCTGTACGACGCCCTCTTCGAGATGCTCGGCTTCGAGCGCGCGGAAAAGCTGACGGAGCACCAGATCATCGAGGTCGCCCCGCTCGCCTACATGCGCGGCCGCACCCTCAACGACTCCTTCATCATCCTCGACGAGAGCCAGAACACCACCGTCGAGCAGATGAAGATGTTCCTGACGCGCATCGGCTTCAACTCGCGGGCGGTCATCACCGGCGACATCACCCAGACCGACCTGCCGGGGCACGTGACCTCGGGGCTCCGGCACGCCCTCGCGGCGCTCGCGGGCACGGAGGGCATCAGCTTCACCTTCTTCTCGCCGAACGACGTGGTGCGTCACCCCGTCGTCGCCCGGATCGTGCGGGCGTACGAGGCGTACGAGCAGAAAACGAAAAACGCGAAAAAGGACGGGACCCCCGCGCGGCGCGGCGGGAGCGCGGTCCCGGCGGAACCGGACGGCGGGGAGGAAAAACAGTGACGGAAGAGACGATCCCGGGAGCGGGCGCGGCGGCAAGCGCGTCCGCGAGCGAGGCGGAAAGCGGGGAGGAGTCGGCGTACGCCGGGGGCCCCGTGGCGGTGGATCTGCAGTACGCCGTGCCCGGCCGCGCCGGCATCCCGGCGGCGGAGGATTTCGCGGCGTTCGCGGCGGCCGCGGTGGCGCCTTTCCGCGCGGAGGCGGAAATAACCGTCCGCGTGGTCGGGCCGGAGGAAAGCCGCGCGCTCAACCGGACCTACCGGGGGATCGACCGGCCGACGAACGTGCTGTCCTTCCCGGCCGGGGCGGACGAGGACATAATCTTCGGCGGCGGGGACGGGCCGGACGGGGAGAACCCCTTCGCCGGGCCCTACATCGGCGATCTCGTCATCTGCCGGGACGTGGTCGAGCGGGAGGCGGCCGAGCAGGGCAAGCCCCCGCGGGCCCACTGGGCGCACATGGTCGTCCACGGCTGCCTGCACCTCCTCGGCTTCGACCATTTGAGCGACGCCGAGGCGGAGGAGATGGAAAGCCGCGAGACCGCCGTCATGCGCGCGCTCGGCTTCGCCGATCCCTACGCCGGGGACGGGCGCTGAGACGGAACGCGAAAAATATCGTATAATTTTCTAAACTTAAGACCCGGGAAACCGTCCGTCCCCGCGCGGCGCGGGGACGGCGGCACCGGACACACGGAGCGGTACAACCGAAATTTTGCCTATATGAGCAGCGACGACAGCAGTCCCGGCGCTAAAAACGGCGGCGGTCCCAAAGCGGAAACCTGGATCGACCGTCTGGGCCACATCATCAAGGGCGACCCGGCCGACCGGGAGGATCTCGCGGACATCATTTCCGACGCGGGCGAGCGCCGGATCATCGACGAAGACACCGAGGACATGCTCCAGGGCGTGTTCGAAATCTCCGAGCTGCGGGTCAGGGACATCATGATCCCGCGCTCGCAGATGGTGACCATAAGCTCGGACTGTTCCATCGGGCGGGCGACCGCCGCGATCATCGAGTCGGGCCACTCGCGCTACCCCGTCATCCGGGAGGACAAGGATCACATCGAAGGCATCCTGCTCGCGAAGGATCTCCTGAAGTTCGTCGTGAGCAAGGATCCCGGGGCGAAGCTCGGGGACATCGTCAGGCCGGCGGTGGTCGTGCCCGAGAGCAAGCACGTCGACAGGCTGCTCAAGGAATTCCAGCAGTGCCGCTACCACATGGCCATCGTCGTCGACGAGTACGGCAGCGTGTCGGGGCTCGTCACCATCGAGGACATCCTCGAGCTCATCGTCGGGGAAATCGAGGACGAGTTCGACCGCGGCGACGACGGCCGCGAGGACATCGTCAAAAAGGACGACTCGACCTGGCGGGTCGAGAGCCTGACGTCCATCAAAAAATTCAACGAGACTTTCGGCACCGCGTACGACGACGAGGAATTCGACACCATCGGCGGCATGGTGATGCACGCCTTCGGGCATCTGCCCGCGAAGGACGAGGCCGTGACCGTCGACAACTTCCGCTTCCGGGTCGTCACGGTCGGCAAGCGCGCGACCGGCGTCCTGGAACTGAAGATCCTCCCGGAGAGCGAAGAGGAATGAGGCGGGCGGACGGGCGGCCCGGCCCCGGCGGACGATGATTCTTTTAAACGGCAAATACAAACGCCCCGCCGCGTGCCTGCTCGCCGCGGCCGCGGGCTTGGCGGGATCCTTAGGCTTCGCGCCTTACGGCCTGTGGCCGGCGACCCTCGCCGCCCTGTTCGTCTTCTGTCTCTGCCTCGCGGCGGAGCCGCGCCCGTCCCGCTCGGCGCTCGTCGCGTTTATCTTCTTCTTCTGCTTCCACGTTTCGAGCCTCTGGTGGCTGAACGCGGTCATGACGGGTTACGGGGAGATGTCCGCGCCGCTGTCGTTCGCCGCGCTGGCCCTCCTGTGCGGCTACCTGTCCCTTTTCCCGGCCCTCGCCGCCTTCTGCGCCCACCGGCTGTGCCTCCGGCTCCCGTTCGTCAGGAACGCGGTGCTCGCGCCGGCGCTGACGACGCTGGCCGAAATCTTAAACAGCCGGCTTTTCACCGGGTTCGGCTGGGACATGCTGGGCTACACGCAGATCGATTCGTTTTTCGCCGGCTACGCCCCCGTCCTCGGCGTGCAGGGCATGTCCCTCGCGGCGCTCGCCGCCGCGGCCCTCCTCGCCCTCGCCCTGGCCGGCCGCAAGCCGGTTTACGCCGCCCTCGCCGTCCTGATCGCCCTCGCGGGCGCGGCCCTGCGGAACGTCGAGTACACGAAGCCGGAGAACCCGGTCAGGGCGGCGCTGGTGCAGGGGAACATCAGCACCTCCCTGCACTGGGACCCGGACCAGGTCTGGAACGAGATCAACGTCTACTACGGCGAAATGATCAAAAACCTCGACGCCGAGCTGATGGTCTGGCCGGAGTCGGCCGTCCCCGATCTCGAAAACAGCATGGAAAAGCTGAAGGTCATCAGCAACCTGGACCGGTTCGCGCGGGACAACGGCATCGGCCTGATTACGGGCATCCAGTATTACGACGAGGAACTCGGGCGGTTTTACAACAGTATGATCGGCATCGGCGTCATCGACCGGGCCGGAACCCGCGTCTACCGGTTCGGCGAGGGCAACCGCTACTACAAGCGGCACCTGGTGCCCGTCGGCGAGTTCGTGCCGTTCGAGTGGGTCCTGCGCCGCTTCGGGCCGCTGTTCAACATGCCGATGAGCTCGTTCAGCCGGGGGAGCCGGTTCCAGACCAACATCAGGGTGCTCGATCTGGACGTCGCCTCCGCCATCTGCTACGAGATCGTCTACAACACCGAGCTCCGGGACCAGGTCACCCCGAACACCGGGCTCATCGTCACGGTGAGCAACGACGGCTGGTTCAACCGCACGAACGGTCCGGCCCAGCACCTCGCCATCGCGCGGCTCCGGGCCCTGGAATTCGGGCGGCCGGTCATCAGGGCCACCAACAACGGCATCACCGCGGTCATCGACGCCGGCGGAAAAATCGCCGCCGTCCTGCCCGAAAACGTCGCCGGCACCCTGAGGGCCGAATTCAGGCCGGCCCGCGGGGAGACGCCGTTCGGCCGGTACGGCCCGGCTTTCGTTTACTTTTACATAGGCCTCGCCGTGCTGGCGGCGATCGTCTGCCGGATCAGGATCCGGAAGATCCTGGCGGACCGGCCCCGGCGGTCCTGACGCCCGGCGCCGGATCCGGCGCCGGAAGATCGCGGGAACGGGCCCGGGCGGGCCGGGCGGTGAACGCGCGGCGCGGAAACGGCGCCGCGGCCGGCTGTCAGAAATCCACCGGATTCAGGAGCACCGGCATGCCGGTGCGGGTGTTGAGGTACTCGTCGAGCAGCCAGGGGCTGACGTTGTTCAGAATCAGGAACTCCTCGATCTCGGGCTTTAAGGTGAGCGTCGAGTAACCCGTCGAGTTGATCTCCTCCTCGCTGGTCGACAGCGGCTGGTGGACCTCGATGTAGACGCCCCCGTCCGGCTCCCTGGTCACCTTCACGGGCTCGTTGATAAACTCCACCCTCGTGTTCACGGGCACGTTGTCGAACAGGTACTTGATGTCGGGATCGCGCAGGCGGATGCAGCCGTGGCTGACGCGCAGGCCGATGCCGAAATCGGCGTTGGTGCCGTGGATGGCGTAGAGCTGGCCCACGTAGAGCGCGTACAGCCCCATCGGGTTGTCCTTGCCGGCGGGAACGACCGGGGGCAGGATCTCGCCCGCCGCCGCGTATTCGGCCCGGGTCTTGGCCGTGGGGGTCCACGTCGGCCCTTCCTTCTTGCGCTGCACCTTGGTCACCCAGTCCACGGGGGTGTCCTTGCCGAGCTGGCCGATGCCCACCGGCAGCACGTCGACCACGTCGTCGTGGTAATAGTAGAGCCGCATCTCCGCGCTGTTGATGACGATGCCCTCGTGCACGGTGTCGGGCAGGATCAGCTGCCGCGGGATGATCACCGAGGTTCCCGGGCGCGGCGAATACGGATCGATGCGCGGGTTGGCCTCGAGAATGTTGCTGAAGCCCTGCTGGTACTCAGCGGCGATGCTTTCGAGGGAGGCGTTGTTCCCCGGCACGGTGGCGATCTCGATCTCCCCGACCAGACGGCTCCCGTCGGCGGGCACCTGGTACGTCACCGCCTCCGCCCCGCCCGCGGCGCAAGCGGCGGCGAGTCCCAATAAGACATTTGACAGTTTCATGGCATGCCCCTATGTTAAAGCGAGCTTTTTCAGCGCGCCCATGCAGTTCGTCACGACGCCGCGCCGGAAGTTGTCCATCACCGCGACGAGCGTGTAAGACGAACCGTTTCCCGGGAGCGCCCTGATTCTCGAAATATAAAGCTTGTCCTCCCGCCGGCCGTATTTGACGGGGGTTATCTCGTCGTCGTCCACGATCTCCGCGCCGGGGATCCCGGCGAGCATTTCCCGGAACTCCCCGGGCGCGACGGGCGTCCCGAACGTCACGTCGAGACTCAGCGTGTGCCCGTAGAAGACGGGGACGACCATGGAGGTGAGACAGACCGCGCGGGCGGCCTCCCCCATCGCGCCGGCGAGCTCCGCGAGGATCAGGTTCTCGCGGGCGGCCGAGTTGTCCTCCATTATATCACCGACCGAGGTGTGAACGTTAAAGGCCATCTGGCTCGGGAACATGCGCGGGGCGATCTCCTTCATGTTGAAAAGCGCGATCGACTCCCGGGCGAGCTCGGAGACCCCCGGGCCGCCGAGACCCGACACCGACTCCAGCATGACGGCGTGGACGGAGGCCAAAGGGCGCCGCGCCGCGAGCGGCCCGAGCAGCAGCCACAGCATGGTCGCCTCGGAGCTCATGGGCCGGACGAGTTCCCCCCGGGCGACGGAGCCCGTTTTGTCCTCCGGGAGCCCCGCGGCGAACACCCGGCCCTCCCCGGGGAAGATCCCGGCCGCGTCGACGACGGCCAGACCCTTGGCGAGGGCCCTTTCCGCGATCTCCCGGACCCCCGGGCAGACGCCCGCCGCGAGCAGCGCGTCGGCGTCCGCGAAGTCGTAGTCCCCGGCCCCGCGCACGAGGTAGTTCCGGCCGCGGTAGCCGACGGCGTCGTATTCTTCCGCGTCCGCGGACAGCGGGACGAGATCGGCGAGGGCGAACTCCTCCCGCTCCATCAGCTCGTAAAGCTCCCGGCCGATGTCCGTGTCGTAGCCCAGAAAGGCCAGTCTCAATTCCGCCATGTTTTCCTCCCGGCGCCGGAAACCGCCTCCGGCCGGCGCGCCTTAACCGGTCAGTCCCCGCCGAACAGGATCCGGGCCGCCTCGGGGTACAGATCGACGAAGCTGAACTCCACGTCCTTCTTCACGTAGTCCGGGAGATCCTCCACGTCCGGCCTGTTCCCGAGCGGCAGGATAATCTTCCCGATGCCCGCCCGCTTCGCGGCGATCACCTTTTCCCGGATCCCGCCCACGGGCAGGACGTGCCCGGTCAGGGACAGCTCCCCGGTCATCGCGAAGCCGCCCCGCGGCGCCCGGTTGAGAGCCAGGGACAGGATGGCGCTCGCCATGGTGATGCCGGCGCTGGGCCCGTCCTTCGGGACGGCGCCCTCCGGCACGTGCAGATGGATGTTCGCCTTCTCGAAATACCCCCTGTCCGCCCCGGGCGCGATGCCCGCCAGGTTCGCGGCGACGTAGCTCAGGGCGATGCCCGCCGATTCCTTCATCACGCTGCCGAGATTGCCGGTGAGGCTGAAGCCCCGCGCGTACCGGTCCACCAGCGCGGCCTCCACCGGGAGCGTGGCGCCCCCGGCGGCGGTCCAGGCGAGCCCCGTAACCACGCCGACGCCCTTCAGCGTCTTCTCGATGGCGTAGACGGGAACCCCCAGGTACTCCCTGACGTCGGACGGCTTCACCACCACGGACGGCGGCGCGTCCGCCCCGGCGTCGATGATCCTGACGAGGCACATGCGGATGATCTTGGCGATGTTCTTCTCGAGGCCGCGCACCCCGGCCTCCCGCGAGTATTCCTCGATGATCTTGCGGAGGGCCCCGTCCTGGAATCTGACCTCGTTGCCCATGACGCCGGCCTTGAGCTTGTTCTTGGGCACCAGGTGCTTTTTGGCGATCAGGAATTTCTCCTCGGCGAGATAGCCCGGCAGCCTGATGGCGTCCATGCGGTCCATGAGCGGGGCGGGAATGCCTTCCGGGTAGTTCGCCGTGCACACGAACAGGCACCGCGACAGATCGACCGGCACGTCGAGGTAGTGATCCAGGAAGCCCGAGTTCTGCTCGGGATCGAGGGCCTCGAGCAGGGCGCTCGCGGGATCACCGCGGTGGGAGTCGTTGGTGAGCTTGTCGATCTCGTCGAGCACGATCACCGGGTTCATCGCCTTCGTTTCCTTGAGCGCCTGGATCATTTTGCCCGGGAGCGCGCTCACGTAGGTGCGCATGTGGCCCTTGATCTCGGCCTCGTCCCTGAGGCCCCCGACGCTGAACCTGAAGAACGGCCGGTTCAGGGCCCGGGCGATCGATTTGCCGATCGAGGTCTTGCCCACCCCGGGAGGGCCGACCAGCAGGATGACCGCGCCCGTGAACCCGCCCTTGTAGATGCCCACGGCGAGGAACTCGAGGATCCGCTCCTTCACGTCCTTGAGGCCCTCGTGATCCTCCTCGAGGATTTCCCGGGCCTTCGCGAGGCTGAAATCGCCCTCCTCGTTGGCGTACCGCCCCCACGGCACGTCCGTGAGCCAGTTCAGGTAGTCCCTGCAGACCGAGAACTCGGCCGAGCGGCTGTCCAGCATGGCGAGGCGGCTCAGCTCGCTCTCGAATTTCTCCGCGACCGCCGGGGGCGGCTTCAGTTTGCCCATTTTCTCCCTGAGCCGGTTCAGTTCCGAGGTGTTGTCGTCGTACTGGATGCCCAGTTCCTTCTGGATCTCCTGGAGCTGCTCCCTGAGGAAGAACTTCCGCTGATCCGCGTTGATCTTTTCGCTCACGGCGTTCTTGATGGAGCGCTCGAGCTTGGTCGTCTCGAGCTCGCGCTCGATGAGCCGCAGGGCTATCTTGAGCCGCGGCAGCAGCTCGACGGTCTCGAGCACGCTCATCAGCTCCGCGGCGCCGGCGGTGGTGATGCTGGCCGCGCAGTCGGCGAGCATGGAGGGATCGTTCGGGTTGAACCGCAGCAGGTACTGCTTCAGCTCCTGGAAGTACAGGGGGTTTATCGGGATGAGCTCGTGCATGGTGGCGAGGATCGCCATCGCGTGCGCCTTGATCTCCATGGTCTGCTTTTCGTCGGGCGCGGGCAGCTCGTCCTCGGGGTACGAGGCCTCCCCCGCGATGCAGCCGCTCTCGTCCCGGACCGGGTTGTTCACCCGCACCCGCGCGACGCCCTGCACCACGACCTGCAGCTCCTCGCCGATCCGGGCCTGGATTATCCTGACCGCGCAGCCCATGGTCGCGGCCAGTTCCCCGAGGTCGAGCTCCGATTCCAGCTCCTGCTCGGGCCTCGCTATGACCGCCATCATCTTGTCGTCCGAGTTTATGACCCGGCGGACGGTTTCGGCCCATTTGGCGGAAAGCTGCACCGGGATCACTTCGCTCGGCAGGATGGGACGGTCGTACACCGGGAGGACCGCTATGATCCGCGGCCTTCCCTTTACGGCCGGAGCCGCGGGGACGGGGGCGCCGGCCTCTTCGGGCCGGCCGCCGTTTTCGGGGTTTTCGGGGGTTTCGGGGTTTTCAGACATCTCGTTCTCTTCCGTAAGTCACAGCCTAAGTATAACATATGACCGGCTCCGGGGCATTTCAAGCGGGCGGGTTTTCCGGGCGGAGCGGCCGCGGGGCCCGGAAGGATCCGGGCTTGGAGAAAGGAAAAAAGAAAAGGGAGGGCGCGGGCCGGCCGCCGGCTATTTCGCGGAGCCGGACTTCTGCCGCTTCGCCTCGCCGAGCAGCTTCTCCAGCTCCTCGCGCTGGCCGTCGTCGAGCTTCGCGTAGATCCAGAAAAAGACCGCCGTGATGAAGACCGAATTCAGAATGCCGTTGCCGTACGCCTTGTAGTTCACCCAGATGTCCTCGGCCTCGCGGGGATCGACGCCGGCGAGATCCGGGAGCCGGAAGGCGAGGACGTAGTTGAGGCCCGCGCAGAGCAGGAAAAACACCGCCGCCGCGGCGGTGGCCTTCCGGAAGAGACTCTCGGGTATCGGGGTCCTGTACCCGCTCAGGGCCTCCACCACGTTCTTCTTGAAAACGAACTGGCAGAGCAGCAGCGCCGCGGCGATCACGGCGTTGACCACGGAGACCTTCCATTTGATGAAGGACGGGTCTTTGATCACGACCGTGGGGACCGCGAAAATCAGCAGCAGGACGAGAACCGCCGTCTGGGATCTGCTGACGCTCCCCCGCAGGAGCCAGCTCAGCCCCATGCAGACGGCCGACGACGCCAACAGCGCCGCGGTCGCGCCGATCAGGCTGCCGCTCAGCTTGTACGCCACGAAAAAACAGACTGCCGGGAGCAGGTTCAGCAAAAGGTTCATTCTCGGTTCTCCGGTGGGAATGCCCATTCTAGCACGCGCCGCCCGTTTTTACTACAAAAATTTAACGGATCGGGTAAAATACTTATAATCCCCGCCGGGGCGCGGGCGCGGCCGTTTCCGCGCCCGGATCCCGCGATTTGTTTTATAATTGAACGAAGAGGACTTTTTTCCGTCCCGTGTCCGGTTCCGGCAGACCTGAGGAGGCTGTATGTGGTATCTGATTTACGCTGAAGACGTTCCCGGCTCGAACGCGGCGAGGGCGAAGGCGCGGCCCGCCCACCTCGCGCGTCTCGGCAAACTCATCGACGAGGGCCGCCTGCTGCTCGCGGGGCCCCTCCCCGCCGCCGACGCGGAGGATCCCGGCGAGGCCGGGTTCACCGGCTCGGCGATCGTCGCCCGGTTCGCCTCCCTCGCGGAGGCGCGGGAATGGGCCGCCGCCGATCCCTACTGGAGCGGGGGCGTCTACCGGGAGGGCACGGGCTTCGTCAAGCCTTTCAAGATCACCGCCAAAATGAAGGGAGCCGGCTTCTGATGAAAATTACCAAGGCCGTGATTCCGGTGGCCGGGCTCGGCACCCGGATGCTTCCCGCCACCAAAGCCATCCCCAAGGAGATGCTGCCCGTCGTGGACAAGCCGCTCATCCAGTACGTGGTCAACGAGGCCGCGGCGGCAGGCATCAGGGACATCGTGCTGGTCACCCACTCCTCGAAGAACGCCATCGAGAACCATTTCGACACGAGCTTCGAGCTGGAGGCCACCCTCGAGAAGCGCGTCAAGCGCCAGCTGCTCGAGGAGATCCAGTCCATCTGCCCGCGCGACGTGACCATCATGCACGTGCGCCAGGGCGAGGCCAAGGGGCTCGCCCACGCCATCCTCTGCGCCAAGTCGCTGGTGCGGGGGGAACCCTTCGTCATCATGCTGCCCGACGTGCTCGTGGACGAGTACATGTCCGACCTCGCGCGGGACAACCTCGCCGAGATGATCCGGCGTTACGAGGACACGGGCGTGAGCCAGATCATGGTGGAGCCGGTCGACCGGAAGCTGGTTTCCTCGTACGGCATCATAGGCGTTTCCGAGGAGGACCGGAAGCGTAAGATCGCCCCGGGCGACCGCCTGACGATCACCGGCTTCGTGGAGAAGCCGCCCGCGGCGCGGGCCCCCTCCAACCTGGCCATCGTGGGCCGGTACGCGGTTTCGGAAAAAATCTGGGATCTGTTCCCCGAGACCCCGGTGGGCGCCGGCGGCGAGATCCAGCTTACCGACACCCTGCGGCTTTTGCTCCGGGAGAACCGGATCGACGCCTACGTGCTGAAGGGCCGGAGCCTGGACTGCGGCTCCAAGTTCGGCTACGTGAAGGCCTTCATCGAGTACAGCCTGCGGCACGACAAACTCAAGGACCTGACCCGCGACTACCTGAGAAACGAGGTGCTGCCGCGCCTCGGGCCTTAGTCCCGCGCGCGCGAAAAAAAACTCCGGCGCCCGCCGGAGTTTTTTTTGCCGCCGCCCGGGATCATTTCCCGGCGAACGGGGTGAGCCCGTTTTCCCCGGTGAAGAGGCCCTCGTCCCGGATCCGGAGCGCCCTGCCCCGGTCGATGACGGGCCGGAACGTCGCGAAATCGTCCCGGTGGGTCTCGTACCAGCCGTAAACCCGGCGCCAGGCGTCCAGGCTGTCCGTCTCGATCGTCATCAGCGCGAACCGCTCGTTGACCGTGCGCACCCGCGCGGCCGCGCGCACTTCCGCCCCGGCGCAGTCGGCCGCGGGATCCGCGCACCGCGCCACGAACGCCCCGGTCAGGATGACGCCCTCCGCGTCCGGCTTCAGCTCGCTCCCCTTCTGCATGTAGGCGAGCGCGGGGCGCAGATCGTACCCGGGGGCCGCGGCCGCCCGGACGGGGTGCCCCGCGAAGAGCCCGATGACCCCGTCCGCGGCCCCGGCCGCCTCCCCCTTCGCGCCGACGGCGAAACCCGCGGCGAAGGCGTAGGTCTCCCCGCCGATCTCGAGGGTCTCCGCCCCGGCGGCCGCGGCCGCCCACGCGAGGACGGCGGCGCAGATTTCAAACGGCTTCGCGATCATGTTTTCCTCCTTCCCCGGGTCAGCGCGCGATTTCGGCGAACCGCGCGAAATAGTCCGGGAACGTCTTGGCGCAGCAGCCCGGATCGTTGATCGTCACGGGCGCGCCGAAGGACACGAGGGAGAAGCACATGGCCATGCGGTGATCCCGGTAGGTGTCGATGACCGCGTTCTCCCGGATCGGCCCCGGGACGATTTCGAGATAATCCGGCCCCGCCTCGCAGCGGATCCCGAGTTTCCTCAGTTCGTTTTCCATCGCGGCCAGGCGGTCCGTTTCCTTCACGCGCCAGTTGGCCACGTTCCTGATGACGGTTTTGCCCCGCGCGAACAGCGCGAGGGGAACCGCGGTCATCGCCGCGTCGGGGATGTCGTTCATGTCCATGTCGACCCCCCGGAGCGGGGCGCGCCCGCATTCGACGAAGTCCTCCCCGACCGTCACCTCCGCCCCCATGGCCCGGAGCACCCGGACGAAGCCCAGATCGCCCTGGACCGAGCCGGCGCCGGCGCCGGTGACCCGCACCCTGCCCGCTATGGCCCCGGCGGCCAGGAAATACGAGGCGGCCGAGGCGTCGCCCTCCACGAGATAGCTTCCGGGGCTGCGGTACTTCTGCCCGCCCCGGACGAAGAACTCGCGGTAATCCCGGTTCTCGGCGGTCACGCCGAACGACTTCATCATGCCCGTCGTGATGTCGATGTACGGCTTGGAGACGGGGTCGCCCGCGATTTTGAGGAGGACGTCCCCTTTCATGAGCGGGGCGGCCATCAGAAAGGCCGAAATGAACTGGCTCGACACGGAGCCGTCGATTTCCGCGGTTCCGCCCGCGAGGGGCCGGCCCCGGATCCGCAGGGGCGGGAAGCCCTCCCTCCCGAGATACGCGATGTCCGCGCCGGCGCCGCGCAGGGCGTCGACCAGGGGGCCGATGGGCCGCTCCGTCATGCGGGGCTCGCCGGTCAGGACGAATTCGCCCCGGGAGCAGGCGAGCGCGGCCGCGAGCGGGCGCATCGCGGTGCCCGCGTTGCCGAGGAAAAGCCCGACGGGCCCGTCCGCGCCGAACGCCCCGCCGAGGCCGCGCACCGCGAGCCCGCCGCCGGCCGGCGCGGCCGCGACGCCGAGCCGGCCGAGCGCCCGGAGCATGTGCCCCGTGTCGTCGCTCCGGAGGAGGTTGGCTATCGACGTCGTCCCCTCCGCGAGCGCCGCCAGCAGGAGCGCGCGGTTGGACAGGCTCTTCGAGCCGGGCAGCCGGACCGTGCCCTCCGCCGTGTTCTTTTTACCTAACGTTATCGATTCCATGGTTCTCCGCCTCAGACCGTCCCGGCCGGAAGCCGCCGCGCGTCTTCTGCCCGGGGCCGCTATTTGTCGAGCGGGGAGGGCGCCGCGCCCTCCTCGGCGATCCGCTCCAGTTCGTTCGCGGGGGCGAGGCCTTTTTCCTTCAGCTCCTGCTCGACTTTCTTGCGGCGGATCTCCATGCGCTCCTCGATGACCTTCATGCCCGCCTCCGGCACCTCGAAATCGCAGGTGTACTCGTCGAGGGCCGTGGTCGACGCGAAATGGTACTCCCTGGAGCGGAAGATGAAGTCCTGCCGGCGCTCCTGCCGCTCCGGCGTGTTGAAGTACCACTGCTTCAGCTTGGTGAGGAGGATGGTGTAGTGGTCGAAGTTGATGCCGTCCCCGTAGATCTGGATGCCGCAGTTGATCGCCTGGTCGATGTGGTCCCGGGTGAGCAGCACGTCCGGCCGGCTCTCGAGATCGAGGTTCAGGATCTCCTGGAAGGCCCGGGCGTTCTGGAGCAGCACCTTGTACTCGAAATCGTTCACCTCGGTCGCCATCTCCTTTCTCATGCGCTCCTCGATCTCGTCGCGGATCTTGTTCCCGTCCCGGTCTATCCCGGACAGGGTCTCGTCGTACTCGGTGATTTCGCCTTTGTTCTTTTTGCAGCCCGCGGCGCCCTGGCAGAGCAGAACCGCGCACGCGATTATGAGCAGATTTCTAAATTTCATATATGCATTCCTCAGTGTCTTCCGGACCGTCCCCCGCCGGGTTCCCTTCCGCGCCTTCCTCGCCTTCCGCCGCGGCCGGGGCGGGATCCTCCCCGCCCCGCGCGACGAGGGTCAGGGTCTCCCGGGCCTCCTCGACGTACAGGGCGCCGCCGTCCCCGAGACCGACCATGAGGCCGCTCCCGAGATAGGAGTACTCGCCCCGCGGGAAATCGCGGGTGTAGTCGCCGCTGTCGACGACGCAGCCGACGACTCCGAGGCCCCTGCCCCGGACGCACACCAGATCGCCCGTTTTCACGACGCGGTTGTCCGCGTATCTCATCGGGTTTATGCCTCCCGCTCCGCCGTCCGAGCCGTCATGAGGTTATCCGGGAGGCGCGCCCGGCCGGCCGCCCCCGCCCGTCCCGCCGGGATCAGGGCAGCCACGCTCCGCCCAGGAAGTACGCGAGCGGCTCCGGAAGGACGGCGGCGCCGCGCCGCGCCGTCGCCACCAGGAGCGCGACGTAGGCCGCGTACGAGCCCACCCACAGAAGCCCGTGCGCCCGCCCGATCCGCGCCGCGCCGCGCCCGAAGGAAACGGAGAAAAGAATCAGACTGAGCGTCAGCAGCAGGCTGAAGCCCCCGTCGCGCACCAGCACCGTTTTCCCGACGACGTAGGGCTCGATGACCCCGGCGGCGCCGATGACCGCGGTGTTGTTGAAGATGTTCGAGCCGATGATGTTCCCGATGGCGATCCCGCTGCTGCCGCGCCGCGCCGCGATGACCGACGCCGTGAGCTCGGGCAGGGACGTGCCCGCGGCCACGATCGTCAGGCCGATGACCACCTCGCTCACGCCGAACGCCGCGGCGACGCCCACGGCGCCGTCCACCACCAGCTTGGAGCTCAGCACCATGAACACGAGGCCCCCCGCGGTCAGCAGGGACGATTTGCCGGGGCCGGGACGCTTCGCGGCGTCCGGCGCGCCGGCCCCGGGGGCGGGTTCCGCCGCGGCGTCCGGGCGGTTTTTCCGGCTCAGGTAGCCCGAGCGCACGGCGCGCAGGACGAAGGCCGCGATCAAAAGGAGCAGGAACCACGACTCCGCGCGGCTGATCCCGCCGTCGTACCCGAGGGCGAGCGTGATCAGGACCGACGCGAGGAGCAGGGGATATTCGCTCCGGTGCAGCGAGCGGTCCGGGAACATCGGCGCCGCGAGCGCGGCGCAGCCGAGAATGAGGGAGATGTTGCAGATGTTCGAGCCCAGGGCGTTGCCGAGGGCGAGGTCGGGGCTGTGCTCGAGGGCGGAGAGCACCGAGACGACGATCTCCGGAGCCGAGGTGCCGAACCCCACGATGAGGATGCCGATGAGGAGCTCGGGGACGCCCATGCAGTGCGCGAGTCCCGACGCGCCGTCGATGAACTTGTCCGCGCTGTAAACCAGCGCGGCGAAACCCGCGACGACGAACAGCAGTGAAATCAGTATTGACATGGCCACACCCGAAAGTCCGCGCGGCGCCCCGGGCCGCCGGGCCCCGGCGCCGCCGCTTACGCCGAATTATACAATATTTTCGCGCCCCGCGCGCGGAATCGCGCCCGGCCGCCCGGGGCGGGAAATCGCCGGGCCGCGTCTTGATCGATCGCCGCGCGTTCGGTATAATCACCTTTCCTTATAAAACCGGAACGTTAACGGGGACTTTGTTCCGCGGCTCGCGGTGAATGAAATGGCGAAAAACAGCAAAGAGACGGCAAGACAGACGGTCATCGCGGTGAACCGGCGGGCGAACCACGATTATTTCCTCGAGCAGCGCTTCGAGGCCGGCGTCTGCCTGCAGGGCTGGGAGGTCAAGGCCCTGCGCGCCGGCCGGGGCGGCATCAGCGAAGGGTACGTCATCATAAAGAAGGGCGAGATCTTCCTGATCGGGGCGAACATCACCCCGCTCGATCAGGCCTGCACCCACACGGTGTGCGATCCGCTGAGGACCCGGAAGCTCCTCCTGAGCCGGCGGGAGATCGACCGCCTCATCGGCTCCGTCGAAAGGGCGGGCTACACCGTCGTCCCCCTCAGGCTCTACTGGAAAAAAGCCCTGGTCAAACTGGAGATCGCCCTCGCGAAAGGCAAGAAGGAATACGACAAGCGGGACTCCGTCAAGGAAAGGGAATGGCGGCGGGACCGGGCGCGGGTGATGAAAAAAACCGCGCGCTGACCCCCGGAAAAACTTGACCGGCCGCGCGTTTGTCTTATAATTAAAGCGTGGCCGGAAAACGGCCGCGGTAAATTTTCAAACAAAGGGGATGATTCGGATTCGACCGGAAGAGTGAAGTCGGGACAGCATGTAGAGGCGTGGGAGGCCTCTTAAAAAACCCACAAACAAGATAGTCGCCAACGATGAGTCTTACGCCTTAGCTGCCTAAAAAACAGCGACGGCACCCAGCAGCCGGAGCCTAAGAAACTTCCGGGCTGCCCGGAACCCGGATTTGACAATAGGTTCGGGAGCTCCGGATTTCCATATTGTACCGGGCGAGTCCCCGGCCGGGGGAGCAGCCTTAAAGAAATACGGCCTGGTTTCGCGGCAGCGTGCCGGTTCGCGTCCGCGGAGCGAGATCAAAAGATTCGGCTAAACATGTAGACGTTGAGATCGATCCTTTCGGGACGCGGGTTCAAATCCCGCCATCTCCACCATTTCGCAGACGGGGCGCCGCGGGCGCCCCGTTTTTCGTCTCCGGGCGCGGCCGGGCCGCCGCCCTCCCCCGCGGGCGCGAAAAAAGGCCGCGGGCCCCCGGCCCGCGGCCCCGCCGCGCCGCGGCGCCGGTTTTTACATATTGGCGACGATCTCGTCCGCGAACGCCGAGCACTTGATCTCGGTGGCGCCCTCCATGAGCCGCGCGAAGTCGTAGGTGACGCGCTTGCCCGCGATGGCCCCTTCCATGCCGGCGATGATCAGATCGGCGGCCTCGCGCCAGCCCATGTGGCGGAGCATCATCTCGGCGGAGAGGATGATCGATCCCGGGTTCACCTTGTCCATGCCGGTGTACTTCGGGGCGGTGCCGTGCGTGGCCTCGAACATGGCGCAGGCGCTGCCGATGTTCGCGCCCGGGGCGATGCCGATGCCGCCGACCTGCGCGGCCAGGGCGTCGGACATGTAGTCGCCGTTGAGGTTGAGCGTGGCGATGACGTCGTACTCCGCCGGGCGGAGCAGGATCTGCTGCAGGAAGGCGTCGGCGATGCAGTCCTTGACGACGATGTCGCGGCCGGTCCGCGGGTTCTTCACCGTCATCCAGGGACCCGCGCCGATGAGCTCGCCGCCGAACCGCTCGCGGGCCACGTCGTAGCCCCACTGCTTGAACGCGCCCTCGGTGAACTTCATGATGTTGCCCTTGTGCACCAGGGTGACGGACTTGCGGTCGTTGGCGATCGCGTACTCGATCGCGGCCTTCACGAGGCGCTGCGTGCCTTCCTTCGACACGGGCTTGACGCCGATGCCGCAGTCTTTGTCGAAGCGGATCTTGGTGACGCCCATTTCCTTCTCCAGGAAGGCGATGACCTTGTCGGCCTCGGGGCTGCCCGCGGGCCATTCGACGCCGGCGTAAATGTCCTCGCTGTTTTCGCGGAAGATGACCATGTCGACGAGCTCGGGGTGTTTGACCGGGCTCGGCACCCCGTTGAAATAGCGGACGGGGCGGAGGCAGATGTACAGATCGAGCCGCTGGCGCAGCGCGACGTTGAGCGAGCGGATGCCGCCGCCTATCGGGGTGGTCAGGGGACCCTTGATGGAGACCACGTATTCCTTCAGGAGATCGAGGGTCTCGTCGGGGAGCCAGGTGTCGCCGCCGTATACCTTCACGGCCTTCTCGCCGGCGTAGATCTCCATCCAGCGGATCTGCCGCGCGCCGCCGTACGCCTTGGCCACGGCCGCGTCGACGACCCTGATCATGGCGGGGGTGATGTCGCTGCCGATGCCGTCTCCCTCGATGAAGGGAATGATCGGGTTGTCGGGAACGTTCAGCGAACCGTCGGCGCCGACGGTGATCCTGGCGCCGCCGGCGGGCGCCGCTACCTTTGAAGTCATATCGAAATCCTCTTTTTGCGTTTGGAAACATCAGCGCCGGGACGATCCCCTGCGGGGCCCCGGCATCGCGGACCGCCCTGGCGACGACTCGGCGGTCATTAGGAATTATAAAGAGCGCGGGGGCATTTATCAAACATTACTTGGCGCCGCCGCGCGTTTAACATCGCCGCCCCTTTGTGCTAGAATGAAAGGTCGTGAGGAACGGAGAAGAAATTGCGCCATGTCTTATAAATTCAAGCCCGTGGCCGTCGTGTCGGTCGTCGTGAGCTGCCGCGGCCGCTTCCTGATCGTCGAGGAGCGTCTCGGCAACGGGCTGCCCGTCTACAACACCCCTTCCGGCCACCTCGAGCGGTGGGAGAGCCTGACCGAGGGCGCCAGAAGGGAGCTGTTCGAGGAAACCGGCATCAGAACGGAAAGCCTGGACGGGATCGTCGGGGTGTACGCCCTGGTGCAGGACAGCTACACCATGGTGAGGACGGTGTTCTTCCTGGAACTCGCGCGGGAGCCGGAGCTCGCCGTCCGCGACCCCGACCGGGACGTGGTCGGGCACCGCTGGCTCACCCTCGAAGAATGCCGGGCGCTCCGCGGCTCGTACCGGTCGGATCTGGTCATCGACGCGATCGAGGACTACAGCGCCGGCCGGAAATTCCCCCTGTCCCTGCTCAGGCAGTACGACCGGCTGAGCGCGGCCGTCCGCGCCCAGGAGCGCCGGGAAGACCCGGCGGCCGGAGGGGAGGGAAAATAAGATGCCGGAGCGCTTCCGTCCTTTCGTGACCGTGGCGGCGATCATCGAGTGCCGCGGCCGGTTCCTGCTCGTGTCGGAGTACGACGAGGCGCCGTACCCGGTCTACGGCCAGCCCGCGGGGCACCTCGAGGGCGGCGAGGATCCGATCGGGGCCGCGCGGCGGGAGATCCTCGAGGAAACGGGCCTCGCCCTGGAGCCGCAGGGTCTGTGCGGCATTTACACCTACGTCAAGGATTACGAGACGATCCAGCGATTCTGCTTCTACGTCGCCGACGACACCCTGCCGGAGCGGCTCGCGGCGGCGGATCCCGATCACGAGATCCAGACCGCCGGCTGGTACACCCGGGAGGAGATCGAGGCGCTCAGGCCCCGCTACCGCACCAGACTGGTCGGGAGATGCTTCGAGGACTACTTCGCCGGCAAAAGGTATCCGCTGGACATTCTCCGCACAATAAGGCCGTGATTAATTGAAATGAAACACCTATTGTCTTATACTTTTATAGGTGTTTAAATAATTTTTAATCATTTTGTCAGTTCGGTCACAAATGTCTGCGAAAAAAGTCGTCGTCGGAATGTCGGGAGGCGTTGACTCTTCCGTCGCCGCCTGGCTCCTCCGGGAGCGGGGCTACGAGGTGACCGGCCTGTTCATGAAAAACTGGGAAGAGGACGACACCGGCTCCTACTGCAACGCGGCCGCCGATCTCGCCGACGCCCGGGCCGTCTGCGACAAAATCGGCGTCGAGCTCAAAACCGTCAACTTCGCGGCCGAGTACTGGGACCGGGTCTTCGAGAACTTCCTCTCCGAGTACGCCGCCGGCCGGACCCCCAACCCCGACGTCCTCTGCAACCGGGAAATCAAATTCAAGGCCTTCCTCGAGTACGCGCTCGAGGATCTCGGCGCGGATCTCATGGCCACCGGCCACTACGCGCGGCGCTCCTCCGGCGATCCGCCCCGGCTGCTCCGGGGCGCGGATCCCGCCAAGGACCAGAGCTACTTCCTCTACGCGCTTAAAAGCGACCGGCTCGCCCGGGCGCTCTTTCCCGTCGGCGATCTCCTCAAGACGGAGGTCAGGAAGATCGCCCGCGATCTCGGGCTCGCCACCGCCGCCAAGAAGGACTCCACCGGCATCTGCTTCATCGGCGAAAAGAAGTTCGCCGAGTTCTTAGCCCGCTTCCTGCCCGCGCGCAAGGGGGAAATCGTCACCCCCGACGGCCGGGTCGTCGGCGAGCACGACGGCCTGATGTACCACACCGTCGGGCAGCGCCGCGGGCTCGGCATCGGGGGCATGCGGGGCGCGGCCGCCGAGCCCTGGTACGTGGTCGGCAAGGATCTCGAACGCAACCGGCTCATCGTGGCGCAGGGCCGCCGCAACCCCCTCCTCATGTCGCGGGGGCTCGTCGCCTCGAACCTGACCCTCGTGAGCCTCCCCGAGCTGCCGCCCGGGCGGTACGGGGTCAAGATCAGGTACCGCCAGCCCGACGTCCCCTGCGCCGCCGAGCCGCTCGGCGGCGGCCGGTTCCGGGTGGTTTTCGACCGGGAGATCCCGGCCGTGACCCCGGGGCAGAGCGCCGTGCTGTACCGCGGGGAGGAGTGCCTCGGCGGGGGCATCATCGAACGGGGACTCAAAGAGGTGTAGCGGATGACGGCCAAGGATATAAACGCCCAGACAAAGGCCTTCGCGGCGGTGTGCCAGGCCTGCGCGCTCATCCAGGAGCTCGCCAACGTCGGCACCTGGAACGACGACGCCGCGGCCATCCTCATCAAGTCGCTGGCTTCCGACTCGCCCGACGACCTGTCGGCGATCTACCCCGAGGAATACCTGAAGCAGGGCTACTTCACCCTGGTCCGCTGTTTCGGCAGCAACGCCTCCACCGAGCAGAAGTACCTGCAGCTTTCCAAATACGCGGTGCTGTTCCTCGGTCTCGAGCGGCGCATCGCCAAATCTCCGACCGCCCTGGCGGCGATCCGCCGCCGCCTCGCGGACAACACCGCCTCGGCCCGGGAGCGGCGCCTTTCCGTGCTCGACCCCGCCCTGATCGAGAACCTCTCGAACATCTACAAAACCGAGGTTTCGGACGTGGGGCTCTCCCGGTTCAACATCTACGGCCGGAAGAGCATCCTGCGGCAGCCGGAGATCCAGCACCGGATCAGGGCCCTGATCCTCACGGCCATCAGGGCCGTCGTCCTCTGGCGCGAGGCCGGCGGGCGGCGCCGCAGCTTCATCTTCAGAAGGTCGAAGCTGGTCGAGTGCGCGAACAACCGCCTGAAGCAGCTTTAGGCGCGCGGCGGCCGGCCGGAACGGGCCGCCCGTCTTTTTTTATTTATTCGTGAAAACGGGCAAGGACCCCGCGCGGCCGCGCCGGGTTCCCCGCTTTTAAACCGGAGCGAAAAAACGCAAATGGACTTGGAACTTTCTCCCCTCACCGCGGTGTCGCCGATCGACGGCCGCTACGCGGACAAATGCGCGGACCTGCGCGCGATCTTCTCCGAATTCGGCCTGATCCACAACCGCGTGATCGTGGAAATCGAATGGCTGAAGAAACTCGCGGCCGAGCCCGCGATCGCCGAGGTGCCCCCGTTCGGCCCCGAGGCCCTGGCTTTTCTGGACGGCGTCGCCGCGAACTTCTCCGAGGAGGACGCGCGCGCCGTCAAGAAGCACGAGAGCGTGACCAACCACGACGTCAAGGCCGTGGAGTACTTCCTCAAGGACCGGGTCGCGGCGGTTCCCGAGCTCGACCGGGCCAAGGAGTTCATCCACTTCGCCTGCACTTCCGAGGACATCAACGGCAATTCCTACGCCCTGATGCTCAAGAAGGCGCGCGAGCGGATCGTCGTGCCCCTGTTCACCCGCGTCGCGGACGCCGTCGCGGAGCTCGCCGCCCGCTACGCGGACGATCCGATGATGTCGCGGACCCACGGCCAGCCCGCCACGCCGACCACCCTCGGCAAGGAAATGGCCAACTTCGCGTACCGCCTGCGCCGACAGCTCCGGCAGATCGAGGCCGTGGAGATCCTCGGCAAGATCAACGGCGCCGTGGGCAACTTCAACGCGCACATGTGCGCGTACCCGGACGTCGACTGGCAGAGGTTCGGCCGGGAATTCGTCGAGGGCCTGGGCCTCGGGTGGAACCCGTACACGACCCAGATCGAGCCCCACGACTACATGGCCGAGCTTTTCGACGCGATCGCCCGCTTCAACACCGTGGTCCTGGACTTCGACCGCGACGTCTGGGGCTACGTGTCCCTCGGCACGTTCCGGCAGCGCCCGGTCGCGGGCGAGGTCGGATCCTCCACCATGCCCCACAAGATCAACCCGATCGACTTCGAGAACTCGGAGGGCAACATCGGCGTCGCCAACGCGATCTTCGCCCACCTGGCCGCGAAGCTCCCGGTGAGCCGCTGGCAGCGCGACCTCACCGACTCGACGGTCCTGCGCAACCTCGGGGTGGCCGTGGGCTACACCGAGATCGCCATGAAGTCGACCCTGCGGGGCGCGGGCAAGCTCGAGGCCGACACCGCGCGCATGCTCGGCGAGCTCGACGCCAACTGGGAGGTCCTCGCCGAGCCCTACCAGACGGTGATGCGCCGCTACGGCGTGGCCGCCCCCTACGAGAAGCTCAAGGCCCTGACCCGCGGCCGGAAGGTGACCCGGGAGATCATGCTCGGGTTCATCGACTCCCTGGAGATCCCCGAAGAGGCGAAGGAGACCCTGCGCCGGCTCACCCCCGCCGGCTACACCGGCCGGGCCGCCGCGTCCGCCCGCGAGATCTGAAGCCCCGTCCCGGGGCGTTTTCCCCCGCGCCCGGGCGTTCCGGCGGCGGCTTTTTACCCGCCGCGCGGGGCTCCCGGGCCCCCGCCCGACGGCCTCCCGCGGTTTGCATAAGCCGTTGCCATCTGATAAAATGCATAAAATTTAACAGGCGAGGAGGGCGAAAATGATCAGAACATACATGCTGAGCGACCAGACTCTGACCTACGAAGATCTCGAGCCTCCGTACCCCGTGCCCGAAAACTCCGTCTGGATCGACATCAAGAACCCGGACGACGGGGAAAGGGAGTGGATGCAGAGCCTCTTCAAGGAAGAGGTTCCCGAAGAGGACGACATCGACGAGATCGAATCGTCCTCGCGCTTCTACATCGACACCGACGGCGTGCACATCACCTCCCTGTTCCCGCAGCGCAAGGGCCGCGAGACGGAAAGCGCCAACGTGCTGTTCACCATCCACGGCGGCCAGCTCATCACCTTCCGCGAGGACGACGTGAGCATCATCAGGCTGCTCAGGCACTACCTCAAGCACAACCGCGTGAAGATCCGGGACAACATCGACATCTTCCTCGAGCTGCAGGACATCAAGGTCGAATCCCTGTCCGACTACATCGAGGACTCCTACGAGACCCTGGAGGAAACGGCGACGCAGGTCCTCTCGGACAACGACGAGCTCATCCAGGATCTGCTGCAGGAGCTCACCTTCCAGGAGGAGGCGATCTCCCAGATCCGTACCGCCCTCTTCGATACCAGAAAGGCGCTGCGCTTCCTCAGGAAGTCCATCACCAACCGTCTGACCCCCATGCAGTTCGAGACGATCGACAACATCCTGCAGGACATCGAGTCCCTGCTGCCGCACACCCAGTTCATGTTCGACAAGATCAACTTCCAGCTGCAGACCGCGATGTCCTACACGAACCACAAGCAGAACAAGATCATCAAGATCTTCTCCGTGGCGGCGGTGGTGTTCATGCCCCCGACCTGGATCGCGAGCGTGTACGGCATGAACTTCCGCTCGATGCCCGAGCTCGACTGGGAGTACGGCTACCCCGTGTCCGTCGTCATGATGATCCTCTCCGCGACCCTTACCTATTTCTTCTTCCGGCGCCGGAAGTGGCTGTAGGAAAGAGCCGCGCGGGCCGGATCCTCAGACGGGGTCCGGCCCGTCTTCTTCCGGGGCGGTCCCCCGGGACAGGGCGTACCGGAAGGCGAGCAGCGAATCCGGGGTGAACTCGGCGGCGCGCGCCTCGATCTCCTCCGGCGTCATCCGGAGCACGGCGGCCACCTCGCTTTCCTGCCTGACGATCTTCCCCCGGTACTCGCCGCGGAACACGCCCGCCCAGACGAAGGAGTCCGGGGCGAGCGGCAGTTTCCGCCAGCCCAGGAACTCAAGCTCCGCCCGCGCGCCGAGTTCCTCGTAAATCTCCCGGGCCGCGCTCAGGGCGACGTCGTCCTCGTCCGCCCTGACCACCCCGCCCGGGCAGGCGTCGAGCATGCCCGGGCAGTAGTCCTTGGCCGCCGTCCGCCGCTCCACCAGATACCGGCCCTCCCCGTCGCCGAGCGCCACGTAGGTGGCCCGGTGCGGCAGCCGGTCCCGCCGCATCACGGGGCGCGGGGCGGTTCCGGTCACCCGGTTCAGCCCGTCGACGATGAGCACCGTTTCCGCCGCGCTTTCCTCTTCTTCCATGTCCGTCCGCCTCCCCGCCGGCCGTAAACGGCGCCCTTTTCGTCTTTATGTCTTTTTGCGCCCCGGCGGATGATATATAATACAGCATCACCATCGTACCGGAGCCAGTCAGATGATCAGCTCAAGCAAAAAATTGTGCGCCGCGGCCCTCGCCGCGGCGGTTCTCGCCGGATGCAGCAGCGCGGCCGGGGACCGGAACAGCCTTCCCTACGCGGAATTCGGCAAGGTCACGGCCGACCTGACCAAAAAAACGGCGCCGGCCGTGGAAATCCCCTACTGCCTCGTCAACGGCCTCGACGACGACTTCTACGTGGAGAAGGTCATCGTCACCCTGTTCGTCGGCGGCATGGAAATCAAAACGGAGGAAGTCCTCTTCGACGACGACCTGGAGCCGCGCGGCCGCAAATGCTCCGTCCTGGTCATGAAGCCGGACGTGCTGCACAGCCCGAAAACCTCGTCGACGCTGCTTAACACCATGCTCGACAGATATTACCGGGTCGAGGGCACGGTCACGTACGGCGACGACGAGGTCGAGCCGGTCACGACCTCCGGCAAGGGCAAACTCTGACGCGCTCCGCCCCGGCTTCCGGGGCGGGGTTTTTCCGGACGGGGCGGGCCCCGGGCGGACCGGGTAATGAGTAAACGAGTAAATGAGTAAAAAAGACGCGGACGCGAACGAAAAAGAAGGGGAAGGCGCGCCCCCGCCCCCGCAGCGGGCGGAGTCCCGGCGGGGCCTCGCCCTGTTCGCGGGGTTCTACGCCGCCGGGGCCGCGGCCTGCCTCCTCCTGCTCGCGTTCGGGCGGAACGTTCCCTTCGCGCTGCGCTACCCCGCCCTGCTCGAAGCCATGGCGGCGATCCTGCTCCTGCTCGCCGTCCGCTGCGCCGCCGGCCTCCGCCGGGCGGGGCGCTGAGTCCCGGCCCGCATTTCGGGTTGCGTTTTCGGGCTTTTAAGCCTAAAATCAGACAGTTTCGACGTTTTCAATCATTCCGGGCGCCCGGCGCGCCCCGGAACGCGAGAGGTGTTACCATGATTATCGCTTCGGTGGACGGCGTGCTCAAAGGCGGGTGCGCGGCGGGAACGGAAGTGCGCGTGCGCGGCTGGATCAGGACGCGGCGCGACTCCAAGGCCGGTTTTTCGTTTCTGGCGCTGTACGACGGCTCGTGCCTCGCCACCCTGCAGGTGGTGGCTCCGGGAACGCTCGCCAACTACCGGGACGAGGTCCTGCGCCTGACCGCCGGCTGCTCCGTGATCGCCGAGGGGATCGTCACCCCGTCGCAGGGCCGGGAGCAGAGCGTGGAGATCCAGGCGACCCGGATCGAGGTCTGCGGGTTCGTCGACGACCCCGAGACGTACCCCATGAGCGCCAAGCGCCACACCGCGGAATTCCTGCGCGAAAACGCCCACCTGCGCCCGCGCACCAACATCATGGGGGCGGCGCTGCGCGTCAGGAACTGCCTGGCCCAGGCCATCCACCGCTTCTTCGCCGAAGAGGGCTTCATCTGGATCGCCACCCCGCTCATCACCGCCTCGGACTGCGAGGGCGCGGGCGAGATGTTCCGCGTCACCACGCTGGATCCGGACAACCCGCCGCGCGGCGCGGACGGGCGGGTCGACTTCTCCCGGGACTTCTTCGGCCGCGAGACCTTCCTGACCGTTTCCGGCCAGCTCAACGCCGAGGCGATCGCCTCGGCCATGTCCAAGGTCTACACCTTCGGGCCGACGTTCCGCGCCGAGAACTCGAACACCACCCGGCACCTCGCCGAGTTCTGGATGGTCGAGCCGGAAATGGCCTTCTGCGATCTCGACGGCGACGCCGACCTCGCGGAGCGCATGCTCAAGTACGTCTTCCGGGCCGTGCTCGCCGAAAGGCGCGACGACATGGAGTTCTTCGCCCGGCGGGTGGACGCGGGGGCCGTGGAGAGGCTCGAGAAGTTCGTCTCCTCGGAGTTCGCCCGGGTCGACTATACCGACGCCGTCGCCATCCTCCGGCAGAGCGGCCGCAAATTCGTCTACCCCGTCGAATGGGGCGCCGACCTCCAGAGCGAGCACGAGCGCTTCCTCGCCGAGGAGCACTTCAAATCGCCGGTCGTGGTGAAGAACTATCCCAAGGAGATCAAGGCTTTCTACATGAGGATGAACGACGACGGCAGGACCGTGGCCGCCATGGACGTGCTCGCGCCCGGCATCGGCGAGATCATCGGCGGCTCCCAGAGGGAGGAGCGGCTCGCCGTGCTCGACGGGCGGATCGCCGAGCTCGGCCTCAATCCCGAAAACTACCGCTGGTACCGGGACCTCCGCCGCTACGGCAGCGTCGTCCACTCGGGCTTCGGCCTCGGCTTCGAGCGCCTGGTCGCCTACGTGACCGGCATCGGCAACGTGCGCGACGTGATCCCCTTCCCGCGCGCGGTCGGCAGCGCCGATTTCTGAGAGCGCCCGCGGGGCGCGAAAAACCCGGGGCCGCGGCGCGGCCCCGGGTTTTTTACGCCCTTCCGCCGCCTACGGCCGCGGCGCGCCCTCCCCGGCGGGGGCTTCCGCCGGGACGGGGCGGTAGATCTCCCGGAAGGTCCGCGCGTCGGCGATGCTGATCTCGCAGTCGCGGCCGTCGGTGTTGATGATCAGGAAATCGCTGATGTTGCCGAATTTGAAATCCGTGACCGCCCATTTGGAGTCGACCAGCTTGATCGGGGTTTTGAGCTTCCCGATGGGCACGGCCCAGACGTAGCGGACCTTCCTGAGCGTGCAGGGATGGAGCATCTTCTGGAGATACACCTTCGTCGCGCTGTTCTCGAGGGAGATCCTCGGCTCGTCGAACCGGGCGAAATCGGTGAAGCGGATCGGCCCCTCGCAGGCCGCGAACTCCTTCTTGAACTCCTTGCGGGAAATGGCGGTGACGTTGCCGCTCCGGTAAACGACTATGTACAGATCGGGACTGACGTTGCACTTGAGATCCCCGACGCTGTTGCGGATCAGGAAGCTGCGCCCCGCCTCGGCCAGCTCCGTGCTGCAGAGGTAGCCCATGACGCACAGCGACTCCTCGTACTTCTCCGCGTAAGGCAGGAGCTCCGCGACGTTGCACTCGTTCGAGTAGATGATCCGGGCCGCCGACGAGTACTCGTCGAACACCCGGTACAGGTATTCCTTGAACGGGATCCCCCCGAGCGCGGCCGCGGCGTAGCTCTCGTAAAGCGCGACGTCGACCCGGCCGCCCGCCTTGAGGCGGTGGCCGCCCCCGCCGCCGATGGGCCTCCCGCCCGCGCTCGGCGCGGCGACGAGCTCGGCGAGCTCGTTGGCGCGGATCTCGCCGAGGCACGATCTCACGGAGAACTTGTAGATGTCCTTCCCGAGCATCACGTGATCCGGGATGCGGTTGTAGGCTATGGCCGTGGTGATGTTCTCGACGCGGATGAGCATGTCGGCGATGAGGCCGAGCACGTTGGGGTCGCATTTCACGCACTCGATGACCGCCACGGTGCCCCGGGCGTCGTAATTCTGCAGCGAGGCCCCGGCCTGCTTGAGCTCGTCCGGGCTCAGGTTGGAGTTTTTGAGGAGGGTGAAGACCTCGTCGTCGAAGAACAGCTCGTCGCGGGCCTCCCGGTCAGCCGGGTGGCGCACTTCCGAAAACTCGCTCGTGTCCATGAAGAGGCCGTAGTAGAGGGCCGTCGAGACCGCGAGGTTCATGTGGTAGCTCGAGCGCTGGAAAAGCTGGTAAATAAGCGAGGCGCAGCTGCCGTAAAACTCCTTGATGCACGAGTGGCAGGCGACGGTGAGCTCACGGATCTTGTCGATGTTCTCCCCCTGCAGGTGGTGATCGATCATCAGCACCTCGTCGGCCTCGATGCGGGAGATGTTGGAGCTCAGGTACTGGCAGTCCACGGTGATCAGCAAACCGTCGACTTTCTTAAGATCCGGGACGTACTCGATCGGGATATGCAGATTTTTCACGAAAAGCTGGAGATTGCACTTGTTGATGCTCTGCGCCCCGCCGTAAACCAGCCTCGCGGCGACGCCGTGATCGGTGAAGTACTGCCACAGGGCGAAGCCCGAGCCTATCGAGTCGGCGTCGGGGTAGTTGTGGCACTGGATGGTGATTTTGCCGCGGTTGAGGAACTGATTGAGGGAATCGATTATGTGTATCTCTGCCATTTGGGAAGGAGCCGCCGGATGAAAAGGGACGCGTCACGCGCAACTGTTCAGATTATACACCGCGGGGGCCTCATTTTATTTGAGTGACCCGGCAAAAATACCTCAAGGGCCGGGGCCCGCCGCGCGCGGCGGGCCCGGGGATCCGGCGGGCTACGCCCCGATGTTCCGGAAGAGGATCTTGGACATGCGCCGGTAATTGTAGTGATCCCGCTTCGCCGCCGGGAGGTCGGCGAGGGTTCCGGGGACGAAGCCCCTTTCGAGGAAGAAGTGCACGGACTTGGTGGTCAGGACGAACAGCCGGTTGAGCCCCCGGCCCGCCGCGATTTCCTCGATCTTGCGGATCAGCACGTCGCCCCGCGCCGAGCCGCGGTAGTCCGGGTGGATGGCCACGCAGGCGAGCTCCCCCATCTTCTCCTCCGGGTAGACGTAGAGGGCCGCGCAGGCGATGACCATGCCGTCGCGCTTGATGACGACGTAGTTTTCGATCTCCATTTCCAGCTGCTCCCGCGGCCGGTGGATCAGGACCCCCTCCCGCTCGAGCGGCCGGATCAGCTGCATGAGGGACGGGATGTCGTTGATGGTCGCCCGGCTCACCTGCTCGGCGCTGTTCCTGACGATCTGGGTGCCGATGCCGTCGCGGGTGAAGAGCTCCTGGATGATCGCCCCGTTCTGCTCCTGGGAGACGAGGTGGCACCGCTCGACTCCGCCCCGGCAGCACGAGATGGCGGCCGTGAGGTAGCGGAAGGTGCTGTTGTGGACGTCGTCGTCGATCTTTTCCAGGTACTTCTGCGCCTCCTCCGGGAACAGCTCGGCCACGACCTCGCCCTCCTCGTTCCGGATGAGCTCGTCGTCGTTGCAGAAGGTGATCAGCTTGTCGGCCCCGATGGCGACCGCCACCGCGGCGGCGACCTCCTCGCTGTTGACGCTGAAGCACTCCCCCGTGACGGAAAAGCCCACGGGCGAGATCAGCACGACCGACTGGTTGTCGAGCTCCCGGATTATGTTGGCGGCGTCGACGCGCCGCACCACCCCGCTGTGCAGGTAGTCGACGCCGTCGACCACGCCGATGGGCCGGCTGGTGACGAAATTGCCGCACACGACGTTCAGGCGGCTGCCCTGCATGGGGGTGTTGACGAGGCCCATGGACAGCCGGGCGGTGAGCTCGACCTGGATGTGCCCGCAGACGCCCTTGATCACCTCGAAGGTCTCGTCGTCGGCCACGCGGATCCGCTTGTAGAAGCGGGGCACGATCTTGCTCCGCGCCAGGGCGGCGTCGATCTGCTCCTTGGCGCCGAAGACCAGCACGAGGCGGATCCCGAGGCTCTGGAGCAGGGCGATGTCGCCGATGATGCCGTCGAGATGGGAGCTGGCCGCGGTCGCCCCCGGGATCATAACGACGAAGGTGGAGCCGCGGTGGTGCTTCAGGTAGGGGCCGCAGTGCCGGAAGGCCTGAATGAGTTTTTCGTCGGAATTACGGTGCATTTTTCTTACCTCGCTCCCGCGCCGCGGCGGAACGGGCCGGCGCGTCTATTCCACGGGCTCCTCGGCGGCGTCGTAGCCGTCGTCGTCGGTGGAGGTGGTCAGGTTGTGGGATTTCTTGGGGCTGATTTCCGCGAGGTATTTCCTGAACACCTTCGCGTTGAGATCGGTCGGCGCCTCCTCGCTCGCGAGCTGCGCGAGGAAAGTCCTCTCGGCCTCGTCGGCCGGCTCGCGGGCGCCCCGGTACAGCTCCGTCATCGCGTCGCCGCGCTCTTCGAGCAGCTCCGACTCCTTGATGGAAAAAAGGCCGCTGCGGCGGATGCCGCGGGGAAAGTGCACAAAATCGTTGAAAGGCTTGTCTGATTCGAAACTCATGGTATTGCTCTCCGTCGCCGCCCGCGCGCTTTCCGCGGGCGGTCCGCGTATGCGTATTTTACGCAAAAAAAGCGGCGATGACAAAAAAAATTCGCGGCGCCTCCCCCGCCGCCGCGCCCCTGCCGCGGGGTTCCCCCGCGGGCCCGCCGGCCTTTCCGCCGCGGCGGGCCCCGCCAAGAATGTGAAAGTTTTCTTGCGCGGCTTGTGATAAAATCGTATATTGCTATATTCATTTCGAACGGGCTTTGACGGATCGCGGGACGCTGTCCCGGAGAGGTGCTTATGACGGAAGAAACGCCGCGCGCGGCGAATTTCATCACGCAGATAATCGACGGGGATCTCGCCGCGGGAAGATGCGGCGGGGTGGTGACCCGGTTCCCGCCCGAGCCGAACGGCTACCTTCACATCGGGCACGCGAAGTCCATCTGCCTGAACTTCGGCCTCGCCCGGGACTACGGCGGCTTCTGCAACCTGCGCTTCGACGACACCAACCCCGCCAAGGAGGAGACCGAGTACGTCGAGTCGATCATGCGCGACGTGCGCTGGCTCGGCTTCGAGTGGCACGGCGAGCCGAAGTACTCGTCGGACTACTTCGGCCGGCTTTACGATTTCGCGGTCGAGCTCATCCGCAAGGGGCTCGCCTACGTCGACGAGCTCGGTCCCGACGAGATCCGGGAGTACCGGGGCACCCTGACGGTCCCCGGCCGCGAGAGCCCCTGGCGGAACCGGCCCCCGGAGGAGAACCTCCGCCTTTTCGAGAAGATGCGGGACGGGGGCTTCGCCGAGGGCGAGGCCTGCCTCCGCGCCAAGATCGACATGGCGTCGCCGTTCATCTGCATGAGGGATCCGGTCATCTACCGGGTCAAGATCGCCGGGCACCACCGGACCGGGGACAAGTGGCGCGTCTACCCGATGTACGACTTCACCCACTGCATCTCCGACGCCCTCGAGGGCGTCACCCACTCCCTCTGCACCCTGGAGTTCCAGGACAACCGCCGGCTGTACGACTGGGTCCTCGAGCACATCACCATAGACTGCCGCCCCCGCCAGTACGAGTTCAGCCGCCTGAACCTGGAGTACTCGATCACCTCGAAGCGCAAGCTGAATCTGCTGGTGAAAGAAGGCGTCGTCGACGGCTGGGACGATCCCCGGATGACCACCATCTCCGGGATGCGCCGGCGGGGCTATCCCCCGGCGGCCGTCAGGGAGTTCTGCCGCCGCGTCGGCGTGACCAGGCAGGACGGCACGGTCGAGTTCTCCGCGCTCGAGTCGTGCGTGCGGGAGAACCTCAACGAGAACGCCCCGCGCCGGATGGCGGTGCTCCGCCCCCTGAAGCTCATCGTGGACGGCTTCCCCGCGGACCGGGTCGAAACCCTGGACGTACCCAACCATCCCCTCAGGCCGGAGCTCGGCACGCGGCCGGTGCCGTTCACCCGCGAGCTCTACATCGAGCGGGACGATTTCCGCAAAGAAGCCGACAAAAAATTCAAGCGGCTCGCCCCCGGGCGGGAGATCCGCCTGCGCCACGCCTACATCGTGCGGGCCGAAAGCTGGGAGGAGGACGAAAACGGCGAAGTCACGGCCGTGCGCTGCTCCCTGGTCCCCGGCTCCCTCGGCCGGGACGTCGAGGGGCACAAGCCGAAGGGCGTCGTCCACTGGGTGAGCGCCCCTCTGTCGCTCGCGGCCGAGGTCAGGCTCTACGGCAGGCTCTTCTCCGTGCCGAACCCCGGCGCGGCGGAGGATTTCCTCGCGGCCGTCAGCAGGGATTCGCTCACCGTCGTCCGGGACGCCCGGATCGAGCCCGCGCTGCGGGACGCCGCGCCCTCCGAGGCTTTCCAGTTCGAGAGGACCGGCTATTTCTGCGCGGACAGCCGGGACTCGGCGCCCGGGAAGCCGGTGTTCAACCTGACGGTGGCGCTGAAGGAAGACGCGGGCAAGGCCGCGGCCTGAGGAACATTTAACGCATTACGCAAACTTAACGAGGATTGTATGAGCAGCAAAGAATTATACGATAACGAAGAAGCCATCAGTTCAGACTTTGAGGACGACATATCGGACCAGTACGAGGTCGAGCTCAGCCGCCGTTCGCCCAAGGGCGACGTGTTCGTTCAGGTTTTTGCCCGCACCCGCCACTGGCTCAAGGCGGGGGTCAGGCCGGAGGAAATCATCCGCGAAGACAAGGAGGAAGGCGTTTTCTCGTTCGTGAAGAGGATGAAGGATCCCGATTACAACCCCGCCGAGGGGACCAGGTACATCACCTTCCGGTGCAACGTCGTGCTCGGCGAGCTGGAGATCGAGATGAGCTTCAGCCACATCGAGCTGGCCTACGCGAACGCGAACGGCGAGGCCGGCCCGGGGAGCCCGGTGCACGAGGGCGACGAGGAGTGCCCGGCCATCCGGGCGGTCTTCGACAAGGTCATCGACAACCTGGCCGCCTATCTGAGCAAGCAGTGACCCCGGCTCCGGATCGTTTTCACAGATTTAACCAATTTTTTGAGTTACTTCCCTGTAAAGCGTCCGCAAATGTTACAAAATGAACAGGATGCAGCCGCGGGACATCGGACGGCTGACACGGAATTACAACGCGAGGACATTCAAATGTTTAACTTCAAATCAATTTTGGGCTGCGTTATGCTTGCTTCGGGACTGACCCTGTCCGCCGGCGCCGCGGCGTTCAGCTCCGAGGTGGATTCCCTGCTCAACGACAGCGGCCTCGACGCCCTGCAGAAGAAAGCTCTCACCCAGTACGCCGAGAGCCTTGAGCTCATCCTGAACACCGACACCCAGAACCGGGACCAGGTCATCGAGACCAACAAGGTGTTCATGGACGCCCAGCAGTGCCTGGCCCAGGTTTACAGCCGCGACCAGAAGCCGCACATGATGCGGGTCAGCCGCAAGATTTACGAAGCCACCGTGGCCGACGAGGACAAGCTGCAGCAGTACCACCTGTTCCTCGGCCAGGCGCAGCAGGAAGGCGATCTGGCTCTGCCCGACACCGCCAACGCCTGCCGCTGAACGGCGCGACCGCGCTGAACCGGCCTGCCGGCCCCGACGGGACGGCGGGCTTTTTTCCGTGCTCCGGGCGGCGCGGGCACTTGCCAAACGCGCGCCGTTCGTTTACGATATACGCGGATCGGCGGGCCGCGGGGATTCCGCGCGCGCGCGGGTTACGCGGAGGTTAGCAGTGAAAAAGAATTGCCGTCGTCTTTTAACCGGATGCAGCCTGCTGGCTCTTTCGGCCCTCGCCGGCTGCGCGGGCGGGATCAACCGGGACATCCGCGAAGCCAACAACAACTTCAGATATCTCGACGCCTACTCCGCGGGCGATCCCCTGACCGAGCCCGAGGGGCTCGACAAGCTTAAATACTCGACCGACTTCGACCTGCCCGGCACGGTCATCAGGGACTCGCGGGCCGCGATCACCGGCCGGCACGTCGACGTCAGGCCCCCGCAGAAGCTGATTCCCCTCGATCCCGAGGTAATCACCGCCAAAGACGGCGACCTGGCGCAGATCTGGTTCCACGCCGACGAGAACGGCCGGGAGATGACCGCCAACGGGCTGTTCACCGTGCTGATCAGGTTCCTGAACGGCGCCGGCATCGACATCGAGAGCGTCGACCCGGAGAACAGTTTCGTGCGCACGGACTGGTACGAGGCCACCGAGTTCGCCACCGCGTACGACAACCAGGCCCTGGCCGACGGGGCGCTCATCTACCGCCAGAAGTACCTGTTCCGGCTGGTCCGGAACCGCCAGGGCGTCCCCGGCATCATCGTGCAGATAACCGACAACATCATCGAGCGCTCCGACGGGGAGGAACTGCTCACCGGCCTGAACCGCTTCGAGCCGGGCCGCTTCGCCGCGCTGATGGCGAACCGCCTGATGCTCTCCTACCACCAGCAGCAGGTCAACTCCGAAGCGGGGGCGGACCGGAACGTCGAGATCACCATCGGGAAGGACAACAACGACCTCCCCTGCTGGATCCTCAACGCCTCCTTCGACGAGACCTACCAGGTTCTCACCGAGATTCTCAACGGCTACGGCATCTTCATCTCGGAATACTCGTCCACCGCGGGCGAGATCAGGTTCGACTACTCCGAGCTCGATCCCGAGGACTGGGCGGCGCACGAGACCGAGCCCTGGGGCCTCGAGTCCGGCAAGTACACCTTCAAGATCGGCCTGTTCCGCGACAAGTCGACCATCACGCTTTACGACAAGCAGAACCGCCCGGTGGACGCCGGGGTCATCTCCAGAATGTACGCCGGGTTCTCCATTTCCCTGACCAACCAGTTCATCGAGCACAGAAAAAAAAGTAAAAAATAGCCGTTTTTTGTGATAGAATGCACAAAGCTTTTTTGATTTGCTTTTGGAGTTATTTCTGATGGAAAAGAAAGAGGAAATCTATCGCGGCAAGGCCAAGTCGGTTTACGCCACCGACGACCCCGACCGCTACATCATGCTGTTCCGCGACGACACGTCCGCCTTCGACGGCCTCAAGATCGAACAGCTGGCGCGAAAAGGCAAGACAAACAACAAATTCAACTACTTCATCATGAAGAAGCTCGAGGAGGCCGGCATCCCGACCCAGATCGAGGAGCTGATCGGCGACAACGAGGTCCTGGTCAAGAAGCTGCGGATGGTTCCAGTGGAGTGCGTGGTCAGAAACTACACCGCCGGATCCGTGTGCAAGCGCCTCGGCGTGGAGAAAGGCATCGAGCTTAAGGTTCCGACCTTCGAGTTCTTCCTCAAGAACGACGCCCTGCACGACCCCATGGTGAACGACTCGCACATCATCGCCTTCGGCTGGGGCACGCAGGAGCAGATCGACGAGATGAAGGCCCTGAGCTTCAAAATCAACGACGTGCTCAAGAAGCTGTTCGACGACGCCGGCCTGCTGCTCGTCGACTACAAGCTCGAGTTCGGCCTGTACAAGGGCAAGCTGGTGCTCGGCGACGAGTTCTCCCCGGACGGCTGCCGCCTGTGGGACAAGAAGACCCGCGACAGCCTGGACAAGGACCGTTTCCGCCAGGATCTCGGCGGCGTCATCGAAGCTTACGAGGAAGTGGCCCGCCGCATCGGCTGTCCGCTTGATTAATACCCGGGTTCGGGTATAATAACACCGGGCCGCGCGGACGGGGCCGTCCCGCCCGCGCCGCCCGTCACAGGGCGCTACTTTAGCTCAGCCGGTAGAGCAATTGTTTCGTAAACAATAGGTCGTGGGTTCGAATCCCGCAAGTAGCACCATCTTTCCGGGCGCCCCGGCGCCCTCACCTGATGAAATTGGTAAACACCCGGTCCTCGGCCGCGGGCTGTTTCACCCCCGCTTCCGCCCCGCACGCGATGCTCTTGACGAGCCAGGCCATGTTCCGGCCCAGGGTGCGCATGATCTGCACGCCCTCGGCGTCGCTCCGCACGTCCTCCGGCCTGCTGCCGTGCACCATGTTCCAGTACCGCGACGAAACCACCGGCATCTGGCTGTACTGGAAGTACTTGTTGAGGACGTCGAGGCAGGCGGTCGTTCCGGCCCGGCGCGCGGAGGTCACCGCGGCGGCGGGCTTGAACCTGAGGACGGGCTCGGCGCTCGCGAACAGGCGGTCGAGGACCGCGACGATCTCGCCGGACGGCGAGGCGTAGTACACGGGCGAGCCGACGACCAGACCGGACGCGGTCTCCATCTTGGCGGCGATCTCCTTCACCAGCGCGTTTATCTCCCCGTTAACCGCCCTTTTGCCGGCAAAGACGATCTCGGACTCTATGCCTTCCTCGGCCAGCGCCGCGGCGACTTCCGAGAGCGCGGCGAAGGTGCAGCCCTTTTCGCGGCGGCTGCCGTTAATCATAATCACTTTCATGGAAACACTCCTTTATCGTGGGGACGGGCCCGCCCGGCCCGAAGACCCGGCGGGGTAAAAAAAGCGGGCGGGACGCGCTTACCGTCCCGCCCGCGGGCAATTCGGCGAGGCGGCGGCGCTTACCTGATGACGGCCGGGTTCTCCTCGAGGAGACAGCGGTGCAGGGCGGCGACGGTCTGCTGCGCCTGGTCCTCGTTGACCAGGAAGCACAGGTTGTGGGTGCTCGCGCCGTAGCAGATCATGCGGATGTTCACGTCGCAGATCGAGGAGAACACCGCGGCTCCGGTTCCGCTCACCTGGCTCATGCCGTTGCCGATCAGGGCGATGAGGGCCAGCCCCTCGTCGACGCGCACCCGGCAGAAGGACTTGAGCTCGGAGAGCAGCCGGTCGCTCAGGACCGACTCGCCGCCGGACTGGCTGCCGGTGTAGTCGATGGTCAGGGCGACGCTCACCTCCGAGGTGGTGATGAGGTCGACGGAGATGCCGTACCGCGCGAAAATGCTGAAGATGTTGGCGAGGAAGCCGCACGCCCCGATCATCCTCGGGCTCTGCAGCGTGAGCAGGATCTGGTTGCGGCGCAGCGCGACGGCCCGGAAGGTCGGCCGGGAATCGGTCTCGGAACGGACCCAGGTGCCCCCCTGGTCCGGGGTCTTCGAGGAGCCCACGAACACGGGGATGTTCCGGCGCACCGCCGGGAAAATGGTCGACGGATGCAGCACCTTCGCCCCGAAGGTGGCCATTTCGGCGGCCTCCGCGAAGGTGATCTCCGGGATCACGCGGGCCCCGGGGACCAGGCGGGGATCGGTGGTGTAGATGCCCGCGACGTCCGTCCAGATCTCGATCGCCCCGCAGGAGGGCAACGCCTCCCCGAGCAGCGAGGCGCTGTAGTCCGAGCCGCCGCGGCCGAGGGTGGTGGTCTGGCCGATGGCGTTGGAGCCGATGAAGCCCTGGGTGACCACGATGGAATCCTTGAGCAGCGGAGCCAGCAGCTCCTTCACCGCGCCGCCGATGACCTCGATGATCGGGGTGGCCTTGCCGAAGCGGCTGTCGGTTTTCATGACTGAGCGCACGTCGAACCAGCGGGCGAAGTGGCCCATGCGGTTCAGCACTTCCGTGAAGATCCTCGTGGACATGAGCTCGCCGTAGGACACGATCCGGTCGGTGAGCGCCTCGTCGTGCTCGGCGATGGCGTGATGGGCGAGATCCCTGATCTCGTGCAGGGTGCTCTCGATTTCCGCGGTCAGATCTTCGGGCCGGCCCATGTCGTCGAGGATCGAGTTTTCGATCGCGGCGAGCTTTTCCATGCGCTGCTCGATGCCGCCCTGGTTCAGGAAGCCGGAGGCCAGTTCCACGAGAATGTTGGTGACGCCGGCGCTCGCGCTCAGCACTACGAGTCTGGTTTTGGGATTGGCGGTGACTATTTTCGCGCAGTTGCACATCGCCTTGTAGTCGGCGACGCTGGTACCGCCGAACTTGGCGACACAAACTTGCTTCATGTGAATTCCTTAAGTTAAAAATGGGGTGAGCCGCTTAAGGATTATGTCTGACCGGGGGATCGGAAACGCCCGCCCGGAGCGTTGCGCCTTAAGCGTGACGGCCCGAAGGCGCGGAGCCTTCGCGGCGGGCGGCCGGAAACCACGCTGCTTTTCCGGCCGCCCCGGCTCTTCATCGTTCCCTCTCGCGGCGCGGAAGCTTGCGGAACAACGGGGGGCCCGGAAGAGGTTCCCTCCGGGCGGAAATTGCTGAAGAATTGCGGTGAATGTACATTTTTTGCCGTGTTTTGTCAACAGGTTTTTGGGCGCGGGGCCCCGCGCCCGGCCGCCCGAAAAAAAAATCCCCCCTTTCCGCGGGGAAAGGGAGGATCGGTCCGGCGGGTCCCCGGCTATTCGCGCGTCAGGACGGCGATCCGCGCCGCCAGTCTGAGGATCTCGATATAGAGCCACACCAGGCTGGCGAGGAAGCCCATGGCCCACACCCACTCGTAGCGGCGGTCGGCCCGGCCTTCCAGATCGAACACCTGTTGAAAATCTATCAGCAGGTAAATCGCGCCGATGACCACGGCCAGGGCGTTGATCCCGAAGCCGAGCGGCGAGACGTTTTCCGGGGCCAGGAAATTGCCGAGCCCGAGGAAGGGCAGGAGCAGGGCCGCGAGGTAGGAGACGACGAGGGCTCCGCCCGCGATCAGGGCGAACTTCACCAGCGTCCGGGTGACCCGGAACAGCCCGGTCGCGTAGCCCGTGAAGATGATGCCGGCCACGGAGATCGTGCCGAGCATGGCGTAGACGCTCAGGCCCCGGCCGTACCGGGCGTCGATGACGGCGCTGACGCAGCCGAGCAGGACGCCTTCGCAGGCGGCGTAAACCGGCGCGCAGAATTTGGCGGCGGAGGGGGCGAACAGGCCCGCGAAGTAGGCTCCCAGGGAGACGAAGAGCATGATCATCGGCAGATAGCCCGCGCTGTATGCGAGCGGGGCCGCGTAGGCCGCGACCGCCCCGGCGAAGCAGAGCGCCGTGAGGAACACCGACTTGAAGCAGGCCCCTCTCAGGGAGAACACGCCGGCGTCCGCGACGGCGTTCTCCCGCGACGAACTCAGGATGTTCCGGCTGGAACTCAGCGGGTTGGTTGTGGTAAGCATATGCGATTTTTTCCTTACCGCGCCGTAAAGCGCGCGGTCAAAAACTCCTTGATTCGCGGCCGGCGGCGCCGTCCCCGGGGGAACGGGGGCCGCCTTCCGCGCGTAATTATACTACATTTTCGCGGCCGGCGCGGGCCGGCGTCACTTCGCCGCGTATTTGCGCGCGAAGATCTCCCGCACCTTCTCAAGGTCCTCGAGGGTGTCGACGCCCACCTCCGGATCGGCCGCGGCGTAGTCGACCGCGATCTTCCGGCCGTAGTACAGGACGCGCAGCTGCTCGAGGGACTCGATGCTCTCGAGCGCGCAGGGCGGCAGGCTCACGTACTCGCGGATGAAGCCGGCCCGGTAGGCGTAGATGCCGAGGTGGCGGGCGTGCCCCTGCCGCGCGGACATGTCGCCGGCGCGGAAACGGTCGCGCTCGTAGGGGATCGGCGCGCGGCTGAAATAGATGGCCTCCCGGTTCTGGCCGATGACCACCTTCACGCTGTTCATGTTGAACACCTCCTCGCCCTCGATCGGCACGCAGAGGGTCGCCATCGGGGCGCCCGTCTCCTCGAGCAGAGCGGCCACCTGGACGATGTTCTCCGGCGGAATCAGGGGCTCGTCGCCCTGGACGTTGACCACGATCCCGGCGTCGGGGATCCCGAGTTTCTCCACCACCTCGGACAGGCGCTCGGTGCCGGAGTTGTGATCCTTCGAGGTCATGCACACCTCGGCGCCGCTGCCCGCGCACGCGGCGGCGATCCTCTCGTCGTCGGTCGCGACGATCACCCGCGAGGCGCCCGCCCTGAGGGCCTGCTCGGCGACCCTGACCACCATCGGCCTGCCGCAGACGTCCATGAGCGGCTTGCCGGGAAGCCGGGAAGACCCGTATCTCGCGGGGATAACCACTGTAAATTCCATATCGTTCTCCAATTTTTTGCGCTTAAACGTTCCGGCCCGGGGCGCGCGCCGCCCCGAGCCGCGCGATCAGATCCGCGTAAAAACTCTCGGGCAGCGCGGCGGAAACGGGCAGGAAGTACGAGTTCGCGAGGCCGGCGCCCGCGTACTTGACGCGGTCCTTCTCGGTCATGACGAGGGGGCGGTCCCGCTCGGCGTTCCGGAGCGCCGCGGCGTCCAGCGTCTCGTGGTCGCCCGCCGCCACCGTTCCGGCCACCCTGAAGCCGAGCTCCGCGAGGGTGGCGTAAAATCTTTCCGGGCTGCCGATGCCCGCGAGGGCCGTGACCTCCGCCCCGGCGGGCAGATCCCCCGGGGTCCCGTCCGTCTTCAGGAGCGTCCCGGGAACCAGGGTCATGGGGATCTCCCCCTCCCGGGGCGCGCCGCCGTTGCACACGACGAAGTCCGCCGCGGCGAGCCGCCACGTCCCCTCCCGGAGGGGCCCGGCCGGAAGCAGCAGGCCGTTGCCGAACCTTCTCTTCCCGTCGACCACGACGATCTCGACGTCGCGCGCCAGGGCGTAGTGCTGCAGGCCGTCGTCGGCGATGATCACGTCCGCCAGTTCCGCCGCGCGGCGCGCGGCGCGCGCCCGGTCGGGATCGATGATCACCGGGCAGCCGGTCCGCGCGCGGATGAGGCGCGGCTCGTCCCCCGCGTACGCGACGGGGCTGTCCTCCTCCACCTCGTACGGGAGGCGCGGGGGCCGCGCCCGGTACCCCCGGCTCACGACGGCCGGCCGGAACCCCGCGGCCGCGAGCCGCTCGGCGAGGGCCGCGACCACGGGGGTCTTGCCGTTGCCCCCGGTCATGACGTTCCCGACGACGATCACGGGCACGCCGCACCGGAAGCTTTTTTTGAGGCCCGTCCGGTACAGGAACCTCCGGACGGCGGTGACGGCGCCGTAAAGCAGCGAAAAAGGGATTAAGGCGTATTTCCAAGGCGACGACCCGAACCAGACGCCCGCGGCGAAATTTTCCAGACTCATAGACCACCCGTGCGGCCCGCCGGCGGGGAAGGACCCGGGGAGCGGCTCCCCGCCCCGCCGGCGCGTGTTTCAATTATACTACATTTGCCGCCGCCCGGACGCCGCCGGGCCCGGGGCCCGGCCCCGCGGCCGCGCAAATTTGGCGGAACCCGCATTTTTGCGATCGAACGCCCGTCCGCCCGGCATTTTACGGGCGGGTTCAAACACACCGCCCCCGAAAACATCTACAATGGAATTACAGGCAAAGTGCCGTCAGAGCAACCAAGGATGTGTTTTATGAGAAAATTCAAGCATATTCTCGCGGTGGTGGAGCCCGGCTCGCCGAGCGACGCCGCCCTGAAAAGGGCCTTCGAAATCGCCCGCTTCTCCCCGGGCGCGCAGATCACCGCCATGATCGCCGTTTACGATTTTTCGGCCGATCTCCTCTCCACCCTGGAGATCCACGAGCAGATGAAACTGAAGGACGAGCTCGCGGCCGCCCACGAGCATATGATCGCGCAGAAAATCGGCGAGCTGAACACGGAGCATTCGGACATCGATTACAAGGTGGTCTGGCAGCGCGGCGTGACCAAGGCCATCGTGGAGGAAATCAACTCCGGGGACTACGACCTGCTGATCAAGGGCGTGGACAGCCACGACTTTTTCATGAACATGCTGTTTACCCCGCTCGACTGGAAACTGCTCAGATACTCGCCGATCCCGGTGCTCATCGCCAAGGATCACAGCTGGGAAAGCAACTCCAACATTCTGGTCGCCGTCAGCTTCGACGACGACAACGACCGGAGGCACCGGCTGCTCAACCTGAAGCTCCTGCGGCACGCCCAGCAGCTCAAGACCCTGATCAACGGGCAGATCCACCTGATCAACGCCGCGGTGCCCGCCAATCCGTCGACGATGGTGGAGATCCCGGGGTTCTCGCCCGATCTCTACTCCGAGACCGTGTACAACCACAACCTCGAGCAGATGACCTCCTTCGCCGGGAAGCACCATATCCCGCGGGAGAACTGCCATGTCTGCATCGGCCAGACCGGGGACGTCATCGGCGACCTCGCCGCCAAGCTCGGCGCCCGGGCCGTGCTGATCGGCACCTCGGCGCGCAAGGGCCTGAAGGCCGCGGTGATCGGCAACATCTGCGAGCAGATCGTGGACGAAATCGACTGCGACCTGTTCGTGACCGGCCCGACCGTCTGAGGCGGCCGGGCGGGAGCGGGCGCGTCACGCCCGCTCCGTCCCGCCGTCTTCCCCGGTTTCCCCTTCCGCCGCGGGCCGCAGCCCCGCGAAATCGAACTTCGTCCGGTCGAGGAGATGGCTCGCGCAGATCTCTTTGAGCGCCCTGAACATGACGTCGCTGCGGCCGGGGTAGCGTTTGTCCCAGGCCGCGATCATCTCCCCGACCTCCCGGCGCATTTTGTTCTCGGCCAGGCCGCAGAGATCCTTCGGCAGGACCGGATACCCCTTAAGCCCGGCGAAGCGGGCCAGATCCTTTTCCCGGCAGTACGCGAGCGGCCTGATGACCACGTGCTTCCGGTCGTCCGTGAGGAGCTTTGGGGGCATGGTCTTGAGCCGGCCGGCGTAAAAGAGGTTCAGGAAAAAGGTGGCGAGGATGTCGTCGGCGTGGTGGCCGAGCGCGATCTTGTCGGCGCCGATCTCCCCCGCGACGCGGTAGATGATCCCCCGGCGCAGCCGCGAGCAGAAGGGGCAGACGCCCCCGTTCCGGGTGGGCCGGGCGGTGACGACGCCGTAAATGTTCTCGCGGATCACGCGGTATTCGAGCCCGGTCGCGCGCAGGTAATTTTCGACGGCGCCCTCGGGATAGCCCGGGAACATCCCGTCGACGTGCACCGGCACCAGCTCGAAGCTCACGGGCGCGCCGCGCCTTAAGCACAGCAGGATGTCGAGCATCGCGTAGCTGTCCTTGCCTCCGGACATGCACACCATGACCCGGTCGCCGTCTTCGATCATGCCGTAGTCGGCGACGGCCTCCCCCGCGGCGTGCCTCAGCTTCTTCTGCAGCCGGTTCATAATGAAAGTCTGTCTGGGGTTAAGTCCGCTTCCGTTCATGTCTCCGATCCCGCTTCGGCGGCCGCGCGGACGCCCCGGCGCCGCCGTCCGGCGAATCCGCCTCTTTTTTCCCGAAAAACCCCCGGGCCGTCACTCCCTCAGCTCGGCGCCGAACCGCACCCAGAGCGCCCCGACCGCCGCCACGGTGAAGTCGTCGACGTCGTCGTCCTCCAGGGTCTTGTCCGGGCTCTGCAGCGTGACGCTGAAGGCGACGCTCTTTTTGCCCTCCGGCACGCCCTTCCCCGAGAACACGTCGAAGACGTTCACGTCCCGCGCCAGAGCCGAGCAGCCGCGGACGACGCTCACGACGCGGTCGGCCGGCACGGCGGCGTCCAGGACGATCGCGAAGTCGCGCCGGATGGACGGGAATTTGGAAATTTCGGCGTACGACGGGATCCGGCGGGTCTTGAGCGCGTCCGCGCGGAGATCGAAGAGGAACACCGGGCGCCTCAGGCCGAGCTTTTTCTGCGCGGCCGGATGGATGAGGCCCGCGTAGCCGGCGATCTCGCCGCGGCGCCGGATCGCGGCGCTCACGCCGGGATGCAGCGCCGGGAGGGAGGCCCGCTCGAACGTGAATTCGTCCGCGCTCCCCGTGAGCCCGAGCAGCCTTTCCACGTCGCCCTTCAGATCGAAGAAGTCGGCGTCGCGGGACGGCCGGTTCCAGCTTTCGTCGTCGGCGCTCCCGTAGATCGCCCCGGCGACGTGCTCTTCCTGGAGGATGCCGTTCTCGGCGGCGGGGTCGCGCAGGAAGGTCTGGCCGCATTCGAAGATCTTCATGCGGACGGCCTGGCGGTTCACGTTGTACCGCACCGCCCCCGCGAGGCCCGCCCAGAGCGTGGTCCGCATCGCCGACATCTCGGCGGAGATCGGCGCGGGCAGGATCACGGCCTCGTGCTCCGGATCCAGGACGCGGAGGCTCTCCGGGTCGACGAAGCTGTAGGTCACGACCTCGTGGTAGCCGAGGTCGGCGAGCAGGGTTTTGACCGCGCGCGGGGTCACCTCGCCCTCGCTCTGCCGGAGCATGCGCAGCGGGGCCACGGGATCGCGGGCGGGAATGTTGTCGTAGCCGAAGACGCGGGCGACCTCTTCGGCGACGTCGGCGGGGATGGCGATGTCGTACCGCCACGACGGAACCGCGATCCTGACGGCGGCTCCGCCTTCGGCGGGCTCGGGGTTCATGCCGAGCCGCGCGAGGATGTCCGTGACGGTTTCGGGCGGGATCACGACGCCGAGGAGCTCGTCGATGTAGCGGAAAGAAGTCGTCACGGCGCCGCGGACGGGCAGATGCTCCGGGGAGACGGTCTCGTTGACCGGCCCCGCCTCGCCGCCGCAGATCTCCAGGATCAGGGCGGTCGCCCTTTCCATCGCCTCGCGGGCGACGGCCGGGTCGACGCCCCTTTCGTAGCGGTGCGAAGCGTCCGTGGCGAGTCCGTACTCCCGAGCCCGGTTCTTGATGGCGGCGGGGCTGAAGAAGGCGGATTCGAGGGCCACATTCACGGTGTCGGGGTGCACCCCGGCGGCCTCGCCCCCGAAAATTCCCGCGAGGGCGACCGGCCCGGACGCGTCGGCGATGACGAGCGTGCCGGCCTTGAGCACGGCCTCGGCGCCGCTCAGCAGCACCAGTTTCTCGCCGGGCTCGGCTTGGCGGACGACGATCCCGCCGTTCAGGCGGTCGAGATCGAACGCGTGCATCGGCTGGCCCGTCTCGAGCATGACGTAGTTGGTGATGTCCACGATCGCGTCCACCGGGCGGATCCCGCAGCGGCGGAGCCGTTCCCGGAGCCACAGGGGGCTATTCCGCGCGATGGCGGCGTTCCTGACGACGCGGGAGATGTAGCGCGGGCACGCGGCCGGGTCCCGAACCTCGACGGCGACCCGATCCGGAACGGCCGCGGGCACCGGCGGGATCTCCGGGAAGACGACGTCCTTCGACGCGAGGACGCCGACCTCCCGCGCGATGCCGCGGACGCTCAGGCAGTCCGCCCGGTTGGCGGTGAGATCGAGCTCGACCGACCGGTCGTCCAGGCGCAGGTAATCGCGCAGATCGGCGCCGACGGGCGCGTCCTCCGGCAGCTCGAGGATGCCGTCGTGATCCTCGGACATTCCCAGCTCCCGCGCCGAGCAGAGCATGCCGTTCGAAACGGCGCCGCGCAGCTTCGCGGGTCCGATCCTCAGGCCGCCCGGCAGGGACGCGCCGACCTTGGCGCAGGCCACCTTGAGGCCGGCGCGGCAGTTCGGGGCGCCGCACACTATGTCCAGGATCTCCCCGCCGCCGGCGTCCACGGTCGTGACATGCAGATGATCCGAATCCGGGTGGGCCGCGCAGGTCAGGACCTCGCCCACCACGACGCCGTCGAATGCGCCGGCCACGGGGCTTACGGAGTCGACCTCGAGCCCCGCCATGGTGATCATGTCCGCGAGCGTGTCCGTGTCCGGGGCGCCGGGCACCAGCTCGTCAATCCATAATTTGTTGAATTTCATATCGGGGCTCCTACCGGCCAAACTGGCTCAGGAATCTGAGATCGTTTTCGAAAAACGCGCGCAGGTCGTTAACGCCGTAGCGCAGCATGGTGAGGCGCTCGACCCCGAGGCCGAAGGCGAAGCCCCGGTAGCGGTCCGGATCCACGCCGACGTTCTCGAGCACGCGCGGGTTGACCATGCCGCAGCCGAGGACCTCGAGCCACTTGCCGTTCGCGCCCATGACGTCGACCTCGGCCGAGGGCTCGGTGAACGGGAAGAACGACGGCCGGAAGCGCACTTTGAGGTCGTCCTCGAAGAAGTTGATCAGGAAGCTGCGGAGCACCCCCTTGAGCTCGGCGAGCGAACTGTGCTCGTCGACCAGCAGCCCCTCCACCTGATGGAACATCGGCGAGTGGGTCATGTCGTAGTCGGGTCGGTACACGCGGCCCGGCACGATGATGCGCACCGGCGGGCGGGTCTTCTCGAGAACCCGGATCTGCACGCCCGAGGTCTGGGTCCGCAGCAGCAGGTTGTCGTCGAAATAAAAGGTGTCGTGCTCGGAGCGGGCCGGATGGTCGGGCTCGATGCAGAGGGCGTCGAAATTGTGGTAGCAGTCCTCGATCTCGGGTCCGGACTCGACGCTGAAGCCGAGTCCCGCGAAGATCTCTTCGATCCTGCGGATGGTCACGGTTATCGGGTGCAGGGTACCGCCCGCGGTCTTACGGCCGGAAAGGGTGACGTCGACGCTCTCCGCGGCGAGGCGCCGGGCGAGGGCCGCGGCGGCGAGGCTCTCGCGTTTTTCCCCGAGGGCCGCGACGACCCGCTCGCGGGCCGCGTTGACCGCCGCGCCGGCCTTGGGCCTTTCCGCCGGGGGCAGCGCGCCGAGCCCCTTCATCAGTTCCGTAAAGCGGCCCTTTTTGCCGAGGAACCGCACTTTCACGGCGTCGAGGTCCGCGTCGCCGCCGGCTTCCCCGACGAGCCGCAGCGCCTCCCGCGCCAGTTCTTCCAAATCGTCCATAAGATCCTCACCGTTCGTCCCGCGGCGGGTTCCGGCCGCGCCGGCGCCGCGAAAAAGTTTTGCACAGATTTTACTATATATTGGCTTATTTGCAAAAATTTTATGCTCCGCGCGGCGGCCCGAGATCCCGGGCCGCTCCGGGGAAAAAAACGCGGGACCGGCCGGAGACGCTCCCGCGGAACCGCCCCCCGGGCGGGCAAAAGAAAGGCGGCCTTCCGGCCGCCTCATTATTTTAACCGCCCTTCGCGGAACGTTTCAGAACCGGATTACTCGGTAACCCAGATGGAAACGCCCTGAGCCTTGGCCTCGGTGTCCTGCGCGACGCCGGAGGTCAGCATGCCGTCGGTCACCTTGGTCATGCCGTCGACGCCGGCCACCGCGGCAGCCGCGGAGGAGCTGTTCATAACCACCTTAATCTGCGACCAGCTGTCGCCGACAGCCGCGCCGTTGATGTCGATGATTACCACTTCGTCGGTGCTGTTCGGGTCGAGCGTAACGTTGGCGAAGATATCGTCGGCGTTAGTCATGCGGAAAGCCGGATGAGCCTTCCTGATCCCGATGTAGCCCGCGTAGGACTCGCTGACGGCCTTCCAGTCGCCGGCCTTGAGATCCCACTTGAAGTCGTTGGCTCCGGTGGTGGTGTTGTAGGTGTTGGCGATGTCCGCCCCCGCCGCGGCCTTGGTTCTGCCGATTTCCTCACCGCCGTGGATGAACGCGATGCCCTGCATGGTCATGAGGATGCTGTTGGCGTACGCCTGCAGAGTCCTCGCCTCTTCGCCGGTCTTGCCCCCGGCTTCGATCTTGTCTCTCAGCGCGAGGTTGTCGTGAGCGGTGATGTAGGTTACGGTCTGCTCCGGATCCGAGAAGCCCTGGGCCGACCACTCGTCGGTGCCGGTCGCGTCGGCGTGGCGCATGCCCGCCTTGGCGCCCATGAACACGCACGCCGCGTTGCCCTGAATGGGCTGGTCGTTCTCGTCGTTGCCGTTGGTGTCCCAGCCGTCATTTTCTTTGTTGAAGACGAAGCCGAGATTGTCGCCGTTGTCGCTCGAACCCTTCAGGCAGTTCCTGACGCGGTTGTTGAAGGCGCCGACGTGAGCCTCGGGATCCTGGGTCCACATCCGGCCGGTGCGGACGCCGGTGGTGACCACCTGATCCGGGTCGTCGCTCGAACCGGTCCACGGCTCGCCGTAGATTACCAGGGTGGCGTCCGGGTGGGTCCTGTTGAGGTAAATGCCCCAGTCGGAGAAGTCGGACATGTTGAACGCGCCCACCAGGTCGAGTCTGAAGCCGTCGATGTGGTACTCGGTTACCCAGTAGTCCATCGAGTCTCTGATCATCTTCCATACCATGTCCTTGTCGGCGTTGACGGTGTTGCCGCAGCCCGACAGGTCGCCGTTCAGGTAGTACTTCGAGGTGATCTTCTCAAACACGGTCTTGTCGAAGGTGTGGTTGTAGACCACGTCCATGATCACGCGGATGCCGTTCTTGTGCAGCTCGTTAACCATGGTCTTGACTTCCTTGATCTTGTTCACGTAGTCGTCGGTGCCGAACACGGACGAGTAGCGGTCCTCGGGGATGTTGTAGTTCCACGGATCGTAACCCCAGTTGTAGCAGCTGGAGTCCTGGGAGTCCACGTTCGAGCAGGTCGCGTAGTCGTAGATCGGCTGGAGCTGGACGTGGGTGACGCCGAGTTCCTTCAGGTGGTCGAGGCCGGTGGTGACGCCGTTGTAGGTCGTGCCCGCCTGAACCATGCCGAGGTAGCGGCCCCGCTTGTCGGCGTCGACGCCGGAGGTCTCGTCGATGGTGAAGTCGCGGACGTGAACCTCGTAAACGATGGTGTCTTCGCGGTTGGCCAGCGCCGGAGCGTCAACCCAGCCTCCGTCGGGTTCCGTCTGGGACATGTCCATGACGATGTTGGCGGTGTCGCTGCCGCTCGCGACCATCTTGCCGTAGGGGTCGCGCACCGGCTCGCCGTTGATCTTGAACTGGTAGGTGTGGCCGGCGAGGTCGCCGTCGGTGTCATCGTACTCGTAAACGCCGGTGTAGCAGGGCACGTCTTCCGGGGTCATCGGGTGATCGACGCCGTCAATGGAGACGACCACGTCGGACGAATCCGGGGACCAGATGCGGAAGTCGGTCTCGGTCGGGCTCCAGATGGCGCCGAGCAGCATGGTTTCGCCGGGATGATCCGGATCCTCGGTCTTGTTCTGGCGGCACTGCGGATCCTTAGGCTCCTCGGCGGTGAAGGTCTTGACGACGGTGTAGACCGCCTCAACCGGGTCGGCGCCCTCCGGGGCGTACTGAACGTGCAGCTGCACCTGCTTGGTGGTTCCGTCGGTGACCTGTACGTCCTGGCCGACTCTGATGATGTCGCCGTTGGTGAACGGCACGGCGGTGGCGGGGTCATCGCCGAACCAGTACGCGCCCTGGGTGGTCGCGTCGACGCCCGCGCCCTTGATGAGGAGAGTCAGGTCGACGTAAGCCGTCACGGGGTTGCCGGCGCGCTCGTCGATCTTAATCTCTCCGCCGGCGGCTACCTTGGCTTCGCCGTTCACGACGTAAACTTCGCCGGAAACGGGCTGAACCTGCCCGTCCACGGTCACGCCGCATTCGGTGGCGGTGACGAACCGGGCCTGGTTCTTCCCGCTCGCGTCAGGTCCTTCCACGAGAAGACACGGCTTTTCCGGGGTGAAGTTATTCACGTCGACGGTCTGCTGACCGTTGCCGTCGTTGATGATGGCGTTCATGCCCGTGAAATCGGTCACGGTCACGCTGGTGATGTCAGACGGGGCGACGCCGTAAACCTCGGCCGCGCACGAAGCGTCGATGACCCCGCTGGTGATCTGCTCGCCGGGCCAGCCCGGGCCGGGGCGGGCCTGGTCGGTGCCGTCCCAGAAGTACAGATACCTGTCGGCGTACGAGCCGTTGGTGCGGCTCATATTGAAGATCAGCGTGCCCGCCGCGACGTTGCAGGCGGAACCGGGCTCGACCGGCCACTCGCTTTCCACGGGCTCGATTTTGCTGGGATCCGAGCCCACGGTGGTTCCGGTTCCCCAGGTATCGGCCTGAGCCGGCGAGTCGTCGCTGTCGCTGCCGCAGGCGGACAGGGCGGCGGCGCCCAGAATCATCGCGATGGACACGGCAAGTCTTGTAGTATGGAATTTCATAATTTATTCCTTTTGTTATGGTTATTGATAACGCATTAGTCCTATACCCAGTCTGAAGTCTAACTTCTACTGTCCCATTACATTTTATGTCATTTCCCCGTCGCGCTGTCCGGATTTTCCGATTGCGATGGCTCAAATGTGAATGCATTCACAAAGGCGCGAAGTTATTGCGAACCGCGTCCCGGCCGGCGGCGGAACGTTCCTCGCGCGTACTTTTTATACGCTTCGCGGGCGGGAGCCGGCGCGCCCTTTCCCGCCCCGCCGGAGCGGCCCGCGGCGGGGCCGTCCGGCGCCGCGCGGGCGCGGGAAGCCGGCGGGATCCGGAGAGCGGTTTTGCCGCCGCGGGCCGGGAAAGTGTGATTTATTCCCGCTTTAACTCAATGCCCGGGACGGCGGGACACGCGGTCCCGGCCGGCGTGTGGTATGCTTAACGCATCGCACTCAACACTCATGTCATCCGGCGCGAACCGGCCCCCCGGGGCGGGAGCGGGCGTCACTTAAGGATTTTCTTCTATGTCGAATATCGAAAGAACCGTTCTGGTTGTCAACTGCGGCAGCTCTTCCGTGAAGTTTGCCATCATCAACCCGGGCGACGGCCACGTGCACCTCAGCGGCCTGGCCGAAGCCCTCAACCTGCCGGAGGCGCGCATCGAATGGCGCTTCGAGGGCCAGGAGAAGCAGAGCCGGGATCTGGGGGCGGGCGCGGACCACCACGCCGCCATCGGCTTCCTGAACGCCAACATCCTGGCGGCCCGGAAGGATCTGCTCGATTCCATCTGCGCCGTGGGCCACCGCATCGTTCAGGGCGGCGAGCTGTACACGGAGCCCACCCTCGTGGACGACGAGGTCGAAGCCGGCATCGAAAGGTGCATCCCCTTCGCGCCGCTGCACAACCCCGCCCATCTCATCGGCATCCGGGCGGCCCGCAAGGCCTTCGCGAACGTGCCGCACGTGACCGTGTTCGACACGGCGTTCCACCAGACCATGCCGCCGGTCGCGTACCGGTACGCGATCCCCGAGGATCTCTACACCGGGCACGGCATCAGGAAATACGGCGCCCACGGCACCTCGCACGGCTACGTGGCCGGAGAGGCCGCCCGCCTCCTCGGCGCCGACCCGGACGACTTCCGGGTGATCACCTGCCACCTCGGCAACGGCGCCTCCGTCGCGGCGGTGAAGAACGGCAGGTGCCTCGACACCTCCATGGGCCTCACTCCCCTCGACGGACTGGTGATGGGCACCCGCTGCGGCTCGATCGACGCCTCGGTCGTGTTCTTCATGTGCGACGTGCTGGGTTACAAGGTTGAGGACGTCCGCGAGATCTTCAACAAGAAATCGGGCCTCATGGCCGTTTCCGGCGCGACTTCCGACTGGCGCGGGGTCACGGAGGGCTACCTGAAGGGCGAAGAGCGCTGCGTCCTCGCCTTCGAGATGTTCTGCTACCGCCTGGCCCGGTTCATCGCCTCGTACTACGTGCCCCTCGGGAAAGCCGACGCGATCGTGTTCACCGGCGGCATCGGCGAGAACTCGTACCTGATGAGGGAGAAGGTAATCGGACTGCTTCCGGAGGCGTTCGGCGCGAAAATCGACGCGGAGGCCAACAAAAAGGCGCTCGGCTACCTCGGCGGCAGCGGCCCGGTCCACGCCCCGGACTCCGCGGTGAAGATCCTCGTGATCCCGACGAACGAGGAACTGGTCATCGCGCGCAGCGCGTTCAGATTCGTTAAATAGCCGGGAACCGGAATCCGGACGGAGCCCGCGGCCGCATGCCGCGGGCTCCCTTTTTTTCCCGCGGGGGGCGGCCCGGAAACGGGAGGACGCCGCGGCCGGCTATTTCAGGGAAAGCTCGGCGGCGGGCCTGATGAAGGACGCCCGGATGCCCGGAAGCGCCGCGGCCAGGAGCGCGGTGAAGAGGCTGAACGAGGCCGTGAGGAGGACGTCGGACAGGCGGACCTCGGAGGGGACGTAGTCGATGAAATACGTTTCGGAGCGCAGGATCCGCGCCCCGGTCACGTCCTGGATGAAATTAATCGTCTCGGTGAGGTTCGAGGCCAGGAGCAGCCCGAGGAACACCCCGAAAACCGTGCCGTACGCGCCGCTGAACAGCCCCTGGACGACGAACGTGCACATCACCCGGAAGCGCGAGTAGCCCATGGACAGCAGGATCGCCACCTCGCTCCTCTTTTCGTTCACCGACATGATGAGGCTCGACACGATGTTGAAGCACGAAACCACGATCACGAGCAGCAGGGCCAGGCACATCACCGTCCGGACCATCTGGATGTCCCGGTACAGCGGGGCGGCCTGATCCATCCAGCTCTGGACGCCCATGGGCTCGGGGATGGCCCCGGCCAGGGGGATGAGCTCTTCCCGCGCGTCGGCGAGGGCCCCGAAAAAATCACCCGTTTTGAGGAACACCGAGGCGCTCTGCTTCGGGCCGAGGCCCGCGAGCCTGCGGACGGTGTCGAGATCGGCGTAGGACTGCAGGCCGTCGAGCTTGCCGCCGATCCGGAAAATGCCCGCCACGCGGCAGGTGGTTCCCGCCGGCGCGCTCAGGGCGCCGTCCGCGCCGCTCCGCGTGACGATCAGCTCGACGGAATCGTCCTTTTTGACCTTGAGCTTCTTTGCGAGATCGTAGCCGACGATGATCCCCGGGACGCCGTATTTTTCCGGAACGTCCTTGAGATCGGCGATCCTGACCCCGTCCAGCATGAACTCGTCGATGTTGATGACGTTCTTGTAGTTCCCGGAGTCGAGCGCCGTCACGCGCGAGGAGCGGTAGCGGTTGTCGCTGTTCAGCATGGCGTTCACGATCATGCCGGGAGACGCGGCCAGGATCCTGTCCGTGCCTTCCATGAGCGCGGCGGCGGCCGGGGCGTCGTCGAAATAGCCGCTCAGGGAAGTCACCTCCACGGCGGGCATCACCCCGAGCACGCGGTGGGCCACCTCCCGCTCGAACCCGTTCATGGCGGAGAGCCCGGTGATCAGGGCGGCCGCGCCGAGGGTGATCCCGGCGATCGAGGCGGCCGAGATGACCCCGGACATCACGGTCTTTTTCTTGGCGCGGGAGAACCGCAGGCCCACGGTAAACGGCAGGAACCCGATCATCTTTCTTTCACCCTGCCGTCGGACATTTCGAACACGCGGCCGAATTTCGCGGCCAGATCCCGGTCGTGCGTCACCACCAGCATCGCGCACCCGTTTTCGGCCCGGAGCTCGGAAAGCAGCCCGAAAACCTCGGCGGCGCTGCGGTGGTCGAGATTGCCGGTGGGCTCGTCCGCGAGGATCAGCTCCGGCCGGTTGGCGACGGCCCGGGCGATGGCCACGCGCTGCCGCTCCCCTCCCGAAAGCTCGGACGGGCGGTGGTTCATTCTCTGCCCGAGCCCGACCCGGTCGAGCAGATACCTGACCCGCGCGTCGATCCGGTCCCCGTCGCGCTCCCCGGAAATCAGCAGCGGGAAGGCCACGTTCTCGTAGGCCGTGAAATCGCTCAGGAGATGGTGGAACTGGTAGACGAACCCCAGGGAGCGGTTGCGGAAACGGTCGCGCTTTCTGCCGCTCAGGCGGAAGAGGTTCTCGCCCCGGAACAGCGCCTTGCCCCGCGTGGGCCGGTCGAGGGTCCCGAGGATGTGCAGGAGCGTGCTTTTGCCGGATCCCGACGACCCGATGATCGCCGCCATCTCGCCGGCGCGTATTTCCAGATCCACGCCCTTCAGCACGCGGGTGACCACGCTGCTCTCGGTATAGTCCTTGCAGATGTTTTCGGCCTTTAACAGAATTTCGCCTTCGCTGTTCGTGCTCATGACTCCACCCCCGGTTATTCGTAACGGAGAGACTCGGCCGGCGGCTGCCCGGCGGCTTTTACGGACGGATAGATCGTTATCGCGAAGCTCAGGGCCACGGTGGCGGCCGTTATCGCGGCCAGCTGCGCGTAATCGACCTGCCTGGGGATGCCCGCGCCGCCCGCCGAGATGTACAGGTTGATGCCCAGCGCGCTCAGCGCGGAATCCAGGTTTTCGACCAGCAGGAGCCCGAGGATCAGGCCGAGCGCCGAGCCGATCACGCCGCTCAGGGCGCCCTCGGCGACGAAGATCCACATGATGGTCCGCTTCCCCGCCCCGAGGGTCCGCAGCACCGCGATCTCGCCGACCTTGCCGCTCACCACCATGGCGAGCGAGGACAGCATGTTGAAGATCGCCACCACGATGATCAGCGCGAGCATCAGCCCCATCATCAGCCTTTCCATGGCCACGCTCTGGAAAAATTCGCCCAGCTCGGTCCGCCAGTCCGCGATGACGAGGGAGGGGTCGGCCGCGCGGGCCGCCTCGGCGAACTCGTTGATCGCGAAGGGATCGCGGAGCCAGACCCTGAACCCCGAAACGTACCCCGCGGGAACGTGGGCCAGCTTGCGCGCGTCCTCGATGTTGGCGAGGATCATCCCCGAGGTCGAGCTGCCCACCGCATAGGCTCCCGAAACGGTGAAGAGCCGCTGCGAGGGGATCCGGCCGAACGGGGTGTAGCGCACGCGGGAGGCCGAAATTATCCTGACTTCCTCCCCGGGGGCGCCGCCGAGCATCTCCAGCAGGTCCCAGCCCGCGATCAGCTCGTAGCTCAGCGGCAGCAGGTTGTCGAAGGCGCGGGTTCCGGCGGAGGCGCGGATGAGATCGACCTCGGGGTACGCCCGCGGGTCGACGCCGTAGAGCGTGGCGCCGTATATGCCGTTTTTCCCCTGGATCATGACGTCGTCGGTAATCTGCGGGGCCACGGCCTCCACCCCGGGAATCGCCGCGAGCTTCCCGTAATCGTACGTCTCGGCGATCAGCCCGTCCGGGCCCGTGGCCACGGCGTGCGGCACGGCGGCCAGCATCCTGTCCTTGAGCTCCCCCTCCAGGCCGTTCATGACCGAAAGGACGACGATGAGGGCCGCGACGCCGAGCATGATGCCGAGGGTGGACAGGAGGGCGATGAACGAGGCGAACCGGTGGTTCGAGGAGGCAAAGGCGTACCTGAGCCCCACCGAGAGGCTCAGAGGACGGAAAAGTTTTATCAGTGCCATATGTCAAACCCCGGAATGCCGAACCGGCCCGGGCCCGCCGCGGATCCCGCCGCCGGCCCGCCCGGCGCGCCGGACAAAATCGTAACGCCCGTCTCGGGATTATATACGAACGGAGGCGGACGGACAACCCGCGCGTGCGCGCCGCGGGCATTTTTGCCGCCGCCCCGGCCGCGGCGCCGGGCGCGCGGCCCGCCCGTCCCGCGGCGGGACGGGGGTTCCGGCGCCGGCGAATGTGCGATTTTGGTTTTTCAAACACCGTCTTTACGGTTATAATGATCATAGTTTTTTGACGAATGGCTATGTTTGGTTTTATAACCGTCCGCCATAAAAATCACAGAAGGAGTCTTCAATGACCGAAGCAACCGATAAAAAAGTCGCCATACTCAGCATTCCCGGCCGGGATCCGATCGAACTGCCGATTCTCAAGGGCACCGAGGGACCGGAGGTGATCGACATCAGGGCCCTGGGATCGCACGGCTACTTTACGTACGATCCCGGTTTCGTGTCCACGGCCTCCTGCAAGTCGAAAATCACCTTCATCGACGGGGCCAGGGGGATTCTGCTGCACCGGGGCTACCCGATCTCGGAACTGGCGATGAAAACCGACTATCTGCAGGTCTGTTTCCTCCTCCTCTACGGGGACCTGCCCAGCGCGGCCCAGTACGAAAAATTCAAGAAGAGAGTGACCCACCACACCATGGTGCACGAACAGATCAACTCCCTGTTCAAGGCTTTCCGCCGCGACTCCCACCCGATGGCGATCATGTGCGGCATCGCCGGCGCGCTCTCCGCGTTCTATCACGACAACCTCGACATCTACGATCCCGACCAGCGGGAGCTCACCGCCCTGCGGCTGCTCGCCAAGATGCCGACCCTCGCCGCCATGGCCTACAAGTACTCCATCGGCCAGCCGTTCATGCCGCCGAAGAATTCCCTGGACTACGCCGGGAACTTCCTGCACATGATGTTCGCGACCCCGTGCGAGGAGTACGCGGTCAACCCGATTATCGCGAAGGCGCTCGACCGCATCTTCATCCTGCACGCCGACCACGAGCAGAACGCCTCGACGTCCTCGGTGCGGCTCGCGGGCTCCTCGGGGGCCAACCCCTACGCCTGCATCGCCGCCGGCATAGCCTCGCTGTGGGGCCCGGCCCACGGCGGCGCCAACGAGGCGTGCCTGCGCATGCTCGAGCGCATCGGCACGGTGGAGCGCATCCCCGAGTTCATCGCCAAGGCGAAGGACAAGAAGGATCCGTTCCGGCTCATGGGCTTCGGGCACCGGGTGTACAAGAACTACGACCCGCGCGCCACGGTCATGCGCGAGACCTGCCACGAAGTGCTCAACGAGCTCAAGATCCAGGATCACCCGATCCTCGACGTGGCCGTCGAGCTCGAAAGGATCGCCCGCAGCGACGATTACTTCATCGAGCGCAAGCTCTACCCGAACGTGGACTTCTACTCGGGCATCATCCTGAACGTCATCGGCATCCCGACGAACATGTTCACGGTGATCTTCGCCCTGGCGAGGACCATCGGCTGGATCACCCACTGGATAGAGATGAACGAGGAAGCGGATTCGCGCATCGGCAGGCCGCGCCAGGTTTACGTGGGCAGCCCCACCAGGGAGGTCAGGCCGCTCGCCGAGCGTCCCGACTGCGAAAGAAGCATTTAGGACGCCGGGGAAAGGATAAGACCGGATGCGAAACGCGGGCGCGGGGCGCCCGCGTTCTTTTTTGCGCGCGGGCGCCGGCCGGGACGCGTTACGCGCCCGGGCGGGCGCGGCCGCAGACCGGGCATTCCGGGCCGCAGGGCGCGAGTTTGATTTTGCGGTAGTGCCCGCGAAGCGTGTCGAGGATCAGCAGGCTGCCGGTCAGAAGTTCCCCGGCGCCGGTCAGGTACTTTATCGCCTCGAGGGCCTGCAGGCAGCCGGCGAGGCCCGCCGTCGCGCCCATGATGCCCCCGGGCCGGGCCGCCCCCGGCGGGACCTCCGCGGTCACGCGGCGCAGGCACGGCCCGCGCCCCGGCACGTAGGTCATCACCTGCCCCCGGAATTCCTTGACGCCGGCGTGGCAGAAAGGCTTCCCCTCGAGGACGCAGGCGTCGCTGATGAGGATTTTCGTGTCGAAATTGTCGGTGCAGTCGAGGATGAAATCGTAGTCCCGGACGATTGCCCGGATATTGTCCGCGCCGATTTTCACGCGCAGGGGCTCGACCCGGACCTCGGGGTTTATCGCCTCGACCGACTCCTTGAGCGAAAGCACCTTGTCGCGGCCGATGTCCGCGGCGGCGTGGACGATCTGGCGCTGCAGGTTGGACAGGTCGACCGCGTCGGCGTCGATCGAGCCGATGAAACCCACCCCGGCCGCGCCGAGGTACAGGGAAGCGGGGCTGCCGAGGCCCCCGGCTCCGATGATGAGCACTTTGGAGCGCAGGAGCTTTTCCTGCCCCTCCTCGCCTATTTCCTTTAAGAGAATCTGTCTCGAGTACCGCTCGAGCTGTTTGTCCGCAAGCGCCATGACCGCCTCCCCCGTTATGCCCGGAACTGACGGCATTCTACCCCATCCCGGCGGCCGGGTACAGGCGGAGCGTCAATCCGGGGGAGCGGGCCGACGATTATTTTTTTCACGACGGAGGCAAAGGGCGCGGCCCGACGCGCCGGAACGAACGGCGCGGAACGTCCGCCCCGGAGCCCGGGCGGCCGCGGCGCCGGAATTTCCCGCGAAAAAAGGGGCGGGATCCCCCGCGGGATCCCGCCCTTTGCTCTGTTGCCGGGGAACGCTTCCGGATCCCCTCCGGGCGCTATTTGACGCCGGCGGCGTCGAGCAGCGGGTTCGACGTGTTGCTTCCCTGGCTACGGGAAACGTTGGTCACGACGCCTTTCTTGTTGACCGTGAAGTTGACGCTTTCGTTCACGTTATCTCCGAAATGTTTGATAATCTGGTGATCGTAGATCACGAGCTGATCGTCGCCGACCTGCATGGTCCTTGAGGGCGGTCCGAACAGCGCCAAAACCTCCTGCTGGGTGGTCTTGTTGGCCTGGATCGCGGCCAGCTGCGCGTCGGAAATGGCCGTCCCGGTTTCATAGTTCTGGAAAAGGCCGCATCCCGAACACGCGATTACCGCGGCGATCGCCAGACAGCAAAGTTTTTTCATAAAATCTCCTTAAATCGTTGATTCCCCGTTTTGCCGAAAAAGCCGGACCGGCCGCGCGGCGCGCCCCGGCATGTCAGCTCACCTTAGCACACGGATCGCCGCTATGCAATATATTTTATTCTGATGTTTTTTTTGTTCGCATTTTTGACGTATTCGCGGCGCGCCCGTCCGTTTCTCCCGGAACCGGAACCGCCCGCGGGATGCGCCGGACGGAGCCGCGCGGCGCCCGCCCGCTCTGACCGGTCCCGGGGTTTTCTGCTAAAATAAACGGGCGGGACGGTCCCGCGGAGCGGAAAAGGGAGAAGAAATGCCGGCGGTAACGGAAGAGGAAGTCGTGGAGGCGGCGCGGGCCCTCGCCGCCGCGGGCGAAAAAGTGAGCGTGAGCAGGATCCGCGCCGCGCTCGGGCACGGTTCGTATTCGACCATTCTCGCCATTCTCGGCGCGCGCGGCATCCCGACGGCGCGGGCCCGTCCCCGCCCGCCCGCCGCCCCGGGCGGGAACCGCCTGGAGGTTCTCCGGCAGCTTCAGGCCGCCGTCGCCGAAGCCCGCCGCCGGAACGAGCGGCTGCGGGAAGCCGTCCGCGCCGAGGAAGGCGCCGCGCTCGTCGCGCGGGCCGTCCTGCAGAACCTGATCAAAGACATCGTCGTAGCGCACCTGCGGGACCCGCGCCTCGCCGATTTCATCGCGGATCAGGATTTCGCGTGGCTGTTCCTCAAAAACCGGGGCGGCGCCCCGGCGGAAACGGCGCTGCGGCTGCGGGCCGCGCTGCTCGACGATTTCATCGGGCGGCTCGAAGCCCTGAAAACCGACCCGGGGGAGCTGCGCTTAAGCGGCGGGGCGCGCAGCCTCGGCGGCGCCCTGCGCATGCTCGCGGACATGAAGACGAGGAACGGCGATGACGGAACCTACGAATACTGAAGCCCGGCGGGCCGCGGAGCCCGGCGACCGCGCCGTCCGGTCCCTGATCGCGGAAGCGGAGCGGACCCTGACCCGGCTCGAAGCCGACAACGCCCGCCTCGAAAAGGAACGCGCCGCGATCGAGAGCCGCGTCCTCGGGCCCCTGCGGGATCACGAGGCCGTGCTCAGGCACTTCAACGCCCGGTGCCTGCGCTCCCCCGGCGCGGAGCTGCCCGCGGATCTCGCCCTGATCCTGGCTTACCTGCTGCGCGCCGCCGAAAGCGGCCCGCCCTCCCCGCGCGGCGGCCCCGGCGCGTCCCGCGAAGGGCTCGCGCGCGAGCTCTTCGCGGCGCTCGTCCGCGGCGTTTGACAAAAAAAAACCTCCGCCCGGACGGGCGGAGGTTCCGCGAGGCTTTATTCCCCGGGA